>JAFDYY010000009.1 GCA_018267195.1 Bacteroidota bacterium | reverse complement strand
ACCCTTTACGCAGTTGCTTAGACGCGACACTTACACACTTAATTGGACAGTGTCATATTGCTATACCAATAGACACATTAGGATTATATGATCCGCCACCAATTTGGAGTATTCCTTGTTGGTATACCCCTGTTACATTTGTTGTCGTTGAAGCAATCACAGCTTTCCCATTGACCAAGCACCCAAAAGTGTTTTTGCCGGTTTGCGTGGCAGGCGGGAGTTTCTCCAATTCAGTGAGCGGCTTGGGGTCGTTTTTTTTGAACAGGTCGCAACTGGCAAGCAGTAGCATAATACCTACGGATATAAGAAGGAAAACGATTCTCAAATTACATTTATCAGTGATTGGCCGTAATTTTTTTAGGTATTAAATAAACTTAACTCATTCATCTAAATCCTGCAAGCTGTATTCTTTCAGCAGCAGTTATTACCGTTCAAAGGTTTGTGCGGCACCGCAAATAATAGCTTTACTATTCAAATCGGTAGCGCAGGTCGCTCTTGTGCCATCGCCTCCTCTTGTTCATACAATATAACTCCATTCTGTAAAACCTCCTTACTATAAAAATCCTCGCGCTGCCGTAGCAACGCTTGTTCTGTAAACCCCGCTTTAACCGGGTTATCCTACCGGGGCGAATTTTTGAAGATTGACTGATAATAGTACACAAGCGAGAAACTTGCGCCAGGCTAAGGTAGCGGGGGGCAGAAAAAATGAGGAAATGATAACGATATAGGTATCCTCGTTAATAAAAATCAAAAAGGAATAAACCCAGATTATGCATGAGGGATGCATCATCTGCACAATACGTATTGTTAATTCGGATGCCGGGCATACCGTTCAAAGAATTCAATCACCCGCATTAAATGATCCATCATCCGCCCGGGGTTGCCGCTGCGGGTAAGTTCGTGCCCTTCTTTGGGGTAGCGAATGTATTCTACCGGCTTGTTCAAAATCTTCAAACTTTTATAGAGCATCTCCGATTGAATAACTCCCGTGCGCAAATCCTGGTCGCCATGGATAATAAGCAACGGAGTGTTAATGTTGTTTACATAAGTAAGCGGAGAATTGAAATCGAGCAGGGCTTGCGTTTCTTTTTCCCACGGATAACCGCCAAAATGTTCGGGCACCAGACGCCAGGCATTCCCTTCGCCCAGAAAGGTGCTTAAATCATACACTCCGCGTTGTGCATTGGCAGCTTTGAAACGCTGGTCATGGCCCACGATCCACGCCACCATGTAACCGGCATAGCTGCCACCTTCTACAAAGAGTTGATCTTTGTCTATCCACGCATTGTTTTTTAAGGCTTCATCGAGTGCGGCAAGAATGTCTCCGGCCGGGCCGGTTCCCCAATCTTTAAAGTTGGCTCGTTTAAACTTATCGCCATAGCCGCCACTGCCGCGCGGGTTGCAATAGACGATGCCATACCCCCAACTGTTTTCCAACTGGTATTCATGCCACATCGAAAAAATTCCAGGCCCCCACATGGCCGATGGCCCTCCGTGTATGTTTAAGATCGTGGGATATTTTACACCTTCTTTTTTTTCGGCCGGTTCCATTACCCAATACTGCACTTTGGTTCCATCGGGCCGGGTAAACCAAAATTCTTTAGGAGCAACCACGGTGCGTTCGCTCACCCAATCTTCATTAAGTTTAGTAAGTGGTTTGTTGGATTTGTCTTTCAGCGAATACAAATAAATTTCCCACGGGTTTTTTGTTTCGGTAAGGGCGTAAACAATTTTATCGCCCTTTACATCAAAGTCGTTCACACCAAGGCCACGGCCGGTAAGTTTAGTAATGGATCCGCCTTTGGCCGGAATGCTGTACAGCGGAATATCGCCTTCGGTTTGAGCTGTAAAATAAATTGTTTTTGAATCGGCTGCCCAGATAGCTTGCGCGGCATCACGGTCGAGGGCTTGTGTGAGTAATGTAGCTTTTTCTCCGTTGGCCGTAGCGGTGGCTAAGATCGATTGGGCGTAGAACCTTCCGTTGGTGGTGTGGGCAAAAAATGAAATAGAAAGACCATCGGGCGAAAACTTTGCATTGCCGATGGAGTATCCATCCCAGTGCAGAAGATATTTTAGTTGCTTAGTTTCTATATCTACAGTCCATAAGTCGGTATCACGTTCCCGGTCGGGATGAACGGAATTAATTTTTGAGTCGCAAATAATTTTTTTCCCATCGGGCGACCATTCGGCATTATTAAAATTTTGAAACCCATCGGTTAGCGGAATAGCTTTGTCATCGCCCTTTACATTGATCAAAAACAAATGGGTAAAGTTTTCATCAGGTTGTAAATTCATTTCGCCTTGAATGTTTTGCCGGGTTAGCACACGTGGATTATTTTCGCTCGCATTTTTGGCCAGCCAGGCGCGCAAGTCAGCCAGGGTGCCATCAGGTGTGGCGGTTACTTTCTTTTTTTCATCGGGCTTCATGTTTTTAAAATTGGGTTCATCGCCCGGGGTACGCCCCGGGCGTTCATCGGCCCAGGTCATTTTTCCATTCACCGCATAGCCGGGAATAGAAGAACTGTATAAAATCTTTTTTCCATCGGGCGACCAGCGGGGGTTGGTTGCCCCAAACTCGGCTTTTGTGAGTACGTGTGCTTCTCCACCGGTCAGGGGCAAAATCCACACTTGCGATTTATCGCCATCGGCACGAACAAACGCAATTTGTTTTCCGTCCGGGCTCCACTGCGGCTGGCCATCGTTTTTGTCGCCAAAGGTGAGTTGAAGCGGTTGGTCTTTTCCGGTAAGATCGAGCCAATATAACTGGCGTGTGTAGGAATAGTCATTTTCGTTTTTTACCGTCTTGCGGATTACGACCGTTACGGCCTTGCTTCCATCGGGCGAAATCTGAATATGATTGGTGGTCGTCATCTTCATCAGATCGGAAGCAACAATTGGTTTTTTGGTTTGGGCGGGGGCGGAAAGTACCACCAGCACCAACAGCACGGGGATAAGCCTTTTCATAGAGTCAGTTTTTGAATAGTGAAAAATACAAAATGAGGACATCAAAAAGGAGTGTATTTGATAAACGGTACTTCTTACAAAGCGTATTCTGGTTTTTAAAATCCTGTTAGAAATACAAATGCCAAACACTACCTTTACACAACTAAAAACAAGAGTTATGTCGCTTCACAAACGATTTTCGACACA
Organism: Bacteroidota bacterium; assembly: GCA_018267195.1. Classification (GTDB taxonomy): domain Bacteria; phylum Bacteroidota; class Bacteroidia; order Cytophagales; family Cyclobacteriaceae; genus ELB16-189. The sequence continues at coordinate 64,128 of JAFDYY010000009.1, read as the reverse complement.
AGACCTTGAGCGCATAAAAGAGGCTGTGCGCCAGGCCGAGAGTAAAATTTCGGGCGAGATTGTGCCCGTGTTTGTAGAAAAAAGTGGCGTTTATTCGGTAGGGAATTATCGGGCGGCCTTGGCGGCCGGGGCGTTAGCTTATTGGCTTATCATTTTGTTCGACCGGTACATACACGGGGCATCAAAACTTCTCGGCATTTATGATCGCGACCCGCTATTAATATTTTTAATGATTGTTATTGCCTGTTTGCTCGGGGCCTCGGCCGCACACTATATCCCTGCCATCCAGCGGCTTTTTATTAGCCAGCAACATTTTGACCGGATGACACGCCAACGGGCAGAAACGGCTTTCTTACAAGAAGAAGTTTTTAATACCCGGCATCGTACGGGGATTATGATCTTCATTTCTTTTTTTGAAAAAGAAGTAATGGTTATTGCCGACAGCGGCATCAGTAAGGTAGTAGAGCAAAAAGAATGGGATAATATGGTGCGGGGAATTATTCAAAACATCCGTATGGGCCATGTGCTGCGGGGGATGGAGTCTGCCATATTGCGCTGTGGCGAAATCCTCCTCGAAAAAGGATTCCTTAAAACGGCCGATGATGTAAATGAGTTGAAAGACGACTTGAGAGTAGAATAATTTATCCCCCCATGATCCGTACCCTGTTTATAAAAACGCTTGGTTTTCAATTTCCGGGTTCCGGCTATTGGCTGTTGTTTTGTTTTTTTTTGTGGCCCCAGAGAACAGATGCTCAACTAAAAATTCCTGATCACGGAGGCGTGTGGGTGCACGATGAGGCGGGGGTGCTTTCTGCCCAAACCCGCGCACAACTAGAAACTTTTTTAAAAGCCGAGCGCGATTCTTCTTCCAATCAAATAGCCGTTCTCATCATTCCTTCGCTGGAAGGCGAAGATATCAGTGATTTTGGTATTCGGGTGGCTGAAGCCTGGAAAATCGGAACCAAAGAAAATGATAATGGAGTGCTGTTGTTAGTAGCCATAAAAGACAGACGTGTGCGCATAGAGGTAGGGCAAGGGCTGGAAGGTGTGCTTACCGATGCGTTGTCGAGCCGCATTAATCGAAATGAAATAGCTCCACGATTCCGCCAAGGCGATTATGAAGGGGGCGTGGTGGCCGGGGTTATCTCTATAAAAAAAGCAATTAAAGGGCAGTACGTTAACACGAATCCGCCTCAACATAAAAAAGGAGGTCGCTCGCCATGGGTAACCATTGTAGTAATTCTTATTATTTTAATTATGGCCTCACGCAAAGGTGGTGGCGGGTTAGGAGGCTATTGGGCAGCCGGCATGCTGATGGGGATGGGCGGCCGTAATTCTGGATCGGGATACGACAGCCGTGATTATGGCGGAGGCGGTAGTTTTGGCGGAGGCGGCTCAAGCGATTCATGGTAATATCTTGAGTACCCGAATATGCATTTAAAATCAACCGGAAAAAGGAAGCCCCATCGCGCAGCTTATTGCTTAAAATATAGAGCTGTTTTATTTCTATTTCTTTTTTTTACAGGAATCGCAACCAAAGCTCAAAAGCCAATACCCGAGCTGTGGGGACAACGCATACACGATGAAGCTCACGCCCTTCAACAAGCGACCATTGACCAGTTGGAGAATGAACTCAAAGTATATGAGGACTCTACTTCTAACCAGATAGCGATCCTTGTTGTTTCTTCTCTGGATGGAGAAGTACTTGAAAATTATTCGCTGAAAGTTGCCGAAAAATGGAAGTTAGGTCAAAAAGGGAAAGACAATGGTGCCCTGCTCTTAATTGCCGTAGATGACCGGAAGATGCGCATAGAAGTGGGGCAAGGACTGGAGGGGGTGTTAACAGATGCTCAGTGCAACCGCATTATTCGCAATGAAATAGCCCCGGAATTTAAACGGGGAAATTATGATGAAGGGGTAAAAGCCGGAGTAGCCGGAATAATTAAAGCCATAGCCGGAGAATATAAAGCAGACGAAGCAACCGCCACCGGGGAACGTACCTTACAGGAAAAAATTTTTACAGGGATTTTTATTTTTTTGATTCTAGGGGTATTTACTGCTTTAACCCTCTTTTCATCGGGATGCATGAGTTGGGGGATGTATTTCTTTTTGATCCCGTTCTGGGCACTCTTTCCCTGGGTTGCAGTGGGAGTTACAGCAGGAAAAGTGCTGGCGGCTATATACATTATTGGTATGCCGATAGCCAAAATAATAATGGGCAGAACGGCCTGGGGTAGAAAACAAATTATACAATGGGATGCACCCCGATCAAGCGGCAGCTATGGAAGGAGCAGTGGGTGGGGTGGGTTTAGTTCAGGTTCCGGTGGCAGTAGTTTTTCGGGGGGCAGTAGTTTTTCCGGAGGGGGTGGTAGTTTTGGCGGGGGCGGCAGCAGTGGCGGGTGGTAGTAATTAATTTCGGATGTCTAACCCCCAATTTAATTTTTGACGCAGTGTTTTAAAATAGTCCTGCCCCTCAAGTTGAATCAGGTTTATCTGAAATTTTTCTTTTTTTACTTTCAGCTTTACGGTTTCATCAATGGTTTCAAATCGAGAGTCAAGGGAGATCAGATATTTTTTGCTTCGCCCTTCAATTTGAAAAGTGATTTCCGATTTATCGGAAAGCACAATCGGCCGGGTGCCCAGGTTGTGCGGGCTTACCGGGGTAATGATAAAACTTTCTGATGCCGGATAAACCAACGGCCCCCCGCAACTTAACGAATAGCCGGTTGAACCGGTGGGAGTAGATAAAATGACACCATCAGCCCAATACGAATTCAACAACCGGCCATCGACAAACACATGCACCGTTATCATCGATGACGTGTCTTTTTTCATGATTGTAAAATCATTTAACCCGAAGTTCAGCCCCTGAAATAATTTGGGGGAAGAAATTAATTTAAGCAACGATCGCGAATCCAATTTATAATTTCCTGCTACAAGTGCTTCTATAGCTGTTTCCGAGTCATCGCGGCTGTTGATAGCCAGAAAGCCGAGCCGGCCCGTGTTTATGCCCAGAATGGGGACTCCGGTCTGACGAACGTAAGTAACCGACTCAAGCATGGTACCATCGCCCCCCAGAGAAAGAAAAAAATCGAGATGTTTTAGGGAGTGGGTGTGATCAAATATTTTGATTTTGTATTGACTTACTCGTGCCGTACTTACTGTTTTGGCAAACTTATCAGACACCCATGTTTCTATGTTGCGCTGGCGGAGGTCATCCAGTATTTTCACTAAAAATCCGGATGATTTATTTTGAAAATCTTTTCCATGGATGCCGATGCGCATACAATGACGAGGTTAGAGGTCGAGATATTTCATCAATAAGTCAAGCCTTTCTTGTTCGCCTGTGTTGGTAACGGCCGATTCCTGATACCGCCCGATGATACGGTAATTAAACCGCTCAAGCGTAGCAACAATGCGCGCCAGATCGACTTGGTTAATTTTCAGGGTAATCTTTACTTTCCCTTTGTCCATCGGGTCTTCCACCATGATACTACTAATTACCTTCGCATTGTTCTCTTCTACATACCGGCAGATTTCGGCCAACGAGTAGTCAATCAAATCCATTGAAAGAACCAGGATTCCGCCCGGCATTTGTACGGCTGCGGTTTGGGCAAACGAAGCCATAATATCTTGCACGGTAATCACTCCGGCATAATTTCCTTCATCATCTAAAACACAAACCATATACAGTTTATGTTGCGAAGCCGTTTTTAAAATATCATAGAAATGCGAACCGAGACCAACGGTGCAGTCTTTTCCGGTCAATTCAAAATGCGCCAGAGTTTTATCAATGTCATTCGATTCTAAAATGATTTCTTCGGAAATGAAACCTACCAGTTTTCCATTGTTTACAACGGGCAGGTAATTGCAACGAAATTCTTCCATCCACACAATGGCCATGTGCGCGCTGTCCGTCACTTTTAGAGGCGGAATCATGTGGTTGATCAGTTCTTCGGCAATCATGCTAACGTTCCTTCACTAAAAAACCCTGTACCAAGTGATTGAATTTTTCCGGATGCTCCATCATCGGAGCATGGCAACATTTATCAATGAATTTTAACTCTGAATTGGGAATGAGCCGGTTAAATTCAAAACCGACCATGGGGGGAGTAATGGTGTCATTTAATCCCCACACTAACAATGTAGGTACTTTAATATGGGGCAACTCCAGCGCTAAATTATTTCGTTGCGCAGACTTGGCAATCGCCACGATGCGCATGCACTTAGGAATACTCTTGGTCGTTTCAAAAACTTCATCCACCAATTCTTTAGAGGCCACTTGCGGATCGTAAAAGGTATAGGCCACCCGTTCGCGGATGTAATCATAACTTCCCCTGCGAGGATAGGAACCCCCCATGGTATTTTCGAATAAGCCCGAACTTCCGGTAAGTACTAACTTGGCTACTTTGGCAGGATTGGCTAATGTATATAAAATACCAACATGCCCCCCCAGCGAGTTGCCCATAATAATCATGTTATCGAGCTGCATGGTCTCCACAAATTTTTCAGTAAACTCACGCAAGCCTACCAACCCGGCTTCTTTGATGGGCATTTCATAAATCGGAAGCATGGGGATTACTACCCGCAGGTCTTTCGAATAATGATTTACCACGCCTTCCCAATTGCTTAGTGCACCAAATAGCCCATGCAGCAACATCAGTACCTGGCCTTGGCCTTCATCCACATACTTAAATCCTGCTTTTTCTTTTATCACCAGCGACATGTTGACTAATTTCCCGATAAGTAAGCAAAAAAAAATGGAAGTTAGAATTGCTTGAAGGTTTCTTTAAAAAAAGGAATAAATGCAGCAAACCAATCCGAAACATGTTGGGCAAAGACTACCGTCTTAGGATAAACCCAGGAGCCCTGTTTCCAGCCCTCGGGAAAATCGAAGTTTACTTTATGGGCCAGCCAAAAAATGACGCTGGCGCTGAAAGCGAATTTTAATATACCTAAGATAGCCCCCACAGCGGCATCTACCTTGCCCAGAAAGGTTTCATCCATCAGATGTTTAATGCGGTGGCCGATAAAAATTACTCCGATCATCACTAAAATAAAAAGAAGGAAAAAAGACAAGTAGGGTAAAAAAGCGGTGTCGGCATTAAACTCGCAATGCAGGTACGAAACCCCCCAACCCATAAACTTAAACCCGACCAGTACACCTAAAACTAATGCCACGACAAAAAACAACTCTGCCATAAACCCCCGCTTGTAGCCTATGTAAGCTCCCAACAGGTAGAACACCAGCAGGGCAATATCTATCTTGCTCAAAGGGCCAATAATTTTTTCACTAATTCAGATAAGATCTTTCCATCGGCTTGTCCGGCCAGCACTTTGGTGGCGGTGCCCATTACTTTGCCCATGTCTTGTGGGCCCTTGGCTCCCATCTGTGCAATAATTTCTCTCAGTTTAGATTCAACCTCTTCGGCCGAAAGTTGTTTGGGCAGATAGCGATTAATCACTTCCAGTTGGAATAACTCACGCTGTGCCAGGTCGGTGCGGTTTTCGTTCTTAAAAATTTCGGCCGATTCTTTTCGCTGCTTGGCGGCTTTCATCAATAGTTTATTTTCTACCTCGGCCGCCAGATCGCCACTCCCGCCCTTTTCTGTTTCGGCCAGCAAAATCATAGACTTAATACTGCGCAAGGCCTCCAGTTCTTCTTTATTTTTGGCCAACATAGCTGTTTTAATATCGCTGTCAATTTTTGATTTAAGGCTCATGGTATTTGTAAATTTGTCTGTAAAATTAACACTTCATCTTAAACAATGACACGCCTTTCAGTTAACATCAACAAAATCGCTACGCTGCGCAATGCCCGCGGAGGCAACAACCCCCACGTAATACAGGTAGCAATGGATTGCGAGCGTTTTGGGGCACAGGGCATAACCGTGCACCCGCGGCCGGACGAACGACACATACGTTGGAACGATGTTATAGAGTTGAGAAAAATAGTAACTACCGAATTTAACATTGAAGGCTACCCCGATGAACGGTATTTAAAATTAGTAAGAGAAACAAAGCCCCATCAGGCTACGTTAGTTCCGGACAAGCCCGATGCCATTACCTCTAATGCCGGATGGAATACAATAGCAAATGAAAATTTTTTAAAAGAAGTAATTGTAGAACTGAGAAAATCAGCCACACGTGTTTCTGTTTTTATTGATCCCGATATCGAAATGGTGCGTGGGGCAAAAAAAATAGGTGCCGATTCTATCGAACTATATACAGAGCCGTATGCCGCCAACTACCAACACAACAAAGAAGCAGCCATACGCCCATACATGGAAGCAGCCCGGGTAGCACACAACATAGGGTTAGGTGTTAATGCCGGTCATGATTTAGATCTGCACAATTTGAGTTACCTGAAAAAATCGCTTCCACACTTAGATGAAGTATCAATCGGCCACGCGCTGATTTGCGATGCGCTTTATTTAGGATTGGAAAATACCATCCAGCTTTACCTGCGCGAATTAAGCTGAGGCTTTACCTCCCGGAAGGCGGTGGCTAATTTTTCCAAACACCCAGGTGCCGGCAAGTGCCGAAGCCAATGTAATAAGGGTAACGAACGTTCCGGTTCCTACTTGCGCATAAAGCGGTCCGGGACAGGCGCCTGTTAATGCCCAGCCAAACCCAAAAATCAAACTGCCAAAGATGATACCCGGATGAAATTTTTTTTCAGGCATTTCAACCCATTCGCCACTCCGGGTTTTTTTGATAACTCTTTTTAACCATAGAAGGGACAATGCCCCCACCGGAATGGCCGTCATAAAAATGCCAAACATGTGGAAACTTTCGAAGCGAAACATTTCCTGAATCCGGTACCAGGAAATTGCTTCGCCCTTCGTCAGGGCAACCCCAAAAACTACACCCACCAATAAATAGCTACCGTTTTTCATCAGGAAAGAATATAAGGAAGTATGAAACGAGCAAACAAAATTCCACCCAGAAAAAAGGAAGCCGTAGCTACCAGCGATGGCCATTGCAAGGCAGATAATCCTAAAATACCATGGCCTGAAGTACATCCTTGTGCATAGCGTGTGCCAAACCCGACTAAAAATCCACCCACGATTATTAACATAAACCCTTTGAGCGAAAGAAGAGAATCCCATCCAAAAATTTGTTCAGGCATTAGGCTGTTTGTTGGGGTGATGCCCAATGATGAAAGATAAGTTGCTGTGCTTTTAGAAATGGCCACCGGCTCAGGGTTAGCAAAAACCCAACCCCCTAAAAATCCGCCTAACGCAATGCCACCCACAAAAAACAAACTCCATATTTCTTTTTTCCAAGCATATTGAAACAAGGGAATAGCATTGGGCACACACGCTGCACAAATATGCCTGAATGTACTGGATACGCCCAATCGCTTGTTGCCCATCCAAAGCAACAAAGGAACGGTAATCCCGATAACAGGCCCGGCCAAATACCAGGGCCATGGTTTGTATAGTAGTTCCATAGAAATAAAAGGCACAAGAATAGATAAAAGTGAAAGGAATTCAAAATAGAACGCTTGAATTGATCTTGCTAATAAACCATTTTCACAATCCCTTCGTTATTTTAGCACCTTCAAAATAATACCATGCGATACCGTTTTTTAATTAGTGTTGTTTTCTTGGCAATAGGCTCGCTTACCGGTTACTCACAAGTACTAAAGCCAGCCAAATGGACAACCGAAGTTTCTCAACGAGAAATAAAAGTTGGGGAAGAAATAACGTTGATCTTTAAAACCGCCATCGATCAAAACTGGTATTTGTACTCTACCGAATTTCCTTGTGAGGATGGCCCCATTAAAACCACGTTTACTTTTACCCCCGATAAAAGTTATGAAAGAATAGGAGGTATTATAGCCGTTAACCCACAAGATAAACACGATAAAATTTTTGAATGTGACGTAAAAATTTTTAAAAACACAGCCGAGTTCCGTCAGAAAATAAAAGTGCTGAACACGCCTTTAAAAATTAAGGGCACCTACGAATATCAGGTGTGTACAGAGCTTACCGGCCAGTGTGTGCCGGGCGATGGCGAATTTTCTTTCGATAATATAAAGGTTACCGAAAGACAACAGCTCACGGTTACTCAAAATCCCTCCGCCCAAAATCAAGATTTAAAAATTCAGACACCACCAAAACAAAATCAAGACTCGGCAATAAAAGAAAATCAACCAGCCGCTACCAACTTGCCGGCCACCACCATGACGGGGCCGCATCTAGATCCCTCCTTTGCTCAACAAAAGCAAGATCAGTCATTGCTTGGATTTTTTCTGTTAGCCTTTATTGCCGGCTTGGCTGCTTTGCTTACACCCTGTGTTTTTCCGATGATCCCCATGACGGTTAGTTTCTTTACCGGGCGCGGCAATAAGTTTCAGGCTATCATGTATGGCGTATCCATCATTCTAATTTATACGGTTATTGGCGCACTGCTCGCACCCCTGATGGGCCCGGAAACGGCCAACCAACTCTCTACCGAATGGATCCCGAACTTGATTTTCTTTTTGGTGTTTATTGTTTTCGGACTTTCATTTTTAGGATTGTTTGAAATTACATTGCCCGGCACCTTTATTACGAAAGTAGATCAACAGGCCGAAAAAGGAGGGCTGGCAGGTGTTTTTTTTATGGCATTTACATTAGTGTTGGTTTCATTTTCATGCACCGGTCCGTTGGTGGGGAGTCTTTTGGTTTCATCGGCTGGCGGAGAATTTTTAAAACCAATTATCGGCATGTTTGCTTTTTCTCTGGCTTTTGCCATTCCGTTTACCGTGTTTGCTTTTTTTCCTAATTGGTTGAAGTCGCTTCCAAAATCGGGCGGATGGCTCAACACCGTAAAAGTAATTTTAGGTTTTATAGAAATCGCTCTTGCGTTTAAGTTTTTAAGTATTGCCGATCAGGCTTTTCACTGGCGAATTTTAGATCGCGAAATTAATTTAGCCATTTGGATTGTGATCGGTTCACTAATAGGTATATACCTGATGAAGGGGTTTCGCATGCCGGGCGACAACGGAAAAGATGCCGAAGACAAAACGGTAAGCGTGCTGCGCATTTCGCTGGCTATTATTACGTTTTCATTTGTCGTGTATTTGGTGCCCGGCATGTGGGGTGCCCCGCTAAAAGCACTGGCCGGCTATTTGCCCCCGATGTCCACACACGATTTTGATTTGCTGTCCGCCAACAGAAAAGATACCCCTAACTCAATCTGTGATGCGCCAAAATATTCGGAGTTTCTCCATTTACCGCACGGCCTTAACGGGTATTTTGATTATAAGCAAGCCTTGGCTTGTGCCCGCCAGCAGCGTAAGCCGTTGTTTATAGATTTTACCGGACACGGCTGTACCAATTGCCGTGAAATGGAAGCCCGCGTGTGGAGCGACCCACAAGTATTGAAAAGGCTGAAAGATGATTATGTAATCGTGGCTCTTTATGTAGATGATAAAACCGAGTTGCCCGAAGCCGAATGGTACACCTCCACATACGACCAAAAGATAAAGAAGACCATCGGCAAACAAAATGCCGATTTTCAGATTACTTACCTCAACAACAACGCCCAACCGTTTTATGTGCTGGTAGATAATCAGGAGAAAGTATTGGTTCAGCCTAAACCGTACGATCTCAATATAGATCACTTCATTCATTTCTTAGATGAAGGAAAAACAAAATTTAAACCTGCTAACTGATTTTGTGGTACTTTGCACCAGCAACGAATAAACCCAATTGACAACCAAAAGAAAGATTTTTCTTTTTGCACTATGCGGAAGCTTGTTGTTGGGTATCTCTTTTTATCTAACAAACACCTACACTTCTGTTTTTACACGCTCAGCAGATTATGCGACTGAGGTGGATTCTTCGGTGGTGGTTCCGCTGGAAGAGCCCGTTGTTAAATACGGTATTCCCTTAACGGGTATGGAGATCAGAGAACTACGGGTAAAACGCAACGAACGATTTACTGATTTACTGGCCGGAACCTACATTACAGAAAAAATAAAACGACAGATTCCGCTCTTGCCTAAATCGGTTTTTGATTTTAAGAAAATAATAGCATCAAAAAAATATACAGTCATTTCCCAAACTGATTCAGTTAAAACAGCGGTAGCATTGGTTTATGAAACAAGCCCGGTGGAGTATGTTGTTTTCCGGTTGCAGGATTCCCTAACGGCAGAAACCCATCTGCGCGAAATTAAAACAGAAGAAAAATCGGTGAGTGGAGAAATTTTTTCTTCCCTTTACGAAACGATAGATCAGCTGAAAATTTCTCCGGAACTCACTAATAAATTTGTAGATGTATTTGGCTGGCAGGTAGATTTTCAGCACCTGCAAAAAGGCGACCGGTTTAAACTGATTTACGAAGAAAACTCGGTTGATGGCCAGCCTTATGGCATTGGCAAAATTCTAGGAATTTATTTTCAACATTTTGGGCACATCTATTATGCCATCCCGTTCGATCAGGGCGAGGGTTTAGATTATTTTGATGAACGCGGAAACAGCCTGCGTAAGGCCTTGTTAAAATATCCGATCGAATTTATGCGCATCAGTTCGCGCTATTCGTTAAACCGGTTTCATCCGGTGATGGGCGTTTTCCGGCCTCACCTCGGTACAGACTTTGCCGCTCCTGTTGGCACACCCATTCGCAGTGTAGGCGAGGGCATTGTACAAGAAGCACAATACACCGTTAACAATGGCAATTATGTAAAGATCCGCCACAATGGAACCTACTCAACCGGCTACTTACACATGTCTAAAATAGCTTCGGGCATAGTGGTCGGAGCATCTGTGCGGCAGGGGCAAATTATAGGCTATGTAGGCAGCACCGGTCTGGCCACGGGGCCTCATCTTTGTTACCGCTTTTGGAAAAACGGAGTGCAGGTAGATGCCATGCATGTAGAATTGCCTCCGTCTAAGCCGATTGAAAACAGCTATTGGAAAAAATATGATGATGTAATGGTTTTCACTATGCTGAAATTAGAAGCCATCCCCTTTACGGCATCGGCCGAAGCGTTTACCTCACGCTAATATTTTTTATGTATGGCTATGAACTATTAATTTTAACTCTTCAATTCTGGAATCTGCGTGGTGAAGTTTGGGTTTGCTTTTTTGTTTTTGTTTTTTTCTCTTACGCTTTCGGCCCAGCGACAAAGGGTGGGGTTGGTATTTAGCGGAGGTGCGGCCAAGGGCATTGCCCACATCGGGGTACTAAAAGCGCTTGAAGAAAACGAAATTCCGATAGACTATATCGTGGGCACTTCCATGGGGGGCATTGTGGGGGGCTGCTATGCCGCGGGCATGAGCCCGGCCCAGATTGAATCGATCATGACATCAAAAGAATTTCTGAATTGGGTAAATGGAAAAATTGAAGAAGAGAATAATTACTTCTACCATAAAAAAGAAGAAGGCCCTTCGTTTTTAAAAGTTAATCTTTCGCTCGATTCAACCCTAAACTTTACCTTAAACAGCAGCCTGGCCAACGACCTTGCTTTGAATTTTGCCATAGCCGAAAAACTGGCCATGTCCTCTTCGGGTTCTAAAAATAATTTCGATAGCCTTTTTGTGCCGGTTCGTATTATGGCGTCCGATATTTTTACACAGAACCAGGTCGAGCTTTCCAAAGGCTCGTTGGGCGATGCCCTCCGGGCTACACAAACGGCTCCCTTTTTTTATACTCCTATTAAAATCAATGGAAAATATTTATTTGATGGAGGCATTTACAACAACTTCCCGGTAGATGTTATGCAAAAAGATTTTAAGCCCGATGTGGTAATCGGGGTAAACGTTTCATCTAAAGTGTATGACCAATATCCGTATGGAGAAGATGAAAAATTAATCTCACGCTCGCTGTTATACATGTTGCTCGATAAATCAGATCCAGCTAAGGTTCCGCTTAGTGGAGTTTACATCCAGCCCAACCTGAAGAAATTCTCCGGGTTTGATTTTGCCCGCGCCAAAGAAATGATTGATAGCGGGTATCAGCAAACCATTCGCCAGATTAACGAAATCAAACTAAAAATTAAACAACGGGTAACGTGCGAAGAGGTAGCGCAAAAGCGCAATCAATTTAATTCCAAACTGGCTCCCATTAAGGTAAATGAAATTACCTTTGAGGGCTTCGACCGCAGCCAGCAAAAATACCTGAACCGTTTTTTTAAAAGCGGCAAACGTCCGCTCTATTTGCGCGACATTCGAAAAGGATATTTTCAGTTAATATCCGATGACTATTTTAACAATGTGTACCCCAGTTTTGCTTTTAACCCCCGAACAAAAGATTATAACTTTCGACTCTCTAAAAGGCAAACCAACAATTTTCAGGTAGATTTTGGTGGAATTATTGCCACCCGAAACATCAGTAATATTTTTTTAGGACTTAATTATTATTCCTTTGAGCGTGTGCTGATGCATGCCCAGCTAAATTTTTTTACAGGCGATTTTTACAAATCAGGCCAACTAAAAGTACGATTTGATTTTCCTTTCTTCGGACAGTTTTATGCCGAACCCGAAGTAACCATCAACAACTGGAATTTTTTTCAGGGGAATGATGTCATTGCCAAAAAATTTACACCCACCGTGCTTAACCGCACCGACCGGAAATATGGTATGACCATTGGTTTCCCGGTGGCGCGTCAAATCCGAGCATTCATTAACGGAGCTTATTTTTCTAATAACGATGGGTACATAGACACGAAAGTGCTGACCTCTACCGATACATTAGACCAATTAACATTAAACGGTGCCCGGCTCGGAGTAGGCTTTACCTTCAGTTCGCTAAACCGCAAGCAATACGCTTCGCAAGGAAAAGCCTTTACCGTATCGGGCAATTATTTTTCGCTGGAAGAAGAATTTACGCCCGGCACAACTTCGGTTATCCGAACCGTACAGCAAAACGACCGAAGGTGGTGGCAAGCCAAAATTTCGGCCGAACAATATTTTAATAAAGGAATTTACAGCTCAGGGTATTTAGTAGAAGGGGTATTGTCTAACCAACCTCCATTCACCAATTACTTTGGCTCCATCATAAATGCCCCGGCATTTAACCCGTTGCAAGACAGCCGTACTTTATTGCTGCAAAACTTCCGGGCATATAGTTATGTAGCCGGAGGCTGGCGCAATGTTTTTTCGATTAGAAAAAATTTAGATTTCAGATTGGAGGCGTATGCGTTTAAACCCCTGCAAGCTCTGGCAGAAGGCCCTGGCCAACAAGCAAAATTAGAGCAGCAGTTAGAGCAAGTCTATTTTGCCGGTATGGCCAACCTGGTGATGCACTCCACCATAGGGCCGGTAAGCCTGAGTTTAAATTACTACGATGACCCGAATCGCCAGTTGGGAGTATTGCTACATGTAGGGTTTTTGTTGTTCAATAAAACTTCACTCGAATAAATCGATGATTTTAGGGTTTTAACTTACTTTCTGTACCCAATGTTAGATTCCTTAAAATGTAATTTTTTCTGCTTTTTTAAATTTTTAACTATGTTTATCCCTTAATTTGAGTTTCATTTCCAAGTCTATGAAGAGATTTTTACTTGCCCTGCTATTTTTAGCCATTTCAGATTTTACCTTCAGCCAGTCAGTTCAGTGGGCAGCCAAGGTGATTGATTTTTCTACCGAACTTACATCTATACAATATTCAGCAACCCAAGCGTTAGGCAAACCCAACGTATTGCCAGCCGGTGGCCAAAACCCCAATGCCTGGACACCCGATAAACCCAAGCGAACGGAATTTATTAAACTCGGATATGCTACCCCCATGCAGATTCAGCAAGTGGCTATTGCCGAATCCTACAACCCAGGAGCTCTCTTTCGTGTTTTTGTTTACGATGAAGCCGGCACAGAACATCAGGTAGGCACCTATAACCCACAAGCGATACCGGTAGTAGCCCGGATGCTTACCGTATTCTTTGAAAAAACTTCGTACAAAGTGAATGCCGTAAAATTAGAATTTGATGGCAAAGCTTTGCCCGACTATTTTTCTATTGATGCCGTAGCCATCTCCGATTCTAAATATCCTATCATTGCCAATATTGATAAGCCCGAACTTCTGGTAAAGGGTCTTGTAATAGAACATTTAGATAAAAACGTAAACAGCGAATATAATGACCTGAATGCACTGCTTTCGCCTGATGGTAAAACACTTTATTTCAGCCGGCAAAACCATCCCGAAAACACAGGAGGCACAAAAGACAAAGAAGATATTTGGTATTCCGAATTGGGCTCCGATGGCAAATGGACATTGGCAAAAAATGCCGGCCCAACCCTCAACAATGCTTATCCTAATTTTGTAAACGCAGTAACCACCGCAACGCCCGATGGCAAAGCCGTATTGTTGGTATTGGGAAACCAGTATCAGGAAAATGGCAAAATGGTTTCGGGTGTTTCGGTCAGTAATAACATCGGGGGTAAATGGACACAACCTAAAACACTGAAGATTAAGAACGACTATAACTACAGCGACCGCGCCCATTATTTTTTATCAGCTACACAAAAGACTCTTCTCATGTCGGTAGATCGAGAAGATACACATGGTGGCCGCGATATCTATGTTAGCTTTGAACAGCCCGACAGCTCTTGGTCTGAACCTCTGAATCTCGGGGGCGTTGTCAATACAGCCGGAGAAGAAGTAACTCCCTTTTTAGCCGCGGATGACAAAACTTTGTACTTCTCATCAAACGGATATAGCGGCTATGGTGGGAGCGACATCTATGTGTCAAAACGGTTAGACGACACTTGGACGAAATGGTCTGACCCACAGAACATGGGATCTGAAATAAATACTAAACTGGATGATATGTTTTTCAACATCCCTTCCACCAGCGAGTATGCTTATTTCTCCAGGGCTGTTACGCCCGATAACTTTGATATTTATCGCGTGAAGCAACCGCTCTTCAAAAATCCGGAGCCCATTATTATTGTAAAAGGAAAACTAATTGATGCCAAAACCGGGCAGCCTTTAGGTGCAAAAATTATCTACGAAAGACTGCGAGACGGAAAAGAAGTAGGCGTAACCTATTCCGATCCAAAAACAGGAGAATATGAAATTCATTTGCCAGGAGGCGAAAAATATGGGTTTCGAGCCGAGGCGAAAGATTATATATCCGAAAATCAGAACTTAGACCTTACCTCTTATACCAAACCGGGCACAGTTACAGACGATGTGAAACTTGAACCGATACAGGTGGCGGCTATTGAAGACAATGTTACGATCACCTTAAATAACATATTCTTCAATTTCGACCGGGCCACCCTAAAACAAGAATCATTCCCCGAACTGAACCGCATAGCTACACTGATGACGGAACGGCCATCGATGCAAGTAGAAATTGCCGGCCATGCCGACCCGATTGGATCTCCGGAGTATAATATGTCGTTGTCTGAACGCAGGGCGAAAGCCGTGGCACATTATTTGGTAAACAAAGGAATTGTTAAAGATCGGATTTCAGTCGTATTTTTTGGAGATACCAAACCCGTAGTGCTGAATGTTAAAACAATTTTTGGAAATGCTAAAAACAGACGCGTTGAATTTAAAATTATAAAGAAATAACCGGTTTATGAAACACCTTGTTGGCACGATGCTCATCCTGATCAGCCTGATGGCACAAGGGCAACAGGATACACTCGTGATGGCCGAAGGCAACATTACCAGTGCCGTAACCAAAGAAGCGGTCGTGGCTAAGATTTCTTATAAAAGTTTACCGTATGGAAGCAACCGGGGTTTTCTTTCGGGCAGTTCGTTTAGCTTCCCTTTATTTGATAAAGAAAAATACTCCATTGAAGTGGAAGCAACCGGTTATGCTCCGGTAAAATATATTCTAGATCCGGCCGAAGCGAATACTGAAAAAAAAGTGATTAAGAATATTGAATTGGGCTTACCGATAGCCAAACCCAACATAGCACAAGAACCACCTCCGGTAAAGAAAATAGTTCGGCTGCATACGCTTATTTTTAATGTTGGCACAGCTCTGATTCAGACTCCTTCATTTCCAGAGTTAGATTCCATTAGTCGGATGTTGAAAAACAATCCGAATATGATTATTCAATTGGAAGGCCACACCGATGCGGTGGGTGCGCCTGCGGCTAACATGAAATTATCGCAAGAACGGGTAGATGCGGTGAAATCCTATCTGGTAAGAAAGGGGGCAAATAAAAACAACATCAAAACCAAAGCCTTTGGTGGAACGCAACCCATTTCTACGGAAAACACAGAAGAAGCTCGTAAATTAAATAGAAGAGTAGAGCTCAGGGTGCTCGATAACTAATCGATAGAAAACAAATTCCAATTTAAGATTGCGCTGCCAGCGCAGAAATCTTTTTACTTCGTTCGTTGAAGTAAACCCCAAATACCATATTTGTAAAATCAGGCAGTACATATATCAGCCTGTCTAATCAGATTAAAATAAAATTAAACTAACTTTAAAAAAATTTAGCAATGACGGATTTAACGCCATCCGAAACCCGACAATTAACTCTACTTTTTGAAAAACAAAAAAAACGGAGCATTGTACTTAGAAGCGAACCAGTAAAAGAACGCAAACGGAGATTAAAAAAATTTGCTGATTTTTTATTAACCCAACGAGATGCCATTGCCGAAGCCGTATTTGCTGATTTTAAAAAACCAAAATCGGAATCGGATTTATCAGAACTATACCCTGTTTTAACGGAGATCAGGCATACAATTGCCCATTTGCATGAGTGGGCAGCTCCTCAAAAAATAGATTCTTCGCTTACCTATTTAGGCACTCGCTCCCAAGTACGATTTGAACCTAAGGGAGTCTGCCTTATCATCGCCCCGTGGAATTTTCCGGTAAATCTTTCACTCGGCCCGCTCGTTTCTTGTTTGGCAGCCGGCAATACCGCGATTATTAAACCTTCGGAGATGACTCCGCATACCTCACGCGCATTGGCGGCTATGGTAAATACATTTTTTGAAGAAGACCTGGTGGCAGTGGTGGAGGGGGATCAGCATGTTGCCAAGCAGTTGCTCGCGCTCCCTTTCGATCATATTTTTTTTACCGGCAGTCCGGCTGTAGGAAAATTAATAATGAAAGCAGCAGCAGAAAATTTATCATCGGTTACGTTAGAATTGGGGGGTAAATCGCCTGTTGTTATTGATACATCAGCCGATATAGAGGATGCTGCCAAACGCGTTGCTTTCGGAAAATTTTTGAACAACGGGCAAACCTGCATTGCCCCGGATTATGTTTTGATTGAAGAACCAGCGCAAGAAAAATTTGTTCAGGCACTAAAAAATGAAACCATAAAAATTTTTGGTCAGGATGGAGCCGTAAATGAATTGACTCCACACTATGGGCGAATTGTGAATAGAAAACATTTTGACCGGATCAACCGAATGGTTGACGATGCCGTAAAGCACGGAGCCAAGATTGAATTATCAGGCGAAATGAACAGTCACACCAATTTCATCCCTCCCACTATTTTGAGCGGTGTTTTGCCCGACAGCCTGGTTATGCAGGAAGAAATTTTTGGTCCCATTCTCCCGGTGGTTACAGTTAAAACTATAGATCAGGCTATCAATTTCATTAACGACAAACCGAAGCCGTTAGCTCTTTATATTTTTTCCGGTCAGAAAAAAAATCAAGAAAAAATTTTAACAGAAACCTCGGCCGGCTCGGTTTGTGTGAATGACTGTGTGCTTCAGTTTACCCATCCGGGGTTGCCGTTTGGCGGAGTAAATAACAGCGGCATAGGCAAAGCACATGGCCGGTATGGTTTTTTATCGTTCTCAAATGAAAAACCGGTATTAAAACAAAAAAATGGATTTGCTATTTTCTACTTACTACACCCTTCGTATTTCAAGTTTAGAAAACAGCTGATTGACCTGATGGTTCGTTGGTTTTAAACAAAATGCTTTACCCTTATAAAACTTAGAGATGATGAAAATGGTGAAAAAAATTCTGATTGGATTTTCGGCTTTAATAGGCCTGCTGCTTTTAGTTGCGATTATAGTGCCGATCCTCTTCAAAGGAAAAATAAAAGAAATGGTGGACAAAGAAATTGCCAAAACCATTAATGCCGATGTGGTTTTCGATGCCGACAACTTCAGCATTTCTCTGTTTCGTCATTTCCCTAATGCCAGTGTAGAAATAAAAAAACTGGGCGTTTTTAATCATGCGCCTTTTGCCGGAGAACATTTGTTTGTGGTTGAGCGGTTCGATGTGGAAGTAAACTTAAAAGACCTATTGTTTGGCAGCCAGCTCCGGGTAAAAGCCATTACGTTAGAGCAACCTCAAATTCACGTAAAAGTATTGAAAGACGGACGCGCTAATTACAACATTACCTACCCTTCTGCCGACACGGTAAAAAAGCAAGAAGCCTCATCTCAATTTTCATTTGGCATCGATCGCTGGACAGTTATCAATGCCGATATTATTTATGATGACGAAACCCTGCCCATGCAGCTGTCATTAAAAAATGTAAACCATACGGGCAGTGGTAATTTTAATGAGCAGCAATTTGATCTGAAAACAAAAACAACGGCCGATTCGGTTACGGTAAAATACAATGGAACCGAATACATTAGTCACAAACAAGCCTCCGTAGAAGCGGTAATTCAGATCAGCGAGAATTATTCAAAATATACCTTTAAAGAAAATACGGCCAAGCTCAATGATTTTGGTTTGGGTTTTGATGGTTGGTTTAAAATGAATGAAAAAGATTTTGAGATGGACATCCGGTTTAAAAGTCCGGAAAACACATTTAAAAGTATTTTGTCATTAGTTCCCGGCATGTACTCCAAAGATTTTAACAAGGTTGAAACCAAAGGAGCCCTCGCTTTTGATGGCTACATACAAGGTAAATACAGTGATCGTCAGATGCCCGCATTTAATCTCAATTTAAAAGTGAACGAGGCCATGTTTAAGTATCCTTCATTGCCGGCAGCCGTTACTAACATTGCGGTAGATTTGATGGTTGACAATAAAACCGGGATAATAGAAAACACCTTCATCAATTTAAAAAAATTCCATATTGATTTTGGCTCGAACCCGGTAGACGCCCAGGTTATTATTGAGAACCTGAAAGACTACCGGATGAATGCCTTCCTGAAAGCCAAATTTAATTTAGCTGAATTGAATAAAATGTTTCCTCTGGAGGGCCTTGAAATGAAAGGAACCTTTTCGGCTAATGCCACCGCAAAAGGAATTTACGACAGCCTAAAAAAAGTTATTCCAAGCGTAGATGCCGCAATGTCTTTAAACAATGGATATGTAAAGTCATCGAAATTCCCAATGCCGCTACAAGATTTGCATTTTAATTCAACGATAAAAAACACCTCGGGCAAGATGGCCGAAACCACCATTCGGGTAAGCGATTTTTCAATGCTGCTGGATGGCGAGAAATTTACAGCCGATTTAGTATTGCAAAACTTAGCCGATTACACCTGGGCCTTAAAAGCCGATGGGAGTGTGGATCTGGAAAAAATGACAAAAATATTTCCGCTGGAAGGAATGAATCTGGCCGGCAAAGTAAAAGCAAACATAGAAACAAAAGGAAAATACTCGGATGTAACAGCTAAGCGATATGATAAACTGCCAACCAGCGGAACGGCTTCGCTGAGCAATTTTAAATTTACATCGGCTACATTGCCGTATGCCGTTGCCATATTGCAGGCCGATGCTATTTTTAACCCGCAAAAAATTGAATTAAAAAATACAACGGGAACAATAGGCAGAAGCGATTTTAATGTAAACGGTGCTGTGAGCAACTATATCGGGTATGTATTCGGCAAAGAAACGATCAACGGAAATCTGAATTTTAATTCTTCTTTGCTTGATTTGAATGAGTTTATGAGCGACAGCAAAACGCCCGATAAAAAGGATACTGCTAAATTGTCGGTTATCCCCGTTCCGAAAAATATAGATTTCTTATTGCACTCTAATCTGAAAACGGTAAAGATGATGGATTATGTTATCAGCCAGGCGCAGGGCGATATATTAGTAAAGGAGGGGATAGCAAGGATGAACAACGTAAAATTTAATATGCTGGGAGGAGCCTTTGCCGTAAACGGTACGTACGATACACGCGATTTGCAACACCCCAAGTATGACTTCGGTCTGAACGTGCAAGATTTGTCTATTCAGCAAGCCGCCAGTTCTTTTTCCATTGTAAAAACGTATGCCCCTATTGCCGGACTTGCGCAAGGAAAGATGGGCACCGACTTTAGGATTAGCGGAGAACTGCTGCAAAATATGATGCCAAAGATGAACACCGTAAATGGCAGCGGGCTGATAAAAATTGCCGAGGCAGCCGTAACACAATCTAAACTGATTTCGGGTATTACTTCTTTAACGAATCTAAAAGAGGCCGATCAAGTTACCTTGAAAGATGTATTGATGTCGGCTGAAATTAAAGACGGTAAACTCAGCGTAAAACCATTCAATATAAAAATGGGAAGCTATGTGGCGTCTGTTTCGGGGTCAACCACGTTAGATGGAGGAATTAATTATGGATTGAAAATGAATGTGCCGGCCGGTAAATTAGGCTCGCAATTTCAAAGCCTGATCGGAGGCGATGCGGCTAATGCCGAGATTCCGTTAAACTTTAGTTTGGGGGGGACTTTCTTAAACCCCAAAGTTCAGTTAGTATCGCAAGAACAAAAGCAACAGGTAAAAGAAGCCGTAACCAATGTGGTAAAAGAGAAAACAAAAGAAACTTTGCAGGAGGCCGTGAAAGGAACGCAAGCACAGGAGGTGGTTAATAATTTACTGGGGGGCAAAAAAGACACGGCTAAAACCAAAACGGATACCGCCAAAACTAATCCCATGCAAAATCTGTTGCAAAATAAACTTCAGAACCTGCTGAAGAAGAAGAAAAATTGATGATCATCTTATTTTTTCATGAATAAAAATTTTGCTGAAGAGTCGCGGGAAAAAAACACAAACAAAGGACTCAACTATTTTCAATTTACATCGTTGCTTCAGAAAGAAGGTTGGGTTTCTCCGGCCTTTGTTGCGGTTGATGATCATGGAATAATTAAAACGATTTCTTCTCAAAAACCCGAAGAAAAGGTTGAGCTAATAGAAGGGTTGGCTGTCCCCGGATTTCAAAATGCCCATTCGCATGCTTTTCAATATGCCATGGCCGGTCTGGCCGAAAGCCATTTATCAGGAACAGACGATGATTTTTGGACCTGGCGCGAAGAAATGTACAAATGCGCTTTATCAATAAGTCCCGATCAGATGGAGGCCATTGCTGCGATGCTCTATGCAGAAATGCTTCGGGTAGGCTATACCAGCGTAGCCGAATTTCATTATCTGCACCATGATAAAGACGGGAAGCCATACAGCAATCTTGCTGAAACGGGCGAGCGACTAGTTGCCGCTGCCAAAACAGCCGGCATCCATATTACATTGATCCCCGTTTTTTATCAGAAAGGAACTTTTGGACAGGAACCGCAGCCGCGCCAGCGAAGATTTATTTCTAAAACTTCAGACGATTATTTTAAACTGCTGGAGGCCTCCACCTCGGTTTTAAAAAATTACAAAAATGCTTCGCTCGGTTTTAGCGTACATTCATTGCGGGCGGTAGATTTCCAAGACGTGAAAAGAACTTTTGAATTAGGCCCCAAAGAAAAGCCGTTTCACCTGCATGTGTCTGAACAAAAAAAAGAAGTGAATGATTGCCTGGCCTTTTGTGGCTTGCGCCCCATGCAATGGCTGTTCGAAAATTTACCGGTAAATGATCGGTTTCATTTAGTACACTCCACCCACCTTAATGATGATGAACTAAAAAAACTGGGAGCATCAAAAGCCAACGTAGTACTTTGCCCCAGCACCGAAGGAAACCTGGGCGATGGTATTTTTAGGATGAAGGAGTTTGTAAAAGCCGGTGGGCGATGGAGCATCGGCACCGATAGCCACATCGGGTTAAATCCACTTGAAGAATTTCGTATGATCGATTACCGGCAGCGGCTGATTACAAATCAACGCAATACTTTTGAGGGCGATGCTGCCGGGTATATGGTTGGCGAATCCGTATTGTCGGGCCGAAAAGCCATGGGCGAGGTGTCGGCTCATTATTTTGAACCCGGGAAACCACTCCATGCCGTAGTGTATAAAGCTACCACTCACTTGCTGGCCAACACATCAGAAAAAAACAGGCTGGCCACGTTGGTGTACACATCCGATTCCAGCCGTGTGCTGGGCACCATAGTAAACGGCAGATGGATAACCAAAGATGGCCACCACCAAAACGGACGAGCCATTAAAGAAAATTTTTATAAAGCGATGCAAGCACTAAAGAACCGATAACGGATTTCTACAAAAGTCACTTCTATTTTTTACATTCGGGTTTTAACCACCTACTGCATGACCCCCGATCTACGCGACATTCTATTTTTGGATATTGAAACCGTTGGCATGGTGGAGCAGTATAACCAACTGAGCGAACGGATTAAAGCGCACTGGAAACATAAAGCCGGTTTCCTAAAACGACAGGAAGAACAGACAGACGAAGATTTATTTTCTGAGCGGGCCGGCATTTATGCTGAATTTGGAAAAGTGATTGTGATTGCCGTAGCTAAATTTGCAGCCAATGAAAAAGAAGAGCTTACCCTGAAAACAAAATCTTTTTCAGATCACGATGAAAAAAAATTGTTAACCGATTTTAAGGCATGGGTTGATAAAGCCGACCCGGTTAAAACAAAACTATGTGCCCACAATGGAAAAGAATTTGATTTCCCCTACCTCTGCCGCAGAATGTTGGTAAACGGAATTTCTCTTCCGCCCCTGCTAAATATAGCCGGTCTGGAAAAATGGAAAGTGCCCCACCTCGACACGCTGGAGATGTGGAAATTTGGCGACTACAAACACTACACTTCACTCGATCTGCTGCTTACGTTGTTTGATATTCCGAGCAGCAAAGGAACCATGGATGGCTCAAAAGTGAATGAAACCTATTACCAAGAAAAAAACTTGCCTAAGATTACAGAATACTGCATAGCCGATGTGGTGGCCATAGCCCAACTCTATTTACGAATGAAGGGCCTGCCACTGATAGAGGAAAAAAACATTAGTTATCCCGCCTCCTAAAAACAAACCACAACGAAGTCATTTTAAATTTTAGTTACCTTTATCTCTTTCTGCCAAAGCAGCATAAGATACCCGCAGAGAATGTCAAAGAAAAAATTTAAAGAAAAAAAAGCCCAGAAAGATAAAGAACGGAAAAGTTCAATCTACCAAGCAACCATTAAACTATTTGCCGAAAACCCCGGCAAAGCTTTCGACTTTAAACAAATTGCACGAAAGGTAAACGCCAAAAACAGACTGGCCCATGATGAGCTGACCGACACGCTCGATCAACTACTCGATTTGGGCAAAATCAGACAATTCTCGAACGGAGCTTTTGCCACTCAGCAAAAGTATGAGCCGGCTACCGGTATTGTCGATCACGTTAACCCGCGCTTTGCTTACGTGGCTACCGACAAAGAAGGACAAAATGATATTTACATTGCCACCCGCGATCTGCGGGGAGCCATTCATAGTGATACGGTAGAAATAGAAATCCTGCCCGGGAAATCGGGCGAACATACCGAAGGAAGGGTTACTCAAATTGTAAAACGCGGACGCAACCGGTTTGTAGGGAAAGTAGAACTTTCTAAAAATTATGCCTTTATCATTCCCGATTTCAAAAAAATATACACGGATTTTTTTGTGTACCCTGAAAACATTAACGGGGCAAAAAACAACGACAAAGTGTTGTTTGAAGTAACACGTTGGCCGGAGGGCGACAAAAATCCCGAGGCGAAGATCATAGAGATACTTGGCAAGACAGGCGAAAACGAAGCCGAGATCCATTCCATTATGGCCGAATTTGATCTGCCTTTTCGTTTCCCCGAAAACGTATTGAAAGAATCTGAAAAAATCAGTGAAACCATTCCGGAAGGAGAAATTAAAAAACGCAAAGATTTTCGCCCCACCTTAACCTTCACCATAGACCCGGAAGATGCCAAAGATTTTGATGATGCCATCTCATTTAAAAAATTAGATAACGGCCGGTACGAAATAGGCGTACACATTGCCGATGTAACCCACTATGTTAAATCAGGCACCACACTTGATGCCGATGCCTACGACCGCGCCACCTCGGTATATTTGGTTGATCGAACCGTGCCCATGCTCCCCGAAAAACTAAGCAATGCGCTTTGCTCACTTCGCCCGCACGAAGATAAACTCACCTTTGCTGCCGTTTTTGAAATGGATGATCAAGCTAAAATACACCACGAGTGGTTTGGCCGCACCGTCATTCATTCCGATCACCGCTTTACCTACGAACAAGCACAAGAAGGAATTGAAAAAGGAACCGGAGCTTTTGCCGGTGAATTAAAATTTCTAAATGAGTTGGCCATTAAATTACGCAAAATACGTTTTGATAATGGGGCAGTAAATTTTGAAACAGCCGAAGTAAAATTTAAACTCGATGCCAAAGGAAAACCCTTGGCCGTAGTGCCTAAAATCAGAAAAGAGGCTCACAAGTTGATTGAAGAGTTTATGCTTCTGGCCAATAAGGCGGTGGCCACTTGTATTTTTAAAATGAAAAAGAGCGAAGGTAAAAACACATTTGTGTATCGCGTACACGATTCGCCCGACCCCGATAAAGTGCGCGACTTTTCGCTTTTTGCTAAACAATTTGGTCATAAAATAAACCCTGACGATCAGGGAATTTCACGCTCACTCAATAAACTGATGGATGAAATTGAAGGTAAGCCCGAGCAGAACGTATTGCAGTCGCTTGCTGTACGCGCCATGGCCAAAGCCAAATATACCACTGAACCAAAAGGTCATTTTGGATTGGCTTTCCCCCATTATGCCCATTTTACTTCCCCGATCCGAAGGTATCCCGATATGATGGTACACCGGCTATTACAACACTATTTGGAGGGAGGCAAATCGGTAAACAAAGAAGAATACGAACAGCGTTGCTTGCACAGCAGCGAGCGAGAGAAAAGAGCGGCCGATGCCGAACGAGCCAGTATAAAATATAAGCAGGTAGAATTTATGAGTTTGGCCGAAGATAAAATGTACGAAGGAATCATTACCGGAGTAACCGACTTCGGAATTTTTGTAGAAATAGTAGAAACAAAATGCGAAGGCATGGTGCGCCTGGCCGATATGAAAGACGACTATTACGAATACGATGAGCGAAACTATCGGGTTATTGGAAGAAGAAGAAATAAAATATACCGGTTGGGAGATAAGACCAGCGTGCACATAAAAAAAACAGACATTGACAGGCGAACCATTGATTTGACTTTTGAAGAAACAAAAGAATGGTAAAAAAATACCTAAGGCTGATTGAAAAAGAGATCAGAAAACAAAAATTTGGAAGTAACCCACAATCGTTATACGAACCCATACGCTACATTATGGGTATTGGAGGCAAGCGGTTAAGGCCGCTACTCACTTTGCTGTCTTATTCGCTTTACAAAAAAGAGGCAACCGAAATCGTACCGTATGCCGTAGCCGTAGAAATGTTTCACAATTTCACACTCATGCACGATGACATCATGGATCAAGCTGCTGTGCGCAGGGGGCATGCTACGGTGCATGAAAAGTGGAACACTAGTACAGCTATTTTAGCGGGCGATGTAATGTTGGTAAAGGTATATGAACTATTTCTTGGCTTGCCCGAAAATAAAATGCTATCGGTGCTAAAGGCATTCAGCCAGTGCGCGGCTGAGGTTTGCGAAGGCCAGCAATACGATATGGAATTTGAAGATCGTTGGGATGTAACCGAACAGGAGTACATTGAAATGATCCGTTTGAAAACAGCCGTACTGCTTGGGTTTAGCTTAGAGTTGGGAGCTCTTTTAGCAGATGCCCCCGAAGAAGACCGGCAACGACTGCGCAACTTTGGTACTTATGTGGGGATCGGATTTCAGTTGAAGGACGATCTGCTCGATGTTTATGGCGACCCTGAAAAATTCGGTAAACAAACCGGAGGAGATATTGTGGCCAACAAAAAGACCATGCTAACCATTAAAACACTTGAGCAGGTAACAAACTACCAACGAAAAAGTTTTTTAAAATGGATGAAAACCGAAAGATACAACCCACTAAAAAAAATTAGTGTTATTAAAGAGTATTACGAAAAATTTCAAGTCAGGCCGATAACGGAAAAAATAATGAACGACTATTTTAACCGAGCCTTTGAACAATTAGAGGGGCTATCCGAAAAAAAAAGGGTGAACCCGCTGCGCAGGTTCACCCAAAATTTGATCGATCGGCAGAAGTAGTATGCTATACGTTTTTAATTTTTACTGAGCACCCTACTGCCTTGGTTCGGGTAATTGTTATTTCTTTTCCGGCCAGCAAACTGTTTACGGCATCTTCCACAAAATGATTTTTTGCTTTCGCGGCATTGCGGGTATTATCGTCTATCGCGCCAATATAGGCTACTTTCATTCCGTTTGATGTTTTGTTTAACACAAAAACATGCGGGGTATTGGTGGCTCCGAATTGGCGCACGGTTTCCTGGGTTTCATCATACAAGTAAGGAAAATCATATTTCTTTTCTTTGGCGTGCTTCACCATGGCATCAAAAGACTCTCCTTCGGCCAGTTCAGGAGAATTAGGGTTAATGAGAATAACCGGAAAATTTAAAGGAGTGTATTTTTTGCTCAGCTCGATAATGCGGGAATTGTAAGCTTTAGAAACCGGGCAGGTGTTGCAATCGAAGATGATGATAAATCCTTTGGCAGTTTGGTAATCGGCCAGCGACACCATTTTCCCATCGGTATTTTTTAATTTGAAATCGGTAGCGGTATCGCCCACTTCATACCCTTTTTTTTCGGTGAAAGAAAACCCCATCAGGCTAACAATCAACAATACAATCAACGGCTTCATATAGTTTTGGTTTAATTATTTTCTACTCGGATTTTAAAAGATACTTTTTGGTAAGGTTTTTCTGCGTACACTTTCACAGAAGCTATTTTGTCGATCACCTCAAGCCCCTCCACAATTTCTCCAAAGACGGTGTACTTACCATCCAACGACATTTCACCACCCAAGGTTGTATATATATTTTTTTGATTGGCCGGCAAGTGAAGCCCTAATTCTTTTTCCTCATCGGCAAACTCCCAGTCGGCATACTTGCTGCCATGCACAAAATAAAATTCAGTAGAGGAAGATTCCTTACCGGGATTATTTTCATCGAGGCGGGCCATGGCTAAAGCTCCTCTTTTGTGAAAAAGGGTTGGGTTAAGCTCTGCCGGTATAGTATAATCCAGTTTCTTTAAAGGAACCCCTCCTTGCACAACAAAATTTTCTACCACACGGTAGAACTCGGCATTTTTATCGTAATAACCATCTTTAATTAATTTTATAAAGTTGGCACGGTGCAGCGGGGTTTCATCGTATAGCCGGATTTTGATGGTTCCCATTCCGGTTTCTATTATGACTCCCTTTTCCGGGTTCTGCTTTCCATATTCAGATAATACCTGTCGTTTGTTTTCATTGGTAACCAACACCGATTCTTTCTTGCCACACTGCGCCAGGCTCAATAAAGCGAAACCGATAATAAAACTATTTTTAAAGCAGCTCATTGGTTTATTTCGTTAACGAGTTTTTCCAAATCGCCTTCATGCAATTCGCCCTGAACCAATTTTCTTTTTCCGTTAGGATTGATAAGAAGCGTGGCGGGCAATGCCCCGGTCCAGTCTTTATCAATTTTATCAATCCACGAGCTGGGGTTATCTTCTGCTAAAATCAATACCGGAGAATGAATTTTTTTCCGGGCCACAAATTTTTTTACTTTTTCCGGATTAGGATCTAAATCATAATCCATACTGACCAGCAGCACTTTTACATTTTTGTTTTTTGCCGACAGGGTTTCAAAATAGGGTATTTCCTTTAGGCAGGGGCCGCACCAGGTTGCCCAAAAATTTATTACCAGCGTTTGTTGAGGCGAGGCCATTCTCTGCTGAAGTTCTTTAAGCCTGATTACCTCCTGAGAGGAAGCAGAAAAGAATCCGGTAAAGCATAAGAAGAGCAAAAGATTTTTCATGAGAATAAGGATAGATTCAGACCCAAAACTAATATGTAAGATTGACGAGATAAAATATTTAAAATGGTAAAATTCAACCAATTACATTTTCTGCTGCAAGATTTCCACAAAAACAGCCATTTGTCAACATTAAGCTATTTTTAATATTTAATTTGTTGATTAACAATGACTTAGATGTATATTTTTCAATTCTTAGTTTGTGGATAACTCTTAGCCTGAGGTTTAGGCACAAATAAAACGAATTTTTATAATGGCCTGAAAGCGAAGCGCATAAACCTCGTTTTGTTATACATTTAGGCATGGCATTTACAGCACAAAAACTATTTAAGATTCAATACCCCATAATACAGGCCGGCATGGTTTGGTGTAGCGGCTGGCGGTTGGCCTCAGCAATCAGTCAGGCTGGTGGGTTGGGGCTGATCGGCTCTGGGTCTATGCACCCTAATGTGTTGCGAGAGCATATTGTAAAATGCAAAGAGGCTACAAAAAAACCATTTGGAGTAAACGTGCCGCTTTTATATCCGGAAATTGAAAAACTGATGGAGGTAATTGTCAACGAAGAAATTAAAATAGTGTTTACTTCTGCGGGCAACCCTAAAACATGGACCGGGTTTTTGAAGGATCGGGGGGTTACGGTTGTGCATGTGGTATCGAGTTTAAAATTTGCCCAAAAGAGCGAAGCGGCAGGAGTTGATGCAGTGGTGGCAGAGGGTTTTGAAGCCGGAGGTCACAACGGAAGAGAAGAAACCACCACCCTGTGTTTGGTGCCACAGGTATGCGATGCGGTAAAAATACCGGTACTTGCTGCCGGAGGAATTGCCACAGGGCGTGCGATACTGGCAGCCGAAGCATTGGGTGCGCAAGGGGTGCAGGTAGGCACGCGCTTTGCCGCCAGTATGGAATCATCAGCCCACGAAAATTTTAAACACAGGGTAGTATCATTAACCGAAGGTGAAACCATGTTGTCTCTTAAATCGCTTACTCCAGTACGGTTGATAAAAAATAATTTTTACCGGAAGGTGCAGGAAGCAGAACAGCGGGGTGCATCTACTGAAGAATTAAAAAATATTTTGGGCCGGGGAAGATCGAAGCAAGGAATTTTTGAAGGCGATATGGACGAAGGCGAATTAGAAATAGGCCAGGGAGCATCATTTGTAAAAGAAATAAAACCAGCCGCAGAAATTTTAATGGAGATGTGGAACGAATATCTTTTAGTAAGAAAATCGATATTGGTCTAAACGATCAGGCAGCGGCAAGATCCTGATTTTTCAATTTCTGAACTTTTCCCCGGTAAACATTTTCATACCAGGAGAGATAATGCTGGTATTGAAGGCAATTAGTGATCAATTCTTTTTCTTTGAGAATAGTGATTATGGATTTGTAGGAAATAGATTCGCAGATAAATTGTTTTTGTTCCTTAGGTAAAGAAGAAATTTGAACGTATTCAATCCCTTTAAAATATTCGGCCGGTACTTTCATACTCATTCTTTATTTCGCTTAATTAGGCATGCAAACGAGATTGTAACCTCCTCCTAAAAAAAATTTACGAAGCTTCGCTCCTATAAACAAATGCCTGTATGCTCGCCTCACAACAAAAAAAATTTACACTTTCTCCCCAGACTACTTACCTGAACGGGGCTTACATGTCGCCACTTTTAAAATCGGTAGAGAAAGCGGGCGTAAAAGCCATCTATACCAAACGAAATCCCGGCTCCATTTCACCCGAAGATTTTTTTAAAGACACTAATGAATTGCGCAGGCAGTTTGCCAAATTAATTAATGGGGAAAGCAGCCGGGTGGCAATTATTGCGGCCGCTTCGTATGGCTTGGCCAACGTAGCCAGCAATCTGAAACTACAACGCGGAGAAAACATTATTGTAGCAGCCGAACAATTTCCCAGTAATGTTTATACCTGGATAAATTTGGTAAAAGAAACAGGAGCAATCCTTAAAACCATAGCTCCTCCCCATATTTTAACAAACCGTGGAAAAAAATGGAATGAAAGGATTTTAGAATCAATTGATAAAAACACCCGGCTGGTTGCACTGGGCCATGTACACTGGGCAGACGGAACCAAGTTTGATTTGGCAGCCATAAGAAAGCGTACACACGAGGTTGGCTCGCTTTTAGTGATAGATGGAACCCAAAGTGTAGGAGCATTGCCGTTTGATTTGCAAGCCATTCAACCGGATGCCTTGGTCTGTAGCGGGTACAAATGGCTGATGGGGCCGTATGGCATTGGCCTGGCTTATTATGGTAGTTATTTTGATGAAGGCAAACCAATTGAAGAAAACTGGATTAACCGAAAGCACAGCGAAGATTTCTCCCGGTTAATTAACTACCAGGAAGAATACCAGCCCCGGGCACTTCGGTATGACGTAGGCGAGCGCAGCAATTTTATTTTAGTACCCATGATGACAGCCGCCCTGCAGCAGGTTAACCAATGGAAGCCGGAACGTATTCAGGCGTATTGTAAAAAAATTTCTGCGGTACCTTTAGCTAAACTCCGCGAGGCCGGCTACTGGATAGAAGATGAAAACGAGCGAGGACACCATCTGTTTGGCATCCGTTTGCCTTCGCACAAAACCATTCAAGACATTCGACCCCGGTTGATAAAAAACAAAATTTCTGTTTCGGTGCGGGGCGATGCCCTGCGTGTTTCCCCTCATCTGTATAACTCAGAAGAAGATCTTTTGAAGCTGGTAAAAGTGTTAGTAGGTTAATTGTTAACTAGTTTTCCTATTATTTTCAATCGCTCGAATACCCGCTCGGTATGAGGCGCATCTTTTAGTTCATCGGTTAAATCCTGGCCGGCCCAATGTTCGTAATGTTTTCCGTTTTTCCATAACCGGGAGGGAGAGGCATCATACACCCATCCGTGGTAGGCAATCCATACTTCGGGTTTATCCTGCCCGTTGCGCAGCGATAATTGGGCTTTGGTAATTTCCTTCATGATATTACCCGGACGTGAGGTGGCTGTGGTCTTTAATCAATGTTTGTACAAGCGTAGCGGCATTGAGGTCGGAATGAATGCCGAGTTTCGTTTTAATTTTTTCTACTAATCGCTCCAGCGGTTCGGAGTTGCCAAGCCGGATGTCTGCTTCCAGCGCCCGGTGCATCAACTCAATGTCGGATGGATGGAGCTGTATGGCCTGTGCAAAAACAGGCACATAATTTTCGTTGGCAGTAACAAAAATGGTATTGGCCGAAACTTCGCGAGGATGAGCCAACTTAATAACCGTTGTTCCCGCCACAACATCTCCCAGCCGTTGTCCTTTTCCTCCTGCGGCCACCACCATTACAGCAATGGCTCCACCCAACACTCCGAAATCAACCAGCGCAAAAAGCCATCGGAGAATGTAGCCGCCAATAGTAGCTCGCGTGCCATCCAGACGAACTACTTGTATTTTAACGAGCCTTTTGCCCGGAGTTTGCCCATCCATAAAGATTTCGAACAACAAGCTAAACAACAATACCGGTAGGGCGAGCACAATACCCCAAATCCAGATTTGCTGAATCCCTAACCGAACCAGCAACGTGGCGGTAGCGAGGATGTAAACCAATTGTATAATCCGATCTATTAAATAAGCGAGTATGCGCTCGCCCACACTAGCCACCGGGTAATGAATGATTACATTTTGCGTTGTTCGTACCGAAACGGTATGCATAAAATTGAGCCAAAAATAAGTTTAAGGAATAAGGTTTAACTATTACCTTTCACAAAATATTTTATCCTATGAAATTTCTGAGTTTTGTTTCCCTTCTTTTAGTCATCATCAGCTGTGCCGGCAAACGCCCGGTTGACCGGATGAGTGATGAAGCGCTGCAAAAATACGCGGATGAATTGGCCCACAAGTTCATCATTACCGATGGCCACGTAGATTTGCCCGAACGGCTGAAGGGAATCAAGTTTACTACCGATAGCATAGGCCTGATCGTTAAAACCAACCGGGGCGAGTTTGATTACGAACGTGCTATGAAAGGCGGGCTTACCGCACCGTTTATGTCCATTTATATTCCTTCCGAATACCAAAAAAAAGAAGACTTTGGAAAAGCGCTGGCCGATTCGCTGATGGGGTATGTAAATGATATTGTACGGTTGCTTCCCGATAAATTTGCGTTGGCAAAATCTCCCTCTGAAGTAGAAGCCAATTTTAAAGCCGGAAAAATTTCGTTGCCCATGGGCATGGAAAACGGAGCCCCTATCGGCCATGATTTGAAGAATGTAAAATACTTTCACGATAAGGGAGTTCGCTACATTACACTTACCCATAGCAAAAACAACCACATTTGTGATTCCTCGGGCGATACGGCCCAATGGAACGGCCTGAGCCCATTTGGCAAAGAAGTAGTAAAAGAAATGAACCGGGTGGGGATTATGGTGGATATTTCGCACGTGGACGACAGCACCTTTTACCAGGTAATGAAATTGAGCAAAGCACCGTGCATCGCTTCGCACTCCTCATGCCGCTACTTTGCCCCCACCGTGCGCAGAGATATGACAGACGACATGATAAAAAAATTAGGAGAAAAGGGCGGTGTGATATCGGTTAATTTTTATACGGCCTTTGTAGATTCGGCCACGGCCAACTACCAAGCCCGCACACGGAAAGAAATAGCCAAAATACTTACCGAAAAAAATATAAAACCCGATGACCCGACCGCGTGGGCCATGTTTACTCAATACGAAAAAGAGCACCCGGCACCAGGAGTAGATATTGAAGTGATTGCCAACCACATCGACCATATTGTGCAGTTGGCCGGCATAGATCATGTAGCATTTGGTTCTGATTTTGATGGAGTAAACGGCATGCTACCCAAAGGCCTTGAAAACCCTTCTCAATACCCCAACCTGATCTACCACTTGCTGAAGCGTGGATACACGGAAAGCGACATTGAAAAAATTTGTTATAAAAATCTTTTCCGGGTTTGGAGTGAAGTAGAAAAAGTGGCACAAGCCAGCAATTAAACCAACCCATGCAGGAACCGGCATTTGTAAAACGAAACAAACCTCGTTGGGAAGAATTTGAAACATCTATCACGGACAAATCGGCAAACCCCGATCGATTGGCCGAATTATTTATTCAGGTTACGGATGATCTTTCGTTTGCTCAAACACAATACCCCAACAGCCGTGCCGCTCAGTATTTAAATGCCTTGGCAGGCAAAGTACACCGGGCTATCTATCGAAATAAAAAAGAAGAGAAAAATCGATTTATTTTGTTTTGGAAAATAGAAGTGCCTCAGGCCATTTATCACGCACGAAGACAATTGCTGTATGCATTGGTTATCTTTTTGGCAGCCAATGCCATTGGGGCGGTTTCAACCGCTTACGATAATACCTTTGTGCGGCTCATTTTGGGCGATGGCTATGTGAATATGACACAGGAAAATATTGCGCACGGCAACCCCACACAGGTTTATTCTTCCGGCAGCGAAATGAATATGTTTATAATGATTACGCTGAATAACATTGCCGTTTCATTTAAGATTTTTGTTTTCGGATTGTTTGCCTCGCTGGGCACCGGCTTGTATTTGTTTTACAACGGGCTGATGGTAGGCACATTTGTAATGTTCTTCTATCAACAGCATCAACTGGCACAGGCATTTCCGGTTATCATGCTGCATGGAACCATCGAACTTTCGTCAATCGTGATCGCGGCCGGAGCCGGATTCGTCATGGGCAACAGTTTGCTTTTCCCGGGTACGTACACCCGGCTGGAGTCATTTAAAGCAGGGGCTAAAAGAGGATTGAAAATGGTGATGGGGCTCGTGCCTTTCTTTGTGCTGGCCGGCTTTATCGAATCGTTTATTACCCGCTATGCTTTTATGCACTGGAGTTTAAAGACGCTCGTCATCGGGCTTTCTGCCATTTTACTCCTTTACTATTTTGTCATCTATCCCCTACAACTTAATCGCCATGGAAGAATTTAAACCTATCGAGTTTCATCAGGCACGCGACTTTGGTAAAAAAATAAATGCCACGTTTGAGTTTCTTAAACAAAATTTCAAACCGCTTTCAAAAAGTATTCTGCTCATTGCCGGCCCGGCCGTGCTCATTGGAAGCATTTTTCTCGGATCTTTTTTTTCTGATTTCTTTTCGCTGCTGATGCAGCCGCGCACCGACCCGCAAGAGTCAATTAAATACTTCTCTTCTTTTTCATTTTGGATGCAGATGGCTTTAATGTATGTGTTTTTAATATTGAGCTACATCATTACACTGGCCACCATTAACGGGTATATGGAAACGTACTACCAGAAAAAATCAAACCAGATTCAAGTAAGCGAAGTATGGGAAGCCACCCGTAATTTAATCTGGAAATATGCCGGCTCGATGTTGCTTATTTTTATTAGCAGTATGGTACTGGGGCTGGCATTGGTGCTGATTTCGGTAGTATTTAAAATGATCGCCACAGCGCTGATGGTGCTGTGGATTATTGTTGCCATACTCGGGATGCTCTATCTTTTCGTGGGCATTTCGCTGGTTTTTTTTATTCAGGCACACGAGCCGCAAGGCTTTTTCAGTGCCGCCGGCCGGTCGCTTCAATTAATCAAAGGTAAATGGTGGAGCACCTTTGGTATTGCTTTCACTCTTTCGCTTATTGGGGGTACGATTTCATACCTATTTATCCTTCCTTACTATGTGTTTATGATTATTTCCGCTTTGCACGGAACCAATGAAGGCAAACTCGAAATGTCGGAAACCATGAAAATGGCTTCGTATGTTTTTTTTACGTTATACTATCTGGCCCAAATGCTGCTCCAAACCTTACCCCAGATAGGGCTGGTGTTTCAATATTTTAATTTGGTAGAACGGAAAGAAGCTACCGGGCTGATGGGCGACATCGAAAACTTCGGCAAACCGCTGCCCGATAACAACCGAAACGAAACTTTTTAGAAGCGCATTTTCAGAATGCCCCGCCATTTTAAATTCTTGAAATTATTTTTTTCAGCGGCTTTTGTAGTCTGCCTGGAGTTGGCACATGCCCAAACCGACTCAACAACATTCGCAGTAGATACCCTGAAAAAAGAACAGCATTATGAAGCAGTAGACACAACTCCTGTTACTCAAAGAAAATTTTCTGAGCAGGCGATTCAAAAACTAAAAACAGATCCGGATTTAAAATACAAACAACCGCCTACCGTAGCCGAAAACCTTTGGGAGAGATTTAAAAGTTGGCTGGCAGAATTAGTAAGAAATTTTTTTAGTAACGTAACGACTACCCACCTTGGCAAAATTTTATTGTACGTGGCCGGAGCGGCATTACTGGTTTATGTGGTATCGATGATACTGAAAGTAAATGCCTTCCGCATTTTGGTAAAAGGAGGAGATGGTACAATTCCCCATCAGATGCTTAGCGAAAATATTCATGAAATGAATTTTGAAAAACTGATTGCCGAGGCAACACAAAAAAAAGAGTACCGATTGGCCACGCGGCTGGTGTTTCTTTATGCCCTTAAAATATTATCCGATCGGCACTTGATAGATTGGGAGCCGGGGAAAACAAATCATGATTATGTACGGGAATTGCAACACCCCGAATTGCGAAACGGATTTTTAGATTTAAGTTTCTATTTTGATTATGCCTGGTACGGAAACTTCCGGGTAACCCCCGAAACATTTAGTGAAATGCTACAGGTATTTAATAGCTGGAAAGCCAAAACAAAAGAATGACCAAAGACTGGAAATATTTTTTGTACCTCACCAGTCTTTTTGCACTCTTGGCATTCATGTTGCTGAGCAAAGAAAAAAAATATGATTGGAATGTTTCGTTGGCACATGACGACAAAAACCCGTATGGCACGTATGTACTTAATCAATTATTACGGCCAACCCAAAAAATAAAATATGGCTACAAAACATTTTATGAATTAAAAGATTCAATAGGCCAACAAACCAGTGTACTGATTCTTGCTCAACATTTTTTACCCGATAAAGAAGATGCCCGGGCTATGTTGAAATATGTACAGGCCGGAGGCCATATTTTCATAGCCGCTAATTACCTGTCGGGCAAATTGGCCGACACCCTCGGAGTGCAGACGAAAGATATTTTTTTTGAAAACCCCGGCCACTACGAAAGCAGCGATTCCATGTACATTCGTCTGAGCAATACCCAGCTTGATACGGCCCGTATGTATTATTTTAAAAAACAAAACACCTTCAGCTATTTGGCACCGGCCGATACCTCCATTAAAAAATCAGAACAAACAAAGACGGCAATCGTTGCAACAAATGAAAAAAGTAAAGCCGTAGCGCTTAAAGTACATTTTGGAAAAGGCTTCTTTATACTGAGCAGCACCCCGCTGGTTTTTACCAACCTCTACCTATTAGAAAATGACCGCAGCCAATTAGCATCTGCCTTGCTTTCGTACCTGCCGCCACACGAAATCTACTGGACGGAATATTACCAGGCAGGACGCCTGGAGGCGAGATCTCCTTTGCGGTTTATTCTTCTTACCGAGCCGCTGCGCTGGGCCTACTATATAACTGTAGCGGCTATCCTTATTTTTATACTGTTCGAGGCTAAACGAAAACAACGCATTATTCCGGTTATAAAACCATTAGTTAATACATCCCTTGAATTTGTGAGCACCATAGCCGGCCTCTATTTTGAAAAGGCAGATCATAAAAGTATTGCGCTGAAGAAGATTTTATTTTTTAACGAGTCGGTGCAAAACCGGTATCATTTTACAATCCATGCCCAATCGCCCCACTATGTGCGATCTCTTTCGCTGAAAACGGGTGTTGATGAGTTAGCAGTACAGCGGGTAGCCGATAGCATCCGGCTAATTTTATCTAAAGAAAAAATTTCGGCTGAAGAACTAACACAACTAACAAAGCATATATATGATTTTTGGAATAAATAAATTTTACTTATGAATGACAATTCATTTCAATCGCGGGTTGACCTGAGCCGGCTAACCGAACAAATAAAAACCATAAAAGAAGAAATAGGGAAAGGGATCGTGGGACAGGAGCAAATGGTAGAGTTGCTCATTACGGCTATTCTGGCCGATGGGCACGTGTTGCTCGAAGGGGTACCCGGGGTAGCCAAAACACTTACAGCAAAACTTTTGTCGAAAATTATTTCGATTGATTTTTCGCGTCTACAATTTACGCCCGACCTCATGCCGTCTGATGTGGTAGGCACATCGGTTTATAATTTAAAAACTTCAGAATTTGAATTTAAACCAGGACCGGTTTTCTCCAATCTCATTTTGATAGATGAGATTAACCGGGCTCCGGCCAAAACTCAAGCAGCCTTGTTTGAAGTGATGGAAGAAAGACAAGTAACGGTAGATGGCCGCACCCATAAAATGAAAAGCCCATATCTGGTGGTGGCGACCCAAAACCCGATTGAGCAAGAAGGAACTTACCGCTTACCGGAAGCTCAGTTAGATCGTTTTTTGTTTAAAATAATAGTGAATTACCCTTCATTGGAAAATGAAGTAGAAATATTGGCCAAACACCATTTGCGCCAGGGTGCCTTGCCGCTCACCGAAGTAAACGCGGTACTATCGGCCGAGCAGATTGATTCTTTTCGGCAGGCTACCCAGCAGGTGCACATTGAACCAAACTTATTGAGCTACATAGCCCAATTGGTAAATGAAACACGAAACAATTCTATGTTATTTTTAGGGGCATCGCCCCGCGCCTCCCTTGCAATTTTGAGAAGTGCCAAGGCTTATGCCTTAATTCAAGGCCGCGATTTTGTCAACCCGGACGATATAAAAACCGTTTCACTTCCGGTATTGCGGCACCGGGTTGTATTAAGTCCCGAAAAAGAAATGGAGGGCGTTTCGGCCGATGACACCATTCATCTGATCATCAACAAAATTGAAGTACCCCGGTAATTTTTGTAGATGAAAAAATTCTTTCGAAGCCTGTTTTTAACGAACCGCTTGTTTTTACTGCTCGGAAGCATCGCTTTAATATTTGTTCTCACTTTTATTTTTCAGGGATTTTATTTTGTGCCCAAGATTTTATTTTTTGTTGGGCTGGTCATGGTAGCAACCGATATGGTATTGCTGTACCGGGTAAAGAAAGGGCTAACGGGAAACCGCGTGGTAGCCGAAAGGTTATCGAATGGTGATGAGAATGAAATACAGATACACCTGCAGAGTTATTATCCGTTTCATACCAAGCTGCGCGTTTTTGATGAGGCTCCGCACCAGTTTCAGCGAAGGGATATAGAGTTTGTATTATTTCTGGCTGCCGGAGAAAAAAAATCCATTCGCTATTTTTTACGACCGGTAAAACGTGGAGAATATTTTTTTGGAGCGATCAACGTACTGGTGCATTCTCCATTAAAATTAGTGGTCAGAAAATTTCAATTTTCGATGGATAAGATGGTGCCGGTGTATCCGTCCTATATCCAGATGCGCAAATACGAATTGCTGGCCATTCATCATTACCTGACGGAATCGGGTATAAAAAAAATCAGGCGTATAGGCCATAACCAGGAATTTGAATTGATAAAAGAATATGTAACAGGCGATGATTTCCGCACAGTAAACTGGAAGGCCACCGCACGGAAGTCAAGGCTGATGGTAAACCAATATCAAGACGAGAAATCGCAACAAGTGTATTCACTGATTGATAAGGGACGCGTTATGCAGATGCCGTTTAACGGTATGTCTTTGTTGGATTACGCCATCAATGCCAGTTTGGTTGTTTCAAACATTGCCATCAAAAAATCAGACAAAGCAGGGCTATTAACGTTTCAAGATCGGATCGGAAGTTTTTTGCGGGCCGGCCGCACAAACCATCAAATGGCCATTATTCAAGAAGTTTTGTACAACCAGAAAACAGCCTTTTTTGAAACCGATTATTCTTCGCTCTATGCCCGGGTGCGTCAATCAATCTCGCAACGGAGCTTGTTGTTGCTCTATACCAACTTTGAAAGTATTCAGGGACTGCATCGCCAGCTTCCTTATTTGCTTGCCTTAAACCGGATGCACCTGCTGGTAGTAATATTTTTTGATAATGATGAACTACGCACGGTAGCAGATAAAAAAACAGACGGGCTGAAAGAGATTTATAATCAGGCGATAGCCGAACAATTTCTATACGATAAAAAAAGAATGACGAAAGAACTCGCTAAATACGGCATTCATTATATTCTCACGGCACCCGAAAAACTTTCGGTGAATACGATTAATAAATATTTAGAATTAAAAGCACGCCATTTGATTTGATGGGTGAACTTTGGTTACTTTAAATTTCAAATAACGCAGGCGATGAAAAAAAACTATACTCTGTTTTTTATTTTATTTTTAACGGTCACCGCATCAGCCCAAAATAAATCGGGTAAAGTATTTAAAATGCCGGCTGGCACAAAGTACGAAACCGGGCGCGTACTGGTTAAGGTTCGCCACGAGTATAAAGCCCAACTTTTAGCGGTTTCAAATAACAGGTCGGTCAGAATAAAAGAAGTGTCGGCTAACCGGATTGAGTCGCTGGCTACAACGGGTATGCTTCAGCGCGCATCAGCCAGGGCAAGCGCACCGGTAGTAGATATTTCAAAATATTTTGTAGTTACGTTTGACCCTACCCAAGATGTGGAGACATACATTAATCAATTATATGCTACCGGCTATTTTGAAATAGTAGAACCGGAATATAAAATGGAAAGTAGTTTTACTCCGAACGACCCGCTCATTTCATCGCAATATTATCTTAGCACGATCAATGCATTTAAAGCTTGGGATATTACCCAGGGAGATACATCCGTAGTAATTGCCATTATCGATACAGGCGGCAACTTTAGTCACCCCGATTTGGCTCCTAATCTTTTCAAAAATAAATGGGATCCTATCAATGGAATTGATGATGATGGAAACGGATTTATAGATGACTACCAAGGCTGGGATTTTATTGGAACCGATACGGCTAATATTTATAAACCAGACTACACCCCACAAAAATACGGAGACAATAACCCCTCACTAACACCCAACCCAAGTGTGAGCGATGCAGGCGATTTAGGCCACGGCACGTGGGTGGCCGGTTGTGCCGGGGCAGCAGCCAATAATGGAAAAGGCATTGCCGGAGTAGGCTTTAAAACCAAGCTGCTGTTTACCAAACACACAGGCGACAACCAGAAAACAACCAGAGGATCGGAATACGGCACTCTGTTGGGAATGATGTATGCAGCCGATCTTTTTCACAGACATGGCATACGCGGTATTATTAACTGCTCGTTTGGCGGCTCGGGACAAAGCCAGATCGTGCAAGATATTATTAACTCCATGGTGTTAGATCAGAATTGTTTAATCATAGCTTCGGCCGGCAATAGTGGGATTAGCACGCCCAGTTATCCGGCCGCCTATACAAATGTAATATCGGTAGCAGCCACCGATCAAAATGATGTAGCTCCCCGGTTTACAAACTATGGTACCACCGTAGATATTGCCGCGCCCGGGGTGGGCATTTATACCACACAATATAACAATACCTATACCACATCAACTAACGGAGGCACGGTGGACGGAACTTCTTTCTCGGCACCCATTACATCGGGCGCAGCGGCATTAGTGTGGGCACAGAACCCAACTTTTTCGGCCGTGCAGGTAGGTGAGCAACTTCGGGTTACGGCCAATGCTACGGCTCTCTACACCGCCAACCCGGGCAAGGTTAACCAACTGGGGTTAGGGAGGCTGGATGTGTATCGGGCGCTTACCCTAAACTTACCCTCTCTCCGCGCCAACAACTTTAAGTTGGTAAATAAAAACGGAGCCATTCCTTCTCCGGGAGATAAAGCCTATTTATCTATGGATTTTAAAAATCTTTTGCAGAGCACTTCACCGGGAATTCAGATTACCGCCAGCATCAGTTCTTTATATATTACGGTTACTAAAAATACAATTGCACCTGGCACGATAGCGGGCGGTGCCACTTATACAAATAGTTTGATGCCCTTTGAAATAACGATCAGCCCGTACACGCCACAGGATACGCAGATTAATTTTTTAATTACCTACACGGACGGAAGCTATTCAGACTATCAATATATTTCGATGTATGTTAATCCATCTTATATTGACGTAAACGCTAACCAGATCACCACCACGGTTACGTCCATTGGCCGGTTGGGGTATGAAGACACACAAAATTCAGCTAAAGGATCAGGCTTTGTTTTCAATCAAAACTCATTGCTTTTTGAAATGGGGTTGATCATGGGAACCGCCCCTGCCAATTTGTTTAACAATGTGCGAGGCTTGAGCGGTGGGTTCGATCAGGATTTTTCTTCCACCGTTTCAATCAAACAAATTCAGCCCGGAGTTCGCTCGTACGCTGAAATTTTTGGTGAGTTTTCCAACTCAATTACACCCTCTCAGCAGCAAGTAAAAGTAGATTATCGCAGTTTGGTATGGAAAGATTCGCCCTACGATAAATTTGTTATCCTCGAATATCAAATTACAAACCCCACGGCCAGTATATTAAATCCTTTTTACGTTGGCATTTTTGCTGATTGGGATATTTCTGCCGGAGGGGCTAACGACCAGGCCAACTGGGACAATACTAACAAGATGGGATTTGTTTTCCCAGCCAAGGCTTCATCGTTGCCCAATGCGGGCATTCAAGTGCTTACCGGATCGCCTGCTTATTATGCCATAGATAATAATTCGTCTATTGCCGGCAACCCGTGGGGCCTTTATAGTAATTCATCTGCCGGAAGTTTTACCAAAGCAGAAAAATTTCAAACAATTTCTGCTACCATCGGAAGTGCTAATGCCCGGCTAAAGGCAGGTGTTTTGCCAGCCTACAACGGTAATGGGGGCGATGTAAGCCACGTGGTTTCTGCCGGGCCTTATACCATTAATGCCGGCCAAACCATAACGGTAGCCTTTGCGCTGCATGCCGCCCCCGATTCCCTCAGCCTGAAAAAATCGGCCCGCTATGCCGATTCCGTTTACAACTATACACTTAAAGCACCCAAGCCGGCCAGCGATTCGGTAGCGGTTTGCTATAAGTCTCCGGCAACACTCACGACCAGCGGAGCTACTAAAATAAATTGGTATAAATCATTTACGGGAGGAACTTTATTTTTTACCGGCACACAATACACCACTGGCAACTTGTTGAACGACACTACATTTTATGTGTCGAATGCCGATCATACTTACGAAAGCGTGCGTACAGCCGTAAAAGCAACGGTAAAAGCAAATCCGGTAATTACGGCATCGCGCTCTCCGATACTTTGTCAGGGCGATTCGGTTTTGCTTTCCGTGGCTAAAGACGACTCTACCATTTGGAATACAGGAAATAAAAGCAACATCATTACCGTTAAAGCTTCCGGTAAATATGCCGTGCGGGTAAAAAATAATTTGATGGGCTGTTCTTCAAAATCAGATACGGTTTCGGTAGTGGTAAATCCCGGACCCACAGCAAATTTTACAACAGCCGGAGATCTGAAAATTTACACACCCATCACCTTCAACGATCAAAGTACGAATGCCACCAGTTGGTATTGGGATTTTGGCGACAAACAAAATAGTACGGATCAAAATCCAGTTCATCAATATTCGTCTATTCAGAATTACACGGTAAAACTTACTGTAAAGGCGGCCAACGGTTGTTCTAATACCAAAGCAAACCTTCTGTCCGTTGTTACAGCCATAGAAAATTTTACCAATGCGGTGAAGGTATATCCTAACCCGGTAACCTCTACAATAAATATTACCATCGATGAACCCAATCTTTCGGGGGCAAAACTGATCTTATTTAATTCGCTGGGGCAGGTTGTTGCAGATCAAGACATCTCGGCTGCCGGCCCGCAAGCCGAAGTAAGTTTGCCGGTGTCTCTGCTCGCACCCGGCATCTACATCGTTCGCATACAACTGCCCGATAAAATGGTAACACAGAAAATTGTGAAAACGGATTAATCCGGGTTGAGTGTACAGCAACTGAAAAAAAATAATTCCTGAAAACCCAATAATGCTGCTGACATGATTTATTTTTGCGGGATTTTATCCAGCCACCTATGCCCCGCGACAGAAGTATCCGCTCCGTTTTAATTATTGGAAGTGGGCCGATCATTATCGGCCAAGCATGTGAGTTTGATTATTCCGGTTCACAGGCGGCTCGTTCGTTGCGGGAGGAAGGAATTGAGGTCATTCTGATCAACTCCAACCCGGCCACGATCATGACGGACAAAGTTACGGCCGACCACGTTTACCTGAAAACGCTGGAAAAAAAATCGATCAAAGAAATTTTGGAGAAACACCACGTAGATGTGGTACTCCCAACGATGGGCGGCCAAACAGCTCTTAACCTTTGTATCGAGTGCGATAAAGCAGGCATTTGGGAACACTACGGTGTAAAAATTATCGGGGTGGACATCAAAGCCATCGAAACTACGGAAGACCGCGAAAAATTCCGTTTGAAAATGTTGGAACTGAATGTGGGCGTTTGCAAAGGAGCCACCGCCACCTCTTTTTTAAAAGGGAAAGAAATAGCTCAGGATATCGGCTTCCCGCTGGTTATCCGTCCTTCGTTTACGCTGGGCGGAACAGGCGGAGGTTTTGTAAATAAACCGGAAGATTTTGATGAAGCGCTAAACCGCGGATTGCAGGCATCGCCCATTCACGAAGTGTTGGTAGAGCAAAGCATTATGGGCTGGAAAGAGTACGAACTCGAGTTGCTGCGCGATAGCAAAGGAAATGTGATTATCATTTGCTCCATCGAGAATTTTGATCCGATGGGCATCCACACAGGCGATTCAGTTACCGTGGCTCCGGCCATGACATTGCCCGATACAGTTTATCAGCACATGCGCAACCTGGCCATTAAAATGATGAACGGCATCGGTCAGTTTGCAGGTGGCTGCAATGTACAGTTTGCTCTTAACCCCAATAATGACAACGAAATAATCGGTATTGAAATCAATCCGCGCGTGTCGCGCTCATCGGCACTGGCCTCGAAAGCAACCGGCTACCCCATTGCCAAGATCGCTGCCAAATTAGCCATTGGCTATAATCTGGACGAACTGAAAAACGCCATTACAGGAACCACGTCAGCGTACTTTGAACCAGCTCTGGATTATGTGATTGTAAAAATACCGCGTTGGAATTTCGACAAATTTGCGGGAGCCGACCGTAAGCTGGGACTTCAGATGAAATCGGTAGGCGAGGCCATGGGCATCGGCCGAAATTTTCAGGAAGCTCTGCAGAAAGCTTGTCAAAGCCTGGAGATCAGACGAAACGGACTCGGAGCCGATGGTAAAGAATTGACCAAACAAGATGAGTTGCTGCACAGTTTGGCCAACCCGAGTTGGAACCGCCTCTTCCATATTTACGATGCCATGAAGTTGGGCATTTCTATGAAAACCATTCAAAACCTAACGAAAATAGATAAGTGGTTTTTAGAACAGATTTGGGAATTAGTAGAATTGGAAAAAGAAATTGAAAAATATAAGATTGAAACCATCCCGACATCACTCTTGCGCACCGCCAAAGAAAAAGGCTATGCCGATCGCCAGTTGGGGCATTTGATGGACTGTTTTGAAAGTGAAGTGCACAAGAAAAGAAAGGAGATGGATATTAACCGCGTATATAAACTGGTAGATACGTGCGCGGCCGAATTTGAAGCCAAAACGCCTTATTACTATTCTTCTTTCGATGCGGAAAATGAATCGGTAGTTACACCTAAGAAAAAAGTAATTGTGCTCGGCTCCGGCCCGAACCGAATTGGCCAGGGCATTGAATTTGATTACTCATGCGTGCACGGAGTACTGGCCGCCAAAGAATGTGGTTACGAAACGATCA
The DNA here is from genome assembly GCA_018267195.1 of Bacteroidota bacterium. Classification (GTDB taxonomy): domain Bacteria; phylum Bacteroidota; class Bacteroidia; order Cytophagales; family Cyclobacteriaceae; genus ELB16-189. The sequence goes on along the minus strand of JAFDYY010000009.1, from coordinate 19,369 downwards.
TGATCAACTGCAACCCGGAAACCGTTTCAACCGATTTTGACATTGCCGATAAACTTTACTTTGAACCCGTTTTTTGGGAACACCTGTGGGATATTATTCAACACGAAAAACCGGAAGGGGTAATTGTGCAACTGGGCGGCCAAACCGCTTTGAAGCTGGCCGAGAAACTAAACAAATACGGAGTAAAAATTATGGGTACTTCGTTTGAAGCGCTCGACATTGCCGAAGATCGCGGAAGTTTCTCCTCCCTGCTCAAAGAACTGAACATCCCCTATCCTGAATTTGGGGTAGCCCGCGATGCGGATGAAGCCCTCGAGGTTTCTAAAACCATCGGCTTTCCATTGCTGGTACGTCCTTCGTATGTGCTGGGCGGGCAGAGTATGAAAATAGTGATAAACGAAAAAGAACTGGAGCATCACATTCTCGACATCTGGAAACATTTGCCCGATAACAAGGTATTACTCGATCATTTTCTGGATGGTGCCATTGAAGCGGAGGCCGATGCCATCTGCGATGGAGAAGACGTGTACATCATCGGCATTATGCAGCACATCGAGCCGGCCGGCATTCATTCGGGCGATTCGTATGCAGTGCTTCCGCCCTATAATCTGGGCGATTTTGTAATCAAACAAATTGAAACCTATACCAAGCGTATAGCCGTAGCTTTGAAAACGGTTGGACTGATTAATATTCAATTCGCCATTAAAAACGATAAAGTATATATCATCGAAGCAAACCCGCGCGCTTCGCGCACGGTACCCTTCATTTGTAAAGCATACGATGAACCGTATGTAAACTATGCCACCAAAATAATGTTAGGCGAAAAAAGAGTGAAAGATTTTTCGTTTGCGCCCAAACGACAAGGGTATGCCATTAAAGTGCCGGTGTTTTCGTTCAGCAAATTTCCTGAGGTAAAAAAAGAACTGGGTCCGGAAATGAAATCTACCGGGGAGGCGATTTATTTCATCGATGATTTGATGGACGATTATTTCTTAAATATATATGCAGAAAGGAATTTGTATTTAAGCCGATAAACTATATTTATCAGGCAAGTTCTGCTTTCAAAAACCTTCCGGTGTAGCTGTCTTGATTTTTAGCAACGTCTTCGGGTGGGCCTTGTGCCACAATCCTACCTCCGGCCGCACCCCCTTCGGGGCCCAAGTCAATAATATGGTCGGCAGATTTAATAACATCCATGTTGTGCTCAATTACTAACACTGTATTGCCTTTGTTTACCAGTTTTTGCAATACATCCAGCAGGTGACTGATGTCTTGAAAATGCAGCCCGGTGGTGGGTTCATCCAAAATGTAAAATGTTTTACCGGTATCGCGCTTGCTCAGTTCAGTGGCCAACTTTACACGCTGGGCTTCTCCTCCCGAAAGGGTGGTGGCATGCTGGCCCAATGAAATATAACCCAGCCCCACTTCATAAAGGGTTTCAATTTTGCGCAATATTTTGGGTTGGTTTTCAAAAAAGGTTACGCCTTCCTCCACCGTCATGTCGAGCACATCGCTAATAGATTTTCCTTTAAAGCGAACCTCCAGTGTTTCGCGGTTGTAGCGTTTACCTTTACAGGTTTCGCAGGGCACATACACATCGGGCAAAAACTCCATCTCGATTAAACGCAAACCGGCCCCTTCGCATGTTTCGCACCGTCCCCCTTTTACATTAAATGAAAAGCGCCCCGTTTTATATCCGCGTATTTTGGCTTCGGGCATTTGGGCAAATAGATCGCGTATGTCGGTAAACACACCCGTGTACGTGGCCGGATTGGAGCGGGGGGTTCGCCCGATGGGCGACTGATCTACTTCGATTACTTTATCAACTAATTTAAGACCGGTAATTTTTTGGTAAGGCAACGGCTCGGTACGCGAGTTAAAAAAATGCTGGTTTAAAATCGGAAAAAGAGTTTCGTGTATCAGGGTTGATTTGCCGCTACCCGAAACACCCGTTATACATGTCAGTGTCCCTAATGGAATTTCAAGATCAATTTTTTTAAGATTGTTGCCGGTGGCCCCTGTCAGTATCAAATTTTCTCCCTTTCCTTTTCTTCGCTCTTTTAAATATTGGATGCCAATTTCTCCGTTCAGGTATTTTGCCGTGGTGCTTTTATTTTTCAGAAAATCTTTTGGGGTTCCTTCGGCCACAATATGGCCACCATGCCGGCCGGCACCCGGGCCAACATCTATCAGGTAATCGCACGCCAACATCATTTCCTTGTCATGCTCTACGACAATGACCGAATTGCCTATATCGCGCAAGTCTTTTAATGCATTAATTAGTTTTATATTGTCGCGGGCGTGCAGGCCAATGCTGGGTTCATCTAAGATATACAAAACGCCCACTAACTGGGTTCCGATTTGGGTGGCCAGGCGTATGCGCTGGGCTTCGCCCCCGCTAAGGGTGCGAAGCGGACGATTTAAATGTAGGTAATTCAATCCCACCGCTAACAGAAACCCGATTCGTTTGCGAATTTCTTTCAGCACTTCGGCTGCAATAATTTTTTGCTTTTCGTTGATACGGTTTTCCAGCCCATCAAACCATTCTTTCAGAGAATCCATGTTCAACTCCGACAACTCTGCTATATTTTTTCCATCTATTTTAAAATGCAAGGATTCTTTTTTCAGCCGGGCTCCATAACATTCAGGGCAAACTTTAGTTACCGTAAAATCATCTACCCACTTTTTCATGTGATCGGTCCCTTCGTCTTTCATCTTTTGTAAAAAACGGAGGATGCCCTCAAATCGGGTGTTCCATTCAGTGCCGGGGTACTTTACGGAAGGTACGGCTACCGGCACATCGTCTCCCCGCATTAATATCTGCAGTACGTCTTTAGGAATTTCTTTGAGCGGAGTGCTGAGCGTGAGTTTGTATCTTTTTAAGATAGCTTCTACCTTTTTAAAAATCCAGATGTCGCGATATTCGCCTAACGGCCGAATGCCCCCCCGGCTTATACTTAAATTCATATCCGGCATAATGGAATCTTCGGTGATCTCTTCCGTAATGCCTAACCCCGTGCAAACCGGACAGGCGCCATACGGAGAATTGAATGAAAAATTATTGGGAGCCGGCTCATCGTACGACAGGCCCGATTTCGGATCCATCAGAAATTTGGAGAAGTGATGTGTCTTCCCGCTTTCTTCCAGCGCCATGATTACACCCTTGCCTTCTTTCAATGCCGTATTTACCGATTGGGCAATACGATACCGGTCTTTAGCATCGGGCACGATGCGGTCTATTACTATTTCAATGTCGTGAATTTTGAAACGATCTGCCTGCATCTTTGCCACGATGTCTTGCATCACCCCATCTACACGCACTTTGCTGTACCCTTGCTTTCTTATTTGAACGAATAGTTCGCGATAGTGCCCTTTCCGGCCTTTGACAACCGGAGCCAGAAGGGTTAATTTTTTTCCTGTAAAATGGGAGATGATGGAATCTACAATCTGGTCTTCTGATTGCCGCACCATTTTTTCGCCCGTGAGGTAAGAATAAGCTTCTCCCGCCCGGGCATACAACAAACGCATGAAATCGTAAATCTCTGTTACGGTTCCCACCGTAGAACGGGGGTTGCGCGAGGTGGTTTTTTGTTCGATGGAAATAACCGGACTTAACCCGTTAATCTTATCCACATCGGGGCGCTCTAGATTACCAATAAAACTACGGGCATACGCAGAAAAACTTTCCATGTACCTCCGTTGGCCTTCGGCATAAATGGTATCGAAAGCAAGGGACGACTTGCCGCTGCCGCTGATGCCGGTAATGACGATAAATTGATTGCGCGGAATGGCTACACTGATGTTTTTCAGGTTATGCTCGCGCGCCCCGATTACATCAATAGTTTCGTGGCCGGAGTTGTCCGTTTTTTTGGATAAAGGAGAAGCCATGTGTTAGAGGTACAAAAATGTATTCCTGAAAGTTTCAGCACAAATAAATAACGAGGAAATTTTATAATTGAATATCGGAGGGAGCGCTTTTCTAATTGATTTGTAGAACCAGATATAACCTTCTTCGTGTAAACAAAAAACCTAAAACCCGATTGGTTTCTGAATCAGATTATCGATTATCATAGTTCTTTCGGAGAGCGTATCAAATAGCCTCACCTGTATTTGCGGAAAGCAGGGTAGGATTATTTCCATTTTTAAAGGTACAAAGTTTTTTAGCACTTTTGTAAACGGAGACTTTGCAATAACCTGACGAGATAATCCGTTTTATAAATTAATGAGTTTTCGTATTTTTTTCTTCTGTCTTTTTATTTTTTCGGCTTACGCAGGGTATAGTCAGGCATTACCCGAATCAGATAAACTTCTTTCCCGTTTAAATTTTGGCAGTTCGCTTCCGGCCAAGTTGTGTGCGGGGCGTTCGGTGGTTTTATATGATGCGAGTTTTACACCGGACGAACTTCTGGGAGCCCAAAAATATTTTCAACAAGCGGGTATCGATGCCGTTTTGTATCTGGATATAGACTATGTGCTCAGCGGCATAGATCCTTTACATGCATTTGCTAATTATTTTTCTTCGCGTAATATCCGTTTTTTGATCTTACTGCAGAAACCCGGCAAAGGGTATCAAATCACGATTACAGAATATAACGGCACTCCCGATCTGGCCGATAAACAACATACAGCCTGGAAACTGGATGATCCTTTTTTCCCATCCTTGCTTCAGGCGGTTTACCGATTTTGTATCAGCACCCAAAAAAAAGAAAGCTTTTTAATTAATGATGTGCCAGAGAAAAATATTCTGCCTCATTTTTTTCGCGAACGAGATGAACGCTTTACGGCCGATGTGCGGATGGTAAAAACGGCCGTTCCACGGATGGGCAACGAAGCAGACGACAACCTGCTGATTGAACTTTTAAAAGACAAATTTCCGTTTAAATATGATTTGGTGGATCCGCAACTGAAAGACAATGAATTGGAAGAAAAAGGGTACCGGTTGGTGCTTCGGTTTGTACACACCCGGGGCGATGTGGCCAGAGATATGCTGGGGTACGATGTTTCGCAAACGGCCGGCTCACTGCTTACAACCTATTTTTTAGAAGGGGCACAAAAAGTAAAAACCATCCCTTCCAAAAAAACGATCTATAAGTTTTATCTAAAAAACACGGAGTATCACAATATTTTTTTAGGCACCCGGTGGGATGCCGATGAAACCTGGCCGGAGGCGCTGCGCAACTATATCATGATGATGCGGGCTGAGCTGAGATTATGATTTGTTTTTATTTTTAAAAGCGAAGGCTACGACTACTACAATAATCAGTACAACCCAAAAATGGTTGTCGGAAGAACCAGAAAACGCGTCAGCCCAACTCCACCCGAAAATAAGGTGAAAGAATCCTTTGAGGAGAGCACCAATAATTCCGAACAAGGCACCTAACAGACCGGCCAGCATGCCAAAAATGCCACCAATAATACCCGCCACCATACCCAACAAGCCCCCTGCCAGCCCCATACATACAGGCACTGCCATGAGCAGCATTAACCCGACCAAAACGAAAGCACAGCCTTTTATCATCATTTTCTTTTTTAGCGGAGGTAACTCAAAAACCGTTCTCTTTTTAGAAACGGTATTTCTGAATAAATTAAGGCTATCAGTAGTTCGCATTGTATTAAAACCGAACACCGCCCTTTACAGAAATGTACACTTATCCCGATTAACTGATTTTGTTAACTTGCGCCCCGTTTTTATGTTATGATTGAAAAGCTAACCGATATTAAAAACCGTTTTGAAGAAGTGGGACAATTGTTGATGCAACCCGAAACGGTAAAAGATCAAAAAAAATTTCAGCAACTAAGCAAAGAATACAAAAGCCTGGAAAGAGTAGTGAAAAAGGCTGATCAGTATTGGATGGCATTAGAGGGCATTAAACACGCTAAGGAAGTTCTTCAAAAAGAAAAAGATGAAGAAATGCGCGAGCTGGCTAAAATGGAGATAGATGAATTAGAGCCTAAACGCGATTCATTAGAAAGTGAAATAAAAGAATTGCTGATGCCCAAAGACCCGAACGATGAAAAAAATGCTGTACTTGAAATTCGGGCCGGTACAGGCGGAGATGAAGCCGCCATTTTTGCCGGAGATCTATGGCGCATGTACCAGCGCTTTTGCGAACGCAAAGGATATAAATTTTTAGTCGTAGATGTAACCGAAGGCACGGCTGGTGGCTACAAGGAAGTAATTACCAGCGTAGAAGGCGAAGGAGCGTATGGATTACTGAAATATGAATCGGGCGTACACCGGGTACAGCGCGTACCCGAAACAGAGCAACAAGGCCGCGTTCATACATCGGCCGCCTCGGTGGTGGTGCTTCCGGAAGCTGAAGAGGTGGATGTTGAATTGAACCCGGCAGACTTGGAGTTTCAAACGGCCCGCTCCAGTGGGGCCGGAGGCCAAAACGTAAATAAAGTAGAAACAAAAGTGCAGCTTACCCATAAGCCCACGGGCATTGTAATTACCTGCCAGGTAGAACGATCGCAACATGGCAATCGTGAACGAGCGCTTCAAATGCTTCGAACGAAGCTGTACGAAATGGAGGTAGAAAAACAACAAGCCGAAATTGGTGCCTCACGGAGAAGCCAGGTGCGCAGTGGCGACCGCTCTGAAAAAATAAGGACGTACAACTACCCGCAAAGCCGTGTAACAGATCATCGTATAAGCTATACGCAATACAATTTACCGGCCATTATGAATGGCGAAGTGGATGATTTTATTGAACAACTGAAGATCGCGGAAACAGCCGAGAAAATGGCCGAAGGAAAATAGTGCATAAAAATATTCGACTGTTCAATTCTTTAGCCGTGCGCGCTATTCCCTTCAGAAGTAGTTAAAATAGATTTATCGAAGCGTTTCCAAGTGGCCGAGGCCGGATGAAAATAGTGAGCTTGCTCTTCCCCCAAAAAAAGTTTGTAATTCATTTTCGGCAAACCCTCTACCACATACCCCGGGTAGTAATACAAAATTTTATTTTCATACAGAAAATCGAGCGTACTCAGGATAAGATATTTGCCTAAGCTAAACCGGCTGTAGTGCGGATCATAAAAATGCAAGATAGAAGCGGCCGAATTTTTACCCACATCAAAGTAGCCGGCAGCAATCAGCTTGTCTTGGTCATAAACAGAAATACATTTTGTATCGAAAATATTGATAAAGTCTTCAGCTTCGCCAAAAAGACAATCTTGAATACTAAGGGAGGCATCAAAATCAATAGACGACCGGTAAGAAGCATGGAGGAGTGCATGACGATGAGAAATCACTTTTAGATCTTCAATTGTATGATGAAATTTTTTTGCTCTTTTTCTGATTTTTTTATGCGAACTCCTGAGTTGAATTTCATTCAAATCATATCGTAACCAATGTACCCGGTACAAATCTCCCATGTGCACGTGCGAGCAGGTAAACATACTTTGGTGCATACGGTACCAACCTAATTCCAGCAGGGAATCGAGCGTTTCTTTACTGAGTATAAAAGGGGCAATTTGATCGAAGTAAGGTTCCATGGTTATTCTTTCATGATCTATTGCTAAGTGCGGGTGCTCAAATATTTTGTAACCAATCGAAAAGCCGGTGGCAGTAGCCCCATTCGTTGTCAAACCAGGCCAGCAAGCGAACATACCGGCCATTGGTAACGCTCGTAAGCAATCCATCTATTACGCCTGAGTGCCGGTTGTTCAAAATATCAGACGATACAATCGGGTCGTATGTAATGGTGGTTATATTTTTCAGTTCATTTTTTGAGGCCTGCTCAAAAATAGAATGGATTTGGTTAACGGATGTAGGCGCATCTAAAGCGACAGACAACTCGGCCAACGCCCCGCAGGCCACCGGTACTCGTGTTGAGAGAGAGTTAATTTTATTACTTAACGAAGGAAAAATTTTTTCTAGAACAGGAGTGATGTTCACCTCAAAAGGAATAATGGAGTGAGCCGCTGCGCGCCCTCTGCGCAACCCTTTATAGGCACCATCAATCAATTCCTGGCGTGTAGTGTATCCTTGAATCACATTGATGTGCAACGATTGAATGGGATAATGGGTTTGAATGGTTTTTAGGACCGGGGCCACACAATTAATCGTACAATCTCCCGGAGAGATAATCGGTAAAGTTTTTCCCGACAAATGATTAACGCCCCACACCGTTACCGGAATATCCTGGCTGAAGGTAGTTAGCAAAACCCGCGTTGGGTTATTTACAAAATGTTTTGTAGCATCTTGTAATAGCGTAAATAATCCGGTGGCCTCAATAATGGTATGAATGCCTCGGTCTTTCCAGTTGATGTTTTCAATTTTTGGTTCGCTGCTAAAAAAAATTTCATGGCCATTTACGGCCAATCCCTTTTCGGTTGAAACAATCTCGGCATTCAGCAATCCCCGGATAGAATCGTACTGCAACAAATAAATCAAGTTCTCTTTAGGCATAATATCGTTAACGGCCACCAAGTGCGTTAACTTATTTTGCTGCAACAGCAAGCGGAACAAGGTACGGCCTATGCGGCCCATACCATTAATGGCCAAATTTGGAAAAGAAGAGGAGGACATTGTTATAGAAATAAATTGAGTGCAATCTTAGCAAGAAATAGAAAAAGATTTGCACGTTGAGCAGGGTAAAGGAAGAATACGTGTTGTAGCCGGATGGCCAAGAAAAGAGAAGGCCTTGTTTTATTCCTGTTTTTTTATTTGTTGAAAGATTTCTTTCCGTTCGGCCACATAAACAAAAAGTAAAAACAACACAATAACCAAGAAGTGAATGGCCGTAGCCATAATCTGCGAAGAAAAAGAGACAGCATGGAGAGCCATAACTAAAAGATAGGTGCCGGCCACATAGCCGGCATCAACCCAAACGGTATAAGGTATGGGAAAATACCGTTGCCCGAACCCATAACAGGTAAGCATCATAGCCCCGTAAACCAGAACGGTAGCCCAGCTGCTGCCATCGTACCCGGCCAGCGGAATTAACAGATAATTCAACACAAGGGTTAACAAAGCTCCACCCACTGTAATGAAGGTGCCGAAATAAGTACGGTCGGTCAGTTTAAACCAAACCGAAAAATTATAATATACCCCCAGAAAAAGATAACCAAGCAATAGCGGAGGCACTACGGAAAGGCCTACCCAATATTCTTCTTTTCTTAAAAAGAAAATTTTAAGCCAGTCTAAATGGAGGCTTACTGCCAGCAAAATAAAGCAACATACGATAACGAAATAATGATTTACACGGGCAAATAAGGCGGGCGAATTGGGTTCTTCCGCATTCGAAAAAAAGAAAGGTTCGGCTGCCATACGAAAGGCCTGCACGGTAAGGTTCATAAATACGGATAACTTGTAGCACACGCCAAACACCCCCACGGCAAATGCAGACGTTTTACCGGGATAAAAATTTTCCGGAAGCCATTTATCCAGCGCAATGCGCGAGAAAAATTCATTCATCATACCGGCCAGTCCGGTAAGCATGATGGGATAAGCATAATTTAACATGGACGAAAACAAAGACTGGTTATAGGCTGGTCTCCAGGTTAAAAATGTTTTTGCAAAGAACAAAAGATAAAACAGGTTAGCAATGAGATTGGCCAAAAACAGGTATGCAATACCGATGGCCGGATCGAAAGCGATGTACAAAAAATAAAGAGTCAGCCCAATCTGAATCAGCACATTTGAGGTGCGGAATAAGGCAAAATGCAACGGTTTTTTTTCTAATCTCAGTCTGGCAAAAGGAATGCTGACCACGTTATCGGTAAACATGATCAGAGCCAGCCAGATAATATAATTTTCGTGCCCCTCTACATTGAGCAGACGGGCAAAAGAAGAAGAGAAAAAAATGAGAACAACTGTAAATCCTGTACTGATACTAAATACGGCCGTTTGGGCTACATTAAAAATCCGGGTTGGGTCTGCTTCTTTTTTTGTTGAGAAACGAAAAAAAGCCGTCTCCATGCCAAAGCTGTACAATACATTTAATAACCCCACCAAGGCCATAAGCTTAGTAAATACACCGTACTCTTCCGCATGAAAAAAAGAGGTATGAATGGGGACCAGTAAGAAATTTAAAAAACGCGGCAAGATGTTGCCGAGCCCGTAGAGTACGGTTTCGCCTGCGAGTTTTTTTATTTTAGACATGGCTGCCGAAGTTACTGGTACTCGGCTCCGTTTGGTTTGGCCTTCAGGTCGTTTACAAACCTGCGAAATAAATCTTCTTTGTCTTTTTCGCAGACGATGACCACGTTATCAAAAGCGCCTACCAAATAACCGTTTAGGCCCTGCACAACGATGAGTTTATCTTTCGGCCCTTTAATGATGGAGTTGCGGGTATCATAGATCAGGGCATCGGCAGCTACCGAATTATTATTTTGGTCTTTGGCAGAGATATCGTGAAGCGAAGCCCAGGAGCCCAAATCATTCCAGGCAAATTCGCTGGGCAGCACATAGACGTTATCGGCTTTTTCCATAATGCCATAATCAATGGAGATGCTTTTTACTTGTGCATAGGCCGTTTGGATGGCTTCTCGTTCTTGGGGGGTGCCTATTTTCTCCCGGATGTCATCAAATACTTCTTCCATTTCGGGGAGGTACTTATGAAAGGCTTTTAAAAATGCTTGTACACCCCAGATAAACAAACCTGAGTTCCACACAAAATCACCGCTATCAATAAATTTTTTAGCCAGCGACAATTCCGGTTTTTCAGTAAACGTCTTTACTTTTTTCAGTTGATTTTTACTCTCGATGAATTGAATGTATCCATACCCGGTTTCGGGGCGGGTGGGTTTAATGCCCAGTGTGATAAGTTTATCTTGCTCGCGGGCAAAATCAGCTGCCTTTAATACGGTTTGCCTAAAATCATTTTCATTTAAAATTAAATGATCGGCCGGGCTGATCACAACAATGGCTTGCGGGTTTATTTTAGCAATACGGTAGCAGGCGTAGGCAATACAGGGAGCTGTGTTCCTGCGCATGGGTTCTGTTAATAATTGATGAGAATTAAGCGAGGGTAATTGTTCCCGGGTTAAATCTTTATGATCCTGATTTGCGACCGCAAAAATATTTTCGGCCGGACAAAGAGTACTGAATCGGTCGTAGGTAGATTGCAGAAGCGATTTTCCCGTACCTAATACATCGAGATATTGTTTAGGGTAGGCATTTCGGCTATACGGCCAAAAACGCGTACCTGCCCCCCCGGTCATCAGTACTACAAAAAGGTTGTTGTTCATGAATGGATAAAAAGAGGAGCGAAGATAGAAAAATGCACACTTCTCTCAAGATAAAAAAAATTACACCATTTAAAAATGAAATTTTAGATAAGCGGGCTACCGTAGAGGGTTAAAAGACATTCGGAGAGGAGGCAAATTAAATTCAGTTAAAAAGAAATTTTTTTCTTACATGCTTTTCTATCATCCGTTTTATTTTTATTATCTTCATTTCCCGTTGTAGAAATAATAAACGATTGAAAAAATTTTTATTTTGACAGATATGGTAGTAGCCGAAGAGAAAGATGAATTAAAAGGTAAACTCAAAGAAATATTTGGGTACGGTAATTTTCGTGGAAATCAGGAAGTTGTAATAAAGAACATTTTAAGCGGACGTAATACATTTGTAATTATGCCCACCGGAGCGGGCAAATCGCTCTGTTACCAACTGCCCGCAATGGTAAGCGAAGGATTAGCAATCGTTATTTCGCCCCTCATTGCCCTGATGAAAAATCAGGTAGATCAGCTTAACGCGTACGGCATCGATGCTCGCTTTTTAAACTCAACCCTGAGCAAAGGCGAAATCACACGTATTCGAAAAGACAGTGTATCCGGAAAAATTAAACTGCTGTATGTTGCCCCCGAGTCGCTTATTAAAGAAGAGAATATTGAGTTTTTGCAAAAAGTAAAAATTGCTTTTGTAGCCATAGATGAAGCGCACTGTATTTCCGAGTGGGGGCATGATTTCCGCCCGGAATACCGCAAGATCAAATCGATGATTGCCCAACTGGGCGATATGAATGTAATTGCCCTTACGGCTACGGCCACACCCAAAGTACAACTGGATATACAGAAGAATCTGCAAATGGAAGAAGCGGATGTGTTCATTTCTTCCTTCAACCGAAAAAACCTGTATTACGAAGTACGACCGAAAAAGGAAACCAAAAAACAACTGATCCGCTTTCTCAAAGACCATAAAGGAAAGTCGGGCATTATCTATTGCCTGAGTCGCAAAAAAGTAGAAGAGATTGCCCAGTTGCTAAATGTAAACGGGTTTAAAGCAGCCCCCTATCATGCCGGCCTCGATCCGGATGTGCGGATGAAAAACCAAGACGATTTTTTGAATGAAGAGGTAGATATTATTTGTGCCACCATCGCGTTTGGCATGGGCATCGATAAACCCGATGTACGCTTTGTGGTGCACTATGATGTACCCAAGTCTTTGGAGGGCTACTATCAGGAAACGGGCCGGGCTGGCCGCGATGGACTGGAAGGCTTGTGCCTGATGTTTTACAGCCACAACGATTTAAATAAACTGGAAAAATTTAATAAAGATAAATCCGTACAAGAGCGCGAAAACGCCCGCATTCTGTTACAGGAAATGGAGTTTTATGCCGAATCGCCCGTATGCAGGCGCAAGCAGCTGCTCCACTATTTTGGCGAAGAATACCAGGGTAAAAATTGTGGCATGTGCGATAACTGCACGAACCCGCGCGAGCGGTTTGAGGGATCGGAGTTTGTAAAGATTGCCCTCGAAGCCGTGAAGCAAACCAACGAACGGTTTGGGCTGGCCCATCTGGTAAACGTAATTCGTGGCACGGAAGATGAGTATGTGAAAAGCTATGGCCATTTCGATTTAAAAATTTATGGTAAAGGCGATACCGAAGATGCCGACTTCTGGAAATCCGTAATCCGGCAGGCGCTGATCTATCAATACTTGGAAAAAGATATTGATAACATTGGCGTGCTAAAGCTTAGCCCCAAAGGATTGGCCTTTTTGAAAAAACCACACGAAATTGAATTGGCCCGCGACCACGATTTTACTACCGACATAGACGAAGAAGAATCGAGCGAACGCACCCCGGTCAATTCCAAATCGTATGACGAGAAGCTGTTTGAAATGCTCAAAGCTTTGCGCAAAAAAATGGCGAAAGAAAAAGACCTTCCCCCCTACGTTATTTTTCAAGACCCCTCTTTAGAAGAGATGGCCACTACTTATCCTACCTCCAAAGAAGAAATGGCAAGCGTAAACGGGGTGGGCATGGGCAAGGTAAATAAGTTTGGTAAAGAATTTTTAGAGCTCATCCAAAAATACGTTGACGATAATGACATTGAAACCGCGGCCGAAGTAGTGGTGAAATCGTCTGTTAATAAATCGAAAATTAAAATTTTCATTATTCAGCAGATAGACCGCAAGGTAGATCTGGATGAAATTGCCGAAAGCAAAGCGCTCTCTTTTGATGAATTGCTTACCGAAATGGAAAACATTATTAACAGCGGCACCAAACTAAATGTAGATTATTACATTGACGAAGTGCTTGATGAAGGCAAGCAGGAAGAAATCTACGATTACTTTCTTAACAGCGAAACCGACAGCATTGAATCTGCCGTAGCTGAATTGCCAAATTACAGCGAAGAAGATGTGCGCCTGATGCGCATGAAATTTTTAAGCGAATACGCCAATTAAGTTTATACTTCGCGGTAACGGAAGCAATCGACCAAGTGGTCGTTAATCAGCCCGCAAGCCTGTAAGTGAGCATACATAACGGTGCTCCCCACGAACTTGAATCCTCGTTTGATTAAATCTTTACTTAGCGCATCCGATTCTTTAGAAGTAGCCGGAACTTGCTTCAACCTTTTCCATTGGTTTACTTTGGGCTGGTGGTTAACAAATCCCCAAATGTACTGATCGAAAGAACCAAATTCCTTTTGTACTTCCAGAAACCGTTTGGCATTATTTACAGCCGCATGCACCTTCAATGAGTTGCGCACAATACCGGGATCGGTTAAAATCTTTTCAATTTTTTTTGTTGTGAAGCGGGCTACTTTTGCCGGATCAAAACCGGCAAAATTCTTTTGGTAGCCTTCGCGTTTGTTTAATATGGTACTCCAACTCAAGCCTGCCTGTGCTCCTTCTAAGATCAGAAATTCAAAATGTTTTTGATCGTTATGTACGGGTACACCCCACTCTTCATCGTGGTAGCGAACATACTTCTCAAACTTCAGGCACCAAGGGCAACGTGTTTTTTTGTCCATAAAAAAGTTTACTAACAAAAATCAAAATTGTTGTTACCTTCCCTATCTTATCACAAGGGAACGATGACCCTAAAATTATATGAAAAAACTTACTCTTATTCTTATTCTTTTTCTGTTGCTACCGGCCTTTGGGTGGACACAGAAAATTGATTTCGACAAAAAACTGAAAGATTTGGGGATAGAACTTTACGCCCCCACCCCGGCTATGGGCAGCTATGTAAAGGTAGTGCGTAGTGGTAATTTATTGTTTTTTGCCGGCCATGGCCCCACACGTGCCGACAATACCCATATACAGGGTAAAGTAGGAAAAGATTTAACCCTTGAACAAGGCCGGGAAGCCGCCAAACAAACAGGCATTGCTTTGCTTAGTACGCTGAAGGCAGAAGTGGGCGATCTCAACAAAGTAAAGCGAATAGTAAAAGTAATGGGCATGGTAAACTGTACCGATACCTTTACCGACCAACCCAAGGTAATCAATGGCTTTTCTGACTTGATGGTTTCCGTTTTCGGTGAGAAGGGAAAACATGCGCGCTCGGCCGTTGGCATGTATATGTTGCCGTCTAACATTGCCGTAGAAATTGAAATGATAGTAGAGGTAGAGGATTAAACGTTAAAAGTATTTTCTACAGAAGTATTCGATAAATTTCCTTATTTTTACAGACTTAAATAATTGCTATGAACGTAATCTTTTTGATAGGAATGCCCGGTGCCATGGAGTGGGTTGTAATCGGTTTATTTGTATTGGTTTTTTTTGGAGCCAAAAAGATTCCTGAATTTGCCAAAGGCTTGGGGAAAGGTATCCGCGAATTTAAGGATGCCGTAAAAGACGTAAAGAAAGAAGTGGACGATGCGGGCAAAGAAATGCCCAAAATCGAAGAGAAGTAATTCCGGTTGCAGCACCGTTCATATTCCCAAATCCGCAAACAGTTAGAGGAAGGTCAACTCACCTGTGTTGAGTTGATAAAGAATCATCTTGCTGTTATTGATCAAAAAAATAGTCTTAATGCTTTCCTCAGTGTTTATGGAAACGAAGCCATCGCACGGGCCATTGAGGTTGACCAAAAAATAAAAAACCATACAGCCGGTAAATTGGCCGGTTTAGTAGTGGGCATAAAAGATCTTCTTTGTTATAAAGATCATCCGCTGCAGGGCAGCAGTAAAATATTAAGCGGTTTCATTTCTCAGTTTAATGCCACGGCCGTTCAGCGGCTGCTTGATGAAGATGCTATTATTATTGGCCGGCAAAATTGTGATGAATTTGGGATGGGTTCATCCAATGAAAATTCAGCTTTCGCCCCGGTGCTCAACGATCTCGATAACAGTCGCGTATCGGGCGGTTCATCGGGCGGCTCGGCCGTAGCGGTGCAAGCGGGTATGTGTCAGGTTTCGTTGGGCACCGATACCGGAGGCTCTGTGCGGCAGCCTGCTGCTTTCTGCGGATTAGTGGGCCTTAAGCCAACGTATTCTCGCATTTCACGCTATGGGCTGGCTGCGTACGCTTCGTCATTTGATTGCATCGGTATTTTGGCAAATCATGTTGAAGACATCGCTCTTGTTTTGGAAGTGATAGCCGGAGCCGATGAGATGGATAGTACCGTGTCAAGAAAAGAAGTTCCTTCTTATTCCACCGAAATCTATACGCATCAAAAGAAATTTAAGATAGCCTACTTCAGGGAAAATATAGAAAGCGACTCACTGCAAGAAGAAATAAAATCGATATTCACCGATACTATTCAAAAATTAAAATCGGATCAGTACGTAGTTGAGCCGATTAATTTTCCGTTGAATGAATACGTGCTACCCACATATTACATTTTAGCAACGGCCGAGGCAAGCTCTAATTTGTCGCGCTACGATGGCGTGCGATTCGGCTATCGAAGCCCTCACACAAAAGATCTTTCGTCATTGTATAAAAAAACCCGCAGCGAAGGGTTTGGCAAAGAAGTGCAACGCAGAATAATGCTGGGTACTTTTGTATTGAGCGCCAGCTACTATGATGCGTATTACACCAAGGCACAGAAAGTGCGCAGGCTTATACGAGATCAGATGAAAAAAATTTTTGCGCACTACGATTTTATTCTGATGCCCACCACGCCCACCACTGCATTTAAAATAGGCGAACATTCATCCGATCCGGTCGAAATGTATTTAGCCGATTTATTTTCAGTTCAGGCTAATGTAGCAGGCATTCCGGCCATCTCTATACCCTGCGGAGAAGATAAACAAGGATTGCCGGTGGGGCTTCAACTTTTGGCAGATGACTTTGAAGAATGTAAATTGCTAAAATTTTCAAAAACTATTTTAGATCAACGGCCGCATTGAGAAAGATTTTTACCATACTGTTATTTATTCCGGTTCTGCTTAAGGCTCAGCATGAAACGAAAGATTCAATTGTCGTGGCACAAGCACCCGTGGCCGACTCGGTAATTGTGCGCGATACGGTAAAAACCGAATGGGTAGTGATGCCCTCTAACTTGGAGTTTATACCGGCAGATGAAACCCCCGAGCTGATTGCCGACCGGCTGAGCTGCTTACAACAAGAAATACCTCTCGATTATAACGGAAAAATTCAAGGCTTTATTGATTATTTTTTGGTGCGCGACCGGGAGTATGTGCGCATGGTGCTACGAAAAAAAGATTTGTATTTTCCGCTGTTCGAAAAGAAACTAAAAGAGCATAACCTCCCGGAAGAACTGAAATATCTTTCCATTATCGAATCCGGATTAAACCCACGGGCCACTTCCCGCGCACGGGCTGTAGGGCTGTGGCAATTTATGTCGTACACAGGACGAACATTTGGCCTGCGGCACGATTGGTTTACCGATGACAGGCAAGATCCCGAGAAAGCTACCGAAGCGGCCTGTTTGTATTTAGAGCAACTTTATTCCTTGTTTCATAATTGGCATTTAGCCCTAGCCGCCTACAACTCCGGGCCGGGTACCGTGCAGCGAGCCATCCGCAGGTCGGGCCACAAAAAAACATTTTGGGAAATTTATAATTTTTTGCCGCGCGAAACCCGCTCGTATGTACCTCAATATATTGCCATCATCTATGCCGTAAATTATGCGGCTGACCACAACATTCATGAAATCGCGCGCGAACAGGTTATCCCGAACGATACGCTTTCGGTAAACCAGTTTTTTCATTTCGACACCTTCGCTCATCTCACTAATACCTGTGCCGAAGATTTACAAAACCTAAACCCCGGAATTAAAAAAAATGCCATTCCTGATGATGGAAAAGTGCGCACTATTAAAATTCCTTTGATAGCTAAAGAAAATCTAATCCAGAAAAGAAAAACGGTGCTCGACTCCACGGCCTCCAAAAAGAAAGAGTGGGAAGCCATAGCCAAGGCCATGAGCAACGGTACGTATGGTCGCGATCAGGATGTTTATTATGTTCGGTATGGCGATGCCCTGAGTACGATTGCCCATCGGTTTGGTGTGAGCGTGCGCCATCTTCGCGAATGGAATAACCTGAATGGTAATTTGATTCGAACCGGCCAACGCCTGATTATTTGGATGGAGCCGCGCATTGAAAAGGGAGAACCTCCTCTCAAACCCACCGTTACCTCTTCCTCTATTCCGGCTGCCGACAGCCACACAGACGGCATTCGCTAAGCGGCAGAATATAGAATGAAAGAAAAAATACTATTAAAAAGCAGGCATCCGGAAATAGGTAGAGTTCAGGCCTTCTTGAATAAGGTACATCATGAAATACCTTTGGTAGCACAGATTTTTGAATGGAAAAAACTGGCACAAGCCAAACATATTAAGGAAGGGTTTAAGTTTATCAGTAATTCAAATGAATGGCCGGTAATTATTACTGTATTGCTGTGCGATTCGCACAATAATATTAATCAAATTGCCTCGGCTAACAAGTGGGCATCTACCGAGCAAGCCAAGTGGGGCCAGAATGGGTGTATCGCTTACTATGCCGAATCGCAAGACCCACATCAGGTTGATTTTATTGTTCAAACATTTGCCGGGGAAGAATAAACTACTTACGAAATAAATTTTAGAATCAAATGAAATACGATGTTTTCGGTATAGGGAATGCCATAGTAGATATTGTTACAGAGGTTGATCATTCTTTTTTTGAAACTAATAATATTGAAAAAGGGGTAATGACCTTGGTGGATGAAAAACGCCAGCTTCATTTAATGGCCGCCATCGATATGCACAAAAGTCGCCTAAGCGGTGGCGGTTCAGCAGGAAATACAGTGGTGGCCTTAAGTCAATTGGGCGGGAAAAGCTTTTACTCTTGCTTGGTAGCACAAGATGAGTTAGGCAAATTCTTTTTAGAAGATTTAAAAACACACGGAGTACAAACTGATTTAAAATACGAAAATTGTCCACCCGGGCATTCCGGCCGTTGCCTGGTAATGACCTCGCCCGATGCCCAGCGTACGATGAATACTTTTTTAGGTGTGAGTTCTTTTTTATCGCCCGAACACCTGAATGAAGAGGCTATTAAAAATTCAAAATGCGTTTACCTCGAAGGCTATCTGGTGGCCAGCCCCAAAGGGCAGGAAGCGTTGATAAATGCCAAGCGAATAGCTGAGCGCAACAAGGTTGATGTAGTGCTTACTTTCTCTGACTCCAGTATGGTAAAATACTTTTCCAAGCAAATGGAAGAAGTAGTAGGCGCCAGCGTAGATTTACTCTTTTGTAATGAAGAAGAAGCTATGATTTTTACAGGCACCCATTCGGTGATTGAAGCAAGAGAAAAACTGAAGCAATCAGCTAAAAAATTTATTATTACGAAAGGCGCTAACGGAGCGCTTGTATTTGATGGCGATACGTTTGTAGATATTGAGCCCTACCCGGTAAAAGCTATTGACACCAACGGAGCGGGTGATATGTTTGCCGGTGCTTTTTTGTATGGAATTACCCATGGCCACAGTTTTGCCGGCTCGGGTAAACTGGCCTCGTTGGCATCATCGCATGTGGTAAAACAATGGGGCCCTCGGTTAACGAAAAGTGAAACCGAAAAAATATTGAGCGAGTTTAGAGGATAAAATTTACACCTGCCACCGCTCTTTTTTATTCCAAACTATTTTAATTTTTTAACCCAGATTATACATTCGGGATGCATCATCTGCCCAATGTCTCGTCCTGAAATAGGTTTACACGAATTAACGTGTAAACAAGATGCGAAA
>JAFDYY010000099.1 GCA_018267195.1 Bacteroidota bacterium | reverse complement strand
GATTTTCATTCGTCAATCATGCCAATCGATTTTCTATTGCATGATTGGGGGTTAACCCACCTGCCAGCAAACAATTTTGTATTTTTGTAGAGAACAAAAAAGCAGATTATGTACGGAGGCGGAAATACATTTGAAGGAATAAAAACCGACAGCCTGGCTTCGGAAGATCCAGAGCAAATGGCTGCTTTTGAAGCCCGCATTGCACGCGGAGAAAAAATAGAACCTACCGACTGGATGCCGCAGTTGTACCGCAAGCAACTCATCCGTATGATAGAGCAACATGCGCACAGCGAAATTATTGGTGCTTTGCCGGAAGGAACCTGGATAACCCGCGCACCGGGTTTTAAACGCAAAATGGCGCTGATGGCCAAAGTGCAAGATGAAGTAGGCCACGCCCAGTTATTATACAGCGCAGCTGAAACGCTGGGCAAATCGCGCGAGCAAATGATTGATGACCTGATCAATGGAAAATCAAAATATTCCAACGTCTTTAACTATCCTACCTTTACCTGGGCCGATTGTTGTTTCATTTCCTGGCTGGTAGATGCAGGCGCCATTGTAAACCAACTGGCCAACGCCAAAGGAAGCTACGGCCCTTACTGCCGCGCCCTGGACCGCATCTGTGCCGAAGAATCGTTCCATTTAAAATACGGACATCATTGTGTGATCTATCTTGCAGCCGGCACACAAAAGCAACGTGCTATGTTTCAGGAAGCACTCAATCGGTGGTGGGCACCCATGATGCATTTTTTCGGGCCGAGTGATAAAATTTCTGCCCACACCGAAATACTCATGCGCTGGAAAGTGAAAATGGGCACCAACGATGACATGCGCAATCAGTTTCTCGATATGTATGTACCCAAAATATGGGAATTGGGATTTACTATTCCGGATCCGTTGCTGAGAAAAAATCCGGAAACCGGAACATGGGAATACACCGAACCCGACTGGGAAGAATTTAAGCGCGTAATCAATGGCGATGGCCCGTGCAACAAAGAACGTTTACAGGTGCGCAGAATTGCCGAAGAGCGTGGCCGCTGGGTGCGCGAAGCACTAAAAGCACCACAGGATAAATATGTAATGCCTCTGGCTTAACCTAAATCATTCCTCTTGAAATCGCTCGACCCTCGTGTAAACCGCCTCCCGCAAATAACCGGAGAAAAAAATAAAGAGCCATTAGATCAGTTTGGCACTTACGAAGTTTTCGTTCAGCCTAAAGAAGGCAAGCCCTTTCAGCACGAAGGAGCCCTACATGCGCCCAATCTGGAAATGGCTTACGTATTAGCGAAAGAAGCTTTTACGCGAAGGTTTACCTGTTCATCCGTCTTCGTAGTTAATACATGCGATGTGTTTACGTCACCTACTACCGATGGCAATGAAAATGTGTACGACCAAATTGATGAAGTAAAAGATGGTTCTGGTAAAATTGAATATGAAATATACCAGTTATTGAAACGGGGAAAGCAACATCTGCACGCAGGCACGGTGGTAGCCGGGACGCCCGCTGGGGCACTGGCAAAAGCCAAATCCTTATTTCGATCCGACAAAATTGTGTACAACGTGTGGGCTATTGAAAAAAATAAAATCCGTTTCACAACCAATGAAGAAAAAGATTTGTGGCACACCCTGCCTGAAAAAAAATTTCGCGATGCCTCCGATTATAAAGGTGGAGATAAACTGAAACTTTTTCTGGAAAAAAAAGATGACTTAAAGACTTGGCATGAACAACGAAGCACTAAAGGAATTACTTTTCAAAATGGCCGATGACCTCCTCATACTCGGGCACCGCAACAGCGAATGGACCGGCCTGGGGCCTCTGTTAGAAGAAGATATTGCTTTCTCTTCCATGGCACAAGATAAAATAGGGCAAAGCCATGCCCTGTACCAAATGTTGCAAACCCTGGGAGAACAAGAACCGGATGCCATCGCCTTTACCCGAACCGCTAATCAATTTCATAATTGCCAGTTGGTAGAACTTCCTAATGGAGAATACGATTTTAGTTTGATCCGTCATTTTTTATTTGATACAGCCGATGCCTTGCGTTGGCAAATGCTTACTCAATCTGCTGACGAGCCGCTGGCTCAATTAGCTCAAAAGATCAGGGGCGAGCTGCGCTATCACACCCTGCATGCTAACACCTGGATTAAACAACTTGGCACTGCTACGAATGAAAGCATTTCAAGATTACAAACTTCGCTGGAGTACGCCCTGCCCTATGCCCTGGGTATTTTTGAAGAATCACCTTACGAAAACGATATTGTATCGTCTGGAATTTTTGGAGGGGAGCAAGAATTGAAAACAAAATGGATTCAAAAAATAAATGAAATAATTTCTCAAACCCAACTTCAGCTTCCCGCCCTGACTGCGTTGAGTCCGGTTTATGGAGGGCGAACCGGAAAACATACCGAGCATCTTCAACCTTTGCTGAACGAGATGAGTGAAGTATTTAGGATAGACTCCTCTGCCGAGTGGTAATTTTTAGACTTTAGACGTAAGACCTAAGACCATGTCTCGTCCGAAGAACATTTTAACCCAAGACTATACCTACGATCTTCCTGAGGAGCGGATTGCTTTTCACCCCTTAGCCGAGCGAGATCAATCGAAATTGCTGATCTACCGGAATGGAAAAATCGAGCATTCAAAATTTTTAAACCTGCCTGATTTCCTTCCGGAGGATTCGATCCTGTTTTTTAATAACACCAAAGTAATTCCGGCACGTTTGTTCTTTCCGAAAGATACAGGTGCTGTTATTGAAATCTTCTTGCTGCATCCGGTGTGGCCTTCGCCCGTTGTAGCCCTCGCTATGAGTACGAAAGAAAAATGCCGTTGGCAGTGTGCGATCGGAAATCTCAAGCGGTGGCCGGATAATTACGAATTACGCCTGACTACGGATGGATTAAATTTGTCAGCCCGGCTAATCGATCGCCCGGGTGGCGTTGTTGAATTAGAATGGAATGCTTCGCTCTCTTTTGCTGAGGTCGTTCAAAAGTTTGGTGCCATTCCATTACCTCCTTACATCAAACGAAAAGCAGAAGCAGAAGACAGCCATCGTTATCAGACGATCTACTCAAAAGAGAACGGAGCCGTGGCGGCTCCCACCGCAGGCCTTCATTTTACAGAAAAAGTATTTTCACAACTAAAGAAGAAAGGCCTGGGTATTGAATACCTGACACTGCATGTAAGCGCTGGTACTTTTCAACCTGTGAAAGTTGAAAATGCCACGGAGCACAACATGCACTCAGAGCAAGTGGTCATTACCAGAAAAAACATTGAACACCTTTTATCCGGAAAAAAAATTATCTGTGTGGGCACTACTTCACTTCGCACACTGGAGAGTATTTATTGGTATGGCGTGAAGTTGATTGAAAACGCGAGAGCTGAATTTGTAATCACGCAGCAGGATGCTTATCAGCTCCATCCGGTTGAACCATCTAAAGCACTGAAAGCCATTCTTCATAAAATGAATGAAGAAAAAACGGATCAACTGCTGGGCGAAACTTCCATCTATATCTATCCCGGTTATACATTTCATATAGTAGATGCCTTAATTACCAATTTTCATCAGCCCAGCTCTACACTGATGCTTTTAGTGGCTGCATTGGTAGGGAACGATTGGAAAGAAATATACCAGCAAGCCTTATCTAATCATTATCGTTTCCTGAGCTATGGCGATAGCTCTCTTCTGTTCAGATAATCTTTTTAAGAAAAGGGTTTAGCAGAAATACTTACTTTTGCTTAGGTTTCCCTATTTATAGCTGGCTAAAATCTAAAAAAATGAGATTACTACCCCAAGCACAAGTTTGGAGTGTTTTTTTATCAACCTTCATAACCTTTCAGGCATTTGCACAGCCTGGCAACGATAATTTTGCCAGTGCCTACGACCTTACAGGATTAATCAATAGTTGTAGTGCGAACGGTGCTTATACTACAGTAGCTGCCACGCCTGACCAAACAGCCGGAACGTGTGCCCCCAACGGCCCCAATTATAATGTCTGGTTCAAGTTCAAAGCCTCGGCTACCGGCTACATCGATATTCAACTTA
>JAFDYY010000098.1 GCA_018267195.1 Bacteroidota bacterium | reverse complement strand
ACTATAAAGATTAGTTTTGTAAGATCGTTGGTGAAGAACACCAACGATGGCGGAGATACCCAAGCGGCAACTAACTTATGAAGACAAAAACCTTATTACGTCTTGTAATGGCTATTGCTTTGATAAGCAATGGTTGTAAAAATACATCTGCTCAAAATTTCAATGAGGAGAAAGTCAAAGCGATGTTGAAGGAATTCTACACGAGTTATGTTACACTGAATTCGAAACTTCCAGTAGATGTTAAAAAGTACGATTCCATTATCAATAAATACTGTACAAAAAATGTTTCTAATCAATTTGAGAGAGACGAAAGAATAGAGTACGATCCATACTTGAAGAGTCAGATGGTTGAAACACGTATTTTGAAAACGATGACGTTTCGAAAAGATTCAGCGAAAGACAACTTATACTATGTCTCGTACACATACAACAAAAACCATGTTACGATTAAGCTACTTATAGTGAAGGAGAAGGATGGCTATAAAATTGATCTCCTTTACAAGGACTAGATTACGGAATGTGAAATAAGAAAGCCCGATGCTGAGTCCCCAATCCAGCGCAAGCGTCCGCTGTGCTCACTTGGTTTAAGTAACAAGTATGTTGTGATTGAAAGTTTTGGGATTTAATTTTCAGCGTGGGTAGAAAATATAAGTTTGGAGATTCAGGTGAAATGTATTTTATAAGTTTCCCCGGCAATGGCAGCAGCGCGGCCGCTTCGCTGGACGAAGCACGATAATCCGGTGGAAGCTGGGTTTGTGTAACGGGAAGAAGATTATGGGTACAGCCGTGCGAGGGGTTTTTTATGGAAAGAAAGGATTGATCGGACTGAGTTATATTGTTTAAGGCACAAGCGAGATACTTGCGCCAGCACATGATTAAGTCGAAACTATTGCAAATAATCGCCAATAAGCCTCGCGCTTGTGCCAACGGTATTTAAGGAGCACCTTTCATCGTGAACATTTTTATGGTCGCCCGTAAGTGGTTGATTTTCATTTGTCCGTAATGCCATAAATTTTCTATTATACATTAGGTTTAATCAGCCAGGCTCCTCATTTGCTTTTTTTAATCCCCGCAG
This sequence comes from Bacteroidota bacterium, assembly GCA_018267195.1. Lineage (GTDB taxonomy): Bacteria > Bacteroidota > Bacteroidia > Cytophagales > Cyclobacteriaceae > ELB16-189. The sequence continues at coordinate 3,001 of JAFDYY010000098.1, read as the reverse complement.
GAACTATTTTCAGGTATATTTGCGTTCAGAAAAATGATATTAAACTTATAAATTTTAAGCCATGGGAAAAACAATGGAACTCACCGATTCAAATTTTGACGAAGTAATCAAAAGTGATAAGCCTGTATTGGTTGATTTCTGGGCTGAATGGTGTGGGCCTTGTAAAATGATAGGCCCGCTGGTAGAAGAATTAGCCAGCGACTATGAAGGAAAAGCCATCATCGCCAAACTGAATGTGGACGAAAATCCACAAGCCACAGCGCGTTTTGGGGTGCGGAATATCCCCACCTTGCTGGTGTTTAAAAATGGGCAGGTAGTAGATAAACAGGTGGGCGCGGTTCCAAAATCCGTGCTGGCCTCTAAGCTTCAGGCACAGGTAGGCTAAGAATTATTTTAAAAAAAAATCGCGGTTCTAAAGCCGACTTTTTTTGAGTCGGCTTTTTTATTGGTTGAACCCAAATCATGCAATAGAAAACCAATGGTATTATTGACGAATGAAGACAAATAGCAAATAGTGATTTTCATTATCAACCCTCCGGGCAGAGGAGGCATCTCTGTGCATCATCCGGGTTTAAATACGGTATTTATTTTTTTTTACTGTTTCAACAACGGGCAATAATACCTTCAGCGAACGGGGGTTAATCGTACAATTTATGTGGCGTGTAGGCGGAAGTGGTTCGCCATCTACATGAAAGGGCAACGGCCCGGCTAACTCAAAGTTGACGCGTTTCGATTTATTCATTTTTACAAATGGTGATTTATCTAAGTTTCCGGTAAACATCTTTTGAGCAAAAGCCGGAGCACGGAGCAACTTTATTTTCTGGATAAAGCTGATATCTATCAACTGATCTTTTACCGAAGCTAAGGGCGCCACACGGGCGTTATTTCCAAACTGCGAGGCATTAGCAATGGCTACGATAAAGCAACGGGTGCGAAAAGATGCTTCCTCGGTATCTACCTGAACATCAAAAGAGGGGAACGAAGAAAATTCTTTTACTACCAACTGGGTATACCCCACTAAACCACGTCTGGCTTTGCCTGCAAAAAGTGAAGCAATGTGCGCGTCAAATCCAAAACCCGATACATTTACCGACATCATTTTGTTAACCTCTACCGTATCTATCCATTCTGCCTGATGGTTATCTACCAGGTTTAATGATTGGATGCTCATGGGGATGTGCAAGTGCCGGGCCAATCCATTTCCGGATCCTATGGGCAAAATGCCCATCGCCACAGGGGTATGCACCAGGCCTTGTGCTACTTCGTTTACCGTGCCATCGCCCCCAACGGCAAATACATAATCCATTTTTTGATCAACCGCCCACCGGGCAAGTGCGGTGGCGTGGTCACGCTTTTGTGTAAACTCGATACGGGATTCAATACCCGCCTGCCGGCATTTATCAATAATACGTCCTTCCAATTCCGGTTTAAACCCGCTTCCCGAAAATTTATTTATAACAAACAATACACTTTGGCTCATCTAACAAAATATTCATCAGTACCGGAAACAGACGCAAGATTTGTATTTTAAATCAAACCTACCCAATTTGTACGGGGTTATCAATAAAAATATAATGGCCGATTTTGTTCCTCGGAAAATAAAATTTAAAGCGTGGGATAAGGAGCATAAACTTTTAATGCGCCTCAACCATATTGAGTGCCACAAAGGCGAGCTTAGCAAGAAAGAACATGTGTTGCTGCAGTTTACCGGGCTGCACGATAAAGAAGGTGAAGAAATTTATGATATGGATGTGCTGCTTCTTTCGCTGGATAAATATATTGTGTTTTGGAACGAACAAAAAAACGGATGGTGCTTCTCGCCTCTCGCCAATCGTGAAAGCTCTTCTCCCTTCCTGTCTAAAGATGCCGGGCGAATGAAACGGTTTGGAAATTATTTTGAACTCTCTGAAGAAACACTTGGGGAGCGCAAACTTACTTCTTGATTTTCGACTGAATATAACTCACGGCTTGCCCAATTGTTTGCATCTTCTCAGCATCATCATCAGGAATTTTTATATCAAATGTCTGCTCAAACTCCATTACCAGTTCGGCATAATCTAATGAATCGATGCCTAAGTCTTTTACAAAACTGGCATCAGACGTGATTTGCGAATCAGGGATTCCTAATTTTTCAGTAAGTATGGCGTTGATCTTAGCGTTTACGTCTTGCATTTCAGTCAGAATATTTTACCAAAGCTAACTGACCTGCGCAACAGTTCAAAACATTTAAAGAGCAATATCAAAAGCGGAGGAAAAATTCAGTACCCTCTCCTAATGCAGAATGAACGGTAATCTGCCCACCATGCTGGCGCATGATTTGGCGCGACAAACTCAGCCCGATACCGGAGCCTGTTTTTTTAGTCGTAAAAAATGGGACAAAAATCCTTTCCATGGCATCGGCATCAATACCCTGGCCATTATCTTTTACAGATAGTATGGTATGGCCTTCGTTGTTATACGCTGATAAAATAATTTTTTTATTAGTTTGCCCATCAAAAGCCTGAATGGCATTTTTCAGCAGGTTTATCAGCACTTGTTCAATCATTGTTTTATCGGCCCGCACAACCAAATCATCGGGTTGTAAGCGCACCTCCGTTTCGATGCTGCTGTTGGTCAGTTCTTTTTTGTGCAACACCACGATCTCCTCTAATAAATCTTTTACCCGCACTTCGCTCAGTTTAGGCTGTGGCACGTGGGCCAGGTTTCTAAATTCTTTTACAAAACGGATAAGCCCTTCGCTCCTTTTGCCGATGGTTTGCACTGATAAGTGCATCTCCTGCAGTTCTTCATCCGTCAGGGTAAAATTCTGGTTTTTGATTTTGGTTTTTAATTCATCTTCTACCAAACCCGCCAATGACGACACGGGGGTTATGGAATTCATGATCTCATGTGTTAGCACGCGCACCAGGTTGCGCCAGGCCTCCATTTCCTTTTCCTCTAATTCGCTTTGAATGTTGCTCATCGAGATCAACTTCATCGGCTCACCGCGCAAGGTCAGTTC
>JAFDYY010000097.1 GCA_018267195.1 Bacteroidota bacterium | reverse complement strand
ACTACAGATCACCAGAGGTCAATCGTACCTTTACACAGTTACTTAGACGCTACCAGCAATATTCGAAAAAAATTATGGTTTAATTTCGTTGAATACTTATCCTCTGAATAAATACCCTGACTCTTACGGTGACGGCTTTTACACCAAGAACCCCTCATCTTTCTGCGATACGAAAGCATATATAGGCTTTGTTACAATAACTAAAATCGACCGAGCCAACTATATCGTTTCTGGAACATTTGAATTTAACTCTAGCGCTCAGGGTTGCGATACGTTAAAAATTACCAACGGCCGCTTCGACATTACATACATTCCATAAACAAAACAACTGAGAATGAAATCCATTTTGCATCTTCTGTCTCTGGCCTTGATTCTTCATCTCACCAGTTGTGACTTGTTTAAAAAAAGCGACCCCAAGCCACTTACTGAACAGGAAAAACTACCCGCTGCCACACAAATAGGTAAAAATACTTTCGGATGCTTAGTCAATGGGAAGGCCTTTGTGCCGACATCGTCAGTTGATTTAGCATCAGTATATCAACAAGGGACTTTGGTCATATATGCAAATCTGTATAATCCATTTAGAACAGTATCGGTGACTCTTAACGAGAAAAACTATGGTCCTATCACGACACAATCTTATAATATGGTGAGTTACCCTGACTACTACAGTAGTGCATTTTTTCAAACAGGTAGTGCCGTGTGTAATTATAAACCGCAAAACACTTTTTCAGGGACAGTAACAATTACCAAACTAGACAGGTCACTGTATACTGTTTCTGGTTTATTTGAATTCTCCACTATAACGCTGTCCTGCGATACGTTGAAGATTACCAACGGCCGCTTCGATATCAAATACATTCCATAAAAAATTGAATTGATATGAAACTGATACTTCCGTTGTCTCTGGCCTTGATTCTTCATCTCACAAGTTGCAATCTATTTAAAAAAAGTGACCCTAAGCCGCTGACCGAGTTGGAAAAACTTCCACCCGCTACTCAGAGTGGGAAATATACTTTTGGATGTTTAATTAACGGCAAAGCCTTCGTACCAAAATCAACAACTGATTTTACCGCTATATACCAGCAGGGCATACTTGATTTTAGAAGTTTGGCGTATAATCCGGATAAGACGATAAAATTTGTCTTATTAGAACAAGATTTCGGTTTGTTAAACGTAGGCTCTTATTCGTTAACCAAGTATCAAACATCTTTTGTTTCAGTTTCTGCTCAATTGATAGATAAGAGTGAATGCGATTATCAAGGAGAGAACACTATCTCCGGTCAAATATCGATAACCAAATTGGATCGTGTGAATTATATTATGCCTGGTACTTTTCAGTTTACCTCGAAGGCACCTGGCTGCGATACTTTAAAAGTGACCGATGGCCGCTTTGACATCAAATACATTCCATAAATAAAACTACACCTTATGAAAAAATTTATTTTCCAGTGTGTTCTTGTAGCAACTGCTATTTTGGGCAACGCTCAAGACAACCCGCGCAACAACTCCAACGTGTTTCAAGACAATATGAATATCATTTACAAAAACGTGAACCGCAGTTTTGTCACCACGGGTCTGTTGCTGGACTACGGCTTTTTAGTGACCGATGTATCCAAATTCAATGGCACACTACAAACTAACAACTATGCAAACCGCTCCGTATGGGCATCACTTTATGCTTCTTTGTATTATATGCAGTTCAATAGCAATGCCAGATTGCAAACACCCAGCATAGTCAATGGACAAATTACTGATATGCTGGTGCAAGACGGACTTATCAAATACGGCATGGTGCCTACTAACAGTTATCTCGCACCCAACAATAGCGTGGTGAATTTGATCGGGCTACACTATCAGTACGAACAGTTCAAAAGCAATGCCGTGTCGAGCAATTTGGTGAGCGTATCCAATGGTCAGATTTACGATACGCCCAACCGCACTGCCACACCCTATGAAGTGAAAGATGCCTTTGCTATTGCGCCTACTACCGACAATCTGCAAGGCGGCACGCACGTGTTCAGGCTAAGAAACACACTGTTCAAACGGAATGTGGCCAAAACGGTGAGCAGTTTTCAAGCCGATTTTGGTGATGGCTTGGGCATGCGCAACTTGGGGTTTGACTCAGATGTTACGGTTACTTATGCCAGCGATTCGGTGAAGAACATTGTGTTTAAGTTAACCTACACGGATGGCCAGGTATTGCAGAGTGCAGCCAAAGTAACAGTCTCAGGTACGAAGAGATGCAACACCTGTCGGTATTCCAATCCTACTTCCGTTTTGCCATTCCCTAGCCAGAGCATCAATTTCCCTGTACCGGCAGCACAAATGGGTACAGGTCAAGTAACCATTGCCACAGCAGGCACGGATGGGATACTTGACAAGCCCCTGATATTTGTTGAAGGGTTTGATCCATCGAATTTTTATAACTATTATAGTTTTCTCTACAATAATGCGACTCTATCACTGCCAATAAATATAGATTTTTCTGGTCAAACTTTTGGTCAATTGCTTGAGGCCAATAACTATGATTTGGTTTTTTTAAATTTTGACAACGGTGCGGGCGATATTGTGCGCAATGCCTATCTCCTTGAAAATCTAATTTATTGGGTGAACCAACAAACAGCAGCCGTTGGCAGCCCACAAAAAAATGTTGTCGTTGGTGCAAGCATGGGCGGCCTCGTAGCTCGCTATGCCCTGCGCGATATGGAGCTGCGCAATACCAACCATAATACCCGCCTGTATTGTAGTATTGATTCACCTCATCAAGGAGCAAATGTGCCATTGGGTTTTCAGGCAGCGGTAAGATACTTGGCAGGATTTAGTATTTTTTTTGTCAATCTTATCGACATTGCGCCCGATCTTGGCGCTGGTTTGTATGCCCTGAACTCACCTGCTGCTCAACAAATGTTGATCTAACAGCTGAGCGGAACTTATGATGGTATTGCGGTGAACAATACTCCGCATACAAATTTTCAAAGCACCTATAGCTCAATGGGGCCACCGCGTTTGTGGGGGATAAGAACATTGGCTATTGCAAATGGGTCTGAGTGTGCAACTGGGCAAGGCTATGGTCCCTACACACAAATGATGACGGGAAATGGGAGCGTAGATTTTGGATACTTTTCAAGTATTCTTTTATCGGTATGGGAAACGGCATTGACTCAAAACCCGCTTAAATATTTTGAAGGATATTTAACTACTTCTTCCAATTTCAGTGTTACTACAGAAATCCGATCTCTGCCAGATCAGCAATCGCAACGCATCTTTTATTTTGATCTTTATTATCATAAAAATATTTTGGGCGGTCTTATCCAGTCGGGGTCTGATGTGAGAAATTTTTCATTTAATTCACAAGCATCGATGTTTCCTTTGGACAATTACCCGGGTGGAATTTTTGATGTTAGAAATTTTGCACAAATCCCAACCAATATCTCACTGATAAACCTGAGTCTACCTACAACTCGATTTAATTTTATACCAACAACTTCTTCGCTCGATATTGGTTCTGGCAGTCAAACAATTGGGAGCGCAGACCTGCTGCGAACCTATTCCCCAACGGCTCCTCCTGTTGCGCCAAAAAATGTTCCATATAACAATTTTTTTACTAACCCATTGTCTAACGAAAACCATGCAACACTGACTATCAACAATGCGAAGTGGTTGTGGCAAGAGATGCAGGGCACTCCAGCATTTTTTAGCTGCTCTTATAGCTGTGCGGGCACTAATCTGGTATCTACCATTAACGGTTCCTCCTTGCTATGTAATTCGACCTCATTTTCAATTAATAATTTACCTTCCAATGCCACCATCACATGGTCAAGCAGCAATATCAATGGGCTCACAATCAATTCATCAGGAGTCGGTGTGCGTGCAAATAATTACAACGGCCCGGCTACGGTTACGGCCACCATCAGCGGAAGTTGTGACAATACCTCCGCGCAAAAAACCGTGTGGGTAGGCCCGGCCCTGGGCATCGAAAATTTTGAGAACTCCATTCCCGGGTATTTCTCTACCAGCGATACGTACAAATTCAGGATTGCCCCGGCCGTGCCCAACTCAACACTCAAATATTTCTCTTCCAACAACTGGAGCGTAACCGGAGGAATGGTAGTGGGTGGTGATTCCGGAGAGTTATGGGTGCAGTTTACCACAAACGGCTATGCCACTGTTACGGCCACGCCCGATCCTCCGTGTGGGGCAGGCCCGCTTTCGCTAACGGTTTTGGTAGGGCAGGGCGGCTGCCCCGATGGCGACATCTGCCCCAACATTGTTTACCCTAATCCAGCTTCGGATGAACTGACAGTGCTCACGGCCGCTATAGCCGGCCGTGGTGCTACTCACATAACGTTGAGAGACCCCACAACGGGGAGGTGGTGTATACACAGAGTTCAACAAAAGAAAAACAAGTAATCCCCGTAGGCCGATATACCAATGGTATCTATTACCTTTCCCTCACTAAAAACG
>JAFDYY010000096.1 GCA_018267195.1 Bacteroidota bacterium | reverse complement strand
GAAGACATTAACATTGACTGAAAAACTTTTTGATAATCTTGGAGTTGAAGCAAAATTAAAGGGGGTATTAAGGAGAATTGAATAAAAAAAACTACCGCCAACATTGTATAAGCGTAATGCGGGCTGAACTGCTAAATTTGAGCATTTTTGCTCCTAAGAAACTTTGTGGTGGGCGGACAGTGAATTGCTCCGAAATCCCGCACTACGCTTATACTTGACCGTTAGTGGCAATGGCAGGACGACCACCCGAACCGACACTTCGATACCTAACCAGACAACAACCCGACACAGAAAAAAATAAAAAAATGCCCAACGCACAAAGGAAATTTTTTGCCAACGCATTTGGCACATTTGGTTTTGCCCCGACACACAAAGCCAACGCTTCGCAAAACCAAAAGAGCCAAGCCAACCAAAGCCCACCCACCACCCCAAACTATTTTTAAAATGTTTTCTAACTTTGTAACCGAATAACGTGAGCAGGAAATAAATATGACGACACTCTTTATTAAAAATATGGTTTGCAACCGTTGTATTATGGTGGTGCAAAATGAATTGGATAAATTGGGATTTGATGTTATGAATATCAAATTAGGGGAAGTTATGCTTGCTAAAGAACCCACACCCGAAGAAAAAAGCAATTTAGATAAGGTTTTAGTTCCATTGGGTTTTGAAATCATTGACGATAAAAAAAGCCGTATCATTGAGCAGATTAAGAATATAATTATTGACCTAGTACACCATCAGGATAACGATAGCAAAACAAATCTTTCAGATGTATTAAGCAGTAAACTTCACCACGATTATAATTATTTATCCAACCTGTTTTCAGAAGTTGAAGGCACAACCATTGAAAAGTATTTCATTGCTCAAAAGATTGAAAAAGTTAAAGAACTGCTTGTTTATGACGAGCTTTCTTTAAGCGAAATTGCCTTTCGTCTGAACTATTCGAGTGTGGCGTATTTAAGCAATCAATTCAAAAAAGTAACAGGGCTAACACCAAGCCATTTCAAACAAATAAAGGCAGATAAAAGGAAGCCGTTAGACAGTTTGTAAATCTTACAAATCAATCCCAAAATTCCACAACAACAACCTTTATTATAATTGTCAACTTTGCAGTGTTAATTAAAACAATCGCAAAATGGCAACAAATAATAATGAAGAAATCATCTATCTTCCGTTAGATGATGTCGAAAGCGAACACTGTGCATTAATCGTTGAAAAAGGATTGGCACAGGTTAAAGGTGTAGAAACCCACAAAGTAGAACTAAACAACCGAAGAGCCGCTATAACAGTAGCAGATACCGAAGCTGTAGGCGAAGCGGTTAAAGCTATCAAAGAGTTGGGGTATGGCGTTTCCACTGTAAAAAATTCCTTTCCTGTTTTGGGTATGACCTGTGCTTCGTGTGCAGGAAGTGCCGAAAGCATTGTAAAATATCAGGAGGGCGTTGTAAATGCTTCCGTAAACTTTGCAACGGGTAATCTAACCGTGGAATACCTGCCCAATATGACCGATGCCACTAAACTACAAAAGGCGGTTCAGTCTGTGGGTTATGATTTGTTGATAGAAAATGAAAACACACAGCAGGAAACCTTAGAAGCTATCCACGAAAAGAAATTTAAACAATTAAAGACCAAAACCACTTGGGCAATTATTTTGTCTTTGCCTGTTGTGGCCATCGGAATGTTCTTTATGGATATGCCTTATGCCGACCCAATTATGTGGGCATTTGCATCGCCTGTGGTGTTGTGGATTGGTCGGGATTTCTTTGTCAATGCGTGGAAACAAGCCAAACACCGCTCCGCCAATATGGACACATTGGTGGCGTTGAGTACAGGTATCGCCTACCTATTTAGTGTGTTCAATATGTTGTTTGCCGACTTTTGGCATCAAAGAGGATTACACGCCCACGTTTATTTTGAAGCAGCAGCCGTTATTATAGCGTTCATTTTGTTGGGTAAATTATTGGAAGAAAAAGCCAAAGGCAATACATCATCAGCCATTAAAAAACTAATGGGATTGCAACCCAAAACCGTTGTGGTCATAGAAGCTGACGGCACAGAAAGACAAAAAGCCATCGAAGATGTAAACGCAGGCGATATTATTTTAGTTAAGCCAGGCGAAAAAATTGCCGTGGACGGTATGGTAACATCGGGTAATTCGTATGTAGATGAAAGTATGTTGAGCGGCGAACCTGTACCTGTACTGAAAAAGGAAAACCAAAAAGTATTTGCAGGAACAATAAACCAAAAAGGTAGCTTCCAATTTAAAGCCGTTAAAGTGGGTAAAGAAACAATGCTTGCCCAAATCATCAAGATGGTACAGGATGCACAAGGTAGTAAAGCACCTGTACAGAAATTGGTAGATAAAATAGCAGGCATCTTTGTTCCCGTAGTTATCGGCATTGCCATTCTCACATTTATATTATGGTTCTTTTTAGGAGGCGATAACGGAGTTGTACAGGGATTATTAGCAGCCGTTACCGTATTGGTTATTGCTTGTCCTTGTGCGTTGGGATTGGCTACCCCTACGGCAATTATGGTAGGCGTTGGCAAAGGTGCTGAAAAAGGTATTTTAATAAAAGATGCTGAAAGCCTTGAATTAGCCAAAAAAGTAGATGCAATCATATTAGACAAAACAGGAACAATTACAGAGGGCAGACCACAGGTAACAGGCATTCAATGGCTCAACAATGATGATACCGCAAAAGATATTCTTTTGAGTATCGAAAAGCAATCAGAACACCCTTTGGCAGAAGCCGTGGTAAAACATTTGGACGGTGTTACAGCTACTCCATTATCAGACTTCGATAGCATTACAGGTAAAGGAGCAAAAGCCAATCATAATAACGAAACCTATCTTGTAGGCAATAAAAAACTATTGGCAGAAAACAACATCAATATTCCAAACCAATTACAACAACAAGCCGATGAATGGGGCAAACAATCGAAAACCGTTATTTGGTTTTCAGACAGCAAACAAGCTCTATCTGTAATTGCTATTTCTGATAAGATAAAAGAAACATCGGTAGCAGCCATAAAGGAAATGCAGGAAATGGGTATTGATTTGTATATGCTTACAGGCGATAACGAAGCCACAGCAAAAGCCATAGCAGAGCAGACAGGCATCAGACACTATAAAGCCGAAGTATTGCCACAACACAAAGCCGATTTTGTAAAAGAATTGCAACAACAAGGCAAAACTGTTGCAATGGTTGGGGACGGTATCAATGACAGTACCGCATTGGCAACAGCAGATGTGAGTATAGCGATGGGTAAAGGTTCGGATATAGCAATGGACGTAGCCAAAATGACAATCATTTCATCAGATCTTACCAAGATTCCACAAGCAATTAGGCTTTCAAAACAAACTGTAGCTACTATTAAACAAAACTTGTTCTGGGCATTTATCTATAACCTTATCGGTATTCCAATTGCAGCAGGTATTCTCTATCCTATCAATGGTTTCTTGTTGAACCCAATGATTGCAGGAGCTGCTATGGCATTGAGTTCTGTGAGTGTGGTAAGTAACAGTTTGCGTTTAAAATGGAAAAAGTAAAGCATTGAACCAAAATAGTAACGGATAAAAAGAAAAATATGGGCTCAGAACACAACCATTCGCACAGTTCGAACAAAAAAACCTTAACCATCAGCCTTGTTATTATTACGGCTTATATGGCAGTAGAGGTTATCGGTGGTTTGATTACAAACAGCCTTGCTTTATTGGCAGATGCAGGGCATATGCTGAGCGATGCTATTTCATTGTTCATTGCCTTAATGGCTTTTAAATTCAGCAGTAAAGTAGCCGATTATGGTAAAACGTATGGATATAAACGGTTTGAAATATTAGCTGCGATTATCAATGGAGCAACGCTGATACTGATTTCAGTTTATATTATATATGAAGCAATCGAACGTTTCCAAAATCCGCCCGAAATTCAATCCTACGGAATGCTCATTATTGCATTTATAGGCTTATTGGTCAATGTGCTTGTAGCTTGGATAATGATGCGTGGAGCTGATGTAAAGGAAAACCTCAATATGCGTGGAGCGTACCTGCACGTCATCAGTGATATGTTGGGTTCGGTTGGTGCCATCATCGCAGCTTTGCTCATTCTATTCTTTGGTTGGAGTTGGGCAGACCCTCTAGCAAGTGTTATCGTTTCCATATTGGTATTGCGAAGCGGATACTTAGTTACCAAATCATCGGTACACGTACTTATGGAGGGTACACCCAATAATGTAGAAATAGAAAAAGTAACGGACAAAATCTTAAAAACAGACGGTATTCAAAACATTCACGACTTACATATTTGGACAATTACAAGCGGACTGAACGCTTTGACTTGCCACGCAGTTGTGAATGAAAAAATGACGATTGAAGAAAGCGAAAAAATGCTTCGTAAAATAGAACACGACTTGGAACACTTAAACGTTCATCACGTAACCATTCAGTTGGAAACACCTGCACACAAACACGATAATTCAATATTGTGCAGCGTAAAGGCAGAACCAACAGCACACGAACATCATCACTGATTTCAGTAAATCTCACAAATCAAACAATAAATAACACAACAACGCAGAATGATAATGTACTGAAATTTGCAGTATCAAATATCAATTAAAATTTTAAAAAATGATAGTAAGAAAAACAGCAATAGCAGCACTTGCATCAATAGCGATGTTTGTTGCATCTTGTGGAAACAGTAACAACCACAACCAACACGATGGCCACGACCACGCAACCGAAACAGCCGTAAGCAGTACGGAAACACAAAAAGCCAATCGTAATGAAAATGGCGAATTGATTGATGCAGAAGGTAATATCATTACAGGTTGTCCCGGACATAAAGAAATGATAGGCTCGCAAGGCGATATGTGTCCGAAATGTGAGTATATGACAATGATACCTATCACTTGGGATATTGACGGAGTAGATACCGTAAGAGTTACAAGTTTGCCCGACTATAATCCACCTGCCGACAAACTCAAAAAATAAAAACAATCATTAAATAACAATTCAAAATTCAATAAAATGGAAAATAAAGAATTTCAATTCAAAACCAATCTCAACTGTGGAGGTTGTGTATCAAAAGTAAAGTCAGATTTAGATAATGCCGAAGGAGTCTGCCATTGGAAGGTGGACACGGATAATGCCGATAAAATCCTTACCGTGAGTTCAAAAGGAATTACGGAAGAAGAAGTAATTGCTATCGTTAAAAGCAAAGGTTTTAAAGCTGAACCAATAGCGTAAAGACTTTTGAATATCGGGTAGTCAAAATAGTTATTCCGATAATAAATCCAACACACAGGCAAGCACATTACGCATTTTGGCAACCACACAAAGCCAATAAAAATGCGTAAAGAGCTTGCCTTTTCCCAACCCGAGAAAAAATTTCCTTTCCCTTCTTTTTTTTATTT
>JAFDYY010000095.1 GCA_018267195.1 Bacteroidota bacterium | reverse complement strand
ACGGTATGCGCATCGATGCGGAGGGTGTCGTAATAATCGCCCCCCACCTCATCGGCCGAAGCTGAAAAAGCAACTACTTCAAAATCGTTGTCTTGCTCCAGTTTGGTAGGCAATAAACTTTGTTGTACGGTTTTGGCAATTTTTAATTCTTCTTTGTAGCGGGCATGCTGAAAGGCTTCTTCTAACAACCTGAAATTTTCGATAGAGATGCCGGCCTGGTTGGCAAAAGTGGAAATAATACGCGTCATCTCTTTATTAAAACCATCGGGCAATTCTTTTAGTAGAGCCAGTGTGCCAATGGTTTCTTCTTTTACCATAATCGGAAAAGCAAGAATAGAACGGAAACGGGATGTTTTTAAAGACCCGAGGTATTTCGACAGGTTTTTCGTTTTTTCGCTGCCGGTATCTAAAATACCTTTTACCTGATTTTTTTCGAGATGCTCGCGAATGTTTTTTGATTCTTGTTCGGAAATGCGGTAGGTGTAGATCTTCCGCTCGTTGTTTACCCTTGTAATCTCCAACCAAGCGGCATCGGCAAAAACCGAACTTACGGAACTTTCTAGTAAGATATTATAAACACTCTCTTCGTCTTGCTCAGTCTGTATGGATTGGCTGATTCGCTGGTAGTTTATTACCTCCTCTAATTTCTGCTCGAAAACCGATGACGTAGGCAGGTTGAAGAGAATAACCAGGAAAGAGAACACGCCATAAACAATAATAAACAAAGCAAGAAAAATGATAAAGAGATGATTCCTAAAATCAAGAAAAGCAGACGATGTTTTGGCAATCATTTCGGATCCGCTTTCTACCGAGTAGAAAAAATAAAAAAGATAAAAGAAAACCAGCAGCAATAACAACAAACTGGTCCACTTCTGTTTGAAATTCAGGTAGGCCACCCACCGCATATTGGCCGAGAGAATGAGTAACAACGCACCTAAAATTAAATTAACCACCAGGCGCACCGAATACAAAACCGGAGAACCAATGGTATCGTAAACCAAAATGGTTAGCAGCATGATATCAAAAGCAAGCCAGGCGCGCAATAACCATTTTGATTTTTGATAGAGAATCAACCGTTTCCAGCTAACTAAAGCAGCCAGCAAAAAATTGACCAACAGAGCCAGGTTGATTTGATAAATAAAATCAGTAAAAACAACATTTGTAGCCAATACCGTATTGCCCAATAAAAAAACTAAAAGGCGCAGCACCAGCGAGATGATGGTGGTAATGAGCCCGGTGGCAAAAACTTTCCATAACAGGTCGGTAAAATTGAGGGTGTCGTCTAGTTCTATTCGCAGTTTGTAGTAGTAAAACAGACAAACAACGAAAAGTGCCAACATCATACGGGGCAACCACTCGGGCACATCGGGCTGTAACCCTTGCAGACTGCTGAACAAAACGGTGATATCAGAAAAAAGCAAAATCACCCAGGCTACGGCAGAACCTAAAAAGGTGAGACGAATGAGTGTTTTGCTTTTAAACACGTTGTGATGAATTAGTTTATCCAATCGAATCCGGTAAACGGCCGTAAGGCTTCGGGAATTTTTATGCCGACTTCAGTTTGGTTATTTTCTAAGAGGGCCGCCACAATTCGGGGCAATGCCAGGGCGCTTCCGTTTAAGGTATGCAGCAATTGGGTTTTGCCTTCTTTGTTTTTATATCGGAGTTTCAGCCGGTTTGCCTGATAGGTTTCAAAATTACTTACCGAACTTACTTCGAGCCAGCGTTGCTGGGCAGCCGAGAAAACTTCCATATCGTACGTCATGGCAGAATTAAACCCCATATCGCCTCCACAGAGCAATAATTTTCGATAAGGTAATTCTAATTTTTGCAACAAGCCCTGCACGTGCAGGCACATCTCATTTAATACAGCATAAGAATCTTCTGGCTTGGTAATTTGCACAATTTCTACTTTGTCGAATTGGTGAAGCCGGTTTAGCCCGCGTACGTGGGCACCCCAACTTCCGGCTTCCCGTCTGAAACAGGGGGTGTAACCTACATTTTTTACCGGAAGAGTTTCTTCTGTCAGGATTACATCCCGATATAAATTTGTGATCGGCACTTCGGCTGTAGGGATAAGGTACAGCCCATCTTCTTTTACAAAATACATTTGCCCCTCTTTGTCGGGAAGCTGTCCGGTACCATATCCGCTGGCTTCGTTAATTACAATAGGAGGTTGAATTTCCAAGTACCCTGCTTTCTCGGCCTCGGCCAAAAAGAAATTGATCAGTGCCCGTTGCAGCTTAGCACCTTTGCCTTTATAAACCGGAAACCCGGCCCCCGAAATTTTTACACCCAAATCAAAATCGATGATGTCGTATTTTTTAATCAACTCCCAGTGCGGGAGAGCGTTTGATGGCAGTGTGGGCACCGAGCCGTGTTTGTAAACTTCTTGGTTGTCTTCTGCTCCTTGGCCGGCCGGCACATCGGCCTGCGGTACGTTCGGAATTTTATACAAGAGTTGTTTTAACTCTTCTTCATATTTAACAAGAGCCGCTTCTCCGGTTTTAATTTGCTGCTTATCGGTAGCTACCGAAGCTTTCAATGTATTTGCTTCTTCAGTTTGGCCGGTCTTTATCAACTCTCCAATTTTTTTTGAATCGGTATTCGATTGAGCCTTCAGGTCGTCTACCCACCGCTGGGTTTCCCTTCGTTGTTTGTCTATGGCGATAGCTTCGGCTACCCATTCTTCGGCCCGAGTCAAATTTCGCTTGGCCAGTCCTTTTAGCACGCGTGCGGTTTCTTCTCTAAGTGTTTGTACCAGTAGCATAAGACATTTAAACTGCCAAAAATAACCAATAATTATTTGCCCTAAGTTGCTTCGTAATCGATTTTGGCCTATAATTGCACCATCATTCGATGGCCATTTCAGGCCATGACGATATTAACCCTTAAGATTTGTACTTGTTTTTGGTTCTTATTTGTTCCTCGTTTTGAATGTGCCCTGTATAAATAAATCATTCTTTTTCAACCCCTTTTTTGATGTACACGATTGATGAACTTAACCTGAAGCTGTTGAGCGAGCTGAAGGAAATAGCCGAAGGCATGAATGTAAAAAATGCCAAAAAACTTGCCAAAGAAGAATTGGTGTATAAAATTCTGGATCAGCAGGCGGTATCCGGAACACCCGAATCTAAATCTGAAAACACCGAGCGCAAGATGCGCCCGCGCAGACGCGAAAATGTGGCTCCGGTTTCGGCCGCAGTAACAGCTGCTGCCAAAGAACTAACCAGCGATGAATTATTGCAAAGCCTTAATATTGAACTTGATCAAAACGTAACAAAATTTGATGACCCGCAAGAGCAAATAACCAAGCCCACTGAAGCGGAGCCTAAACAAAATGAATTGGCGGAAGCCAAAAACCAACCTAACCCAAACCAGCCACCACCACGAAAAGAAAATAATGTGCGCGACTTCGATGGCGTAGTGAGCAACGAAGGGGTGTTAGAAATTATGCAGGATGGATATGGTTTTTTGCGTTCGTCCGATTATAACTACCTCGCCAGTCCGGACGATATTTATGTGTCGCCTTCGCAGATCAAATTATTCGGATTAAAAGTAGGCGATACCGTGCGGGGGCAGATCCGTCCGCCCAAAGAAGGCGAAAAATATTTTGCTTTGCTGAAGGTGGACAGCATCAACGGAAAAACGACCGAAGAAATCCGCGACCGCGTAGCGTTTGAATATTTAACTCCGCTGTTTCCCGAACAAAAACTGAAACTCAGCACCGCCCCCGATAATTTCTCTACTCGTATTCTCGATTTATTTTCACCGATTGGCAAAGGCCAGCGCGGAATGATCGTAGCTCAACCCAAAACAGGGAAAACGGTATTGCTGAAAAACATTGCCAATGCCATAGCCGAAAACCATCCGGAAGTGTATTTGATTGTGTTGCTCATTGATGAACGGCCGGAAGAGGTAACCGATATGGCACGCAGCGTAAAGGCCGAAGTTATTGCCTCCACGTTTGACGAACAAGCCGAACGACACGTGAAAGTGGCGAGCATTGTATTGGAAAAAGCCAAACGTATGACGGAGTGCGGCCACGATGTGGTAATCTTACTCGACTCCATTACTCGCCTGGCCAGGGCCTATAATACGGTAGTGCCTTCCTCCGGAAAAATCCTTTCGGGCGGGGTAGATGCCAATGCCCTCCATAAACCCAAACGCTTTTTTGGGGCCGCCCGTAAAATTGAAAACGGAGGCTCGCTTACCATCATCGCCACGGCCTTGATTGATACCGGCTCTAAAATGGATGAAGTAATTTTTGAAGAATTTAAAGGGACCGGAAACATGGAGTTGCAGTTAGACCGCAAACTTTCTAACCGCCGGATGTACCCGGCCATAGATGTACCCGCTTCCGGAACCAGACGCGAAGACTTATTGATGAAGGAAGAAGAATTGCAGCGCGTGTGGATCTTGCGCAAATTCATGGCCGACATGAACTCCATAGAAGCCATGGAATTCCTGCTCTCGAAAATGAAAGGAACCCGCAACAACGAAGAGTTTTTGATTTCGATGAACGGCTGATGAAGGCCGACCGATGATAAAAGAACAAATTAGTCAATGAGAAATCGTTGGCTAATTTTTTTTAACGAACATCAACCTGTAAAATTTACGTATGCTTCTCGCCATTGATATCGGCAACAGCGATATTACCCTGGGGGTGTATGCAGAGAATACTTGGAAACACATTTGGCGCATTCCCTCCAAGCCCGATCAGCCCGAATTATTTTATGCCGTAAAAATCCGCGACTATTTTTTTGAAGCACAGATTATGGCAAAACCCGAAAAAATTGTAGTGAGCAGTGTGGTGCCTTTGCTTACCCAAAAAATCCAAATGATTGCGGTAACTCTTTTTGGCCGAGAACCCATCCTGCTCGGGGCGGCTGTGTATAACCAATTGCCGATAAAAATTCTAAACCCGTTTGAAATTGGTTCGGACCTGGTAGCCAATGCCATGGCCGCCTATTGTACCTACAGGCAAACATGCGTAGTAGTAGATTTTGGTACGGCCCTCACGTTTACCACCGTATCGGGCGAAGGCGAAATATTGGGGGTCTCTATTGTGCCCGGATTGAAAACGGCTATCCGCTCGCTCGCTCAAAACACAGCCAAACTTTTTGATGTACCGTTGGAAATGCCATCGTCTGCACTGGGTAAAAATACCGTCTCGGCTATTCAGTCGGGAATTCTTTTTGGCTACGAGGGGTTGGTAAAAAATACGGTAACCAAAATACGCGAAGAACTGGGCCAACCCTGCCCGGCCATTGCCACGGGCGGGCTTTCGGCAGTGATCACTTCCCTAAATGGATTTTTTTATGCCATTGAGCCGAACCTCACTTTAGAGGGGCTGCGAATGGTGGCAGAAAAAGTGAAAGGGTGATCATTATTTTACGATAATCTTCTTCTGGTTACGAAGAAACAGTCTGCAACTAATGACCGATAACAATATGCCCGCTTTTAGTGGTGTCGTTTTTAGTGAGGGAAAGGTAATAGATACCATTGGTATATCGGCCTACGGGGAT
>JAFDYY010000094.1 GCA_018267195.1 Bacteroidota bacterium | reverse complement strand
TATCTTCATGGGTTGTTGATTTTCATTCGTCAATCAGGCCAATCGATTTTCTATTACATGATTGGGGTTTAAGACATATCCGTTTTCGGACACTCTTTTGCATTTACGGACGAACAACCAACTTTAATCCCTTTATTTTACATTAAATTCAAGCAAAATAGAACTGGCATTATTTTGGGCTACCCCATAAACGTATGATTAAACTATCCAACATAGATAAGTACATAGACTCCCGCTTTCAGCGCACCTTCATTTTAAAAGGAATTGATTTAGAAGTAGCCCAGGGCGAATTCCTTACTATTATGGGACCGAGCGGGGCCGGCAAATCTTCGCTGATGAACATTATCGGTATGCTGGATGAACCCTCGGCCGGAGAATATTATTTTTTTGATGAGCCCGTTCATAAAATGCGCGAAAAGAAAAAAAGCGAGATGCACAAAAACTACATCGGCTTTATTTTTCAGGCTTATCATTTAATAGATGAACTCACCGTTTACGAAAATATTGAAACACCGCTATTGTATAAAGGCGTAAACAGCAACCTGCGCAAAAGCCTGGTAGCCGAAATGCTCGACCGCTTCAACATCGTAGCTAAGAAAGATCTATTTCCCGAACAACTGAGTGGCGGGCAACAACAACTGGTCGGCATTGCCCGAGCCATCGTGGGCGAACCAAAATTATTACTGGCCGATGAACCCACCGGCAACCTGCACAGCGACCAAGGCAAACAGATCATGAACATATTCCAAAAATTAAACGAAGAAGGCATCACCATCATTCAGGTTACCCACTCAGAAGAAAACGCCAAACGCGGAAAACGCATTGTGCGCATTGCCGATGGTGCCGTAGCAGCCGATGAAATGGTAAAGTAGAAATAAGCATGAAAAAAACCTTGATCAGCCTTTTGATTTTTTGTTCGGTTGCCTTGTATGCACAAACCCAGCCGAAGATACTCACATTTGAAGAAGCCGTAAAAATTGCCTTGCGCAATGGCGTATTATTGAATCAACAAAAAAATAATTTAGAGTTAAGCGCCATGCAGCACACGTATGCCATTGCCGGATTGGGGCCTACGGTTAACATCAATACCTCTGCGCAAAGAGTCTATGGCAATACGTTCATTCAGCAAACGGGAAATGTAATTAATGGCAAAGTGGATAACGTTCAAGGATCCTTAAACTCTAACATTAATTTATTTAATGGTTTTTCGCAGGTAAACCGGGTACGGCAGGCAAGCGCAGCCCTCGAGGCACAATCCTTTTATGTTAATCGTACCACCCAGGATCTGATCAATGCTATAGCGGGCCAATACTTGCAGGTTTTATTGGATGTCGAATTACTTACCATAGCCAACGAAAACTGGGAAGCTCTAAAAAAAACTTTAGAGCAAGTAAAGGAACAAGTTACGCTCGGTGCTAAATCGCCCGTAGACGAATACAATCAGGATTCGCAGACGAAGGCAGCAGAAATAACCGCCTTGCAAGCCCAGATCAATTTGGTAAATGACAAAGCCTTGCTTACGCAAACTCTTTTGTTAGACCCCAACGATGAGTTTGATGTGATTAAACCACAATGGAACATTAGCGCCCTTAGCGATGAAACCACCGATTTAGCTCCACAATTTGAAACCGCCCTGAAATACAGAGGAGATTACCTTCGCGCTTTAAAAAATGAAGAATCTGCCAAATATGGTATGAAAGCTTTCCGGGCTTCTATGCTTCCCACGCTGAGTATGTACAACACTATCTATACCACGTATAACTATGTATACTCGGATGTAAACAAAAATTTTGATGAGCAAGTAAAAAACAGCAACCTCCGAAAATTTACCGGGTTCCAATTAACAATTCCTATTTTGGGTGGGTATCAAAACTTTCAGAATCGAACCAACTATGTGCAGCAACGCATAACCTTTTTAAATAACCAATGGCTTAGAAAGAATGCTGAAGTGCAGGTGAAGACTGATATAAAACGTGCAAATGAAAATTTTAAACTGTACTCCAAAACATATACCGTATCCATTGATAAACTAAAGGCAGCAAATTTGGCTCTACAATTAGAAACCGAACGCTACACTCTCGGAATCACCAGCTTTGTTGACTATGCCAACGCCAATCGTGTTTTTGTGCAAGCCCAAACCGATAAAGCGCAGGCAGAATACCGATTGCTCTTCCAAAAAGTATTAGTGGATTATGCCCGTGGTACTTTAAAACCAGAAGATTTTCAGTAAGCCTATTCCATTAATTTTCTTACATTTGCACCCCCTGAATTCTTCGGGGGCTGTTTTCATTAAAAACAGTCATGTATAACCAAATTTGTTGCGGCTTGCCCGCCCGCAGCATGTACCTCCGGGCAAAAATTTATGGCAAAAGTTCAAAAAGAAACAGCTAAAGAATCTAAGGCACCCAAAAGCGAAGGGGCCGCTAAAAAAACATTGGCGGTAAAAGGAGCGGAAGCAGATGTGGATGTAAAAACAGCCGAAGCCGAGCTAAAAGAAGATGATTTGGCCGCCTTCAAAGCACAAAAGAAACGCGAAGAAGAGGAAGGCATCAGCCGCATGATTAAAGATGTAACGGCACGCAAGGCCGCTACCTCTAATATTTCCCTCGAAGCATTTGATTGGGAAGCCTACGATAAAAAAGGTTTTGGGGAAGGCTATTCATCTAAAGACCGTCAGGAACTAGATAAACTGTATGGCGGGGTCATTGCCTCCGTTACCGAAAGCGAAGTGGTGAAAGGCACCGTAGTGGGCATTACGGACCGCGATGTAATTTTAAATATCGGATTTAAGTCAGACGGTTTGGTGCCGCTGGCTGAATTTAAAGATATGGCCAACCTGAAAATTGGCGATGTGGTTGACCTCTTTATTGAAGAGCGCGAAAATGCCATGGGCCAATTAATCTTATCGCGTAGGAAAGCCAAATTGGTGAAGGGCTGGGAATATGTACAAACCGCCCTTGATAAAGATGAAATTATTGAAGGTTTTGTAAAACGCAGAACCAAAGGTGGTTTGATTGTAGATGTGTTCGGCATCGAAGCCTTCTTGCCGGGTTCGCAAATTGATGTAAAACCCATCCGCGATTTTGATATTTATGTAAACAAAGCCATTGAAGTAAAAGTGGTAAAGATCAACTACACCAACGACAACGTGGTGGTATCGCATAAAGTATTGATCGAGAAAGATCTGGAACAACAGAAGGCCGCCATCCTCACCAACCTCGACAAGGGCCAGGTGTTAGAAGGAGTCATCAAAAACATGACCAACTTCGGGGTGTTTATTGATCTGGGCGGGGTAGACGGTTTGCTCCACATCACCGATATTTCGTGGGGCCGCATCAACCATCCGGAAGAGTTACTGAAACTGGATCAGGTGGTGAAAGTTGTTGTGCTTGATTTCGATCAGGATAAAAAGCGTATTTCGTTGGGTATGAAACAACTTACCCCTCACCCTTGGGATTCTCTCTCGGCAGAAATTGTGGTAGGCTCGAAAGTAAAAGGCAAGATTGTGAACGTGGCCGATTACGGTGCCTTCCTCGAACTGCAACCGGGCGTGGAAGGGTTGATCCACGTAAGCGAAATGAGCTGGAGCCAGCATTTAAGAAACCCGCAGGATTTTCTGAAGGTGGGCGATGAACTTGAGGCGGTGGTGCTAACCATTGACCGCACCGAGCGCAAGATGAGCCTCGGCATTAAGCAACTGACAGAAGACCCCTGGACACGCCAGGATGTGCTCTCCAAATATGCCGTGGGCACACGCCACAAAGGTATTGTGCGCAACCTAACCAACTTCGGTTTGTTCCTCGAACTGGAAGAAGGCATAGACGGGCT
Source organism: Bacteroidota bacterium (assembly GCA_018267195.1). Taxonomy (GTDB): domain Bacteria; phylum Bacteroidota; class Bacteroidia; order Cytophagales; family Cyclobacteriaceae; genus ELB16-189. The sequence continues at coordinate 1,823 of JAFDYY010000094.1, read as the reverse complement.
GGTGCACGTGTCTGATTTAAGCTGGACCAAGAAAATTAAACATCCTTCCGAGTTTACCAAAGTGGGCGAAACCATTGAAGTACAAGTGCTGGAGTTGGATGCCGTAAACCGCAGACTGGCATTAAGCCATAAGCACCTCGAAGAAAATCCTTGGGATACTTTTGAGACGATCTTCACCGCAGGTTCCGTACATAAAGGAACCATCGTAAATAAAAACGAGAAAGGTGTCGTGGTCGAGTTGCAATACGGCATCGAAGGATTCTGCTCATTGAAAAATCTAGCCAAAGAAGATGGCTCGAAGGCAGAAACCGGTGAGGCCTACGATTTTAAAGTACTGGAGTTTTCTAAAGAAGACAGACGCATTACGCTCAGCCTGAAAGCCACTTGGTCAACCGAAGAAGAAAAACCGGCTCCCAAGAAAAAGGCAGCTCCAAAAGGTAAAACCATAGACAAGATTAACCAGGAGACAGAAAAATCTACACTGGGTGATTTGGAAGCCTTAACCGCTCTGAAAGAGAAAATGAAAGCCAAGCCGGAAGGCGAAGGCAATTAATTAGGTATCCATTAAAAGAAAGTGGCTGAAGCCACTTTCTTTTTTCTCTGAAAGATTGTTTCGTTAGTTTTGCAAAAACGGTTCCGTGGCCGAGTGGCTAGGCTGAGCTCTGCAAAAGCTCCTACAGCGGTTCGAATCCGCTCGGAACCTCCCTCATCAAAATAACTCACTGCATCTCAGTGAGTTATTTTTTTACATCTATTTTATTTCTCCTTTTTTACCACTAACTATAATTTGTAGTGGCAAAGACTTTGGTATGAAAAAACTCAAACCTTGACAAAAATACATTTATTAGCCAGTGCACAAGATGAAGCACGAAATAGAAAAAGGGAGGCAAGTAAAGAGTAACCCATTCCTATTAATTCTGTTTATGTTAATGAAAGAAGAAACAACAGGAAAAAGGTTTACCACACTATGGAACTTAAACTGTGCAATTTACAACAGTATCTAATAACTTTCCAGTACAAACGATCTGATGGACTCTTTTAAAAGTGACTCTTCTTCTGGAAACAATTTATTTTTTGAACTCGCATTAATTGTATACATAAAATTGTTATGAGTTAAGGCAACCGTAAGAGCAATCACATCAGCCTGTTGGTCTAATGCCTTATACATAATTGAATACTTAACAAAAAATGCTTTTTCGTTGTCAATGGATACCTCTTTCCGATCAAGGATTTTAGCTAACAGAAATTTTTCGTGTATGGATTCAGACCATTCATCGAGAGTAAATAATTCAGTTATGTTTCCAAGATTTGTGCCTAAATCTTTCACGTAGATGATAACACTACTTCCATTTTTATTGACAGCTTTGGTTAATATGTTTGGTCCATCGCCCTTTTTTATTTCCCATCCAACTGGGTACTTTATGCGAAACTTATATTTTTTATTACGATAAAGATTACCGATGACCTCTTCGTGGTCTTTGCTTTTATCGGCAGTTGATCGGGCTTTATTGGCTATCGAATAATAGATGAATCCTGCAATGCAGCATGTAGCAACAAATAAAATGGTTATGTTAAGTATATTGGTAATCTTATGGGAGCACTTAGTTATTAAACTTTCTTCTTTTGCCACGCTCAAATCCTTCCCGCAATAGACACAAAAACGGCTATTATCTGGTATTGATTTTCCGCAGTAAACACAGTTTTTCATTAAGACAGGTTCTGGTTAACCAACTAAGCCTAATACAAACAATCTTCCAAATACACTCATAGGTAGCGTCTAAGTAACTGTGTAAAGGTACGATTGACCTCTGGTGATCTGTAGT
>JAFDYY010000093.1 GCA_018267195.1 Bacteroidota bacterium | reverse complement strand
GGTTGTTGATTTTCATTCGTCAATCAGGCCAATCGATTTTCTATTGCATGATTTGGGTTTAAGCTAGACTAAAATAGAGGGCAGAAGATCTGCCTGCCCTCTATTTTTTTTTGAATGGTTAGAAGCTCACACCAAAACTAAAGGCATTCAATTGCGGGCCTTTTCCGGTTACAAACAACGGATTCATGTCGTAGTTAAAAAAGAAATCTACATCGTTGAAACCCAATTGCAGGCGCAACCCATAACGCAAATTGTTGAGATAAAAATTATCGTGGTGGCGCTCTTTCTTTTCATTCCCGTTGGCTATGTATAATTGCTTAGAATAACTGTCAATCAGGTAACCGGCATACGGCCCTACACCGAAACGGAAACCGTTGGCATGACGGCCGTTAAAAAAACTGGGCTTTCGTTTGTTGGCTCCGAAGTCAATTACCGGCACGACCGATATATTAACAAAGGAAGCTGTGAGTTTACTTTTTTCATAATTGTAGCCACGGGCATCGGCTATGAATTGTACACCCGTATTGTCTTTAGTAATCTGGGTTTGGTTGTTTTGAAATTTGAAGTTGTACCAGCTCACCCCATAACCCCACTCCAGAAAAAATTTATTAGCCATGCGTGTACGGTAGATGGAATTTAGCCCGACATACCATGATCCCCAGGGGCGTACGGTATATTGGCTGTTATCTTGGGTGGGAAAATTTCCGTTGCTTACATAGTTGTTGGTGCCCACGTCTATGATAAATGAATTATAGGTTTTGCGCCCGTAATATTTTCGGGGGTGTTCATTACGTGCGGCTATTTCGGGAGAGACCGGAGCCGTTGCCTGCTCTTTTTTAACGGTGTCTTTCTTTAAAAATTCGCTGGCGTTTTTGGTTAGCTTACTGGAGTCACGCACTTCCAGTTTGTAAATCATGTCGTCCATCAATTTCTGAAAATTGTATTTTTTTATAGTTTCCAGATCTTTTTTGTCTTTGATGGCGAAGATTACTTTGCTTCCTTCGCCCACCCGAATGGTGACGGTATCGGCTGCGGGTTGGGCTATGGCAGCCTGGAGAGCCAACCCCCAAAATACTAAAACTGCTTTCATTTTTTGTTGGGTAAAATTCATACGTTAATTATTTTTTTTTCGGGAAAGGAGATTGCTGGCAAAGATTTCATTTTTAATATCTTTCAAGTCCACAGCCGATCCCTCACCTGTTTTTATATCGCGTGCCAATTCCAGAAATTTTTTAAGGCCTGATTTTTTTTCGGCAACGGTTGTGGCCACCGTTTCCTTTGCCGGAAAATCGTCCAGTGTAAATTCCAGTTTCATCGGCTGTTGTGTGGAAGACGCCACAGTGGCCAAGTGCGTTGCATCTATTTTTATTTTTTCTTGTTTTATTTCTATGTCTTCTGGCACGGTTACAACGGTGGTCTTTTTATTTCTTTCTTCTTTCTTATTTAATGAGATGCCGGTTTCTTTTCGGGCAGGTATTCTTTTTTGTATTGATTTTGATGGGAGGGCATCCTGCGCCATGTTTATATGAGTATTTTTTTCTACTCGAATTATTTCCGGTTTCGATGCTTCTTTTTCTTGGGCTATCGGATCGGGCGCTTGATTAATGGATTTAGTGGATAGGGTGAGAGTGGTGTTTTCTGGTTGATGTGGTTGGTAAATAAGGATGAGTAACAAAGCGGCCAACAGGATGCCAGCAGCGATAGACCAAACCCATTTACTATTTTTTTTTGGAAGGCCGGCTTCTACCAAACTCCAGGTATTTTCTGGCGGGGCAATAGAATGTTCTTCCAGTTTGTTTTTAAAAAACTGATCTATTTTTTCAATTTGTTTTTTGGATGGTTTCATAATCCCATTCGGTTAATTTTTTTTGTAAGTAGGTGCGCGCCCGGCTCAATTGCGATTTAGAAGTGTTTTCGCTAATGCCTAACTGGGCGGCAATTTCCAGATGGCTGTAGCCATCGATGGCATAAAGATTAAAAACAGTGCGGTAGCCCACGGGCAAACTTTCAATGAGTTTTAACAGGTCGCTGGCCTCTAGTTCGTTTTCCAGTTTTTGATAATCGGGCTCGAAAGCGGCTGCCTCGATATCTGTTTCGAGGTACATATTTTTATATTTGCGCAGATAGCTGAGCGACTCATTTACCATGATACGCCTAACCCATCCTTCAAAACTGCCCTCGCCTTTGTATTGACTGATGCGGTCGAACAGTTTAGTAAAGGCCATCACTAAAATATCTTCCGCTTGTGCCCGGTCTTTTACATAGCGGCAGCAAACGGCATACATCTTCCCTGCATAGCGTTGGTAAAGCTGTTGCTGTGCCCGGTGGTTTTGACGCAGGCAGCCATCAATCAATTCTGTTTCGTTTGAGCTATAAATCTGAAACCCCATTTGAACTGTTCACCCGGTAGATGCAAAATATACGCAAGGGGTTGCACCGAGGTTATTTTATTTTTGCAGGTATTCTATGGGGCTTATTTTTTACGAATAGTGGCGTTTACATCTTCCGTTGCCCTGAATTTTACTATTCTTTTTATCAGCGGAAAAGGTAAGGCCCGATCAATCGGAAATTGAATGGCACCCTTAGAAGTTTTGTATCTATTAAGTTCTTTTTTAAAAACTTCAATAGGATGGGAGGTGGGGTAAAAGCCAATATGATTTTTGTGCACGGCATAATAGACCAACACTTTGGTTTGTTTAAAAGCCGGCATACCATAACTAATTGTTTCGGTGGTTTTCGGGGCTGCCTGTTTGATGGACTGCCTGAGCTGTTGCAGCACAGCTTGAATTTCTTTTGAAAACTGTGCATGATACTCATCTATGTTTTTCCATACCGCTCCGGATGTATTCATGTTGCTAATTTTATCCCAAATTAGGCAATAGAAAACCTATTGCATAATTGACGAATGGAAATCAACAACCCATGAAGATAAAATACCCAATAGTGATTTTCATTGTCAGGGTTAAACCTTGACAAGGTTGATGTTTTCATCAACCTTCGTCAATATTTTGGGCAGATGATATATCCCTAATGCATAATCTGGGTTTATAATATTTATTTGGGCTACACCAGTCTCAATCTTTTTTAATTACTTCGGGATTCCCCTGGTATTTTACCGAGCCGGTAACATCCGTTTCAATTTCGATACGTTCTACGGCATTTATCCGGGCACGGCCCAATTCGCGGGCGCTAATTACGGCATGGCGCACTTCGTAGCCACTGGCTTTTAGTTGTGCCACTTTACTTATTTCGGCTTCCAGGAAATCGCCTTTTCCGTCAAGATCAAATACGACCGGCCCGGAAAGATCGAGTTGCAGATTTTGTGCCGAAAGATTAGACTCGCACGTCATCGCTCCAAATAAATTAATATCCAGATGGTCTTCCTGAAAATCTTCTATGTGTATTTTTCCGGCTCCTTTTACTTTTAATTTGCTGAGGTGGGGCAGGGCAATCACAATCTTCGTTAATTCTTCTCCATCCTGATTTCGGGTCCAGAAAATATTTTTACCTGAGCGATAGTTTATCTCCAATGTGTTGCCGGCCAGATCTACTTTGTATTTAGACCGCTCGCTTTCTGTACCGCTGATTTCTACCGAAAAATTATCGCTCCGGTGGATCTCAAGATTAAATACACCTTTGATATCTAACTCATCAAAATCGGTAAATCCAAACTGGTCGTGTTCACCTAACCCTTGCTCGCTTTTGGGTCGGGGCGGGCAGGTTACGCACTCTAACCCTTTAGCGGTGATTATCCAGGTTTGAGGTTTTTCAGTTTCCGAATAATTCCATCGCCCATAATTATCAATCAATCTCCACATATCTCCGTCAATTATAAAGGATTGCCCAAATGGAATGAGCAACTCCATTTCCAGACGTTGTGCATGAAAAGTGGTTCCGGCCGGAAAGATGATGTTTGAATCGAAGGTAATGATACTGTCGGCTTGCAGTACTTGGTAGGTTACAGTCTGGGCATTTTCAATGGCGCGCTTCCGGCTTTGTCCTTGTGCCTTAAAGATTTTATTCAGTTTGAGTGGCTTGCCTTCATAGCCTTTTAGGTGAAGGTCTATCATGTGGTAATCATCTAATCCGGTTTCATTTATTTTTAGAACTGCGGTTTTGCCGGATATCTCAATGGTTTGTTCTGTTTTGTATTCACCTTCTTCTTTAAAGGAGAGAATGATACGCGGCAGCGATAACCCCAACATCAACACACTAACAAAGAAAATGATAAACATAGACCAGCCCATCAGCGGACGAATGACCATGCGCTTGGCCAGGATAGAGCTGCCGAGTAATTGAATGAATACAGAAGGGATAAGGGCTGTAAAGAAAGCGGCCACGATTACCCACATAGGAAAGGTGGCCCGAATGGCTTCGATGGGCAGGTTGCCATTCAGTTGTGCCAGGCCCCATGAATCGGGCAGTGAAGCAGATGAAATCATACCTAACACTAACCCAAATACAAGCAACACACACAGAACGAATGCTATACCGGTAAGCAATACAACCAACCCAATTAGCACACGGCTAATTTCTACAATGCCTTTGGCAAGTGGCCCCAACATCTTGGCCATAAAACGAAGAACTGCCGCGATGGCACGGAAAGGGAAGAGAATAATTTTAGCGAAGGCACTTTCTTCTTCGTTTTTTTCGTTCAGGCTTTTCTTTACAGACGATTCAATATTAGAAAGTGTAACGGGCTCTCCCTGCATTTCCATTTTTTCGGTAATGGTTTTGGCTTCGGGAAGTGAAAACCAGAGAATGAGGTAGAGCAAAATTCCGAATCCTCCAAAAAATGAAGAGATTACAAAAAGTATGCGCACCAATACTACATCGCCCCCAAAATAGGCGGCTACCCCACCGGCTACCCCGCCCAATACCTTTTTGCTGGGGTTGCGGTACATTTTTTTTAGACTGGGTTCTTCTTCCAGATTGGTATCGCCCGGTAAAACAATCCACAACAACAAGTAAACTAAGATGCCACTGCCATAAAAGAAAAAGAGTAAGCCAAAAATAATTCGTACCCATACCGGGTCTATGCTGAAATAGTGCGCCAGCCCGGCACATACGCCACCCATTACTTTTCTGCGCTGGTCGCGCACCAGTTTTTTGTTGGTCGGTGGTGTAGTGTCGGTTGGTTGTTTACCTTCTTGGTTGTAAGTGCCGGCAAATTCATTTTCTTCGGCTGCTTTAAAATCGTTTACGTTGCCCATGGTGGCCATCAGGTGCTGCACGTCTTCGGCCGTAATTACCTGTTTGCCTTCATTTAATTTGGCTAGAAAAATTTCAGCTATGCGGCTTTCTATGTCGGCTAGAATTTCACTGCTGTCTTCAAACGATCCAAAGTAGCGGTTAATGGAGTCGAGGTATTTTCGCAGCGTGTCATATCCATCTTCTTCAATGTAAAATATGATACCGCTGATGTTGATACTAAGAGTCTTTTTCATTTTGAAAAGAGATGAGGAGGTTAAACAGGTATAATTTTTTTACGGATCATTTCAGTGGAGTGTACCAGGTCGTTCCAGGTTTCGGTCAATCCATTCAGAAAAGTTTCTCCGGCCGTGGTGAGTTTGTAATATTTTCGAGGTGGCCCGGCTTTCGATTCTACCCACTTATATTCTAACAGGCCGGAATTTTTTAAACGTGTGAGCAGCGGGTACAGGGTGCCTTCTACTACAATCATTCTGGCGGCCGTTAGCTCATCCAGCATATCGGAGGCATACGTTTCGCCCCGAGCAATGATGTGTAAAATACAGTATTCTAAAACGCCCTTTCGCATTTGCACTTGCGTATTTTCCAGGTTCATAAATACTTGTTAAAGTAATTTTATCATTTATACGCAATAGTACTATGTATGGCCAAGTACTTTATGAAAATTATTATAAATATTCTTTAATATATTGATAATCAGTATATTAATTTTTAACCAAAATCATGCAATAGAAAATCGATTGGCATGATTGACGAATGAAAATCAACAACCC
>JAFDYY010000092.1 GCA_018267195.1 Bacteroidota bacterium | reverse complement strand
GCTAATGGATACAGATGTTCGTTCATCAGGCCGTAATTAATGTTCCTTTGGTTTCATACCCAAGATTGGCTATTAGCTGGGTATGCTCGCCAATCAGTACTTCTTTTACGCCTGAGCGTATGGCCATAAACGCATTTTCTAATTTAGGAAGAATGCCATCGTGGAAGGCTCCCTTCTTCAACAAATTTTGATAGAGGTCGGTATTCAGATTCCGGATAACTGACTTTTCATCTTTCACATCTTTTAATACCCCTTCTTTTTCAAAACAGAAAATCAGGCGTATATCGAAATGTTTACTCAGGGCAATGGCCAAAACGGAAGCAATGGTGTCGGCATTGGTATTGAGAATATCTTCTCCGGCATAAGTAAGTGGGGCAAAAACCGGTACTACATTTTGTTTTAATAAAAAATAAAGAAAGGTAGAGTTGACACTTTCAGGAGTAATGTCGCCCACAAAGCCATAATCAATTTTTCCTACGGGCCGCTTGATGGCCTTTATCAGATTGCCATCGGCACCGGTTACCCCAATGGCATTGCAGTGAAGTGCCTGCAGGTAGGCCGTGAGTTGTTTGTTTAGCAAGCCGCCATACACCATTGTTACCAGATCACGGGTTTCTAAATCGGTAATTCTCCGCCCATCAATGTATTTTGATTCAATGCCTAATTTGTCTCCGATTTTAGTGGCAATTTTTCCGCCACCATGAATCAATATTTTAGGAGATTGAATAGAAGCAAACTCTTTTAGAAAAGGATGCAGCGTTTTTTCATCGTCTAAAACATTGCCTCCGATTTTAATGACATATAATTTATTCACGTATTATGATTTTAATATTTCGCTTATTACAGCCTGAGCGGCCCACACCCGGTTGGCCGCCTGCCGGGTTACCAAACTGTGGCGGCTGTCGAGCACTTCATCGCTAAGTTCTACATTGCGCCTCACGGGCAGGCAGTGCATTACTTTGGCCTGGCGGGTACTCTCCAGTTTTTTGAGTGTTAACATCCATCCCGGATCGTTACAATAAATACGGCCATAGTCGGTATAGGTGCTCCAGTTTTTTACATAAACAAAGTCGGCATCTTTCAGTGCTTCCTCCTGGTTATGGGTAATGGTAGCGCCTTGTGTAAACCGACTGTTTAGTTCATAGTCTTCGGGATGTGCGATAACAAAATCAGCCTGCCCCCATTGTATTACCCACTCTGAAAAACTATTGGCCACACATTGTGGTAATGCCTTAACGTGGGGTGCCCAGGTCAGTACAATTTTGGGTTTTCGTTTTTCGCGGAAGGTTTCCGTAATCGTAATTAAGTCGGTTAGGCTCTGCAATGGATGCACTGTGGCGCTTTCTAAACTTACTACCGGAATACCGCAGTATTTTACAAATTGATTTATATACAGTTCGTGGTAATCTTCTTCTTTATTTTTTAGCGAAGGAAATGTGCGGATGCCGAGCACATCAAAATAGTTCCCCAGAATGGGAGCCGCTTCTTTTACATGTTCCACCGTTGTTCCGCTCATGATGGCCTCCTCTTCAAACTCCAAAGCCCATCCATCTTGACCAACATTAAATACCAGTGCATCCATGCCTAAATTTTGGGCTGCAATTTGGGTGCTCAGGCGTGTGCGCATACTGGGGTTGAGAAACAGCAAACCTATTCTTTTTCCTTTCCCCAGGGTGTGATCTTTAAGTGGATGGGCTTTGTAGGACAGCGCAGTTTCAATCAAAGACTGAACCGGGAGCGAATCTTGTACGGAAAGAAAATTTTTCATGGATGAAGTTCGAGGTGGAGTGAATGTAAAAATAATTCGGCCTCTTCTTTTAATAAAGCCAATGAAGGTAAAAGCCTGACCACATTCGGTTTGGCTTCGCCTGTAAAAATCTGGTGGCGGAACAATAAATGATGGCGCAAATCGGTATGTAATTGAGGTAGGTCAAAACCAATCATTAGGCCTCTTCCGCGCACTTCTTGAATGGCTGATATTTTTTTAATCGCATGGATTAAATGATCTCCAATGGATTGAGCATGGCTCATCAGGTTTTCTTTTTCTATCACTTCCAGCACCGCCAGCGAAGCCACACACGCCAGATAGTTGCCGCCAAAGGTGGTGCCCAGCATGCCGCTCCACGGTTCAATGCCCGGGGCAATCAGTACGCCACCCACCGGAAACCCATTCCCCATTCCTTTTGCTAGAGTAATCAGATCGGGTTTGATACCGGAAAATTGATGGGCAAAAAATTTCCCGGTGCGGCCATACCCCGACTGCACTTCGTCCAGAATCAGAAGGGCGCCAGCTTCTTTGCACTTTGCTGCGAGCAGACGAAGGAAAGAATCGGAAGGCAACTGAATGCCGCCCACTCCCTGGATGCCTTCGATGATAACTGCGGCCACTTCATGATTGAGAGTGCTGATAAGGGCTGGCTCGTCATTCAAAGGCAGAAAAGCAATATCATGCCCGGCATTAAAAGGAGCTACGATTTTAGGGTTATCGGTAGAAGCCACGGCCCCGGAGGTACGCCCGTGAAACGATTTTTTAAAAGCGATGACTTTTTTCTTTCCGGTTACAAACGAAGCAAGCTTCAATGCATTTTCGTTAGCTTCAGCTCCTGAGTTACACAAGAATAACTGATAATCCGGATAGCCGGACACCTGGCCTAATTTTTCGGCCAGTTTTTCTTGTAATGAATTTTTAACACTGTTGGAGTAAAAAGAAATTTTGTCCAGCTGGTCTTTTAGCGAGGCCACCCAGTGCGGATGGTTGTGCCCAATGGAAATGACCGCATGGCCGCCATACAAATCCAGATATTTTTTTCCATCGCTGGTCCACAGCCACGATCCTTGTGCTTTTACGGGCTCAATAGGGAAGAGCGGATAGACATCGAAGAGTTTCACGCGTGTCGTTTTTTTTTCTACTTAATCTTATTTATTTTTTCAAACGAAGTAATGATTCCTTTGATCAGGGCTGAACTCAGCCCCTGATGCTCCATTTCGTTAAGTCCCGAAATGGTGCAGCCTTCAGGAGTAGTCACTTTATCAATTTCTATTTCGGGGTGCGATTCGCTGGCCAGCAGGAGCGAAGCAGCACCTTTGGCCGTTTGCGAGGCAATGAGTTGAGCCTCTTCGGCATCAAACCCCATTTGTATTCCGCCCTGGGTGGCGGCCCGTATGTAGCGCATGAAAAAGGCAATTCCGCTGGCGGCTAAAACCGTGGCAGCCTTCATTAATCTTTCTTCAATGACCAATGTTTGGCCTAACCCGTTAAAAAGCTTTTGCACTTCGGGTAATTTTTTTTCGTCTCCGGCTTTGGCACAAAGGCAGGTCATAGACTGGCCAATAGCAATAGCCGTATTGGGCATGGCCCGCACGATGCTGATTTTCTTTTTCAGGAGCGAAGCAATTTCTTCTGTAGAAACCCCGGTGATAGTGGAGATCAGCAAATGTTTTTCGGTAAGAACGTGCGCTACATTGGCCAGCACACCCGACAGTTGCTTGGGTTGTACACAAAGAAAAATGAGACGCGATTTTTTAATTGCTTCGCAGTTGTCGGTAGTTAATAAAAACCCTTCTTTTTTAAGGGGCTCAATCTTAGATAGATTTCTGCGGGTAATGATAATGGCAGAAGGCTTAATCAGTTTTGATTTTACCAGCCCCAGGGCGATGGCTGTGCCGAGGTTTCCGCCTCCAATGATTGCGATGGTTGCCATATCAATAGCCGATTGATTTTAATTTGAGGCCGACCGTTTCATCCAGCCCAAACATCAGATTCATATTTTGAACAGCCTGGCCGCTGGCTCCTTTCAGCAGGTTGTCGGTAGCGGAGTGAACCACTATTTTATTTTCAATTTTTTCTATATGAATGAGACACTTGTTGGTGTTAACCACTTGCTTCAGATCAATCATCGTTGCCGATACATGCGTGAAAGGATGGCCTTCATAGAATTTTTGGTACAACGAATTAATTTCATTCAGACTCAGAGCACATTCCATAACAGAAGAGATGTAAATGCCGCGGGCAAAATCTCCGCGCCAGGGTACGAAGTGGATGCCGCCATGGAACGAAGGTTGCAGTGCAAGAAGAGTTCGTTTCATTTCGTCCAGGTGTTGATGGGTTAGCGTTTTGTAGGCCGATATATTGTTGGTACGCCACGAGAAGTGCGAGGTGTTTTGTAGTTTTTGTCCCGCTCCGGTAGATCCGGTAATGCCGGTAGTGTGCACTTCTTGGAGCAGGCCGGCTTGTGCCAAAGGCAACAAACCCAGCTGAATGGAGGTAGCAAAGCATCCGGGGTTGGCAATGTTTTTAGCTTCTTTAATTATGTTGCGCTGAAATTCCGGAAGGCCATACACAAATTCTCTTTCTCCGGCCCGGTCGCCCAGCCTGAAATCGTTTCCTAAATCAATAATTCGTACAGACGATGTAATTTTATTTTCGGCCAGCCATTTTTTGCTTTCACCGTGGCTGAGGCACAGAAAAAGAACATCGGCTTCGGATGAAAAACCTTCAGAAAACTTAAGATTGGTTTCGCCCGCCAGATCGGTATGCGTTTCTGTAATGTATTTTCCGGCCTGACTTCTGCTTTGGGCGAAAATCAATTCAGCATGAGGATGGTTGAGAAGCAGGCGAATGGTTTCTCCGCCCGTGTAGCCTGCCGCCCCGATAATTCCCGCTTTAATTTTTTTCATACGCTGATTCATTTTTATCGGCTTCATTTTTTACCTGATAATGAATGGCCGTTTGGTTGCCAAAAATTTTGGTAAATCCTTTTACATCATCGCCTGTCCAGCCGAGGTTCATTTCGCCATATTTTCCAAATTTGGCCGACATTAAATCGTATTTTGATTCGATGCCGTTTAGCTGAAATCGGTAAGGAAAAAGAGTGGCCGAAACCTGGCCGGTTACGTTTTTCTGCGAGCTGCTTAAAAACGCTTCTATGTTCCGCATCACCGGATCAAGGTATTGCCCTTCGTGCAGCCAGTTGCCGTAAAACTGAGCCAGTTGGTCTTTCCAACTCAGTTGCCATTTGGTGAGCACATGTTTTTCCAGCGCATGGTGGGCTTTAATAATGAGCACCGGGGCGGCTGCTTCAAACCCCACTCTTCCTTTGATGCCGATAATGGTATCGCCCACGTGTATATCGCGACCGATGCCATACGGTGCAGCAATAGCGTGTAGGTATTGAATGGCTTCCGTAGGGTGAGAGAATGAGTTGTTGTTTATCCCGGTCAATTCGCCTTTATTAAAAGTGAGGGTTACAGTTTCGCTGCCGGTTTTAGTTACGGGGGTAGGCCAGGCTTCTTCCGGCAGCGTACCCATGGAGTTTAAGGTTTCCTTTCCGCCCACCGAGGTGCCCCATATTCCTTTGTTGATGGAGTACCTGGCTTTTTGTGCACTGAATTCAAACCCATGTTGCTTCAAATAAGCCACTTCTTCTTCGCGGCTTAATTTTTTATCGCGTATGGGGGTTTCGATTGTTAGCCCCGGGGCCAGTATTTGTAAGACCATATCAAAGCGGACTTGGTCATTGCCTGCCCCGGTACTTCCGTGGGCTACGGCATCGGCCTTCAGTTCATTGGCATAATTGGCTACGGCCAGCGCTTGGCTCATTCGTTCGGCACTGACACTGAGCGGGTAGGTGGCATTTTTTAAAACATTACCATAAATAAGATAGCGTATTACTTTATCATAATAAGGACGGGTTTCATCAACGGTTTTATGAGATTTTACGCCCAGCTGTAGGGCTCGTTTTTCAATTGCCTGAATCTCGGCTTGATCAAAACCGCCTGTATTTACGGTAAGGGTATGCACCTCGTAGCCCAAGTCTTTCGCCAGATGAATAGCACAATACGAAGTATCTAAACCTCCACTGAAAGCGAGTACAATTTTTTTCATTTTAAATATAAATTTAGTTCTGTTTTGTGTTAAGCAGGATTGAAATTACCAAAAGAAAAAGCCGAGCAAGGAGGATTTTTTTTCTCCGCCCGACTCATTTTTTTTGCGCCATCCTTTCAGCAAGACAAATTGTTTAAACTTTACCCAGCGTTCAAACACGCGGTTGTCGCCCCGCAGGCTACGCCCCCAAAAATTTTCGGGTTTGGCTTCGTGTGCTTTTTTTTCGGTTGTTTCCCGGGCTTTTTCTTCGGGGTCGTATAGCATGGCGGTGCACATACAGTTTTTCCGCTCCTTGCTTACCAGTATTTCGTAGTTCACACAACT
>JAFDYY010000091.1 GCA_018267195.1 Bacteroidota bacterium | reverse complement strand
CTTACCAATTGATGAATCAGCTCCGGGTAACGGGCCAGCTCATAAAATTTTTCTTGCTCTTCGCGAGGGTAAGGAGAAAGCAGGTCTTGGAAAGATTGGCTCGTGCGCGATTGTATGCGTTCTATTTTCACCAGTTTATTAGAGTACTGAGCCACATTTAATATAGCACTGCGCACTTCGGGCGAATAAGGAGCTATGGAGGTAATAATATCTTCATCCTCTTTTTTCAGGCTGTCTTGGTACGATTGGGCAAATAAAAAACTGTTTGCCGTTAAGCATACCATCAAAACTATTTTTTTCATGATTTTTTAAATTTGATATCGTTGCGACAGGCAACGCAGGTTAGACATTATAACGACAAAGAAAGTTTAATTGTTGTCATTAAAAGAGTGAATTATTGAGCCGGGTTTTAAAAATTTACCGGCTTGCCCCCTGTGTACCACAAATTATATAAACCTGCTCTGGGCCATTTTTATTCTCTTGCGGGATAACCGATTATCTCATTCCAGCTTTGAAATCATACGTTTTTGATTTCCTCCATTTTGGTCATGCAATCCATCGAACGCTTTCTTGTTATCAGGTCTCAAGCATTTCTTTTTTCAATACAATGTCCATAACTTTCTAAAAAAGAAGTCTATGTCGTGGTTAAAAGAAAACAATCGCTTAGTTAAAATATTTACCTTCAAAGATTTCTCTGAAGCATTTGCCTTTATGACACGTGTAGCCTTGCTGGCCGAACAAACAAACCACCACCCTACCTGGACAAACTGTTATAACCGGGTAACCATTGAGCTTTTTACCCACGATGCGGGCGATCGGGTTACCGAAAAAGATGAAGCCCTGGCGCAGGCCATTGATCACCTGATTGGATGAATAAAGAAAAAACTTCTCTTTATGTGGTGCCCACCCCCATCGGGAATTTAGGCGATATTACGCTGAGGGCGTTGGATGTACTAAAATCCGTAGATAGTATTCTGGCGGAAGATACACGCACATCCGGTGTTTTGCTCAAGCACTACCAAATTGCCAAACCTCTGCAGAGTTTTCATATTTTTAATGAGCATCAGGCATTGCAACGCATCATTCATAAACTGAAACAAGGAGAAACGATGGCCTTGGTAAGTGATGCCGGCACACCGGGTATTTCCGACCCCGGTTTTTTATTGATCCGCGAATGCCTGAAAAATAATTTGCCGGTAGAGTGCCTGCCGGGGGCAACGGCTTTGGTGCCGGCCTTGGTAAAATCTGGGTTTCCTACCGATCGGTTTGTGTTTGAGGGGTTTCTCCCGCACAAAAAAGGAAGACAAACACTATTGAAAGAACTGGCCACCGAAGAGCGAACGATCGTGCTGTACGAGTCGCCCCACCGGCTGCAAAAAACCATAGAACAGATTAATGAATATTTTGGTAGCGAACGGGTGATTTCCATTTCGCGGGAATTAACTAAACGGCACGAGGAAACAATAACCGGTACGGCCGATGAAGTATTGAACAGCCTGAAAGAACGGCCTGCAAAAGGCGAAATAGTGGTGGTTATTAGTGGGAAGCACAAAAAAACAGACGTATGAATTTAACATCGGTACGAAATGAAGTAATCGAATTAACTGAAGAGGTCGCTGCCTTTATCCGGCACGAAAGCAAAAATTTCGATCGCTCGCGCATCGAGCAGAAAGATTCTTTTTCCAATTTAGTTTCGTATGTAGATAAAGAATCTGAGAAAAAATTAGTGAGCGGGCTTTCCAAAATAATGCCCGGCTCCGGTTTTTTGGGTGAAGAAGGCACCGACACAAAAAGTCAAAACGAATACCACTGGATTATTGATCCGTTAGATGGCACCACTAATTTTTTGCATGGAGTGCCTATTTTTGCCATCAGCATCGGGCTGAGGCGCAGCCAACAAACTATACTGGGTGTAGTGAATGAAGTGAGCCACCACGAGTGTTTTCATGCCATCGAAGGAGAAAAAGCTTATTGCAACCGCGATGAAATAAAAGTTTCGCCCATCGCTTCGCTAAATGAGAGTTTGCTGGCTACCGGATTTCCCTATTACCATTCCGATAAGAAGGATCAATACATTGATATCATAAAAACGTTTCTGGAAAAAACACACGGCATCCGCAGGCTGGGCAGTGCCGCCATTGATTTGGCTTACGTAGCGTGCGGCCGGCTCGAAGGTTTTTTTGAATACGACCTGAAACCATGGGATGTAGCCGGTGGGGCTTTTATCCTGCAGCAGGCAGGCGGCAAAGTATCCGATTTTTCAGGGGGGGATAATTACCTATTTGGGGGCGAAATCTGTGCCTCCGGGTGCATCCATGCCGAAATGCTAAAGGTAATTCAGGAAAAATGGTTCGTCTGAACCCGGACTTACCAACTGATGCTGAAGAACCCACGATGACTAGTGGCAATCATTACCAGAATAACCACTAACGCCACTGCATTCAATACAAACATGCGCCTATGCTTAGCTTGCCCGGACGAAAGTTTTTTCATAGAAATGCGGCCGATGGTTATGAGGATGATGGCGATGAGCATACCGGTCAGGTGCTCCACCAGCCAATAACGAGCCTCCGGGTTTTTCATAGAGGCTCCGCTGAAAATGACAACCGGACTTACAAAATATAAAATCAGGCCTAACAATAATTGGGTATGGGTAGCGATGAAAAGATACAAGCTTAGCTTGTCGTCCGTTTTCGAAAAATCTGATTTAGCTAACCAGCCCGTAAGGGTGCGATAAAGAACAACCAGCAATAACAATAACAAAATAAACCGGTTGAGTGAATGAAGGATTAACAGGAGCGATTGCATGGATTTAATTTTTTTTAAAAATACAATATCCGGTTACATAAAACCAACTCTCCTGCCAATTGTATAAATTATTAGTTGTTATTACTTTAGCCGCAATGAAAAAAACGATTCTTTTCATTCTATTTTTCTGTTTTGTTCAGGAAGTTTTTTCGTTGCCCGACACCGTGCGTGTGGGTACGTATGTAATGAGTGTGCACGATATTAATTTTCATGACCAGGAATACACCGCCCGCCTTTGGCTTTGGTTCATTTATGCCAATAAAAATTTTGATTTTGAAAAACAACTGGATATTACCAATGCCAAATCAATAGACCAACCCCAACAATTGGAAGACAGCTTAGAGGGAAAACGATGGTCTATGCTGAAGATGAAGTGCACCATGAAAGAAAACTGGAGTGTAATTGATTTCCCGTTCGATAAACAGCACCTGAAAATTCAAATTGAAAATACCTTATTCGATAAAAAACAATTGGTTTTTAAACCGGATGTAGAAGCCAGTAAATTCGATTCCGATGAAACACTGGCCGGCTGGAACATCAAAAATTTTAAAGTAAGCGTAATTGATAATTTTTACGAAACAGGATTTGGCGATAACCGCAAAGGCCATTCTAACCAAACGTTTTCAGCTTTTTTAATTGAGATGGACATAGACCGCAATGCGTGGGGGCTGTTCTTAAAAATTTTTATTGGCATGTACATCGCCTTTATGATTTCCATGGTAAGTTTTGCGCCCCACCCGGAAGAACTAGAGCCCCGTTTTGGGCTGCCCGTAGGCGGGCTTTTTGCGGCCGTGGGTAATAAATATATTATTGATTCCATTTTACCTGAGTCTGCTTCCTTTACTCTAGTAGATTCGCTCCATGCCATAACTTTTTTTACCATTTTTATGATTCTGCTGGTTTCGGCTATCTGCCTGAAGTTGCACGATCGCGGAAGCAAGGATATGGCTATAAAATTTAACCGTTGGGGCGCGATTATTATTGCCATCGCCTATGCATTAATAAATGCACTCTTGGTGGTATTGGCTATTGCCGAGTAGAAAATTACACTTTGTTTTTAGTATCGATGAGGATGGTTACCGGCCCGTCATTCAGCAATCGCACCTTCATGTCGGCTCCAAATTCACCGGTAAGCACCGATTTTCCAAGCGCCTGCGAAAGAGTGCGCACAAATTTTTCGTAAAGCGGAATAGCCATGTCTGGCCGGGCGGCTTTAATGTAGCTTGGCCGGTTTCCTTTTTTGGTACTGGCATGAAGCGTAAATTGGCTTACCACTATAATATCCCCACCATCGTCTTTCACGCTTACGTTCATAACACCCTCTGCATCATTAAAGATACGTAGGTTCACAATTTTTTGGGCGAGCCATTCCAGGTCTTCTGTTGTGTCCGCTTCTTCAATGCCCAGCAGTACCAACAGCCCTTTGGCAATTTGAGATTTTAGGTGATTTTCAATTGTAACCGATGCTTCGCTTACACGTTGGATAACGGCAATCATCGTTAGTAGGTTTGAAGTTCATTTGATTCGTGAATGATGGTGCCGCGGCTTGTTTCCCTGGCTAAAGAAACCATGGCTCTGGCTACTTTAATAGATTCGATGGCTTGATATTTTTTAGGCACGGCCCAACCCAAAAATTTAAAAAAAAATTTTGCAGCTTCTTCTCCACTCCTTTTTTCCGTACGTGGCCCCATTAACAACGAAGGGCGCAAAATATGGAAACATTCAAACCCAACTGCTGCAATGGCTTGTTCTACCTCCCCTTTTACCCGATTATAAAACAGGGACGATTCTTTATCGGCACCCAGAGCCGATATTAAAATAAATTTTTTGGCACCTCCCTGCTTAGCCATTTTTGCCAGTAACCAAGGAGCTTCATAATCAACAGCACGAAAAACTTCTTTTGATTTTGCCTGTTTAATGGTGGTGCCCAGGCAACAAAATACGTCATCCGCACGCAGTTCATTGGCGTAAGCGGCCAATTCAGACAAACTGCAAACTATGTTTACAAATTTTGGGTTTTCAATCGACATTTTTTTGCGACTCAAAGCGATCACGTTTGAATAAGAATCGCTTTTCAGTAATAAATCCAATACCTGCCGGCCCACCAAACCCGTGCTGCCGGCCAGCAAGGCAATTTTTTTCATCGGTACTTTTTAAAATGTTTGTTGAATTTCTTTTTTCACTTCGCTCAAGGCATGGCTGATTACATCTATTTTTCGCTCCATCATCAGCTCAAAAATTTTTTTAGATAATTCAATACTGGGCGCATCGGCAGCGACTTGGGTAACCGATTCGTTAATGATAATGATCAGGTCTTCTTTGGCATTGCGCACCAAGTTCCATACTTCTTCACTCATAAACACCTGTTGCGATACGTTATGGTTGTATTCACCTCGTATTTCATCCAGCAGCACTTTTTGAAAATCGTGAACACTCAGTACCGGATTGGTTAGACGAACCAAGAGATTGGGGGGAGAAATACGCTCTAAAAAAAGCGTGATGCGTTCATACGCCTGCAGCCGGGCCGGTAAGATCGTTTCGATGCTTCGGCTGCGTACCTCCAGTTTTTTTAATTCTATTTCGCGCTGGATAAACGCCCGCACCATCAAATAAACAGCATACAATACAACTGATGCAGGCAACAAGATTTTAATAAATTCAAGAACGGCTTCCATAAATAAAATTTGTTCGAAAATAACTATTTTTAGAAAATGATTGACTGTTTTTAAGTCATGTTTGATTCGTTAAAACCCGTTATGCT
This sequence comes from Bacteroidota bacterium, assembly GCA_018267195.1. Taxonomy (GTDB): domain Bacteria; phylum Bacteroidota; class Bacteroidia; order Cytophagales; family Cyclobacteriaceae; genus ELB16-189. The sequence goes on along the minus strand of JAFDYY010000091.1, from coordinate 1,014 downwards.
TACCCCCTTGGCAGCTGCCGAGGCAAAAAAAATAATGCAAACCAAAAATATTCCACCCGGATATGGCTTACGCTTGGGGGTGCGGGGAGGCCATGGGTGCGCAGGTGTAAATTTCATTATCGGATTTGATAAGCAAAAGCCGGCCGATCTTTCGTATGAAGTAGAGGGGATCCTGATTTTTATAGATAAGAAGCATACGATGTACCTCATTGGTAAGGCAGTTGATTTTTATGAAGGAGCCGATGCCCGCGGATTTCTCTTTGTAGAGCAGGAAGCCATGGAACGAGGCGGGTGGCATCACTCTACGGAACTAAAAAAATAAGGGCGGTTCCAAATTTTACATCTTCCTTTTCTCTACCGCCACGCTCGCTTTTTTACACACTCCGCCTATTGGCGGATTGAACTTTGCAATTTTTACCTCGGCTCGTTGGGCACTCGCAAAGTGTCGAAGAATTTTTTCAGCTATACTATGAGCTACCGTTTCCAGCAGTTTAGAGGGCTTTTCCATTTCGTCTTTTACCAAAGCATATAAATCTTCATAATTGAGGGTGCCCCGCAAGTCGTCTAGAAAAGCCGACTCTTGGATTTTCGTTTCAACGGTTACATCCACTTCAAACTTATTGCCTGACGACCTCTCTTGCGGGTAGATACCGTGGTAGGCATGAAACTCCAAGCCTTCGAGCGAAATTTTTCCGGTCATTGAATGTCGTCAAAGAAAGAGCGTTGGTTTTTTAGGGCTTCCATCATGGAAGGCTTGGCTGGTTCGGGTTGTGGCGTTTCCGGGCCGGTAGCTAAAACACTTACCGTTACAGTCTTTTTAATTTCTACCTCCATCTCGGCATTGGGAAACAATGATTTTTTAGTTTCGCGTTTGGCCAACATCAGATGCTGGTCGGGGTCAAATTCACGCACAGAGGATTTTGTTCGTTCCACACGGTCTATTGTTTCATGTGCTATGCGTTTGAGGTCGGCCAATAAATTCTCTTTATGTAATTCCAAATTTTTATAATGCTG
>JAFDYY010000090.1 GCA_018267195.1 Bacteroidota bacterium | reverse complement strand
AATTTGAATCAGGACTCTTAACCAAATTGTGTAAACTATTTTCAGGACGAGTCATTTGTAACTCTATTGGACATTTGTTCAAATATTAGACTGACGTTTTCCTAATACCCTACCATCGCCAATACGTAAACCAGCAGAATAACCCATCATGTCAAAAAATAAAATAACAATCGGCCAGGTATTCAAAACCATTGTGTGGCCGCGCAGACGGCTTCTCTTTATTGGCTTGGTGCTCATTTTCATTCGCAGTGCAGCCGGGTTGGTGCCCCCGTGGGCTACCAAACCTTTTATGGACGATATACTGGTAAAAAAGGATATGGATAAACTGCCCATGTTGTTAACGCTCGTAGTGATTGCCATCCTGATTCAATCAATCACTTCGTTTGTACTTACTAAATTGCTGAGTGTAGAGGCTCAACTTTTGATTTCCGAGCTCCGCTCGAAAGTGCAGAAACATTTGTTGAGTTTGCCCATTCGTTTTTTCGACAATCAAAAAGCCGGGGCGTTGGTATCGCGGGTGATGAACGATGTGGAAGGTGTTAGAAATTTAGTCGGTACCGGATTAGTGCAGTTAGTGGGGGGAATACTGACAGCACTTGTTTCTATTGTTTTTCTTATTAAGATCAGCCCGTGGATGACGTTGTTTGTGCTCTTGCCCATGTCTGTTTTTGGATTGATTACGCTAAAAGCTTTTTCCATTATACGCCCGGTGTTTAGAGAGCGCGGAAAAATTACAGCAGACGTAACCGGCCGGTTAACCGAAACACTCAATGGCATGCGGGTAATTAAAGGATTTAATGCCGAACCGCAGGAGATCAAAGTTTTTGAAGAGGGTGTATTTAAATTATTTCTGAATGTAAAGAAAAGCCTCACCTCTACCAGCTTTGTAACCAGCTCAGGCACCTTTTTAGTTGGCTTGGCCAGCGTAGGTATTATGGCTTTGAGCGGCTACTTTAATTTAACAGCAGGCGATTTTCTGCAGTTTACTATGTTCATGGTTTTTATGATAGCCCCCATTGTGCAGATGAGCAACATTGGCAGCCAGCTAACAGAGGCTTTTGCCGGATTAGACCGCACGGAAGAAATTATGAACACCCCGGTGGAAGATGACGGAACCATTCGTACCAACAAAATCGGTTTAATTAATGGAGACATTGTTTTTGAAAACGTTTCGTTTGCTTACGAAGAAGGAAAAATGGTTTTAAATAATGTGAGCTTCGAAGCCCGGCCAGGAAGTGTAACGGCTTTGGTAGGAACTTCCGGCTCGGGCAAAACTACCATTGCCGGAATCGCTGCGTCCTTTTTAAACCCGGTAAGCGGCCAGGTTACGGTTGACGGGATTGACTTGGCCACTATTTCGCTGGGCCACTATCGAAGCCAACTGGGGGTGGTGCTACAAGACGATTTTCTTTTTGAAGGAACCATCCGCGAAAATATTTTATTTCCCAAACCCACCGCTACGCAAGCCGAATTGATGGATGCGGTAAAAGCAGCTTATGTGGATGAATTTACCTCCCGCTTTGAGGCCGGATTAGAAACGGTGATTGGCGAACGAGGCGTAAAACTTTCGGGCGGGCAACGGCAGCGCGTAGCAATTGCCAGGGCAATTTTGGCTAACCCGCGGGTGCTCATTCTCGATGAAGCCACCTCTAACTTAGATACCGAAAGCGAGAGTTTCATTCAGGAAAGTTTGCGTACGTTAATGAAGGGGAGAACCACTTTTGTTATTGCCCATCGCCTGAGCACCATCCGGCAGGCCGATCAAATTTTAGTAATTGAAAACGGACAGATTGCCGAACGAGGTAAACATGATGATCTCATTTCTGCTAAAGGACGATACTTTAATTTATATACCTATCAGGCAAGAATTTAAGACTTTTTGTCTTTCTTTATTCTAGAACCTGCCTTAAAATAAGTCATATTGTCTTTGTTTATTGATTTTTATGTTTCGGCACACTTTTCACGATAGGTATGCCTGAACACTAAAAAATATGTTTAACAAAAAATAAAAACACTATGAGCATCATCCGTTATAACCCAAATGATTTTGTACCGGCTTCTTTTAGCAGCATGGTAGATCGGTTCTTCAACGAATCGTTAACCCGCAATGGCGGCAGCGTTTTTTCGCCTAAAGTAGATGTTATTGAAAACGTAGATTCGTATGAAGTTCAATTGGCCGTGCCGGGTCTGAACAAAGAAGATTTTAAAATTGAAGTGAACGATAATTTTCTTGTTGTAAGCGGAGAGCGCAAGTTTACTAACGAGAAAAAAGAAAAAAATTATCGCTCCATTGAAACCCAGTATGGTGCATTCAGCCGCTCGTTTACATTACCCGAAAATGTGGACGGCACCAAGATAAATGCTAAATACAATAATGGAATTTTGGAATTGACGATCCCGAAAGACGAAAAGAAAGCTTTGAAGCAGGTAATTAAAGTAGCGTAAGGGATTGAGGTACCTTACCGGCCCGCACAACCTAGGTTGTGCGGGCTTTTTTTTGTAGCGTGTTAGCGGGGTAATTTCAAATGGTTGGCGAACAGAAACTGAAAAAAACCAATGGCTACGGCAGATCCGATAAACATACCCACAAAAATATCGAAAGGGTAGTGCACCCCTAAGTAAATTCTGGAAACAGCTACCAATACAGCCCAGGAAAAAATTGGAAGAATAACAACCCATCGCGGCATGAGAAGAGCCAATGCCATGGCCGAAGCGAAAGCCTCGGTAGTATGCCCTGATGGCATGGAATAACCTCCTCCTACGCTAAGTTGCATAATTCGGGGGTCCACTTCGTAAGGTCGGGGCTCGGCTACGGTTTCTTTTATGATGCGCGACAGCAACCCGGCTATGGCAATGCTCAAGACTACATACAAGAAAGAAAGGCGGCTCTGTTTTTTATTTACGTCTTGTTTAAATTCTTTTACCAGGGTAATGATGAGGGGCACGCCAAAACTGAAGAAGCTAACCGAGTCAGAAAAAAATTGAAAGACGGTTACTGTTTTATGTGCGGAAGGATCTTGCCAGGCGGCAATAAAATCTAGCTGATTAGTAAAAGGAGCAATCCATACAGCAACCAAAACAAGCATCATATAAACGGCTAGTATTTTTGAGGTTGCCGGGGTAAAATGGTTTTCCATGTAATCAAATAAAATCAATATCCATGTTCAGTGGGAAACGCATCAAAAACTCAAGTGCTTCTTCTATGTTGAGTCCCTCAAACAAAACCCGGTACAGGCGGTCGGTAATGAGGGCTCGCACTTTATAGGTGTCGGCACATTTTTTTGCAATGCGCACCGTGTTAATACCTTCGGCCACTTCTTTCATGTCGGCAATGATATCGTTCAGTTTTTCGCCTTTAGCTAACCGATACCCCACCGTAAAGTTTCGACTCTTCGGACTGTTGCAGGTGGTAACTAAATCGCCTATGCCGGCTACACCAAGAAAAGCTTTTAAGTCGCCCCCTAAGGCACGACCTAAGTAAACCATCTCCACGGCTCCGCGGCTGATGAGCAACCCTTTGGCGTTATCGCCAAATCCCAATCCGCTTAATGCCCCCGAGGCAATGGCTATAATGTTTTTTAATACACCGGCAATTTCTACTCCCACTATGTCATTGTTTTCATATACCTGAAAGCGGTCGCTCTTCAAAAGTTTTTTTCCGGTTTGTATCACTTCCTGAAAATGGCTGGCTACTACAGTGGCGGCCGGTTGCCGCATGGCCAGCTCTTTGCTTAAATTAGGTCCGGCTAAACAGCCGATGCGCACCGCTACGCTTTCTTCCTGTATTACTTCACTCATCGTCTTTACCCGGCTGCGGTCCAGTTTTTCTACTGACTCCACGGTTTCGCCCGCAGGCAGAGTAATGTCAAACCCTTTGGTGCCGTGGATGAGCATGTGGTAAGGGTGCAGGTAAGGAGCCAGTTGTTGCATCATCGCCCGAAAGTGGGAGGAGGGTACAATCGGGAAAATAACATCGCATTTATCCGCCAGTGTGGCCAGATCATTTAGAGCCTGTACGTTGGGATGAATGGCATAACCGCGGTTTTCTTTTTTTTCGTTGATGTGTTTGACCACATCGGCATTGCGGGCATACAGCAATACGTTGCGATTTTGGGCAATCATGTTGGCAATCACCGTACCAAAACTCCCGGCACCAATTACACCCACCGGTTTTTCGTCAGTTGAAAAGGAGGAATTGTGCTCGGAGGACATAGACGTTGTAGAAATCAGATAAACTGTTCCAGGCCGTAGCCCGCCAGCCTGTTGTGGTAATAATAGAGTAGCGACAAATCTTTGGTAACGATATTGCCCTTTTTATTTTTTAGTAACGGCCGGTTGAGGTGAAAGACTCCTACATTATCTATACCGCTATTGATAACCAAGTCAACTTTTCCCTTTACATGCGAGGCAAAGTTTATTTTGCCCTGCTCCTTCAGTAGATAAATTTGCTTTCGCACCCGTTTAAAGGTAGCTCTGAATTCCTGATAATCTATCTCCAGTTCTTCTTCGGGCAGACGCAGCAGATTGAACAGATCGAGCTGATGATATTTTTTTTGCCACATTTCAAAGGCGATGAATGAAACCAGATGGCTGGCAAACACGCGGTTGATTTTATGATACTCCGCTACGATGCGCTGACTTAACATGCGCGTGTATTCATCTTCACGCTGGCGGTCTATGGTAAGCTCTCCGCTGCTGATAAAATAATCTTTGGTGTTGATGATGCGGTTGTGGGCATCCAGGCTGTTGCCTTCTTCGTCCACATAGTTTCCCAATACATCTAATGCCGGACCTATTGAAACCGAAATATTAGAACGGTTACCAAAAAATTTAATCATGAAGCGGATCAACTGAAAACTTCCGTATTTATCGTTTTCTGGAAAATACCGGTCTTGTCCTTTTGTACTGAGATAATCTTCAATCAATTCAGGTGCCTCTAAAACGAAATGATAGTTAAGTGTAACAGGCACTACAAAAATTTTGCGCTGTTCGCCTTCCGAATTATAACAAGTGCGTTGTGCTTCTACAGCCGTACTAAGCAGCCCCAGTTTCAGTTGCTTTTCGATCATACCCGAGCGCGAACGCGTGCCCCCCGGGAAAAACAAACTGTGTGCTCCTTTTTGTATGGCTAGATTGGAATACATTTTTAGGGTTTCCAGGTAAGGCAGATTTTTTTTCCTGCGGTCAACCTTGTAGGCTCCCAGGCTGTTCATAAAATAGGCCATGATTTTAATATTGAACAGGTTGAGGCCGGCACCGTAAATGAAAGCAGGGAGCCCCATTTCATGAATTATCCACCCTACTAAAATAGAGTCGAGGTTGCTGAAGTGGGTGGGCACCATTACGACCGTTCCCTTTCGGGCGAGCTTGCGCAAAAGTTTTACTTTGCCCACGATATGAATTTTATCGCGGAGGGTATAGCGGTTGCGGAAGAAGGCACCAAATTTTTTTACGCGGGCACCGTTGAGCAAACGGGCAAACCAGAATTTAACGGCTTCGCGTGCAAAGCGGTAGCTGGAAGGTTTAAAATTACCGGCTATCTCCGAGGCATAGCGGTACACAATTTTTTCCAGTAGTTGATTGACTGCTTCAGTTAGTTCATCCGGGTTACGGGTGCTGAGCTCAACTAATTCATTTTTTATTTTCGACCAAAATGCCGAGTCGTCTTTAGGGTCAACGCGCCAGCGATTTCGCTTAATCCGGTTTTGCTCACGGTAAGCAGTGGCCTGCAGGTCGTCAAGTAGTTGTTTGTTGGAAGGGCGCAGTTCGCGTATGCGTTCAATGGATTGGCGCGTAACTTCGTCTATAAATTCTTTACGATTTTTGCTGAGTTGGTACACCGGCCAATTCGGAATACCTTCCAAAATCGGTTTATACTTTTTGTTCTTATTCTTTTTTTCTTCGAGAATTTCCATCAACTATTAAAGACAGGTGTGCAAGTTAACACGAATTGCGGTATTTGATACCTCCTATGCAAGGAGGAAAAATTTTATTACGAATTTTGAAGTGCGTGGTGCAGGCTGGCCGCCATCTCATGAAACCGGCCAATGGCTTGATTAATAAATTCGTTGGTTACAATTTTTTTTACATCCTCTTCTGAGGCCACATCGTATTCATGAAGTTTAAAGGTTTGCTCCAACAGACCGGCTTCCAGTTTAATCAGGTATCGGTTATTCCAGTTAAAAATGGTAATCTTTATTTCGGGGTGAGGGATTTCGCCTACGACACGCATCGGGCAAAGGTATTAAAGTATTTTTAGTGTAGGTTGCTAAACTTTGTAAGCCCACGGCTCAATATCCTTTATCGGATGCCGTTTTCTTTACACAAAAGATAGTTGTTTATTTACCATTGAATAAAATAGTCTATTAACGTGTAAATTTAAAGCCGTTTAGTTTTGAAAAAGATGCAAAGTGCTGTTCGGTTTCTTCTTTTTGTTTTGCTATGGGCAATGTCAGCAGCTCCATTATGGGCTACGCACTTACGAGCCGGAGATATAACCATAACCAGGCCGAGTTGTAACAGTCGGCAGATTACCATAACGATCAATGTCTATACGCGCGATTTTCCGGGATCGGTAAAATTCGGTACCGGTGGTATAGATCTCATTAACTGGGGAGACGGCACCACTACGGTGGTAGATCCGGTAAATAACCCGCCCATTATTGCTTATGTAGATAACGGAGCCGTAGGTAAAATATCGGTAACCTACTCACATACCTACAG
>JAFDYY010000008.1 GCA_018267195.1 Bacteroidota bacterium | reverse complement strand
TTTCCGGGCCGGTATATTATTTCTTACAATGAGGCCAACCGCAATTATGGAATATTAAACATTACCAACTCAGTGCAGGTGCCGTTTTATGTTCAAACCGAAATTACGATTGATGCCGGTGTGTATTGCGATAACAGCCCGATACTGAGTGTGGACCCGATAGACGAAGGCTGTACGGGCGTAAGATGGGAGCACAACCCCGGAGCGTACGACCCCGATGGCGATAGCTTATCGTTCTCGCTATTTGTTCCAAAATATTCAGCTCTCTATAATTCGGATGGGAGCTACCTTTCGGCACAAGATGTGCCCGGGTATAAGCTTCCCAACGATTGCAGTTATTATTCAGCTGTCGGAATAAGTTGTACACAGGCCAACCAAAACCATAATGGGCCGCCTACTTTTTCTATTGATCCGGTAAAAGGAACCTTAACCTGGGATGCGCCCGGTGAGGCGGGCGAATATAATATTGCATTTGTTGTTACGGAGTGGCGGAAACTATATGGAAAATATTATCCGATCGGCTATGTAGAACGCGATATGCAGATCATCATCAAAAACTGCAACAACATAGCTCCGATGTTGTTTGTGCCGAAGGATACTTGCATTTTGGCCGGCACCACACTAAAGGCGTATGCCTATGCCACCGACCCCGATGGCAGCCCGAGTGGAGGAGCCAAAGGCTTGGGCGACAGTGTGCGGATTCAGGCCTTCTCACAATTATTTAGCATTAACCCTAATCCGGCCACCGACTCCATCGATGGCAAATGGCAGCCCACGTTTACAGCCACGCAGCAGGCTAAATTAAAATTTTCATGGAAGACCAGTTGCGACCATGTGCGCGAGCAGCCGTATCAGGTTGTATTTAAAGCGACTGATAACGGAGCCCCTCCGTTGGCCACTTTTGCCGTATGGAATATAAAAGTAGTGGCACCTCCTCCTGTATGGGTAAGCGCTACATTAAATGCACCGCAGCGATCAGCCGTATTAGCCTGGCAGGCGTATGCCCTTCAGTGTGCTCAGGCCAACGCCCCCACACAAACCAATGCCGTTTCCATGCAAGTCTGGCGAAAGGTAGATACCGCTCCTTTTACCCCGAGTAATTGCATCACAGGTATGCCTGCTTTTTTGGGGTATTCTCTCATTGCTACCGTGCCCATTGGCAATCTCAGTTATGTAGATAAAACCTTGGCAGCCGGGGCTAAGTATTGCTACAGGCTCGTAGCTGTTTTTCCGTCTTCCACAGGAACTGCCAATAGTTTGGTTTCTGCCGAGATGTGTATTCCTCCCTTACAGGTAACCTCTCCGGTTATTACCAACGTAACGGTGGATATGACCAACCAGACTAACGGACAGGTTACCGTAAAATGGAGATCGCCTTTTGGTGTTGATAAAACCAATTTCCCTCCTCCGTATTCATTCGTATTAAAACGGGCCGATGGCGTAAGTGGCACTATTAATTTGATTAAGGTAAACCCCGGGCAGCTAACGGATTCATCGTATGTGGATAGCCCGATCAATACTTCGCAGAAGTTTTATAACTATCGTGTTTTTGCGTATGCCAATAATGGAGTATTTATAGATTCGTCTGCCACGGCCTCTACGGTAGGGCTTGTGCTAACCCCTACGCTGAAACAGATCAGGCTTAATTGGAATGCCGTGGTGCCCTGGTCTAACCGGGTAAACCTATATCCTAATCACCTGATCTATAGGGGTACTTCGGTGGCCACTAAAATCAGCGACCTTACTTTGATAGACAGTGTGAATGTAACCCAATTCGGTTTTACCTATCTCGACTCAGGACAATACAACCATACTCCGTTGGTGCAAACACAAACTTATTGGTATGCTGTCATGACAAAGGGCTCGTATGGAAACCCCCTCATACCCGCTCCGCTAAAAAATTTCTCTCAGATTGCTTCTACCAGCCCGGATGATAAGAAAAAGCCGTGTGCGCCCATCATTGTTTCAACGGGTATAGATTGCAGCAAGTTTGCTTTATGCCAAACAGAACTGGGAACGGTAACCAATGTGGTAGTTTGGAAACGATCGGCTACCGACTCCTGCCGAAAGCAAATAAAATTTTACAATGTTTATGGCTCGCCATCCATGGGGCAGCCTTATACATTGATTGCCCAAACCACAGATACCACCTACAGCCATACCAACCTTCCATCGTATGCCTATTGTTATAAAATTTCAGCAGTAGACTTAGCTGGAAATGAAAGCGCCCTAAGTGCTGCTTTTTGTTTTGATAACTGTCCTTATTATGAGTTGCCCAATGTGTTTACGCCTAATGGAGATAAATGCAACGATGTGTTCAGCGCCTATAACATACGCAACCTGGGCGAACACAATACCATTCCCTGCAAACAGGTATATGGCGGGCACTTATCGGATACGCTGGTTAGTGAGTTGCGCTCGAAGTGTGCACGATTTGTGCAGAGTGTTACATTCACTGTCTTTAACCGGTGGGGAAGAGAAGTGTACAGCTATCAATCGGGCAACGAAAACAGCATATACATTGATTGGAACGGTCGCGACAATGCCGGGGTGGAGTTGGATGCCGGTATTTACTATTATGTGGCCAATGTTGTTTTTGATGTGGTGGATCCCAAAAAGAAAAACCGGAACATCAAAGGATGGGTGCACCTGATCCGCTAAGTAAATAGGGCCGTTTTTACTATTTTGAAAAAAGCAAACCGATTTAGTCTTTCAGGTGGTTGTGCGAACCATCGCAATACGGTACCATTTTCGTTTGCTTGCACATGCATAACCAAACTTTACGGGGAGAAGAAACCGTAAATACTTTAGGTTCAATGCCCGTGCCGAGATGCGCCTTATCATCGCAATAAGGCTGGTTAGAAGATAGGCCACAGCGACACCATTTATAAGTTACACCCGGCTGAAGTTCTACTTGAACGGGCTGACGCCCGGCTATTTTACCTGTTTTCATAACGCGAATATAAATACAGATAAGAAAATTAACCCCAATCATGCAATAGAAAATCGATTGGGATGATTGACGAATGAAAATTAATAACCCATGAAGGTAAAATGCCCAGTAGTGGTTTTCATTGTCAGGGTTAAACCTTGACGAATGTTGACGGAAAAGTCAACATTCGTCAACCCTTTGGGCCGATGATGCATCCCTAATGCATCATCTGAGATTAATAGAAGAACAACTATAGGTTGCTTTTATTTACAGAATAGGCAACAGGCACTATTGCATAAGTTAAGTTGATTTTTGATTTTTGGCTATTATAACTCTACCGATGAAAGCATTTATTTTTCCCGGGCAGGGAGCCCAGTTTACCGGCATGGGCAAAGACCTGTACGCCTCGAACGAAAAAGCAAAATCTCTTTTTGATTTGGCTAATAAAATTCTTGGGTTTGCCATTACCGATAGTATGTTTACCGGCTCGGCCGATGAACTGAAGCAAACCAAAGTAACCCAGCCTGCCGTGTTTATCCATTCGGTGCTGGTAGCTTTAAGCCGCGAAGCAGATAAACCCAACATGGTGGCAGGCCACTCGTTGGGCGAATTTTCATCGCTGGTGGTAAATGGCGCACTCTCGTTTGAAGATGGATTAAAATTAGTTTCTACCCGAGCACAAGCGATGCAAAAAGCCTGCGAAAAAAACCCGTCAACGATGGCGGCTATTTTAGGGTTGGACGATCAGTTAGTAGAAGAGATTTGTGCCGGTATAAAAGAGGAAATAGTGGTAGCGGCCAATTATAATTGCCCGGGTCAATTGGTAATATCCGGTTCAATAAAAGGGATTGAGATAGCCTGCGAAAAAATGAAAGCGGCAGGGGCGAAGCGGGCATTGCCTTTACAAGTGGGGGGAGCCTTTCACTCACCCCTGATGGAGCCAGCGCGCGAAGAGTTGGCCAAGGCCATAGACTTAACTTCTTTTCAGAAACCGTTTTGCCCGGTTTATCAAAATGTAAATGCACAACCCAGTGAGGAGATAGCCGTAATTAAAAAAAATCTCATTGCTCAACTTACTGCACCTGTTCGGTGGACACAGTCAGTACAAAAAATGGTAGCCGATGGCGCTACAACTTTTGTGGAGTGTGGCCCGGGAAAAGTATTGCAAGGCTTGGTTAAAAAAATTGCCCCTTCCGTGGAAGCGGTTAGTCTGTAATCCTTTTTACAACGGATGGATCGGAACATACCCGCAGCAATTCTTCATTCTTTTTTTGAACTACCGGATGTCTCAACTGAGGGCTGATCTCAACCAGCGGAATAAGCACAAACTTTCGTTCGGTCAGGTAAGGATGTGGCACGGTTAGCTCGGGGCTGTTGATTATCTGGTTAGCAAAATATAAAATGTCAATATCGATTACCCGGGCTTCCCATTTCCCGCTTCGTGTCCGGCCTAGTTGGTTTTCGATGACGTGAAGAGTTTGTAAAAATTCTGCGGGCGATTGCGATGTAGTTACCTCCACCACCTGATTTAGGTAATTGGGTTGGTTGGGGTTTCCCCAGGCAGCAGTTTCATAAACAGACGACTGATTTTTAATTGTGCAAACCTGAGCCAACAGATCGATAGCTTGCCGGAGTGTACCGGCCCGGTTGCCCAGGTTGCTCCCCAGCGAAAGAAAAACCGGATAAGAAATCATTTTCAAAAATAACCGGTAGGCTCATTTTTACGAGGGCAACCTTTCACTTTCTTTCCCGTATTGATTTAGTATTTTTGCCGTTTAATCCTTGAATCATCATGAATTTCTTTAAAACCTTTTTGGCTTCGTGTCTGGGCTCGCTCGTTGCCTTGGTCGTGTTAGTGGTCTTACTGATTTCGGTTATGTCGGCTTTAGTGAGCAGTTTCAGCGACAGCGAACGGATGACCACGGTAAGTGAAAACTCCGTTTTGCACTTAAAGTTGAACGGAAATATTACTGAGGTGGAGACGGATAACCCGCTGGAAGGGTTGCCCATACCCGGTGCTGATGAGGTAAACACCGGCCTGCTGCCGCTCAAGCAAACCATTGCTCACGCTAAAACGGATCAAGCCATTAAAGGGATTTATCTGGAGGTATCTCAGTTTCAGGGCGGCTATGCCGTAGCCAAAGAAATAAGAGAGTCATTAATAGATTTTAAAAATTCAGGCAAATGGATTATCGCTTATAGCGAAGCCTATTCTGAGCCTTCCTATTACCTGGCATCAACGGCTGATAAAGTGTATCTGCACCCCGAAGGTGAAATAGAATTTAATGGGTTAGCGGTAGAGATTTCTTTTTTTAAAAAAATGTTCGATAAACTGGAAATCAAGCCTGAGATTTTTCGCGTAGGAGAATTTAAAAGTGCCGTAGAACCCTTTTTTCTGGACAAAATGAGCGATGCGAACCGCTTGCAAATGAAAGAGTGGATTAATAGCGTACACCAAACTTCCCTACACGATGTGGCCGAGAGCCGCAAAATTAATGAAGCCGACCTGAAGAATATATCCGATAAAATGCTCATCACGGATGCCCACGAAGCCGTGAAGTATCATCTGGTTGATTCACTTTTTTATATAGACCAAGTGCAGGCGGAAATGAGATCCAAACTGGGGTTGTCAAAAAATACTAAAATAAGCTTGGTGAAGTATAAAAAATATAAGCGCAGTTTTACCACGGCCTCTGCTTCAAAAAATGAAATAGCCGTGATTGTAGCCGATGGTGAAATTATGCCCGGCAAAGCAACCGAAGGCACGATTGGTTCTGATACTTTTTCCGAAGAACTGAGAAAGGCACGCACGAACGAAAAAGTGAAAGCCATTGTATTGCGCATTAACTCACCGGGAGGCAGTGCGCTGGCTTCGGATGTGATGTGGCGCGAGGTTACGCTGGCATCGAAAGCCAAACCTATCATTGCTTCCATGAGCAACTATGCCGCATCGGGTGGCTATTACATTGCCATGGGGTGCGACTCTATTGTGGCAGAGCCGAATACGGTAACCGGCTCAATCGGAGTGTTTAGCGTATTGTTTGATCTGAGTAGTTTCCTCGATAAGAAAATCGGGATTACGTTCGATGAAGCGAAGACCGGAGAGGTGGGCAACATCACTTCGTTTACCCGGCCGCTCACCGAACTGGAAAAAACAATTTGGCAAAAGAAAACCAATAAAATATATGAAGGCTTTACCGGCAAGGCAGCGAAGGGAAGAAGAATGCCGGTAGAGAATCTGCTGAAGATAGCTTCCGGCCGGGTGTGGACGGGGGCGCAGGCCAAAGAAAATGGACTGGTAGATGTACTGGGTGGTTTTAACGATGCCGTAGCCATAGCCGCCCGAAAAGCCGGTGTAGAGAAGGATTATAAACTCCGCTTCTATCCGCAACAAAAAACATTTTTTGCCCAGTGGCTGCAAGACATGGAGGACAATACGCGCACAACGTTTTTGCGGCAGGAGTTGGGCGATCATTATGACACCTATCTTCAGGTAAAAAAACTGAAAAACTACTCGGGCGTACAGGCTCGTTTGCCATTTGAAGTACAGTGGAAATAGACGTTACGAGCTACTAAAAGAGCGGCTATTTACAGGGTGTTTTTTTGAAAAATACCCTATAAAGGATGTAAGATTTTAACGTAAAATATTAAAATTGCTCTCTGTTTTTACACATTTTTGATCTGCTTAGAGAACTGAATACCCGTTCAAGATTATTTTTTTTGCCCTGGATTGATCAATTCATTTTGGCGATGGGCCTGATTTAGATTCACACCTGTATTGGATCGGACCGCTGTTGTTAGAAATACAAAGGCAGCATCATAAGGATTAGAAAAGTAGCTTCACCCGAAAGTCAATGTATGCACATTGGACGAACAAACCCCGGCTATTTTTTCTATAAAAAAAGCAATCACCAGGCGATCTGTTTTGAGATACCCGGTGATTGCCAAATCTGAAAACCAATACAAGCTTTCGCTTACTTGTCTTCCGACAAGAGGCCGCCCATCGGCTCGTTGGTTTTTTCTTTCACCACTTCTTTTTTAGCGGCTTTAGCTGAAGTTCTGGGAGCAAATGCAAAAGAAAGAACTACTAAAGCAGCGATTCCGATAATACCCAAAAGTTTAGTTTTCATATTGATTGGGTTTAAATTTTAAATGATGATAATATAAATAGGACAGATGTATGAAATTCAGGATTATGAACCTTTTTCAGCAGAAACACCTCCGCCACCGTTACTTCCACTAAGAGGGTTTACTACTTCTTTGGTGCAGGCCGAGATGGAAAGGGCAATAACAAATAAAAGGGCGAGAGTGTAGAATAATTTTTTCATAATTGTTTTGGTTAGTTGGTTGGTTGCATTTATTTTGATGACACAAATGTTATATCATTGCAATAGATTATGATTAAATAATTTTATTTAACCCTACCTGTGTACCCGGCAAGAATATTTTTTTTTCTCATTGCTTACACACTCTTTTCATGGACTGTGCAAGCGCAGAGCAGGCTTGATTCGCTAACCCGCCAATTGAAAACCGCACATGGCGAAAAGCGGTTTGAGGTGTTGTTTTTACTGGCTTACGAAAACTCGGATGTGAACGATTCTCTTTCGCTGATCTATTCAAAAGAAGCCTATAATCTGGCCTTGCGCCTTGCCGACAGTGTCCGCATTATACGGGCCGGCCGGATTACCTCCGGAGAATTAAGGCGGACAGACCGGATTGATGAGGCGATTGAGTTAGCCGAGTATGTTTTGAGTATAGCCAAGCGGCACAACATACAGACTGAAGCCAAACTGTTGCTCAACTCATTGGCCATTTCGTATTCGTTTAAATCAGAGTATGATAAGGCATTGAAATTAAATTTAGAATCGCTGGTTATACGCGAGGCAGAAGGCAACAAAAAAGAAATAAGCATTGCGCTCAATAACATTGGATACACGTATTATAAGCTATACAACTGGGACAATGCCATTACCTACTACAAAAGATCAATTGATTTAAAAAACGAAGCAAAAGACACTTACGATCTGGACCGGGCCTATATAAATTTAGGGTTGGCCTATAATGCCCGTGGAGATTACGGAGAGGGCAGCGCTTATATAAAAAAAGGATTGAAGCAATGCGGAGGAAATTGCTCTGACCAGATTATTTTAGAGGGTGAATATGGTCTCGGAGTATCTCTTTTCGATTCCAAATTATTAAACGAAGCCGAGCCTCATTTTAAAAAGGCTTATGAGGTGGCCAAACGCGTAAATAATATCCGGTTTCAAATTGAATGTTTGCTTTACTTCAGCAAGTTTGAGGTAGATCGCAAGCAGTTCGATAATGCCATTAATTATTTACACGAAGCAGAATGGATTGCCCGCAGAAACAAATTCAGATCACTACAAGTGAAAGCTTACGAACTGTATTACCTACTGTATGGCCAATTGGGTGATTTTAGAAACAAATCATATTATCAGGAAAAATACATTAAGCTGCAAGACAGTGTTATAAACGCCAACTTTATTAACAACTTAACCAAGGTACAAACGGCTTATGCCGAGCGGGAGAATATAAAGACCATTGCCAAAAAAGACCAACTGGTGGCCTTGCAAAAAGAAATGATTAAGCAGCAGCAGCGGCAATACATTTTTATTTTTGCGATTACATGCCTGGTGATGACCTTGGCTGCCATCTTGCTCTATTTTACCAAGCACCAACAAAAAATTAACCGCGAGCTTTCGGCTGCTAAAAATAAAATTGAAGAATATAACCGCATACTGGAAGAGAAAGTGGCCGAACGCACCCAGGAGCTTAGCCGGGCTAATGAAGATCTCGATTATTTTATTTATAAAACTTCGCACGACATCCGCGGCCCGTTGCTAACCCTTAAAGGCCTGTGCAACGTAGCCATGATGGACATAGAAGATAAATTGGCCATCCATTTTTTTTCAAAGTTTGATTTAACGATTGATAAACTCAATATCACACTTTCGCGGCTTCAGATTGTTAACCTCATCAATACCTCTGAACTGACAGCCGGCCCCATCCATTTTCAGGCTATGATAGATGATATTTTCGCTTTTGAGCGCAAGAAAGGAATACCACCCCGCCTTACCTTTACTAGTGAGGTGCAGCCCGGCTGCCAGGTGGTGTCTGATTATTCGCTGGTAAAAATTATTTTAGAGAATTTAATAGACAACGCCATTAAATTTTACAACAGCTCCGAACGAATCAATCCGTTTGTAAAGGTATCTATTGCCGGAGAGGGGGAGATGGTTAAAATTTTGGTGGAAGACAACGGAATAGGTATTGATGCCAATCTGACTAAAAGTATTTTTAAAATGTTTGTGCGGGCATCCGAGCGATCTGAAATTGGCGGGATAGGATTATACCTGTCTCGTTTGGCAGCTGAAAAAATGAAAGGAAAAATAAGCGTATTACGCTCCGATAATAACGGCACCCTCTTTTCAGTAGTATTGCCGGTGATGCCCGCCTATACTCCTGTTAACACCGTTTCCGAGAATGTACCTGATCCAAAAACCTCCGAATCAACCACCACGATAATGTGATTTTCATTTCACATCTTTGCGTTTCTTTTCTATTTAATGACTAAAGAATATAAACGATACATGGTTACGGCTGCCTTGCCGTATGCCAACGGTCCCAAACACATTGGCCACTTGGCGGGCGCATACATTCCTGCCGATGTGTATGTGCGCTACCTGCGGTTAAATAATAAAGAGGTAGTGTTTGTAAGCGGTAGCGATGAACACGGCACGGCCATTCCCAACCAAGCGTTAAAAGAAAACACAACGCCCAAAGCTATCATTGATAAATACGATGCGTTGATTCGCGATTGCTTTCATAAACTCGGAATGTCGTTTGATATTTATCATCGCACGAGCGAGCCGATTCATCATGAAACTTCGCAGCAGTTTTTTAAAAAAATATATGACAAGGGTTTGCTCACTGAAGAAACATCGGAGCAATATTATGATGATGATGCAAAAGTTTTTTTAGCGGATAGATACATTGTTGGTACTTGCCCCAAGTGTGGGCATCCGAATGCGTATGGCGACCAATGCGAAAAATGTGGTTCAACATTAAGCCCGAGCGAGTTAATTAACCCACGTTCTACCTTGTCGGGAAAACCACCCGTGCTTCGCCCAACAAAGCATTGGTATTTGCCTTTGCAGAATTACGAAGGTTGGTTGAAAGAATGGATTTTGGATTCGCACAAAGAAGATTGGAAAACAAATGTGTATGGTCAATGTAAATCGTGGATAGATGCCGGCCTGCAACCACGCGCCATGACCCGCGATTTAGATTGGGGAATAAAGGTGCCGTTGCCCAATGCCGAAGGAAAAGTATTGTACGTTTGGTTTGATGCACCGATTGGGTACATCTCAGCCACACGTGCGTTGTTTAAAGAACTGAGCGAAGGCAAAAAAGAATTTGCAACACCTCAATCAACTTTTAATAGTCCAAAAGTTGATGATTGGAAGAAGTATTGGCAAGATGGTGAAACGAAGTTGGTTCACTTCATCGGTAAAGACAACATTGTTTTTCATTGCATCATTTTCCCCATCATGCTCCATGCCGAAGGTGAATATATTTTACCCGACAATGTTCCGGCCAATGAGTTTATGAATTTGGAAGGGGATAAGATGAGCACAAGCCGTGGTTGGTCGATTGAGATGCACGAGTATCTCGAAGATTTTCCTGACAAGCCCGATGTGCTACGTTATGTGTTGCTCACCAATTTGCCCGAAACGAAAGACAGTGAATTTACCTGGAAAGATTTTCAGGCGAAGAACAACAATGAACTCGTTGCCATCTTCGGAAATTTTGTGAACCGCGCATTGGTGCTCACACAAAAATATTTTGACAATAAAATTCCTGCGCTCGGTGCGTTGACCGATGTTGACCAAAAAGTGATTGCTGATTTGAAAGAGTTTCCATCGCGCATAGCGGAGTCAATTGAGAATTACCGCTTCCGCGAGGCCACGGCACAGTTGATTGACCTGGCCCGTCTTGGAAATAAATATCTGGCCGAAACCGAGCCGTGGAAATTGGCAAAAACGGATTTGCCAAGAGTAGGAACGATTTTGAATTTAGCTTTACAGATTGCTGCAAGTCTTTCCATTGTTTGTGAACCGTTCTTACCTTTCACTTCAAAGAAATTGAAAGACATGTTGAATTTTTCTTTGGAAAATTGGAGCGATGCAGAAAGTTCTTCTTTATTAAAAATTGGTCATCAACTCGGTGAAGTAAAATTGCTTTTTGAAAAAGTAGAAGACGAGGTAATTGAGACACAGATTAGAAAACTGAACGACAAAAAGAAAATGATGGAACAATTAGCCCAGCCGGTCGAGCCAGCCAAACCGGAAATATCTTTCGATGATTTTTCTAAAATGGATATCCGCATCGGTAAAATTTTGAAAGCAGAGCGTGTAGAGAAATCAAAAAAACTTTTAAAACTTCAAGTCGATACAGGTATTGATACCCGCACCGTTATGAGCGGCATTGCTGAACATTTCTCTCCCGAAGAAGTGATTGGAAAACAAGTAACCATTTTGGTAAATCTTGCTCCACGAAAAATTATGGGAGTAGAATCGCAAGGCATGATTTTGATGGCATCGGATAAAGATGGAAAATTGAGATTGTTGCAGCCCAGTGAAATTGTTGCTCCTGGTTCAAAAGTATCATAATGCTTTTAGAATTAGTTTGTTAATAGCATTTTGCTTTACAGCCACGTTTACAATTACGCAAAATTTTGACAGTGATAAAGTAGCGATAGGAGGAGACTATTTGTAACAAAATGTGATGTTATCTGTCTTGTTAGAAAATATAGAAATTTTATGTTAGAAGATTACAAAGTAAATATCCGAGTGCAGCTTTCAGCTTTATGGGCATCAGTGATGTTCTGTTATATCTATGGCGATTATTTTGAGCTATATGTGCCTAAAAAAGTTGAAGGACTTTTGAACGGGCAAAATATGTTAGATACCCCTGCTAAATTATTTTTAATAACCATCATATTAACAATTCCTGCACTGATGATTTTTTTATCGCTGGTGCTTAAACCCAAACTGACTAAGTGGTTAAACTTTGGCACAGCATTGTTTTTTACATTGTTTACATTATTGGTAGGCATTTCTTCGCTTTCAGAATGGAGAATGTTTTACGTCTTTCTCTCTTTTCTCGAAAGCATTTTAACTTCAATCATCATAATCAAGGCATGGAGTTGGGCGAAAAAGTAGAATCATTGCCAACTGCCTATACTGACGATGAATGTCAGTATCCTGCCCGAAAGCGTCAGGACTTCTCTTATATTTGCATTTCTAAAATTTAACTAATGAACATTAAGATTACGTTACCTGATGGAAGCGTTCGTGAGTTTCCACAGGGAGTGAAAGGGATTGAAATTGCGCAGCGCATCAGCGAGGGGTTGATGCGCAATGCGCTGGCCATTGAAGTAAACGGTGAGATTTGGGATTTAACCCGACCGATTAACCAAGATGCTTCGATTAAAATTTTTACTTGGAACGACAAAGGCGGCAAGTATGCGTTTTGGCACTCGTCAGCTCACTTGTTTGCCGAAGCTTTGGAGGCTCTTTACCCGGGCGTAAAATTTGGTATAGGTCCACCTATCGAGAATGGATTTTATTACGATGTTGATTTAGAGGGAAGGATATTGGGAGACGAAGAACTCGCTGCCGTGGAGAAAAAAATGAGCGAGTTGGCAAAACAAAACAATGCGTTTGTTCGCAAAGATGTTTCTAAAGCTGATGCGATTGATTACTTCACGAAGAAGGGCGATCAATATAAATTGGAGTTGATTGATGGATTGCAAGATGGTTCAATCACGTTTTATCAACAAGGAAATTTTGTTGACCTCTGCCGCGGGCCACACATTTCATCTACCGGCCCCATCAAAGCGATTAAACTTTTGAATGTAGCGGGTGCGTATTGGCGTGGCGATGAAAAAAATAAAATGCTTACACGCATTTATGGCATCACGTTTCCCAAGCAAAAAGAATTAGATGAATACCTGCACATGCTGGAAGAAGCAAAGAAGCGCGACCATAGAAAGCTGGGCAAAGAATTAGAACTGTTTGCATTCTCTGATAAAGTAGGACAAGGGCTTCCGCTTTGGTTGCCGAAGGGAACCATCTTGCGCGAACGTTTGGAACAGTTTATGCGCAGAGCGCAAATCAAAGCGGGCTATGACCCCGTGGTAACTCCGCACATTGGCAGCAAACAACTTTATTTAACCTCAGGGCACTATGAAAAATATGGCAAAGATTCTTTTAAGCCAATTTGTACTCCGGACGAAAACGAAGAATTTTTATTGAAGCCGATGAATTGCCCGCACCACTGTGAGATATACAAAGTAAAACCCCGTTCGTATAAAGATCTACCCATTCGCTATGCCGAATTTGGAACCGTGTACCGCTATGAACAGAGTGGTGAACTGCATGGTCTCACCCGTGTGCGCGGATTTACACAAGATGACGCACACATTTTCTGCCGCCCTGACCAGGTGAAAGAAGAATTTGTGAAAGTAATTGACTTGGTGCTTTTGGTTTTTAAATCATTAGGCTTTGAAAATTATACTGCACAAGTTTCGTTGCGCGACCCCAATAATAAAGAGAAATACATTGGTGAAGATGCGTTGTGGGATAAGGCCGAAAGAGAAATTCAAGAAGCTGCCGATGAGCGTGGATTGAAAACAGTTTCTGTGCAAGGTGAAGCGGCATTCTATGGTCCGAAGTTGGATTTCATGGTGCGCGATGCGTTGAACAGAAGTTGGCAACTTGGAACAATTCAAGTGGACTATCAATTGCCACAGCGTTTTGAGTTGGAATATGTTGGTGCCGATAATCAAAAGCATAGACCCGTGATGATTCACCGCGCACCGTTTGGTTCGTTGGAAAGATTTGTGGCGGTGTTGATTGAACATTGTGCGGGTAACTTCCCGTTGTGGCTGGCACCCGAACAATTTGCTGTATTGCCGATTTCAGAAAAATTCAATGACTATGCACAAAGCGTTGTCAATAAATTAAAAGAGATTGACATCCGTGGGTTTTTAGATGACCGCGATGAAAAGATAGGACGCAAAATACGCGACTCGGAAGTGAAGAAGGTTCCCTTTATGCTGATCGTAGGAGAAAAGGAAGCCACCGAAAGCAAAGTGGCCGTGCGCAAACATGGCGAAGGCGATAAAGGCACGATGGACTTAACTGAATTTGTTGAACAGTTTGGTTCTGACTTTAGAATGCCGCGATAAAAAAATAGATCTGTTTGGCTGAAGATCAATTCTTCTCCTCATCAGATTTCAGGTATCGCGTTATCTTTTGCCCCCGCACCAATAATTTCAACCCTTTTCGTTTCAGTGAAATGTGGGGTCGGTATTTATTTTGTTCTTCCAGACTCAGTTTGTAACTGGCCAAAATATTATGGTACGAGAGAATGCCCACAATTTGCTTGGTGTCGGCCGATAGCACCGGAAGCACATCGGTATTCTCGGTCGAAATAATTTCGGCAGCTGTTCTTAAACTGTGATGGCTTTCTATGGCTACGGGTTTTTGCTTTACAAGACTTTCCAGTTTTGTTTCTGGCGAGTGGGTGCGATGATATAGTTGAGAAGAAAGGAGAATGCCCTCATACTCCCCGTCTGTGTTGGAAACGATGTAGTAATTCCTTTTATATTCAGGTTTGGTTTCCAGCCAGTTTATAATTTCTTGAATGGTGTTGGTATTGTGCAAGATCAGTCCGCTGTCGTCCATTACTTGTTCAACTTTAATTCCTTCCAAAATATCAGGCTCATAAGAATCCGGGGTTTTTACACCCCGTCTTGCTATTTTTTCCGTCATGATGGTGTTCTCCATAATGAAAAATGAAACGAAGTAAGAAGCGCTGCACGAAGCCAGCAACGGCAACAAGGCGTTTGGCTGGCCGGTGGTTTCTAAGGCAAAGATGATCGATGTTATGAAAGCCCGGGAAGCACCCGTAAACATAGCGGCCATGCCCACCAAAGCAGCCAGCGGGAGATTTACCCCCGAAGAAGGAAATAGTTGAAGGGTTACGAAGCCCAACATCATACCGGTAGCCCCACCAATCGTAAGCAAAGGCGCCAACGTACCGCCCGAGGTTCCACTGCCTAAAGCGATGGCCCACGAAATAAATTTTAATAAGCAGAGCGAACCCACTAATTGAATGGTCAGACTTCCCGAAAGGATATCGGTTATGTTATTATAACCTACACCCAACGTGCGGGGCTCAAAGTAGCCCACAACGCCTACGGCAATTCCACCCAGCGCAGGCCACCACATCCAATGAACCGGGAGTTTTTCAAAGCCATCTTCGATTACATAAACCAACTTGGTAATGCCTACCGAAAGCAACCCAATACCAATGCCCATAACACTGTAGGTAAATAAAGCAATGTTGCTGGAACTGGAAATGGTTACCCCGGGGGTTTCAAAAACAGGATGATGCCCAAACAAAAAATGATGACCGGCTGCCCCGGTAATGCAAGCCATAGTTACCGGAATGATGGAGCGCGGAGAAAATTCAAACAATAATAATTCAATGGCCAAAAATATAGCGGCAATGGGACTGTAAAAAATAGCGGCCATGCCGGCCGTAGCACCTGCTGCCAATAATATTTTGCGTTCGTTGTCCGATATTTTCAGCAACTGGCCTAAGGTGGAACCTAATGCCCCACCGGTAGCAATGATCGGCCCCTCTGCCCCAAAGGGTCCGCCTGTTCCGATAGAAATGGCTGAAGAGATGGGTTTCAGATAAGTAATGGTCGGCTTTATTTTACTTTGGTTGGTAAGGATCTGCTCCATCGCCTCCGGTATGCCATGCCCACGAATCGCCTTCGAACCAAAGAAAGCCATTAAGCCAACAATCACTCCACCCAAAACCGGAATGAGAATAACAAAAAAGCTCAATGTATTTCCTACCGGGCTGGCTTCGGCAAAAGAAAAATGACCATAAAAAGAAAGATTGGTAATTAAGTAAATTAAGTGCACCAACAACTTGGCCACCCCACTGATGACCATCGCTACCAACACAGCCAGTAACGAGATGTATAAAAGCCGTTGTTTACTGGTGGTATTTTTTTGTTTGATATCTTCTTCCTCTAAGGTGTACTTCAGAGAAACAGATATCGGGATATTGTCATTGATGCTTTTGCTCATAAATTAAGTGATGTGTGCGGCTATTTTTTTTTGATACACGGTACCCAACCGGTAAACCTCTTTTTTTGATTTTGCAAAGGTAACAGGTGTCTTCTTTTTTATGCCATGATAGCGGCCATCGAATTAATTTCGGAAGCAGAAAAATCTAAATTCCAGAAATCAATATTCGTTTTCATTTCTATTTCATCTGGATTTTAACGAATGCGTAGTTGATAAAATATGGTGTGTGACGTGAAGTAAAGGATTGATTCGTCATGCCCACAAAACAAAAAAACCTAAGCGTGATAATAAAATCAGGCTGTCAAACTCCAAACCGATAAGGTTGTGTTTTTACCCCATCAGGCAAAAAATATTAGTGTATTTTAAAATACTATGTTCAAAAAATACCCAATTCAATCGGATTAGTTAATATTTTATGAAATATATGGTTGTTTTTTACCCATTAATTACATTTTTGTATTGTTTTTTTATGAAAAGACCCAATATTATTTAACCCAACTTCTTACGAATGAAAAAATCAATCCTCTTACTGGTCTTGCTTATAGCAGTAAGCCTGTTTGCTGTATTTCAGCCTACCGTACCCGGCACGATTATAACCGAAGGTATTAATTCGGGCGATGTAGCCTGGATGCTATGTGCATCGGCTTTGGTGTTGCTAATGACCCCCGGGCTGGCGTATTTCTACGGGGGCATGATTGATACCAAAAATATTATTTCTACGATGCTGCAAAGTTTTATTGCCATGGGGGTGGTAAGTGTGTTGTGGATTGTAGTAGGATTTAGTATGGCGTTTGGCGAATCGATGGGCGGGTTCATTGGCAACCCAGCTACTTTTTTTATGTTTCAGCATGTGCTCGATGGCAAACCATGGTCTCTTGCACCCACTATTCCGTTAGTGCTGTTTGCTTTTTTTCAGTTGAAGTTTGCCATTATTGCGCCTGCGCTCATTACCGGTACGTTTGCCGAACGAATCAAGTTTAAATCGTACATCATCTTTCTGGTACTTTTCTCATTGCTTATTTATGCACCGCTGGCACACTGGACCTGGCACCCCGATGGATTCCTGTTTAAACTTGGTGTGCTAGATTTTGCCGGAGGTACGGTAGTACACATGTCGGCCGGGTTTGCTGCTTTAGCCGCTTCTATTTACTTACGGAATAAATCGGAAGAGAAGGCTCCGATTGCTCCGGCCAATATTCCATTTGTGTTGTTAGGCACAGGCTTGTTGTGGTTTGGCTGGTTTGGATTTAATGCCGGCAGTGCTATGAGTGCAGGCACCTTGGCGGCCTCCGCATTTGCCGTTACCAACACCGCTTCGGCCGCGGCCGGCTTGTGCTGGGTGTTGTTTGATATGGCCCGGAACAAAAAACCGTCTGCCCTCGGGTTTTGCATTGGTGCAGTTGTGGGCTTAGTGGCCATTACACCTGCGGCCGGTTATGTTACTATTCCTTCCAGCATTTTTATAGGAACGGTTTCGGCATTAGCCAGTAACCTGGTGGCACATTGGAAAACGACCCAGACTACACTGGAAGATACACTGGATGTATTCCCCTGCCATGGCGTTGGCGGGCTGATGGGGATGGTACTCACGGCTCTGTTGGCCAATACGGCTGTGAACAGTGCCAACACAACGGGCAATGGTTTGTTGTTTGGAGAAGGTACCCTTTTTAAAGTACACCTGATGGCTCTTGCCATTGTAATCCCTTACACGTTTGTCGGATCCTACCTCATCCTTAAAATAACGGATCTGGTTTCTTCGCTCAAAGTATCGGCCGAAGAAAAGAAAGTAGGATCTGATTTAAGCCAGCACGGAGAAAATATATACCCGGTGGATTGGTCGGTAGTGAAAGAAAAAATAGCCTAACCAAGAAAAATATGTAAAGCCATGAATTGAATCGGGGCGCTTTGAGGTGAGATCACTAAAGCGCCCCGCGGGGTGGTGAGATACCCCGACAGGACAACTTTAGTTTATTGTTTAATGAAAAACACACACAAAAATATGAAAAAGGCAAGTCTATGCCTATGGGCATTTTTTCTGACGTTTCTTTCCGTTCATGCGAAGGTTCAAAACACAGAAGAGAAGAAAACAGAAAATCAATCAGAAGAAGAAAATAAAGAAAAGGGGAAGATGGAGTTATCAGGATATATGGATTCATACTACTTTACCAATTTCAACCGTCCGGCCTCGCGCGATAACATGGGGCAATCGGGGGTAGGCCGTGGGTTCGACAGACGCGTAGATCAATTTTCCCTCGGCATGGTACAGACAGTTTTTAAATACACCCATAAAAATTCGGAGGCTGTGGCCGATCTGGCCTTTGGCCCCAACGCGCAATATGGAAACTATGGCAATGTGCCGGTGCTTACTCCAGCGTATGGCTACCGGATTGGCAATGATAATTATTCGGCCATCATCATTAAGCAAGCATTTTTTAAGTACAACGCTACCCGCAAGTTGTCTTTTGTAATGGGGCAGTTTGGAACCCACCTTGGCTATGAATACATTGATGCTCCGCTCAATTTCTTTTATTCCATTAATCACACCTTCAACAGTGGTATTCCTTTTTACCATACCGGATTAAAAAGCACGTATGCCTTCAACGATAAAATTTCGGTGATGCTGGGCATAACCAACGGCTTTGATTACATCTACGATAACAACCGCGCGAAAGGGATAATCGGCCAATTAGCTCTGACACCGGCCGAAGGCTTGAGTGTTTATATTAACTATTTCAGTTCGAATGAAGCCAATGCCAATAAAAGAGGCGATACACCGCGTGGTAATTTTACTGTGTTTGATCTGAACGGGGGCTATCAGCTAACCGATCGGGTTTATATTGGATATTGGTTGATGTATGGAAGCCAGTATGGAGCGTTGCGCTCGCCTGGCACCTACATACCGGCAGATAATGATACCATCAATACTAAACATTGGGGAGGTGCCAATATTTACCTGGTCGTTAAAGTATCTGACTTGATTAGTATTGGTTTTAGAGGCGAGCATTTTGATAACCGGTCGGGAGCCAGAGCATTAAGAAACTATGATCTTACCAGAGTAGATATGGCTCACAACCCAACCGGTGCGGTGGGGGCAGCGGCTAACACCTTTACGTTTACCGGTACACTGACACTGGCCGATGGCCACTTGCTTTTAAAACCGGAACTTCGTCTGGACATCTGGGATAAAGTGGCGGGAGTAGCCAATAAAAAATCGCAACAGTTTATGGATGCGAACGGAGATTTTACCCTGAATAGTCAAACTACTTTTGGCACAGCGGTAATTTATAAATTCTAAAATCGAGTTGCGGCTGGCAAAGAGGAAGTTATTCAGTTACCAAATGCTCGGGTAAATTTTTTATTTGCTCGCACCCGATTTGTTCCATCACTTGCTGGAGCTGAGTTTTTAGAATAGAGATGACATGGTTTCCTCCTTCGTTACCTAATGCGGCCACAGCATACATAAAGGATCGGCCTAAAAAAGCAAACTCGGCTCCGCTGGCCAGCGCACGGGCAATGTCGGGGCCGGAGCGCAGGCCGCTATCCATCATCATTTTTATTTTGCCCTGACATTTTTTATGGATAGCCTGTAATGAATGGATAGACGACTGCCCGGCATCGATCTGCCGGCCTCCGTGGTTAGATACAATAAGGCCATCAAAACCAAGTTTAATAGCCTGTTCGGCATCCGTTTCGGTAGCCACGCCTTTCAATATCAATTTGCCTTTCCATTTTTCGCGAACCGGGGCAATTTTACTTTCATCCAGCCTTCCGTTAAAAGTACTGTCCATCATTGCGCCCAGTTGTTTCATATTTATTTTTTTGGGCATGTAGGGCTTCAGGGTAGCAAACTGAGGCCGTCCGTGTTGCAAAGTGTTGAGTGCCCAGGCCGGCTTCGATAAAATCTGGAGAATATTTCGGAAAGACATTTTGGGAGGCATAGTCAGCCCGTTGCGTATGTCGCGCGGACGAAAGCCGAGCGTGGGTACATCGCACAGCAACACCAACACATTGTAACCGGATTGTTGAAGCCTTTTTATAATGTCATCGCGCAGGCGATCTTCGGCCGGATAGTATAATTGATACCAGGCTTTACCTTTGGTAATTTTGCTGATGTGCTCTATGCTGCTGGTGCTTACGGTGCTAAGAATAAACGGAATATTGTGCTGAACGGCCGCCTTGGCTAATATTTCCGGAGCGTTGGGCCAGATTAATCCCTGCAGCCCGATGGGGGCAACCCCAAATGGGGCATCGTAGGTATGGCCAAATAATTCTGTCTTTAGGTTGGTTCCGTGCCACGGAATAAGGTACTTCGGCATCAATTCTACGTCACGAAGTTCGCGGGTGTTTTTATTCAGGTTAACATCTTCGTTGCACCCACCGTCTAAATAGTCGAACACAAAACGCGGAATGCGCTTCATGGCTTTCTGGCGCAAATCGTCTATGGATGGGTAATGTGGATGATAGGAGAGGGCTGCCATACTTTTTTGTGCGTAAAGCAAAGCTACCATTTATTGCACAATGCGGCCATCGCTCATTTGTACAATGCGGTCTGTTTTAGAAGCAAACTCATCATCGTGGGTAACGGCTATAATGGTTTGTTTGTATTCGTGGGTGAGTTGTTTAAAAATATCGAACACCAAATGTGTGTTGTAGCTGTCCAGGTTGCCGGTGGGCTCATCGCACATAATAATGTCGGGATCGTTAATAAGCGCCCGGGCAATGGCTACCCGTTGTTGTTGCCCGCCCGATAGTTTGTTAGATGGTTTATGAGCGTGTTGCTCTACGCCCAATGTTTTTAATCTTTCCATGGCTTTGTACTCTATTTCTTCGTGCGAAAATTGATTGCGTTTCATAGCGGGGATCATTACGTTTTGCAACACGGTAAATTCGGGCAAGAGGTAATGAAATTGAAAAACAAAACCAATGTGTTCGTTTCGGAAAGCCGATAGTGTGTCTTGGTTTTTGCCGGTTAGTTTTTGTCCGGCAATTTCCAGTTCGCCTTCGTAATCGGTATCCATGGTGGAGAGTACATACATTAAAGTAGATTTACCGCAGCCCGATTTCCCTACCAGCGATAAAAACTCACCCCGATTGATGGTGAGGGTAATGTCTTTCAGTACCTGAAATTTTTCAGGCTCATAAAAATATTTGCTGATGTTTCGGGTAGCCAGCACTTCCATATTATTGTCCTCGTAAAATTTCTATCGGATCTATTCCGGATGCTTTGCGGGAGGGCATGTAGCCGGCCACGGCTGTGGTGATAACGCCAAATACAACCCCGATCATGTAAAACTTGGGATCAAAATTTACAGGGAAGTGATCCAGACTGATGATGTCGCCTCCGTTGAAGGGCGCTTTTGAAATCAGCACGGAGAGAATATATCCGATTGCTAAGCCGGCCACGGCTCCAATCAGCCCGATGATCAGCGACTGAATCATAAAAATGCTGCGCACATCTCCGCCCGCAAAACCCATAGCTTTGAGAATGGCAATGTCTTTCATTTTATTATAAATCGTCATGTTCAGAATATTGTAGATACCAAAACCCGCCACAATGAGCAGTGTAACCGATACGGCATAGGTAATGATATTGCGAATGATGACACCAGTAAGAAATGTAGCGTTGGCGGTTTCCCAGTCTTCTGCTTTGGTGTTATATTTTGCTTCTAACTCGGCCGCATATTTTTTGGCCAGATGGCGATCGTTCAATTTTATATTGATGTCGGTAACGTAGCTGGGGTCTTGTTGCAAAATGGTTTGTACCGTGCCGATGTTGGCATAGCAGCGCACGTTATCGACTACACCAATACCCATCTGAAAAATACCCACTATTTTCAATGTCATGGTGTGCCCTTCGGGCGTGGTAATAACAATGCGGTTTCCTTTTTTTACATCCAGTTTTTTAGCCAACCCTTGGCCCATAATAATTCCTTCGCGGGTAGCCAGTAATTCTTCAATCCGGCCTTCCTTCATTTTCGATTTCAAACCAAATAATTTGTCTTCTTCCAGAATATCCACTCCCAAAATGGATCCGTTCAGTTGGGCGGGGCCATAGTTATAAAATACCTGCGAAGAAAGAGCAGGCGCTACCCCGCGCACCATTTCGTTTTTCCGGATCAACTCCATAATCCGGTAGGCATTGCGTACTTTGGTTAATTCGTTTTTAGGTTTTTGATGATGCACCCACGACAGGCTGCCCGGGTTGGTTTGTTGCAGAATGGTTTTTCGGGGGCTGGTTACATCTTTGTAAATGTGAATGTCGGGTGAAGAAGTCATGGTGATTTCTTCGGTAAAATCGTTGAGGCCGGTCATTAATCCTACTAAGGCAATGAACATGGCAATGCCAAATGTAACGCCCAGCATGGCAATAATGGTTTGTTTGGGTTTGCTAAGTAGATGTACTTTAGCAATTTCTAACGTCAGTTTAAACCGGCTGCCCAACATGGTTTTTACTTAATCAATGGGGTGGTGGCTTCTATTCCTTGTATAATTTCCACTTCATCCAGGGTTTCAATACCGCACACTACTTTTCTTTTTTTTCCATCGGCAGTGCGCACCGAGTCGCCTGCCAATAAAAATGATTTGGGTATGATCAATGCTTTTTCTTTTTCGCGTATGATAATGTTGGCCTCTACGGCTAAGCCCGAAAGCCCATCGGGTAAAGGAGTAATAAAATCAGCATCTACCCGCACGGCCTGCTCGCGCTGGTTTACCATCGGATAAACCTGTGTAACGGTGGCTTCAAAAATCTGACTGCCATAGGCATCTATCTGGGTTTTTATTTTTTGTCCTTTCTTTATTTTCCGAATGTCCAGTTCATCAACACTTAACTGTAAATAGAAAGCATCGTTGCGCCCGAAGGTAGCCAAGGCTTCGGCCCGCCTCACCAACTCGCCTTGCACTTTCGTTATCTTATAAATGCGACCGTCAAAATTACTTTTTACCTCATACCTCCCGGTTTCATCAGAGGCAATTTTTAAATTGTTTTGCGCGTTGGTCAGTTCATTGTTTAGCTGGTCTTTTACTTTCTGGTAGTGGCTTTGCTGAAGTTGATAGGTTAAACGGGAATTATCAAAATTCAATTTAGCCTGATCGTATTCGTTTTGTTTGATGGCGTTGCTTTTCCATAAATTGGCATAGCGGAAGTAATGGATAGAATCAAACTGTAACTTGGCCTGAGCAGTTTCCATGGCAACTTTAGCTTCCATCAATATGGGCGAATTGGGGCGGTTGTTTTTTACGGCCAATGCGTAATTGTCTTTGGCAATTTGATAGCGGGCGTGTTGTTGCTGCCCTTCTATGATCAGGATAGGCTCATCCTTCTTTATCCGGTCTCCTTCATGGGCGATGATTTCTACAACGTATCCATCCACCTGCGAAAAAATCTGGTACTCATCTTTAGAAACCACAAAGCCTGAAGCATACACGGCTTCCACTACCGGTTTTACATGGGGCAAAACAGTGCTGTTGGGCCGGCAGCCAGCCAGCAGCAGAAGTGTCAGGTATTTTATTTTCATGAGCGGGTTACCGGGTTGTCATAAAAAATACATACAATGCTATGGAATGATTTTTATTTCCTAATGCATTTAGGATAGTTTGTTTTCTTTTTTTTGAATTTAAAAATGAAGTAAGCACAAGGAAAATGCAAAATCAGTAATTCGTTCTTTCGAACTGATAATTTTTAAATCGCTCAAATGCAGCTTTTTCTAATTCTTCGCGATGGTTAGGATGGGCTATTTCAATTAATGCTTTGGCTCGTTGCCGCATATTTTTCCCATACAAATAAGCTGTGCCATATTCTGTAACGATATAATGTGCATGCGCCCGGGTGGAAACAACTCCGGCTCCGGGTTTTAGCAGAGCCGTAATTCTGGAAACTCCTTTTGCGGTTACCGAAGGTAAGGCAATAATGGGTTTACCTCCTTCCGACAAGGCCGCTCCTCGCATAAAATCGATTTGCCCCCCTACACCAGAGTATTGATACGTGCCCAGCGAATCCGCACACACTTGCCCGGTAATGTCTATTTCCAGAGCACTATTAATGGCAGTTGCTTTTGGGTTTTGGCGGATAATACTTGGATCGTTAACATAGTCTATACCCAGCATTACCACCCCGGGGTTGTCATTCACAAAATTGTATAGCTGGCGCGTGCCCAGCATAAAAGCAGCCGCTAATTTTCCACGATATTTCTTTTTATGCTGATTAGTTATGATGCCGGCTTCTATCAGCGGCAGCACGGCATCGGTAAACATTTCAGTGTGGATGCCCAATTCTTTGTGGGCAGATAAGTTGGCGAGTACGGCATCGGGAATAGAACCGATACCGGCCTGAATGGTGGCGCCATCTTCAATTAACTGTGCGCAGTGGTGCCCAATGCGCATAGCAATTTCAGACATCTGCTTGCCGGATGAAATTTCGGGAAGCGCTTCGTCATGGTAAACCAGGGCATCGAAATGGTTGATATGCACAATGCCATCGCCTAAGGTTCGCGGCATCTGGGGGTTTACCTGCGCAATGACATATTTGGCCGATTGCACAGCTGCCAAAGCAATATCTACCGAAGTTCCCAACGAACAATACCCGTGTTTATCGGGCGGAGACACATGAACTAAAGCCACCTCAAGCGGAAGTATTTTTTTTCTGAACATACCGGGTATTTCGCTGAGAAAGGCCGGAATATAATCGCCCCGCCCGGCATTAACAGCCTCGCGAATATTGGCTGAAACAAAAAGTGAATTAATCTTAAAACTGCTTTTGTATTGTGGGGCAGCAAAAGGTGCTTCGCCCTGTAAACTGATACTCATTAGTTCTACATCGTACAACTCAGAAGCCCGTTCGGTTAATTTTCTTAACAAAAAATGAGGTGTGGCTGCACCCCCGTGTACAAATACCCGGTCTTTTGATTTAATTATTTTTAGCGCCTCTTCCGCTTGAATATACTTTTCCATCTTTATTTTTTCCGGAAAGGTAAAGGCTGCAGACAGAGGCAACCTTGACAAAAGTCAATTAAAAGATTGATCTACATTAGTCTCAAAAAATAATAAAATCATCCTTCATATTTAACCCTATCCACAGATCATTTCCTTGTTTGAACATACTGTTGTTTTCATTAGTTTAACACCTAATCAGCAACCGAATAATGAACCGAAGAATTTTCTTACACACAGCCACCACACTTGGTGCCGCCTTAGTAGCCACCCGATCATTTTCATTTGAAAAGTGGCCCGATTTATCTTTTTCAACATTAGGTTGCCCCGACTGGACGCTTGACCGGATTGTAGAGTTTGCCGCAAGCCGCAACTACAAAGGAATAGAGGTGAGGGGGCTTCAACGCGAACTGAACTTACCGGAACGCAAGGAGTTTTCAAAAGGAAACCGGCCGGCCACACTCCGGCTAATGAAAGATAACAACCTGAAGTTTGCCTGCCTGGGGTCTTCTGCCACGCTTCATTTTTCGGCACCTGCCGTGCGAACAAAAAATATAGATGAAGGCAAACGTTTTATAGATCTGGCACATCAGCTTGCCTGCCCTTATGTGCGGGTGTTTCCCAACCTGTTTCCAAAAGAACAGGAAAAAATAAAATCGATGAGTCTAATGTCAGACGGATTGCTTACACTGGGGCAGTATGCCAAGGGAAGCGGGGTGAAAGTATTGATTGAATCGCATGGCGATCTGGTAAATAGTGAAGATATTTTGTCGGTATTAAAAAATGCTGAGCATGAAAACACCGGGTTGGTTTGGGATGTGGCCAATATGTGGATCCAAACTAAAGAACCACCGGCACAGGTTTATGAAAAATTAAAAAAATACATTTACCATACTCACCTTAAAGATGCCAAGATCACTAACCACGAACCTCGCTATGTATTGCTCGGTACGGGCGAGGTGCCTGTTATTGAAGCTGTAGATGTTCTTTGGAAAGGCGGATACCGCGGCTTTTACAGTTTTGAATGGGAAAAACTTTGGCATCCCGAAATTGAAGACCCTGAAGTGGCTCTTGCACATTATGCCGAGGTAATGACCAAACATTTCCGGTAAACGTAAAATAAAATTATACCCATTCTCATGAAAATTGATTCACTTAACCTAAATCTTAAATCGAAAAAAAAGCATACGTTCGATGCCATCATTGTAGGGTCGGGGATCAGTGGCGGCTGGGCGGCAAAAGAATTGTGCGAGAAAGGCCTGAATGTGCTATTGCTGGAAAGAGGCGAAGAGGTAGTGCACCCCAATTACCCCACCGCCACCCAAGCCCCGTGGCAATTCACACACGGCTTAAACCTGACGATAGAAGATAAAAAAACACACCCTATCCAAAGTCGGCACTGGTCGTTTCGGGAAGACAACAAACAGTATTACATCAGCGACCTCGATAATCCTTATGAAGAAGAAAAACGTTTTGATTGGATCCGGGGCGATATTGTGGGCGGGCGTTCGTTGTTGTGGTCGCGAGCCTGCTACCGATGGAGCGATTTAGATTTTGAGGCCAACAAAAAAGAAGGTATTGGTGTAGACTGGCCCATTCGCTATCAAGACATCGCTCCGTGGTACGACTATGTGGAAACGTACATCGGGGTAAGCGGTCACCGCGATGGCATCCCGCACCTTCCCGATGGAAATTTTTTACCACCCTTCGAAATGAATTGTGTTGAGCGTCATTTCAAAGAAAAAATTGAGAAACAATTTCCTGATAAGCATGTCATTATGGGGCGTACCGCTAATCTTACCCGCTCAGCCGGGGGAAGCCGGGGTGCTTGCCAGGCACGTAATCTTTGTCACCGCGGCTGTCCGTACGGAGCATATTTTAGTTCTAACTCGGCCACCCTGCCGGCTGCTTTTGCCACCGGTAATCTAACGCTTCGCTCTCATGCTTTGGTAAACCGGGTGCTTTATGACGAACGCAAACAAGTGGCAACGGGAGTAGAGGTAATTGATACCCTCACTCATGAAATAACCGAGTTTTATGCACGATTGATTTTTCTAAACGCATCAACGGTAGCTACAGCCGCTCTTCTGCTACATTCTGTTTCCTCGCGGTTTCCGAACGGGTTGGGCAACGACAGCGACCAGGTAGGAAGAAACCTGATGGATCACCACAAGGGGCTTTCCGCTACGGCTGATGTGGAGGGCTTTGAAGATTCGTATTACTCCGGGCGCAGGCCCACCAGTATTTATGTGCCTCGTTTTAGAAATGTGAAAGAGAACGACAAAAAATTGGGGTTTCTTCGCGGATATTATTTTGGCGGTGGCGCCTACCGCAAGTGGCACGACACTACCGATAAAATAGGAAGCGCGATTAAAGAAGCCGTGGCTACACCGGGAGGCTGGCAAATGTCGCTGTATGCGTTTGGCGAGTGCCTGCCGTATGCAGATAACCGCATTACATTAAACCCTAATAAAAAAGATAAGTGGGGCAGGCCCTTGGTATCGGTTAATTGTGAATTTAAAGAGAATGAAAAAACCATGAACCAAGATATCAGCGTTATGGCCGAAGCGTTGCTCCGGGCAAGTGGCTTTCACCAGATACGGATTTCTAACAAAATATCTTTTCCGGGAAACGCCAACCACGAAATGGGCTCGGTGCGCATGGGGCGCGAAGCTAAAACTTCAGTACTCAATTCGTTTAACCAAATGCACGCAGTAAAGAATGTGTTTGTTACGGATGGCTCGTGCATGACCTCCAGTTCGTGCGTAAATCCTTCGCTTACTTATATGGCACTAACCGCCCGGGCTTGCCAGTATGCCGTGAGCGAGATGAAAAAACAAAATCTCTAAAACCGGATATCCCAAAAAATTACAGGTTTAACCAATACGTAAGTTTAATTACCAGCGAGCGATACTTGGGCTGGCCCAGATATAAAAAATCTCCATGCGAATTGGTTTCAGCAAAATAATTGTCGGTGTAAACAATGTATAAATCGGAAACCGGCCGGAAGCGCCATTGCAGGCGCGAGTTAATGTTTACGTTGTTAATCTGGTTGTTGTACTGAAAGTAGGTAGTCCAGAAAAGTTTGCGCGAAAATGTGAGATCAAATTTAGGGCTGATTAAAATTAAATCGGCACTGTTATAAGCCGAAGGCAGCGAGATATGATTGACAGAATAATCTACCGAGATAACAGCATACGGCTGCAACCGGTAACTGAAGTTGCCATCTACATTTATCCGGTGCCCGTTGTAGTATTGCCCTAACCGGCTTTGAAAACTATAGAAGAACCGCTTACGTGCGTTCGATTGATAACTGAGAATAACGGAATTCCAATAATAATGCGATTTAAAGGGAAGGTTTTTGGCCAACGCAGAATTAGCCGGAAAAGTAGGATCGAAGGGAAAGAAAACCAGTCCGTAATCCTGACGGACACGCATAAAAAATGTAGCCGTATTTTGAAAATTAATATTGTACCAGATGTTATAGTCGGCATCGGTTATGCCAAATAAATCGTTGCCGATAAAATCGGTATCCATGCCGGGGCCGTGGTTGTTTATTATTTTCGATTTGGGATACCAGGCGTAAAAAAAATCGGGAGCGAAACGATTAAAACGTGCTCGGGGCAAGTACCCTACTTCCGGATTGAAGTTAGCGCCAACAGCTTGCATTAATATATCGAAGGTAATTTTTGGTTTGCTGTAAGTGAGTGCCACCGTAGAGGCGAAGGCGCTGTCTTTTTTTGTTTGATCGAACGAACGGTGGTAAAATGCTTTTCCGTTCCACTTGTTGTCTTTACTGCCTAAGTTAAAATCAATACCCACCAACCGGTTATATTGGTTGGGTAAAATTTTAAAATCTTTTGTAGTAGAATCGTGAAAGGCTTGTTTGTTGATGAGCATCAACCCGATGTTAGAGCGGGTAAAAACTTTTCGTTGCACGGCTGCTACTGTGTAGTTAATGGAGGGCAGTTTAATAGCGTTATTTTCGGCTGCCTGCATGGTCATCAACCCGATGCGCCAGTTGTTGTCAATCTTGCCGCTTAAGCGGGCACCCGCATAAATCCGGTTTTCAATATTTTGGCCGATGGTAGGGTCGCGGGTTACGCCAATGCGTCTCGAAAAAAATGGGCGCAT
Source organism: Bacteroidota bacterium (assembly GCA_018267195.1). Classification (GTDB taxonomy): domain Bacteria; phylum Bacteroidota; class Bacteroidia; order Cytophagales; family Cyclobacteriaceae; genus ELB16-189. The sequence continues at coordinate 42,896 of JAFDYY010000008.1, read as the reverse complement.
GTTGCCATAGCCGAAGCTCCCGAATAAATCGGCATTCTCTAAAAAAAATTGTCTTTTTTCCGGATAGAAAATTTCAAACCGGCTGAGGTTGGTTACTTGCTGATCCACTTCTACCTGCGAAAAATCTGGGTTCACAGTCAGGTCTAAATTGAGTGCCGGCCCAATGGCCACCTTGGCATCTCCCCCGATGGAAGGGGCTCGGTCCACCGGCATATTATTTTGAAAATCGTTAATGTTATGAGCGGCTACATAGGGTATGAGCGAAACGTTTCCGCCCGGACTGCTCAGGGGTTTATCCCAGATTAATTCCCGGTTGAAGGCCAGAGCAGTAGGGGGGTACACCCTCGGTATGGGTGCCCAACTGCTTTGCTCGGTATGGTGGCTGTCTATGCGATAAAAATTAACAAACCAGGAAGAAAGATTTTGTTTGAAACGCAAGGTCTTAAAAGGAATGGCCATTTCGCACACCCACCGGTCGCCCAACATCCGGGCTTCGCTATACCATTTGTTGTCCCAACTCAACGAAAGGTCATCGTTGCCTCCGTTGGTAAGCAGTGCTTCGCGCTGTACGCCAAAAGGATTGATGCCAAAAAGAAACCCGTTAGTTTTATCTTGATAGGTATCGAGCACCAGTGTAAACCCATCGTTAGAAGGGCCACGGTAGTCTCGCTTTAAGGAAGTCGTAACATACTTGCGCTGGCTTACCTTGTTATACATAATGGCAAATAGGTAGATGTAGCGGCTATCGTATGTCATCCGCACTTGGGTGGGGGCTATGGCAAAAGAAGAATCGAATGGAAATACTTGCTTGAAATGATCGGCTACATCGGCTGTTTGCCAATCGGGCTCATCCATGATGCCATCTATTTTAATGGGGCCGGTAGCTCTTTTGATTTGTAAACCCCGCAATTGGGCATGTGTTACTAAACCGGTGAGTAATAAAAAAACAGAAAACAAATAGTTCATGCGCCTACCCGATATTTTGAAAAAATAATCTTAATTCCGAATTAATCAGAGTTAAAGATAGAATTCGTCCGTTAATTCTTGGTAGGCTTTGGTTTTATTTCCATTTATTTCAAAGAGAACAATTTTGTCGGTGGTTGCTTTTCCTGATGAGAGGGAGAATTCCAGTAGCCCGCGTTCTTGCGGTTTGCCGGGTTTGGTAAACACGGCCGTTTCTTTTGAAAGATACAATTGGCTGGCGGTTGCCAATTCTTTAAACAAGTTTCCTTCGGCTGTCGGTAAAATCAGAGCCAGCCTTCCGTTGCGCGTTAACATACTTTTGGAAAAGGTAATTAATTCAGCAAAGGACAAAGTGCCGGCATGACGAGCTTGTTTCCGTTTAGCTTGTGGGGGCAATAGGCTGTTTATAAAAAAGGGTGGGTTGCTGACGATGAGGTCGTATTGGTGTGCCGGTTTATATTCTTGAAAAGAAGAGAGATGAAATTGTAGGCGATGATGCCAGGGGGTGCGCAATCCATTTTCGCAGGCTTGGCGAATACTGGGTTCGTCTATGTCGAGGCCTTCAATGATAACACCTTCGGGTGTTCGTTGCGCCAGCATGAAGGTAATAACACCGCATCCGGTGCCTACTTCGAGAATATGCTTTGTGTTTTTTATATCCGTCCAGGCTCCCAGCAGCACGGCATCGGTGCCTACTTTCATCGAGGCCAGATCATGCCGCACTGAAAATCGTTTGAACTGAAATGGCTTTGACATAGGAGTGAGTAATGGGCAACGAGATTTGAGAAGAACATCGTCTCATGACTCAAATTTCAATGCTCATGCCTGATCTAAAGTCTGCGATATAATTCACTAATGCTTTCTACCGTTACCTTTTCTTTCCAGTCGGGGCCGATGGCGTGTGCCCACATGTGCGGAAGGTTGTAGGCTACTTTGGCCATGGCCGTAATTTGCTCATCAGTCCAGCCTTTAGCCAGGTTTTGCGGAAGATCAATTTTATGTTGGGCAATCATCGTTTTAAATTCCTTTACGCCCTCGGGGTAATAGTCGTGAAGATGATTGAAGGCAATACAATTAGCATAGCAATGACGGGTGCCTAAAATTTTGGAAAGCCCGTAAGAGATAGCGTGGCATACGCCCACTTCGGAATAGGTTAAACTCAGTCCACCCATGAGCGAGGCCACCATCAGCTTATCATCGTTTTCCGGGGTTTGCCCGCTTTTATTGCCTAAAAATATTTCGCGACAGAGTTTTAGCGCTTGTTCAGCATAGGCGTGGCTATAGGCATTGTTCAGCAATCCGTTTTCAGATTCTATACAATGAATGTAGGTATCCATGCCGGCATAGAACCACCAGTTGCGCGGTACGCTGGCAATCAGTTCGGGGTCGAGCACCACCTGATTGAAAACCGTCCACTCGCATTTTAGTCCCAGTTTTTTTTCGGGGCCTGTTAGTACGGCTGTCATCGAAACTTCGGCACCGGTGCCGGATACGGTCGGTACGCCCACATGGTAAATACCCGGTTTTTTAATCAGGTTCAGTCCTTGGTATAAGGTAGAAGAACCCTCGTTGGTAAACATTAGCGAAACGGCTTTGGCAATATCCATAACCGATCCGCCCCCAATGCCGACTACGGCAGCCGGAATGCCTTTCGATTTTTTTACCGAATCGCGCAACTGATCAATTTGCTCTGTAGTAGGTTCGTGTGTTTCTACATTGATAAATTGAACCATGTCTTCCGGGCGAGTGGGAATTCTTTTCTCTAGCTCTTTTCCTTTAAAGTAGGCATCTACCACAAAGAGCATAAACCGCCCGTTGTCATTTCTCCGTTCATTCAGGATGTCGCCAAGTTGGTTAAAACTTCCACGGCCGTAAACGGTCTTTTCTATTCCTTTAAAATTTTTGTGCATATAATTTATATCTAAAACTATTCTTGTAAAGCTTTTCGAATCTTTTTTGCAACCGACTCCAATTCTCCAGAGGGTAAAATCTTGTACTCCTCTCGATTTAATACTTCGCTTTTGAATCTAGGGATTACGTGAAGGTGACTATGAAATACAGTTTGACCGGCAGCTTCTCCGGAATTAATTCTAAAGTTGAAGCCCTCACACTTTATATCGGTATTTCTTATTGCCAGGGCAATCTTTCGTCCAACACTCATCATTTGTCGGGCCGTAGTGTCTGGTACTTCTGTAATTTCTTTTGAATGGCTGATGGGCACCACTAGAACATGGCCTGGATTTTCCGGTGCGTGATTCATGAAGGCAACCACCCACGGATCGCGATAAACAACCATACCTGCTTGTTGATTCCCTTTTGCAATTTCACAAAACACACAGGGCTTATCCTGCCCATAAGCTTGCAGGCTCATAAAAAGGATTGCTATACTGAGGGGAATGTTCTTCATGCCTGCCAAACAACTATGCTTGTACTGCCATTGCCTTTGTTACACATCCGGCAATTTTATTGGCTAATGCTTTTACTTCCTCGCCAGTCCAGGTGCAGCGGATGCCGAATGAGATTAGCCGCCCCACCACTTCTTGTGATTTTGGTAAATGAAGATTCTTGTAATCTTGCGGGGCGCCCAAAAGGTGGATGGGCAACTTTGCAGCTACTTTCAACTCTTTTAAGTGATCCCATTGATTAATGAAATGATACATGTTCAAAAACCAATAGTTGAAACCCGCTACACCTGCTTTGTTAAATTCATCAATAACCCGTTTGGCCGATTCAGTGTCGGGCAAAAATAGATTTAAAAAAGTGGCCGAGTCACCGCTTGGATCAGGAAGTTTGCTAAAACTTAGGCCGGGAACTTTTGATAAGATGTCGGTCAATATTTTTTTATGCTCACGATTTTTTTCTAAGATGAAAGGAACTTTGCGCGTCTGGGCGAGGCCAATGGCTGCACTCAATTCACCAATACGATAATTAAAACCAAGCAACGGGTGCGGTTCCATACCGCGGTTGTTGCCCACATGGCTATGCCCGTGGTCAGAGTAGCAGTCGGCATTTTTGTAGGTTTGCTCATCGTTGGTTACCATCACACCCCCTTCACCGGCCGTAGCGATCTTGAAAAAATCAAAAGAGTAGCAACCTGTCTGGCCCATCAGCCCCACCGATGTTCCTTTATAGGAAGCCGCAAAAGCTTGCCCGGCATCTTCTACTAAAGTTAAATTGTGTTCTTTGCACACGGCTAAAATTTCATCCATCTGTGCCATCCCTCCACACATGTGTACGAGCAGCACAGCTTTTGTTTTAGGTGTGATGGCCGCTTTGATGCCCTTGGCACTGAGACAAAGTGTTTCATCTATTTCGGCAAACACAGGTAGCGCACCTACAAACAAAACTGCTTCTACCGAGGCAATGAATGTAAACGGAGGCACGATTACTTCATCTCCGGCTCCAATGCCGGCACTGGCCAGGGCGCAGGCTACAGCCGTAGAGCCACTGCTCACGGCATGAGCATATTTCGCACCTAATAATTTTTTTACTTCGTTTTCAAATTCGCGGGCCTTCCAGATGTTATTGCGTTGTGCATCGTGGTTGTAGCGGAACAAGATACCGGTTTCAAGTACATCGTTGATTTCTTTTTTTTCTTCTGCTCCAAATAATTCGGTGCCGGGCATAGTATTTTTATTTAGGGTTAATATTTTTCTAGTATTGCGGGACAAAAATACAAAATTCAAAGTGGATGGAAGAGGTTTGTTTGAACCAGAAAAATGCCGGTTGTTTTTTCGTAACCCGTAAAAAATGCGCAACTATTTATGTTGTATCATTGTTCTGGCAAGTATAACAAAACGAAATTGACAGGAAACGATCAGGCTTTAAAACCCGGACGGACACTATCCTTATTCAGATTATTTTTAAACTTAAATTAACGATCGATGAAAACAGCATTTATTACCGGTGGAAGTAAAGGGATTGGCTTTGCCATTGCCAATACATTGATTCAAAACGGATGGAAAGTGGCTATTACCGGGCGACAACCCAAAGCAGTTGATGATGCACTGGCAAAACTGAATGCGGTGCAAAAAGGGAGCGCTATTGGTTTTGCTGCCGATGTGCGAAACTTTGAACAACAGAAAACAGCCGTTGATAAAACCGTGAATGTGTTTGGACAACTAGATGCCCTTATTGCCAATGCCGGGGTGGGTTTTTTTGGCTCCATCGAATCCTTAGAGCCCAAACTCTGGCACGAAACCATAGATACCAATTTAACGGGCGTATTTTACAGCGTCAAGGCGTGTTACGAAGCATTGAAAAAATCGAAGGGATACATTATAACAATGGGCAGTTTAGCCGGTGCCAATTACTTTGCCGGAGGCAGTTCGTACAATGCCAGCAAATTTGGGTTGCTGGGGTTTACTCAGGCTTTGATGCTCGATGCCCGGGCACATCAAATTAAAGTGAGCACCATTATGCCCGGATCGGTATCTACCTATTTTAACGACCATACGCCCAACGAGCAAGACACCTGGAAGATACAACCGGAAGATATTGGTAAACTCGTGCTCGATGTGTTGACGATGAACCCCCGCACGCTGCCCAGCAAAATAGAAGTGAGGCCATCACTGCCGAAGTAGAACTATTTTTATAAGAAAATCAGGTTACGTGGATATGATACACGTCTGTGTTGTTGCGTGCAATGTTGCGAACCAGAAACCCACCGGGCTGTGGAATATTTTCGATGAAATCGAAAAGCATACAGGTCTTTGGCAAGGCTGAGAAAATTAATAAGAAATGATAGTCCTGGCTGTTGGGCACCACCGTCCAAGCAGGGGCGAAGGAAATATTTTCGGCATGGATGAGCGAGGCCTGTGCTGCCGAGTGCCGATCGGCCAATAGGGTAGTGGACCAAATTCGGACTAATGAACCGGCTGGTGGGGTGGTGAGGTGGCAATGAACATAGACAAATGAATCTTGCAGGCAGCCGGTAGCTTCGGATGTTAAGACAGCCACATCGGTCTGTATTTTTTTCTCCGGTGCGGTAAGAATCTTACCCATTGATTTTCTTCCAGGTTCTTTCTAATAATTTTTTGGTGGCGCGGATGCCCTCCGGTTCGCTCAGTCGGTTTCCTTCGTACTCAATACCTACATATCCGCGGAAGCCCGAATCTTTTACCAATGTTAACATCCGGGTAAAATCAATGATGGTCTCTTCGCCTTGTTCATTAAAGTGGTATGATTTGGCGCTTACCCCTTTGGCAAAAGGCAGAAATTCTTTTACGCCCTGGTAGCGATCGTACACTTCCGTGCATTGGTTGTCTTGGGTGCTTCCCCATTTGGCATTGGTGCACCAGTTTCCAAAATCGGGCAGGGTACCGCAGTTGGGTTGGTTTACTTTTTTCATGATACCCTCTACCCATTGGCCATCAGCACTATACAGGCCGTGGTTTTCGATGAGTACATTTATTTTTTCCTGACTGGCATAGGTGCAGAGAATGATCATCGATTCAACCATAGCTTGCTGCACGGCTTCTTTGGGGCCATCGCCAAACGCATTAACCCGAATGGAGTGGCAACCCAGCAACTTGGCCGCGTTGATCCATTTAAAATGATTCTCTACTGCTTTCTTCCGTTCGGCTTTATTTATGTGGCCGAGATCGCCTTCATTATCCACCATAATTAATAGATTCTTCACCCCTAAATCTCCGGCTGTTTTCTTCAATTGAAGCCAGTATTTTTCTTCGGTAGCATGCGTCTGATAAAAACTGGCTACATACTCAACGGCCTCTATGCTGTAATTGTTTTTGGCGATAGAGGCAAAATTTTCAACTTTAACTTCACCTTTTTGTATAGCCCGGTGAAGCGACCACTGGGCCAATGAGAGGTTAAGTTCAGGAGGTGTAAACATACTGATAGCTGACCCAATCGTGGGAAGTTGCAGGGCCGTAGCACCGGCTACTATTTTTTTTATAAACTCTCTGCGCTTATTCATATTTATTATTTTGATGAGATAAGTTAATTATTTTTAGGTTGTACAAAAAGTAGTATGGTAATTAGGGCAATGCAGAAATTATTCCGGAAACTAATTGATTCATATCAAAGTCGTCTGTTTTGGTAAGCCCCAGCCTTACTACGACTAATTTTTTGGAAGGAACCACAAAAATATACTGGCCTTCAAATCCTTCGGCCTGAAAACAATCGGCCGGTACATTGGGGTAGGTTCGGTTTGCCTGGTTTATTTTTTCACCTGCGTTGGTCCACCACTGTGCCCCGTACTCGCCCCGATGGGCACCCGAGGTGGGCGTGGAAGAATACTTTACCCAGCCCTCCGGGAGAATCCGTTCACCATTCCATACGCCATCGTTTAGATACAATAAACCAAACCGGGCGAAATCGCGGGCGGTAGCAAACGAATACGAAGAGCCAACGAAAGTGCCTCCAGCATCGGGCTCGAGCACGAGGCTGTGCATTCCGATCTTGGCAAATAACTCGCGGTAGGGAAATTGATAATAATCTTCATCGCCCACGGTTTGGCGTATGATGCGCGAAATAATATTGGTGGTGCCGCTGGAGTATTCAAAAGATTCACCGGGTTTATGTTTAAGAGGATACCCGGCTGCATATATCCCCATGTCTTTTTCTTTAAACAGCATATTGGTTGCCCCGCTGGGGCCGCTGTAGTTTTCTTCCCATTGCAGGCCACTGCTCATGTCCAGCAGATCGGAAAGAGTAATGTTTTTACGGTCGTCCTTTTTCCATTCGTTAACCGGGGCAGGTTCATCAATCTTTAATTTTCCCTGCTTCACTAAAATACCGACTAAGGCATTGGTAATGCTTTTGGTCATAGACCAGCCAATGTGTTTGGAATTTTCATCAAAGCCTTCGGCATATTTCTCGGCCACGATGCGCCCGTTAACAGCCACCACGATGGCACGGGTTCGTTTCATTTTTATTTTTTCGGTTGTGGTTTCCTGAAATGCCTGCTCTATTGCCACCTTCAATTTAGATTGATTCAGGTTGGGCAAATCCTTTGGTTGAGGCCGGGCGGCCGAGTCGGGCAAGGGTAAACCAGCTTGGTAGGTTTTTATTTTTTGGTTTCGAAGTTCATCCTCCGATAGCCCCACTACCAAGGTGCAGCCTAACCCTTTTCTATAAATAGCTTTTCGCCTGGCCAGCCCAAAAACGGAAGAAGTAGCAGATGAATCGCTCCGGTTAACCTGCACCGAGGCCAGCGACAGAGGAAAATTGCCCAACTCATTTTGTGTAACGCTTTCCGGGTCGCGTCCGGCCACAAATACGCATGAGCACATATCTTTAGCGCTGTATCCGCTCATGATGGGGAAAGCCCGCCATCCATATTGAAAAATTAAACCAAAGGCCATCAGGCCTGCTATAAATAATGTCCGTTTAAAGGTTTTCACAAGATTCTTTTTTAGTCTGTGAAAATTAGCAAACAAAAATTGGTTTTCTGTCATCCGTAGTTTTGTTGCTTTGAAAAAAACGGACTCGATAAATAAATGTTTGAAGTAAGGTTGTTTCGCCTAAACTACAGCCCCCATTTATTTTTTGTACTTTTGCCCCCTATTTAATAATTACGAATGAAATCATTTGACGCCCTGGGCTTATCCGGGGAACTGGTGGAAACAATCCGCCAATTGGGCTTTGAAAATCCTACGCCCATACAAGAAAAAGCTATTCCGGTATTGTTACAAGGAAATACTGACTTGGTGGGGTTGGCTCAAACCGGCACCGGCAAAACGGCTGCCTTTGGGTTACCCTTACTGGAACTGGTAGATGCCAACAACCGCCAAACACAAGCGCTGGTGGTGGCTCCTACACGCGAACTGAGTGTGCAGATTACCAATGACTTCGAACGCTTTTCAAAAAACTTCAAACCACTGAATATTGTTACAGTATATGGAGGCGCGAGCATTTCTGAGCAGATTAAGAAAGTGAAGCGTGGCGCTCAGATTATTGTGGCTACGCCCGGCCGATTAATAGACTTGCTGTCGCGCAAAGTGGTTAACCTCTCACAGATTCAATATGTGGTGTTAGATGAAGCCGATGAAATGTTGAACATGGGTTTTAAGGAAGACATAGACGAGATTCTGTCAACCACACCCGAGTCAAAAAGAGTGTGGCTCTTTTCGGCCACCATGCCGCGCGAAGTGCGCGACATTGCCAGCAACTATATGAGCAATCCGCAAGAAATTGCCATGGAAGGGCAGAAACAAGGAAACGAAAACATAGATCATCAGTATGCGTTGGTAGATGATCGCGACAAATACCTTGCCTTAAAACGTTTTGTGGATTACACACCCGGAATTTTTGGAGTTGTTTTCTGTCGCACTAAAATGGATACCCAGAAAATTGCCGAACATTTAATTAAAGACGGGTATAATGCAGACCCTTTGCATGGCGACTTAACTCAGGCCCAGCGCGACCGGGTGATGAAGAGTTTTAAAAATAAAACCCTCCAGCTTCTGGTAGCTACTGATGTGGCCGCCCGCGGAATAGATGTGAGCAATATTACGCATGTGATTCACATGAACATGCCCGATGAGATGGAATTCTATACGCACCGTTCGGGCCGCACTGCCCGTGCCGGAAAAAAAGGAATTTCGCTGGCCATTATTTCTAAAAAAGAATTAGGCCGCATACACCAGGTAGAGAAAAGCCTTAAGCGCAAGTTTACGCAAGTGGCCGTACCTACCGGTGACGAAGTATGCCAGCAAAAAATTATGGATCTGGTGCTGAAGGTGCGCTCAGTAGAAATCAACGAAGAAGAAATCGATTCTTTTTTACCCGAAGTCTATCACGAACTGAAAGATTTTTCCAAAGAAGATATTATTAAAAGATTTGCTTCGATAGAGTTCAATCGCTTTTTAGAATATTATCGCGATGCCCGCGATCTTAACAAATCGGATAAGTCGGACAGAAAAAGATTTTTTGAAGAAGGCGATGAGCCGGCCTACTCTACCGGTGACCGTATCTTTATTAATGTTGGCAAAATGGACGGGCTGGATAAAGGGAGTTTGCTCGGCCTTATTTGCGATTACGGAGAAACCGATAAGAGCAAGATTGGTAAGATTGATTTGAAAGGAGCCTATTCTTTTTTTGAAGTAGAAAAAGGAATGGCCGACCAAGTGATGCGCGGATTTGAAGGAGTGGAGGTGCGGGGCCGCAAGGTACGTCTTGAAATGAGCGGAGAGCGCCCAGAACGGAGCGACAGCGGCCGCGACCGGGGAGGTCGGAGTAGCCGGAGTGGCCGGAGCGGAGGTGGAAACAAACGCAACTTCTCAGAAAAAAAACGCGAAGGATTTTGGGGCGGCAAAAGAAAACCGAAACGCTATTGAGCGGTTGGTGTGAACCGGATTCGTTATCAGATAAAAAAGGCAGCTACCATTTACAGGCGATGAATCCGTCTGTAAACGATTTGATCAGCGACAGTGAACTTTCATAAAATCTGCAGCTTCAAGGTTACCGAGTTGGGCGGAGCGGTTCCAGTCCGCACAAGCTCCTTTTTTGCCCATAGCCTGGCGGGCAATTCCTCGCCCAAAATAAGCTAAGGCATTGGCCGGGTCAAACTGTATGGCTCTGTCGAAATCGGTTAATGCCGCTGCATAATTTTTTAGTTTAAGATAGGTTTGCCCCCGGCTGCTGTAAGCCTGCGCATAAGCAGGGCTGATCCGGATGGCCTGCGAAAAATCGAGAAGAGCCTGGGTGTAATCGTGCGAGAGAAAACGGGCTGTGCCGCGATCCAGATAGGCGACATCAAAACCGGGGTTGAGTTCTATCGCCCGGCTAAAATCATCAATAGCGGAAGGATAGTTGCCGGTTCTTTCAAGGGCATGGCCACGATAAGCAAAAGCCAGCACAAACTTTGGATCTAGTTGTATGGCTTTCGTAAAATCGGTAATGGCTCCGGCATACTCTTCTGCATCATATTTTATTTTTGCGCTGTAGAGGCTATTGGTGGCGCTGATGGTGTTTACCTGTGCGTGGTATTTTTCTGCGATGGCGGCTTTGGTGTTCTCTTCTTTTTGTTGCTGAAGTTGCCGGCCAAGGTCGGCCAGTTTCTGGTTAGCGCTCGTCAGTCGCTGTTTCAGTTCCTCCAGTTCGCGCATTTTTTGGTGGTCTTCGCTAATTCGTTTCAGCGATTCTTTTAGGCTGGTAGTATCTACTTTAATGGAGGCCTTCATCCAGAAGGTCTGCCCATCCCATTTTTCGCCCAGCACATTGAGTTGCGTAATACCGGCCGTGATGGTAGAAATGTTTTCTTTAAAGTCTTGCGAAAATTTTCCCTTCTCGTCATGCGAAGTAAGCAAGTCATTGCTTTCTACATACACACCCAGTTCGTTAAGCAAGTCGGTTCGTAGTTGGTTGGTAGCAATGGCCCGGCACGAAACCTTGCTATCGGCTTCGCTGGCCTGGTAAGTATATTCGCGCACAAATGTTTTTTCCTGGGCGTGCAAATGCAAACCGATAAGCAGGGAATAGAACAACAGTAGGTTTTTTGTTTTTTTAGGCAAGGCTACTAGAATTGACATAAAGATATGAGTGCTTACTTGGATGATGCGTGTGCAGACTAGTTTAATGTAGTTGATACAATGATTTTTTTGCGATTGCCTGTAACGTATAATCATATTAGTTTACAACTAATCTTTCTATATGGTATCCTTCTTTTATTGAGAGTTTAACCATATAGATACCTTTACTGAATCCTGCGACATTTATTAAATTTTCACCCCTAGTTATTTGATAATTTCCTAAAACCTGTTTTCCTAAAACATCAAATATTTCAAGTGTTACTTTTTCGTCAAATTCGGAACTTACGGTAAACATTCCATTGGCTGGGTTTGGGAAAACTTTCAGATTTTGTTTTACAAGATTATTTTTGTCGATCCCTGTTATTAATGTTGTGTAGTTTGCTGTCCAACCTTGTTTTCTGTTGTTTACATTAGAAACAAACTCCACGTACATACTTCCTCCTGTTGAGGTAACCGCATTAGGAATTGAAGTCCCAGAAAACTGACCAAGAACAGGTGTAGTATTATTTGCCCCGTCATAAATAATGACACCATCATTGTTGAGTTCTGTTTCAAAAGCTGAAAATGATAATGTAATTGGTTTTGTATTTGTGGGTTGTATAAGCCAAGAACAGTTTGTGTTGTTGGCGTAATTGTTTGCTCCGCTACCGTCATTAAATGTTCCACTGTTTTCCGTTAGAGTTGTGGTTGTTCCCGAACAATAACTGTTTTGTGTTGATGTGTAGTTTGCTGAAAATCCTTGTTTGGTTACTTCAAGGTCGGAAACAAATCGAACTAACATACTTCCGCCTGTTGTAGTAATTGCAGGGGGTAAATTATTCCCTGCAAATTTTCCAAGCAAGTTTGCCGATGTTGTTGTGCCGTCATATACTTCAACAAAATCATAGTAGGTTGCGTTATTACCCGTTGCTGGTTCTTCAAGGTCAAATGCTGTAAAGTTTAAAGTTACGCTCGTTGCTTGTGGCGGTTGAATAAGCCATTTACAATCTTGATTGTTACAATAATTGTTGCTTCCGCTTCCGTCTGTAATTGTGCCGTAATCTGATGTGTTCAGCGTTGTTGTTCCCGAACAATATGCCGAACCTGTTGAAGTGTAATTAGCTGTAAAGCCCTGCATATTGTATGAATAATCAGAAACAAAAATCACAAGCATTTTCCCTGTGTTTGAAGTAACGGAACTTGGGATTGATGTCCCTGAATAAGCAGCTAATTGCGTAGCATTATTATCCCAACCATTGTAAACAATGATGCCGTCATAATTTTGTTCTGTGTTAAATTGAGAGAATGAAAGCGTAACCGAACTAGCACAAGGTGGAGAAATAAACCAATAACATTTTTGATTATTTCCGTAATTACCACTGCCCGAACCGTCATTGAACGAACCTGTCGGAGTAGATAAAATTGTTCCGCCTCCGCAAGTCGGTTGATTGCCGTAAGCCTGATAATTTGCCGACCAACCGCCTGCGGTTACTGAATTATCCGACTTGAATTTTACACACATTGCACCAACACCCGAACTTGTATAAATAACAGGAGGCAAAGTATTTCCCCACCAAGTTGCCAAAACAGGATACGTGTCATTAGGACCGTCATACACCAAAACGGTATCGTAATTTGCTTCAGTATCAAAGTATGTAAATGTTAACCCAATTTGTGTTGCTCCCGCAGGTACAATTATCCATTTGCAGTTTGCATTGTTATTGTAGTTCGCTGTTCCGCTACCGTCAGTAATTGTTCCGCTTGGAGCGGTCAAATTAGTTGTTCCACTACAATAATTGTTCGGGTCATTACCAATGCCTACGGCATACCACGCTTGTCTTACGGCTGTGTATTGTGTTGACGGATTTCCGTATAAATCTTGTGCCGCTTGCAATGAGCCGTAATATGCGTCCATATAGGTTGCACTTGAAGTTAAATAATTGGTTAAGTTTCTGTATGCGATTGCTCTTGCTTGTGTAATTCCAATTCCTGTTACAGAGTAAGCGTTGTTTATATCATTAGTTCCGTTTCCGCCTTGACAAAGCAGATAAAACCAAAAATTCTGAACTCCGCTATTTGTATGCACTCCTCCATTGTCTTGTGAAGAATTTGGATTTACCCAATATTGTCCGTTGTATGTATCGGGTTGTTGCCCTCCATTCGGGTTTGACATAGAACGCATATAAGGCTGTCCAATCATCACGTCTTCTCCAATAAGCCAATCAGGGTTTACTCCCGAATAAAACTCAACACAAGTTCCGAAAATATCGGCAAAGGATTCGTTTAATGCACCTGATTCGCCTTGATAAGTCAGCCCTCCGTTTCCATTATTAGCAACAACTAAATGAGTAAACTCGTGTCCTTCTACATCTAAACCGACTAAAGGAGAATAGTTTACCCCATCTCCCATACCGTAAGACATAAGGTTATAGGGACTTGGGAAAGCTGAGGCATTGTTTGGATAACCAGAAGTGCCGTTCATAATTAGTGGATTTACATATTGTTTAATCACACTCCCATTTCCGTCATAACTGTTTCTGTTGAACACACTCATATAAAAATCATACGTTTTTTCCATTCCCCAATGCACATCAACCGCAGGGTGCCCCGAATTTGTAATCACATAATTTCCACTATTACCACTACCTGACCAGTTTTGAGTTCCAACACTTGTTGAAATAGAATAGCTTCCGCCAAAATCATCGCTACTGCCTGCATCGTAATCCCATACTTCTACGGTGTATGGAGGGTTGTTCAAATAGATGTTCAGATTATTGAAAGTTACGGGAGGGTTTGTATTGTCAAAATAATTTGATGTGTAAACAACTTGATTGGAACCGTCTTTTACCTTTATATAGAGATCGGGCACTTGATCGACAAAAACTGTATACCACCAACTTTGTGCAACAGCAGAAATAGTGAATGATTTCAACATTGGCACTCCTGTGAATGTTGTGGAATTGCTTACAAAATCTGTTGAGCCTGTAAAACCTATTGGGGTAAGATTGGTAGCATTAGTCGCATTGTAAGTTTCAATTTTTCTTCCGCTTTCTCTCAAACGATAGCCGCCACTTGTATAGTTATCCACCGTAATAGATTGACTTCCGCTATACATTGTTTGTCCTGCCCCTGCTACGTCAGCGTGAGCAATCAAATTTATCTTGTTCAGCACATTTCCATTTTGAACATCAACATAAACGTAACACATTTCAAAAGGCGACCAAGAGTCAATTCGTACTTTGTGTGTGAGTTTTGTAGTGCTTTCTTTTTCGTTTGGTATTGTTGCAACAACCGTTTCAACAGGGTAATCGTTTATCAAGTCGGTTACTTTTAAATATTGCTTAGCTATGTTTTTCGCTTGTTCTGTTGATATAGAGATTTGAGTTGAGATTTCTGCAAATTCTGAAATATTGCCGGTTACACTTGTTGCCTTTCCATTCTTAGAATGAAGCATTATCATTTTTCCGTCAATAGCAAAACTTTTGTAAAAAAGTTGAAAATTGGTGTGGGTGATACCAAGGTTGTCCGTTTTTTCAGAGACTTTAGTGAAATTTTGACTTTTATCTAAATGGAACCAAGCACCCAATTTATTAACAACATCTTCTTTGTTAAGACTGTTCTTTTGTAGATCTATAGAAAAAGAATTGTCTTGAGTTTTTATATCTGGATTTTGCCTTTGGCCTACGGTGACATTTCCTTTATTAGGAGTGATTACTATTGTAGATTTTTGGTTTGGTTTACTTTGAAATGGGCTTACAAAGGTTGGAAGAGGCAGTTGCTTTTCTTGGCTATAAGAAAATACAGTATTAACTAGTAATAGAAAAACCATTCCGACTAATCTAGTATACACATTTATCATAGCTTAGTAGTTATTGGGTGATTGATATAAGGGTATTATAGAGCGCGCTGGCTTGGGTGTCAATCTGCGTATTGCCAAACGACCAAACAATTCGATTGGTTTTTTCTTTCGTTTTAATTTCAATGAAAGAATACACATTATCCGGATGATTGAAAGTATAATTTCTCAATTCATTGGCTTTGTTAAAATATTCTAAAGTTTGATTCAGGTTTATTTTTTTGAGCTCTTTACTTTCATCAAGAAGCCTGCCATCAGCGGTGAGTGTATAGGTTTTTACAGCGCCCGTAAATCCGCCACCGCTGCCAAACTTAACTTGTTCAATCTCTGTTTGATTGATTTTTCCGGATAGGCAGGAACTTACCAGTATGATGATTAAAAACGAGTATTTTTTCATAGTCTGTATATTTATATGGGGTATTCTACTCTTACACCGGTTTAAATTGTTGAAAAGCTTCCCGGCAATCATGGCAATAATAGACCGACCGGCAAAGAGCTGAACCAAATATACTTTTTAACTCGGTGTTAGACCCGTTGCACCGGGGACAGGCGGCCGGCTCTACTATTTCAAGATCGGTAAATAGTTGGGCAGAAGGGGGCGGGGCGATACCGAATTTTTTTAACGCAGCTTTTCCTTTTTCCGAAATCCGATCAGACGACCAGGGCTTTTTAAACGAAACCCGAACAACCGGCTGAGCAATACCTTTGTTTCGGAGAACCGCCTCCACTTCATTTTTCATATAGTCTAATGCCGGGCAGCCTACAAAAGTAGGAGTCATTTCAATTTCTACCCGGTCTTTTTCAATGACTACATCGGTAATCACCCCCAAATCAACTAATGAAAGAACGGGTATCTCCGGGTCTTTTACTTCCTCAAGCCATTTTAAGATTTCGTGTCGGTTCATGCCGGTTTGCTACCCGAAAGTTACAAATACAAACGGTCATCCTTTCTACCTTGCTAATGCCTTATTTTTTTTACTATTTGGCAGTTGATTTCTTAACCGATGAAAGATTTTCCGTGGTATAAAAATTACCCTGAAGGGATTCCGAACGAGATCGGCCCGCTTCCGTTCGATTCGCTCGTAGATTTGTTTGAGAACGCATCGAAAAAATATGCCGGGCTCGCAGCTTACGAAAACCTGGGCGGAAAGTTAACCTATCAGCAAGTAGATGAGCTTTCTACTCGGTTTGCCGCATACCTTCAAAAAAAATTGAAGTTAAAAAAAGGCGACCGCATTGCCATCCAAATGCCCAACCTGTTACAGTTTCCGGTAGCGTTTATCGGAGCCCTGAAAGCAGGGCTGGTAGTGGTAAACACCAACCCGCTCTATACCGCCCGCGAAATGGAGCATCAATTTAAAGATGCGGGCATTTCCGCTTTGGTAATTGTAGCCAACTTTGCCCACAACGTAGAGGCCATCCTCGATAAAATTCCGGTTAAACATTTTATCGTAACTGAAATGGGCGATTTGGTGGGAGGCTTCCGGGGCTGGCTCGTAAATTTTGTAGTGAAGTATATTAAAAGACTGGTGCCCGGTTATCGCCTGCCGCAGATTATCTCTTTTAAAAAAGTGCTGAGCGAAGGAGCAACCCTTACATTAGATAAACCGAAAATAGAATGCGAAGATTTAGCGGTACTTCAATATACCGGAGGCACTACGGGCGTGCCCAAGGGCGCCCAACTTTCGCACCGCAACCTGGTGGCACACAATGAAATGATTTCGTATTGGTTTGAACCACTACTGAAAGAGACCGCCCAACAGGAAATTGTGGTAACGGCTTTGCCCTTGTATCATATTTTTGCTTTGTCGGTAAATCTTACCCTGATGTACCACCGGGGGCTGAACAATGTGCTGATTACCAATCCGCGCGACATGAAAGGCTTTTTAACCGAACTGAAAAAATACCGGCTATCAATACTAACGGGAGTCAATACATTATTTAATGGCATGATGAACCATCCGTTGTTTAATGAACTCGATTTTTCGCATCTGAAAGGAGCCGTGGGCGGAGGTATGGCCGTGCAGGATGCCGTAGCCATAAAGTGGGAAGAACTTACCAAAAGCCCGTTGGTAGAAGGCTATGGGTTAAGCGAAACTTCTCCGGTGCTATGCTGCAACCCGCTGAACGGAAAACAAAAGCGCGGCACCATCGGCTTGCCCATGCCGAGCACCGAAGTAGCTATTTTTGATGACCAGGGAAACCAACTGCCTCAGGGCGAAACAGGCGAAATTTGTGCCCGCGGCCCGCAGGTAATGCGCGGCTACTGGGAGAAAGATAATGCCGATGTTTTTTATCACAACGAATGGTTTAAAACAGGCGATGTAGGCTTTATGGATGCCGAAGGTTTCTTTAAAATCGTGGATCGGAAAAAAGACATGATTAAAGTAAGCGGCTTTAATGTGTTCCCTAACGAAATCGAAAATGTAATTGCCCTAAACCCCAAGGTGCTGGAAGTGGCCGCCATCGGCATACCCGATGAGCGGTCGGGGGAAGTCATCAAAGCCTTCATCGTAAAGAAAGATCCTTCGCTAACCGAAGAAGAACTAAAAATATATTGCCATGAAAACATGGTAAACTACAAAGTGCCTAAATTTTTTGTCTTTAAAACGGAGTTGCCTAAAACCAACGTAGGTAAAATATTACGCAGGGCACTGAAGGAAGCCGAGGCTAAATCATAATTTTTTCAATCTGACTATTCATGAAAACCATCACTCTTTTTATTCTATTCATTTCCCTGGTATCCTTGTCGCTTACCAATAATAAAAATCTCTATCCGGTAACAGAAGCCGATTCGGTTCATTATGCCCGCGAAAAACATTTTAAGAATATTCGCCAGTTAACGTTTGGTGCCGATAATGCCGAAGCGTATTGGAGTTTTGATGGAAAAAAAATCAGCTTCCAGTCGAACAACAGCGCATGGGGCCTGCATTGCGACCAGATTTTTTATATGCCGGTAACCGGAATGGATTTAAGCCAGGGCCAGAAACCTTCGTTGGTTAGTACAGGCGAAGGAAGAACAACCTGCGCTTATTTTATGCCCGATGGAAAATCGGTATTGTACGCATCCACGCATTTAGGAAGTAAGGATTGCCCAAAAGATGTGGAGCGTAAACCGGGAGGAAAATACTTGTGGCCGATTTACGACTCGTACGATATTTTCGTGGCCGACCTGAAAGGTAAAATAACCAAACGACTTACCGATACCCCCGGCTATGATGCCGAAGCAACCGTATCGCCTAAAAAAGATAAAATCGTTTTTACTTCCATGCGCAACGGAGATTTGGACTTGTACACCATGGATATGGACGGCAAAAATGTAAAGCAGATAACCCATGAACTGGGGTATGATGGCGGGGCATTTTTTTCGCCCGATGGAAAAAAAATAGTATTTCGTGCCTCGCGGTTTAATTCGGATGAAGAGAAAAAAGAATATGTAGAGTACCTGAAGCAGGGGCTGGTAGCGCCCACCTCGATGGAAATTTTTACCTGCAATATAGATGGCTCCGATTTAAAACAGATTACTCACTTAGGCAAAGCCAACTGGGCTCCGTTTTATCACCCTTCGGGTAAAAAAATTATTTTTAGCTCTAACCATAAAAGCAAACGCGGCTTTCAGTTTAATCTTTTTATGATTAATGAAGATGGCTCGAGCTTAGAACAAATTTCGCACGACACGGTTTTTGATTCCTTCCCGATGTTTTCGCCCGATGGAAAAAAAATTATTTTTTCGTCTAACCGAAATAACGGAGGTACTCACAATACCAACTTGTTTGTGGCCGACTGGCTCGACTAAAAATAGTAGCTATGATGATTAACCTTGTGCTCCCGGCCACCGCCCCGAAAGAGCAAATAAAAAAATCGGTAGAAGAATATTTGTTGCAAATTGGACTGCTAACAACAGAGGATGATTTTTCGCGCCCGTGGGGCGGATTTTTTGTGATAGACGAGCAGCAAGCCGAACGGTTTATTCAACTTTTTTTTCCACACCTGAAAAAAGAAGAATTGTCTATTGCCGGCAAACTCAGCCCTAAAATTTTAATGGTAGCCCCCGGCCAGCGGTTATCGTGGCAATACCATCACAGGCGGGCTGAGATATGGAAGTTAGCGGCTGGTGTGGCGGGGGTAGTAACGAGCGATACGGACCAACCGGGCGAATTAAAAAAACTTGCGATCGGTGAGATTGTTAAACTAAAGCAAGGCGAACGACACCGCCTGGTAGGTCTGCCCGAAGGCTGGGGTATGATTGCCGAGATATGGCAGCATACAGAGGCCACTCATCCATCGGACGAAAATGATATTGTGCGCGTGCAAGATGATTTTGGAAGATGATCAGGCTGACGGAAACCGCACCGTAAATACTGAACCCACACCATAGGTCGATTCGAAGGTGATCTCGCCTTTTATCCGGTTAAGGGTTTCCCTCACAATATACAGCCCAAGCCCCGAGCCTTCCGATTTATCGGAAGCGCGGTAAAACATGTTAAATATTTTGCTGTGGTGCTCCGGACGAATACCAATTCCGTTGTCCTCAACGCGTACTTCTACGGTATGGTTTTCTTGCCGTACATGAATTGCTACGTAAGGATTTTCTTTGTTTTTGTCACAGTATTTAATGGCGTTGCCTAATAAATTATTGAGAACTACCTGCAGTCTTTTTTTATCGGTAGTAATCTGGAAATGATCGGGGCACTCGATGATGGTTTTATATTGATTGGGCGTGGAGATGTGGGCGAGGCTGTCGGCCGTTTCCTCTAATTGTTTTCTTAAATTAAATTCTTCTACCTCTAACCCCATGCGCGAGTTTCGGCTGTAGTCAATAATTTCTTTAATAAACGAATCAAGTTTATCTACCCGGCCTCTGATCAGGGTGAACAGGGTTCGCATTTCGTTGAGGTCTGAAGTTTTTTCAGCCAGGTTGGTCAGCCCCAGAATTGAACTTAACGGAGAACGCAAATCGTGCGAGGTGCTGTACACAAACCGATCTAACTCAGCATTGGTTTTTACCAGCAAATCATTTTGATCATGCAATTTTTTTTCAGCTTCTTTTCGCTCAGTAATGTCGGTAGTAGAGCCCACCATTTGTAGGGCATTCCCTTGTTCATCCCATACGGCCAACCCGCTATCCAGCACCCAAATTATTTTGTTGTCCTTTTTTAACATTCTAAACTCGATCAGGTAAGGTACTCGTTGGTGGAGATGGTTTTGCACGGCAGTAGCTACCATTGGCTGGTCGTCAGGGTGAACCACCTGCATAAATTGTTCGAGATTGGTTAGTTCAAATTCGCCATCATTGTACCCCAGCATAGTTCCCCACACGGGGCTGCAATACACTTTGTTGGCGGGAATGTCCCACTCCCAAATGCCGGCACGAAAACCTTTAATGGCCAACTCGTATCGTTTTTTGCTGCGGATCAATTGCTGTTCGTTGGCAAGTAATAATTTTTCGGCCAGCGTATTATTGTCTATGAGCAGGCGGATGAGCAGCAGGCAAGTAATAAAGGCTACTAAAAAATTGATGGTTTGATCGCTTTTGTGCAAGGAGGATGGCAAATGAGAAACGGCCAGCACCTGTAAGTGCGTAAAATGACACAGCAGATACAAACTCAACGGAATGAAAATAAATAAACCGATTAAAATTTTTTCTTTAGCATCAAATAAAACCAAACTGCCCATACTTACCACCACATAGAAAAAATTAGAACCGCTGTTATTGTCGGCTATTACATCGCGTAAGTCAAAAATAAACACGACCAGATTGACGATCGTGAGCAGAAATACAGTGGATAGAGCATAGAAGCCTTTCCGGTTCAGCCAGAGCGAGGCGGTTGCCATCAACACCATCGCCAGGTACAGCGGCCCATACATAGGCAACCCCAACAGGCTGTGGGTAATCAGAATCAGAGCTCCGGCTGTCATAACGAGCAGCGAAGCCTGCCCCCGTAAGATTGCATTTTTGTATTCTGCCCTCGAGTGGATGTACTGGGTACCGACTAAAAAATTTCGGATGTTAATCTTCATAATATTTTACAAGGTAAATATTTAATACTGACGATATGTTTTTCTTAGGCGAAACGTTTCACATCATTCTTTTTTGCTTTAATTTGTAGTATGAAGAACATCAAAGGTCCGGCTATTTTTCTGGCTCAGTTCTTAGGCGATGAACCTCCGTTCAACAACCTGAAGTCCATTGGCAAGTGGGCAAAATCATTAGGGTTTGTAGGGGTGCAAATACCCACGTGGGATGAGCGTGTGATTGACCTGAAAAAAGCAGCCGAAAGTAAAGACTATGCTGATGAGCTAAGAGATACGGTTGAGTCTTGCGGGCTTCAGATAACCGAGCTATCAACTCACCTGCAAGGGCAGTTAGTGGCGGTGCACCCGGCCTACGATGCCATGTTTGACGGCTTTGCACCGAAGCCGGTGCAACGAAAACCCAAAGAACGAACTGCGTGGGCGGTAGATCAATTAAAGCTAGCTGCCCGAGCGAGTAAAAACCTGGGCTTGAATGTGCACGCCACTTTTTCGGGTGCCCTGATGTGGCATACCGTGTACCCGTGGCCTCAGCGCCCGGCCGGGTTGGTAGAAGATGGCTTTAAAGAACTGGCCAAACGTTGGTTGCCCATCTTAAATGCTTTTGATAAAGCCGGGGTAGATGTTTGCTACGAAATACATCCGGGGGAAGATCTGCACGATGGAATAACGTTTGAACGTTTTCGGGAAGCTACCGGTCATCACAGCCGGGTTAATATGCTGTACGACCCAAGTCATTTTGTGCTGCAACAATTAGACTATCTTCAGTTCATAGATTTTTACTATCCGTTCATTAAAATGTTTCATGTAAAAGATGCGGAGTTTAACCCCACCGGTAAAAGCGGAGTGTATGGCGGTTTTCAGGATTGGATAAACCGCCCCGGCCGGTTTCGTTCGGTAGGCGATGGGCAAGTGGATTTTAAATCTATTTTTTCCAAACTGGCTCAATACAATTACAGTGGGTGGGCTGTGCTGGAGTGGGAGTGTTGCATTAAACACCCCGAACAAGGCGCACGCGAAGGAGCCGAACGCATTCGCGAATATATGATCCGGGTAACGGAAAAAGCCTTTGATGATTTTGCTTCGGCCGGCAAAAATCCTAAACTCAACAAACAAATTCTGGGTATTAACTAAACTTAATTCAATATGAAAAAAACAAATTATTTATGGATGGTATTGGCGGTTGCCTTGGTAGGTGCGATAATTTCATGCGGAGGCAAAAAAGGAGATGCCGAAGCTAAAGAAGATTACGGAACACCCAAAGAAGAAGCAACTGCCCCCACGGCCAGTAATGCCATTGCCGAAGGCGAATCTTTGGTGAAAGCCAACGACTGCAAAACATGCCACCACACAAACGATAAACTGATAGGGCCGGCTCATCTTGATGTGGCCAAAAAATATGATTTTACCGAGGCCAATGTAAAACTACTGGCACACAAAATTATTTCGGGCGGAACAGGCGTATGGGGCCAGGTGCCCATGACCCCCCATGCCAACGTATCGGAAACGGATGCCGAAAAAATGGCCCGGTATGTTCTGTCTCTCGATGGAGAGAAAGAACATTGATTTAATTTATTGTTGAATAAAACCCAACCCGCACCGCATTGTTTCCTGTCGGCCGCAAGGAGTAGTTATTCCTGTGTAATATTTTAATAATGAGTGAAGAACTCCTCAAAGCGATTATTCAGTTTTTTGCCATCGTTGCCAAAGAGCGCATCACGGACGATGAGCGAACGATCATCAAAGAATTTCTCAGCCTCCACCTAAATCAAGATGGGGTACGCTATTATCTTTCTTTGTTTGATGAGTTTTGTAAAGTAAATAAACGCACTCATGCCCAGGCAACCAGCCTGGACGAAGAAACACAAGAGTTTGTGGATGACTGGGCACAGATTATACAGATTGCCCGCAAAGTAAATCAGGCTCTTACCATGCAACAAAAAGTAGTGCTGGTAATTAAAGTGATTGAGTTGGTGTTTGCCGGAGAAGAGCTATCCGAACGCCAAAGCAATCTGATATTTTACATTGGCGAGGCGCTTAAAATTCCGGCCCGCGATTTTAAAGCCATGCGGGCTTTTGTGCTGGGGCACGATGCCGAAGAGCTAGATTCAAAAAATATTCTGATTATTGATGAGAGCGACCGGGCAGAAGCCGGCCATCAGGGGCCGCATCTAACCGCCAAAAATATTTCCGGGATGATTGCCATTCTGCGGCTGCCCAGCATAGAAACTTATTTTATTAAATACCTGGGCATTACACCTATTTATCTTAACAGCCTTCCGCTTAAATCTAGAAGAGTAGATGTTTTCCCTACAGGCAGCACCATACGCGGCTCAAAAATTGATTCGATTTATTACAGTGATATTGTAGGGAAGTTTTTGTCGCAGGAGAGTACCACAAAAATCAGCTTTGTGGCCGATCATGTGTTTTACCATTTTAAAAGCGGACGGGCCGGTCTGCAAAATGTGAGCATTGCCGAAACCGGTGGCAAGTTGGTGGGGATTATGGGCGGAAGCGGCTCGGGCAAATCTACGTTGCTCAATGTACTAAACGGAACCGAAAAACCATCGAGTGGCCGGGTACTGATCAATGGCATTGATGTGCATGAGCAACCTCATGAAGTAGAGGGAGTAATCGGGTTTATTCCGCAAGACGATTTGCTGATGGAAGACCTGAGTGTGTATGAAAATCTGTACTACTCGGCACAACTTTGTTTCGGGCATTTTACGCACCAGCAGATTGAAGAAAAAGTAGAAACTGTACTCACCAATCTGGGGTTGTCGGAAATAAAAAATTCTAAGGTAGGGTCGCCCCTGCAAAAAACCATCAGTGGGGGGCAACGGAAAAGGCTGAACATTGGGCTGGAGTTGCTGCGCGAGCCCACTATTCTTTTTGTAGATGAACCCACCTCCGGCCTCTCTTCACGCGATTCGGAAAACATCATGGATTTACTGAAAGAACTGACGTTGCGCGGCAAAATGATTTTTGTGGTAATCCACCAGCCTTCTTCCGATATTTTTAAAATGTTTGATACCCTGCTGATTTTTGATTTGGGAGGCTTTCAAATTTATTATGGCAACCCGGTAGAGTCTGTCAACTATTTTCAGGAAATCATTAACGCGGCCAACCGCACGCCCGGGGCATGCCCGGAGTGTGGAAACATTAACCCTGAGCAGGTTTTTAATATCATTGAAACGCGTGTTGTAAATGAATACGGACGCTTTACCCATACGCGCAAAGTTTCACCCGGACAGTGGTATCAGTATTTCAAAAAGAAAATAAAAATTCCCCGCATTGAAGAGTACAAAGAACCCCTTCCGGCTGTTCAGCAAATCCCCAACTGGATTCAGCAACTTCGTACGTTTATTGTTCGCGATGTAAAATCGAAACTGGCCAACCAGCAATATGTTATCATTAATATACTGCTGGCACCATTGCTGGCATTGTTTATAGGCTATTTTGTAAAATACTATGACTATGTGGGGGTAGAACACCCGCATTATTCATTTTACGACAACGCGAACATCCCGATTTATTTTTTTATGAGCATTGTGGTGGCTCTTTTTGTCGGGCTGATAGTAAGTGCCGAAGAGATTTTTCGCGATCGTAAAATTTTAAAACGCGAACGCTTTCTGCATTTAAGCCGAAGCAGCTATTTTGTTTCTAAAGTGATTATTCTGTTTGTTATCTCGGCTATACAAACGGTATGCTTTGTTTTAATCGGCAATGCGTTGCTCGAAATTCCGTTTACTGAAATGCGCTACTGGCTTGTTTTGTTTTCCTGTTCTTGTTTTGCCAATCTGCTGGGGCTGAATATTTCTTCGGCTTTTGATTCGGCCGTAACTATTTACGTGTTGATTCCAATTTTAATTATTCCGCAGTTGTTGCTGAGCGGGGTCGTGGTTAGTTTCGATAAGTTCAACCCTAAAGTAGGCACTCCCGATGGCATTCCGATTTTGGGTGAATTGATGGCTTCGCGCTGGGCATTTGAAGCCTATATGGTAACGCAGTTTAAAGACAATCCATTAGAAAAAAAATTTTATCCGATTGAACAAAAAAGAGCTAACGCAGAATATAAGCGGGGATATTATTTGCCTGAACTGGAATCGCGATTAGCCTATGTAGTAAACCACCCGGGCGAGTGGCGAAATTCATCCGATAATAGCCGGGTAAAAAATAGGCTGGCGTTACTACACACCGAGTTAACACTGGAAGCGGGTGTGGTGGGTAAAAGTATTCCGGAAATTGAAAAACTTGTTGTAGGTAAATTTGATTCGGCCACCTACCTAAAAGTGAATACCTATCTGAAGGTATTGGAAAACTACTATTCCAATCGAATTCGTCAGGCGGTGATCGAAAAAGAAAAATTAATGGGGCAACTTAACGATACTGGAAACCGACAGGAAGCCTACGAAAAACTGAAGATGAAATACCAGAATGAAGCCGTTACCCGCATGGTAGAAAATACCGAAAGCGCTACGCGCGTGGTGGAGTGGGAGGGTGAACTGATTCGGAAAATTTATCCGATTTATTTTAACGAACACCGCCCCGAACATTTCTTTGATTTCAGAGATAACTTCTATATACCTACCAAATATTTTGCCGGACATAAATTTGATACGCTGTATTTTAATCTGGCCGTAATTTGGGTGATGGTGATCGGTTTATATATTGCCTTATATTACGAATGGTTGAAAAAGGCCGTTCATGGATTTAACATGCGCAGACGATATGGCGGAAAGAAAATAAGACATACCTAACCAATGACTTTCAATAATTTTAATTTTGATCATAAACTGCAAGACGGGCTTAATGCCATGGGTTATGAAAAACCCACGCCCATACAGCAGCAGGCTATTCCATTTATTTTAGCCAAACGCGATCTGATCGCCTGCGCCCAAACCGGCACGGGCAAAACGGCCGCTTACCTGCTCCCGATTCTTAACAACATTATTTATTCCGATCATCGCCACCTCAATACGCTAATTATTGCCCCTACGCGCGAGTTGGTTCAGCAAATAGATCAGCAGGTGGAAGGGTTTGCTTACTTTACCGGAGTGAGTTCCATACCGATTTACGGAGGTGGAGATGGTGCGGTGTGGGATCAGCAAAAGAAAGCGCTGGAAGCCGGAGTTGACCTGATGATTGCTACCCCCGGAAGGCTGATTGCACAACTGGCTTCGGGGGCGATTGATCTGAAATTCGTTCAACACCTGGTGCTTGATGAAGCCGACCGTATGCTCGATATGGGTTTTTACGATGACATTATGCGCATTGTCAGGTATTTGCCGCCCTCCCGGCAAACTTTACTTTTTTCGGCCACCATGCCGCAGCGCATACGGGCATTGGCCAACAAAATTCTGCAAGACCCGGTAGAAATAAATATTGCCATCTCTAAACCGGCTGATGGCATTGTGCAGGAAGCCTATCTGGTAAATGATGATGAAAAAGAAAAACTGATCAGTTCTTTATTGAAAAGTTCAGCTTTTTCCAGTGCTCTTATTTTTGCTTCTACGAAAGAAAAGGTAAAGCATTTGGGGCGATTGCTCCCCAAACTTGGGCTTCGTTCAAAAGCCATCCACTCTGATTTGGAGCAAAACGAACGCGAAGAAATTTTGCGCGAGTTTAAAAATAAACAACTGAGTTTGCTGATCGGCACCGATGTATTATCGCGGGGAATTGATGTGGAAGGTATTGAACTGGTACTGAACTATGACGTGCCTCCGGACCCGGAAGATTACATACACCGCATTGGCCGAACGGCACGAGCGGCCAGTACCGGCCACGCCATTACCTTTATCAATCAATTAGACCAACGCAGGTTTGGACAAATTGAAAGACTGATCGGAAAAGAGATTACGAAAGCCCCGCTGCCCGAAGGGTTTCATTCCTCATTTAATTATAACCCAGAACAAAAACAACCCTCCCCTAAACGCCACCCACAGTCTAAACCGAGAAAAATTTTCAGAAAAAGGAACTAACGGATTTCTCCGTCTATTGTAAAAATCCGGAATTATTTGTCTAGAATTTTTTGTGTAACAGATGAGTAGTAATTTCCAAAATGAGGGCCTACCCAGTTCAACGCCATCACTTCTTCCTGCTCTGAGCGCCCGTAGTGCTTGTCGGCCGTAATGTATCCCACGTAGTGGCCGTTAAAACTGGTGATAAAAAGTTTTTCTCCTTTCTCTTCTGCTTTTTTTCCAAGATCATCATCCGTAAAAATTTCGCCCGAAAAATCGCACGGCATACCCAGCATTATTAGAGACCCGAGCTTAAGGTAGGTAATGCCTCCTTCCAGTTTCTGAAAAAGAAAGCGGAACACCCAATCGCGCACTTTCCATTTTTGAAATAGATGTAATTGCGAAGGTCCGTAATAAAAAGCGATATGGCCTGTTTGCATATCTGTGTTCGAGATAGGAGTTGCCGAAGCCGTTTCAATTTTTCGGTAAAGCCGTTGGCTCAACGAGTCGCAATACACAAATTCATGTTCGGAAGTAAATTTAGTGCGGTGGCTTCCGATCATACCCGCGATGAACATAGCAAAATGATATTTATTTTTTTGTGCCCGTTGGATCAGTGCTCCAGGATAATCGCCCGAAAGGGCACGGCTTAAATGGCTGATGTTGGTCGGGTGGCCGCTGTAAGCAACCAATAAAGCTTGTGTGCCGTTATCGCGAGATATTTTAAATCCACGCAGGATGCCATCTACCGAGCCATGCACAGGGTCTATCCGGTTTTCCACATATTCCTTAGCATCGGCCTCGTAGTAAGATAAGACGGATGGCCGTAATTGCTGGGTGGCTGATTGTATCGCAGCCGTTATTTTTTCGGCTAATTGGTTTAGCCATTCTTCGTTGTATTGGCCTAGAATTAAATTTCCGATTACGCTATCGTTCCAGGCGCCAAGGCTGCTGTGAATATGTGTGGCCGTGAAGTAAAGAAAATGATGGGCGTAATTCAGGGCTTCAATTTTTTGGCGCAATGCCGGGGGGAAAATCAGCAGGTCGGCACTGATGATAACGGCAGTAGCTTTGCCGTTGCTCAGGGCAAGGAGCCTGACATATAAAGAGTCGTGCACGGACTCAAAATGATAGCGCGGAGCATACCCTGCCATCGGCATGGGCGTGGAGGGGGTAATATTAATAGAAGCCCAGGCGGTTTTCCATCCCTCTTTTGATGGGAAATCGGCCGGATGAAAAGAGGCCAGCTCGCTCATGGTTTGCCGGTAAAAATCTTGGTTGGTTATAGGGCGGTCATCCACCGGGCCGATGATGGAAAAAGTAAGAAGTGCCAACATCACCGTAATAATCACTATTCTTTTGCTCCATTTTTTCATCGTGCGTAAAGGTAGTTTTTGCTATCAATAAAAATGCCAATCATTACGTCATGCAAAAAAAAACGATTATCGGCAAGCTTCTGATCTTAGTTTAGGATCAATGGGTTCTTTCAGATACTCGGCTGAAGTTAAGTCATTGCATGCCTCCGTACGGTTGCCGGTTTTCAGCCAGGCCCGTGCCCGCTGAAGGTAAGCCCGGCCAAAATTTGGCTGGTGCACCAGGGCTATCGTATAGTCTTCTATAGCCTCTTTGGTGCGATCCATTCTCATCATAAGATTGCCGCGGCAAAGCCACACCTGCTCATGGGTTTCTTTTAGTTTAATACACTGCGTGAAATCGGCTAAGGAATTGTTTAGGTTGTTGAGTTGCATATTAAGTAACCCTCGCCTAAACCAAACTTCTGCATCTATGCTGCTAAGCTGAATGGAGGTGGTGTAGTAGTCAAGTGCTTTTTGATAGTGATGCTGGGCGGTTTGATTAATAGCTAAAGCAGTATAGTACCTGGGTTCTTGTGGGTTTTGTTCAATCGCTTCGTTCAGCCACTTTTCCATTTCTTTCAGGTTTCCTTTCGCAGCCGAAAGAACGGCCAGATTATACCGGGCAATACTTCCTTCCGGATTAATGGTTAGTGCTTTTTGGTAGTCTTGTAGGGCTTTCAAGGTATCGTTCATTTCCTGCCTTGTCCACCCCCGGTTAACATAGAACTCAGCATTTTTTGGTTCTGCTTTAATAGCTGAGTCGAGATATAAGATAGCCCGGTTGTAGTTCTTCATTTGGGTATCAATCAGCCCAAGGTAGTTTAAGATGGAGGCAGCTATGTTACTTTGTGCGGTGGCAATACCTAAGCCGCCTTCCTTATCGGGGGCAAAAAAAATAGTTTTAGTTTCACTCGGAGGTGAGGTAAGGAGTATAAGAAAGTCTTCGCGCGCCATGACCCACTGCCCAAAATGGTAGCGCAACTGAGCGCGGGCAAAGAGAGCTTCGGTGTCTTTAGGTTTTGCTTCGATGTAGATGCTGTAGTCGGTTAGTGCGCCTTTTTTGTCGCCTATGTTTTCTCTTGCCTGCCCCCGGTAGTAATAGGCTTCCATGTAGTAGGGGTTTAGGCGAAGGCATTCGTTTAGGTGGGCGAGAGCCGTTTTGTACGATTGGGCATCGAGGGCTTCTTCTCCTTTTTGAAAATAATATTCTGCATTTTTCTTTTGCGCGTTGACTAAAAAAGAGATAAGCACCATAACAGAAAGAACAGACCCACGCATCATTTCTTTATCATTTTGTTTGTTAAGTTACCTTAAAAAAAAGAAAATGAAGATAACTTTTTAATGGATGGAGGAATCCGCTTCCCGGAAGAAAATTAAATAGTACATCCTTTGTTAAAGGGAACTTTTCTGGCTTTCTTTTTGCACTACCTTTGTGTGTCTATGAAAAAAATTGACAAGCTGATTTTATCTTCTTTTATCGGGCCGCTCGTTCTAACGTTTTTTGTGGTGGTCTTTATTTTGTTGCTGGTCAATATGATCAAATATTTTGATGACATCATTGGCAAAGACCTGGGGTGGGATGTGCTCGGTACGTTACTTTTTTATTTTGCTGTTTCGGTTACTCCACAGGCATTACCCTTAGGTATATTACTGTCGGCTTTGATTACCTACGGAAATTTGGGCGAACACTTTGAACTGACGGCCGTAAAGAGCCTGGGTATATCGCTTACGCGTAGTTTATTGCCCATTTTTATTTTTACTCTGGGCATTACCTTTTTTGCCTACTTGTCCAATAATTTTATGGTTCCTAAGGCGGCCCTGGAAACCTACAGTTTACTATACGATATTAAGCAAAAGAAACCGGCACTCGATTTAAAAGAAGGTGAGTTTTATGCCGGCATCCCCGACATCAGCATTAAGGTTGCCAAAAAATATAAAGATGGAATTACCCTGAAGGATGTAATCATTTATGACCACCGGGGCCGCTCTGGAAATAAAGAAGTAACCATTGCCGACTCCGGAAAGATGTACACCATTTTTAATGATCAGTATCTAAAACTGGAACTCTTTCGCGGGTACAACTACAGCGAAGGATCTAGCCAGGACATGAGCGGACAATTTAACAACGCTGAAACATTCAGTAAAACCAAGTTTGACAAGACAGAGATTGTTTTTGATTTGTCTTCATTTGGATTACAGCGAACCGAAAAAAAATGGTTTGCCAGCAACCGCATCATGCGCAACATGAGTGAACTGGTAATCGATATGGATTCGGTAACACGCGAAATTAAAGGGCAACACTTAAATATTTACAGCACCCAAAACAGCGCCTTTTTATTTCATTTTAAAAAAGATTCAATTCCGCTCACACCCGATTTGAAAAAATATAAAAAACAACACGACTCAATTCTGGCTGCGCGCATTAAAAGAGATACATCAAAAAGCGGAAAAGGATTGCAGTATCCCTTTACTCCGAGTTCGGGCATGATGGCTCCGGTGGTTCGGGTACATGTGCCTCAGCACATCAGTCCTAAAACAGTTAGATTCTCTGACAGTTTGTACAAGCTGCCACAAAACACAACTGAAATTACATCCGCCTTAAACCGTGCCCGGATGATTAAGGGGCAACTTCAAAATTATAATACAAACGTGGAGAGTTACCGGTATGAGTACCGTGTTTTTGAAATACAGTGGCATAAAATTTTAGCTAATTCAGTGGCTTGTATTGCCATGTTTTTAATTGGTGCGCCTTTAGGAGCCATTATTAAGAAGGGGGGGTTAGGTGTGCCCGTTATTGCCTCCATTTTTTTCTTCATCGTATTTTATGTGCTCAGCCTGATGGGCGAAAAATGGGCCCGGGCAGAAACCACTTCGATGGTATTTGGCATGTGGATGCCCAATGCTGTGTTATTTGCGGTTGGTTTTATTTTTTTAAGGCAGGCCCGTGCCGATGCCCGACTGTTTGATGCCGACTTTTACAGCGTGGTGATAGATAAGGTAAAACAACGTTTTCCAGCTTGGATAAAGCCAAAATCGAAAGCAGACTGAATTTTGGTGGTTTAACCTTTTTATTCTACTTTTGCGCGATTAAAACGAAAAAAAGCTAAAAACAAAAGCCGATGTATTTATCCTCAGCCGTAAAACAAGAGTTGTTCAGCAAACATAGCTTTGCCAAGAAGAAGACAGATACGGGTTCTCCCGAATCGCAGATTGCTCTGTTCACGCACCGAATCAACCACTTAACCAGCCATTTACAAAAAAACAAAAAAGACTTTGCCACCCAACAGGGGTTGTTAAAGTTGGTAGGGAAGCGCAAAAAACTACTAAACTACCTTCAGCGTAATGACATCAGCCGCTACCGCGCTATGCTGACCGAGTTAGACCTGAGAAAATAAATAAAACGATATCCGATCAGGGAACCTTCTTTAGGTTCCCTTTTCGCATTTAATAACAGGCTGTTCAGCCTCAACTACATCATTTATGAAACCTACTGTAATCTCTAAAACATGCAACTTGCCCGATGGCAGGTCAATAACAATTGAAACGGGAAAACTGGCGCGTCAGGCCGATGGCAGCGTAGTGCTGCGCATGGATAATACCATGATCCTGGCCACGGTTGTATCCAACAAAGAAGGCGTAGAAGGAGCCGATTTTTTACCGCTTTCCGTTGACTATCAAGAAAAATTTGCCTCGACCGGAAAAATACCCGGAGGTTTTTTAAAACGCGAAGGAAAACTTTCCGATTATGAAGTATTGATCAGCCGTCTGGTAGATCGTGCCATCCGCCCTTTATTTCCGGATGATTACCATGCCGAAACACAAGTTAATATTCAACTGATCTCAGGCGATGCCAAGGCACTGCCCGATTCATTAGCGGCCTTTGCTGCCTCGGCAGCTCTTTCGGTATCCGATATTCCTTTTCAAGGGCCTATTTCGGAAGTACGCGTAGTACGGGTAGAGGGTCAATTTATTATCAATCCTACTTTAGAACAAAAAGAAAAATCAGACCTCGATTTTATTGTGGCCGCCTCGATAGAAAATATATTGATGGTGGAGGGAGAGGCAAAAGAAATTCAGGAAGCAGACATGCTGAAGGCACTAAAGCTCGCCCATGAGGCCATCAAAACACAATGTCAGTTGCAGATAGAATTAACTAAAGAAGTTGGTAAAGTTGAAAAGCGTAAGTACGAACACGAAACAAAGGATGAAACGCTGCGCGAAGAACTTCATAATCAGCTATACAGCAAGGTATATGAGGTAGCGGCAAAACAATTAAAAAGTAAACACGACCGCTCCGAACTTTTTGGAAGAATTATTGAGGATTACCTAGCAGCTCTTCCCCAAGATACAACGGTTAACAAAGACCTGGTAAAGAAATACTACAAAGAAATTCAGAAGAAAGCGTGCCGCAATTTGGTGCTCAATGAAAAAGTAAGGTTAGATGGAAGGAAAACGACTGAAATCCGCCCCATCTGGTCGGAAGTAGATTGCCTGCCTTCAGCCCATGGCTCAGCCATCTTTACACGAGGTGAAACCCAGTCGTTAACGACAGCAACTTTAGGTACCAAACTTGACGAGCAGTTAATAGATGGTGCTATGTTTGCCGGTACCAACAAATTTATTTTACACTACAACTTTCCCGGATTTTCTACCGGTGAGGTAAAACCCAACCGCGGACCCGGCAGACGCGAAGTGGGCCACGGAAATTTAGCCATGCGCTCATTGAAGCAAGTGCTTCCGAACCTAACCGAAAGCCCCTATACCATCCGGGTGGTTTCGGATATTTTAGAATCGAACGGATCATCGTCAATGGCTACTGTTTGTGCAGGCTCTTTGGCTTTAATGGATGCCGGTATTCAGATCTCGGCTCCGGTTTCGGGAATTGCCATGGGTATGATTTCCGACAGTTCTACCGGAAAATATGCAATCCTTTCCGATATCCTGGGCGATGAAGACCATTTGGGCGATATGGATTTTAAAGTAACCGGTACGGAAAAAGGGATTACAGCCTGCCAAATGGATTTGAAAGTAGATGGCTTGACCTACGAAGTGCTGGCCGAAGCATTAAACCAGGCAAAAGACGGAAGACATTTCATTTTGAATGAAATGAAAAAATCTTTAAGCGCACCAAGACCTGATTTTAAACCTAATGCACCTCGTGCCGTAACCATTACGATTGATAAAGATATGATTGGGGCTGTAATCGGGCCGGGCGGAAAAGTGGTACAGGATATCCAAAAAACAACCGGTGCCACCATCGTTATTGAAGAAGTGGCCAATAAAGGTCTGGTTAATATTTTTGCTACCGATCAAAATGTGATGGATGCTGCCGTGAAGCGGGTGAAAGCCATTGTGGCCATACCCGAAGTAGGCGAAGTGTATGACGGCAAAGTGAAATCAATTATGCCCTTTGGTGCCTTTGTTGAGTTTATGCCGGGCAAAGACGGCTTACTCCACATCTCCGAAATAAAGTGGGAACGCCTTGAAAAAATGGATGGCGTACTTGAGGTAGGTGAGGAAATTAAGGTAAAATTGATTGAGGTAGACAAGAAAACAGGCAAGTTCCGATTATCCAGAAAAGTATTGGTTCCTAAGCCTCCGGCCAAAGAGGGAACGGCCGTTTCCTAATTTGTCTGGATTTTACTTGATTATTTACGGAACTTATTTCTAATTTTCACGTGTTTAAACGAAGGTAATACCAATCATGAGACAGCTAAAGATCAGTAAACAGATTACCAACCGCGAAAGCCAATCGCTGGACAAATACCTTCAGGAAATAGGCAAGGTAGATTTGCTCACACCTGATGAAGAGGTAGAGTTAGCTAAACGCATCAAAGAAAGCGATCAAATTGCGTTGGAAAAACTAACCAAAGCCAATTTGCGCTTCGTGGTTTCGGTAGCCAAACAATACCAAAACCAGGGGTTGTCGTTAGGCGATTTAATCAACGAAGGCAACCTGGGGTTGATCAAAGCCGCCCAGCGGTTTGACGAAACACGCGGTTTTAAATTTATCTCGTATGCCGTTTGGTGGATTCGTCAATCCATTTTACAAGCCTTGGCCGAGCAATCGCGTATTGTGCGCTTGCCGTTAAACCGGGTAGGGTCGCTCAATAAAATTTCCAAAACATTCTCTGAACTGGAACAAAAGTATGAGCGCGAACCATCGCCCGAAGAATTGGCCGAAGTGCTGGAAGTAACCACAGCCGAAGTGGTGGATACTATGAAAATTTCCGGCCGCCATGTTTCGATGGATGCACCTTTTGTGCAGGGAGAGGAAAATAGTTTGTTGGATGTATTGGAAAACGATAGTGAAGAAACACCCGACTCCGGCCTGATTACCGATTCGCTGCGCAGAGAAGTGCAACGCGCTCTCTCAACCCTTACCCAACGCGAAGCCGATGTTATTACGCTCTACTTTGGGCTGAATGGGGAACACGCCATGACGTTAGAAGAAATTGGTGAGAAATTTAGCCTAACCCGCGAACGGGTAAGACAAATTAAAGAAAAAGCCATTCGCAGGCTACGTCATACTAGCCGCAGCAAGGCCTTGAAACCTTACCTGGGATAAAGGTGTTAAATCAATAAACATAACATAAATTAAAGGTCTCTTTCATTGAGACCTTTTTTGTCTATATGAAATTCGGTTATGAAAAACACAGATAAAGTAAAAGTCTTAATTATTGGTTCCGGGCCGGCCGGTTATACAGCCGCTATCTATGCGGCCCGAGCGGGGCTAAAGCCGGTTATCTACACCGGAAGCCAGCCGGGAGGCCAATTAACTACTACGAACGATGTAGAGAATTTTCCCGGATATCCGGAAGGGGTAAACGGCTCTCAAATGATGGTTGATCTTCAGAAACAAGCGGAGCGGTTTGGTACCCAAATTCACTATGCCCAGGTTACAGCTGTTGATTTTTCATCCTATCCTTTAAAAATTACCATAGACGATAAACAGTTGCTGGAAGCCGAGGCTGTAATTGTGGCTACGGGAGCTTCTGCCAAATACCTTGGGTTGCCTTCCGAACAAACTTTTTTAAACCGGGGCGTATCGGCCTGTGCCGTATGCGATGGATTTTTCTATCGGGGTAAAGAAGTAGCCGTAGTGGGCGCGGGCGATTCGGCAGCCGAAGAGGCTACCTATCTGTCAAAACTTTGTACCAAGGTTCATCTCATCGTTCGCAGAAACGAAATGCGGGCTTCCAAAATCATGCAGGAGAGGGTAAAGAATACCCCCAACATTCAGATTCATTGGAATACACAAACCGAAGAAATACTGGGCGATGATCAGGGAGTAACCGGCATACGGGTAAATGCCAATGGGTTGCCTAAAGTGATAGCCGTGCAAGGATTTTTTCTGGCTATTGGCCATCAACCCAATACCGATATTTTCCGAGAGCAATTAGAAATGGATGAAGCCGGTTACATCAAAGTATTGCCCGGCTCTACCAAGACCGGAGTAGAGGGTGTTTTTGCAGCCGGAGACGTGGCCGATCGTGTTTATCGCCAGGCGGTTACCGCGGCAGGCACAGGTTGCATGAGTGCTCTGGATGCCGAAAAATTTTTGGCCGCCAAAGAGGCAGAACCTATTCATGCCTAGTTAAGATGAAGCTGGATATTCTTGCGCTGTGTGCCCACCCCGATGATGCCGAGATTAGTTGTGCGGGAACGCTTGCCAAACATATTTCACTGGGATATAAAGCGGGGGTTATAGACCTTACACAAGGTGAGTTAGGTACACGCGGTACGGTAGAAATCCGAGAAAATGAAGCGGCCGAAGCTGCCCGCTTCATTGGGCTGTCGGTTCGGAAAAATCTAAAGCTGCGTGATGGTTTTTTTGGTTTTTCGGAAGAGGAGAAAACGAAGATAATCGCTGAGATCCGTGCTTATCAACCTCAAATTATATTAACCAATGCCGTGCGCGACCGGCACCCCGATCATGGGAAGGCTGCAGCGCTGGTGCGCGAGTGCTGTTTTCTTTCGGGCTTATCTAAAGTAGAAACAGAATACGAGGGGAAAATCCAAAATGAATGGCGGCCCCGGCAGGTATATCATTTTATACAAAGCCAGTACATCAAACCCGATTTTATTGTTGATGTATCTGATTTCTGGAATAAAAAAATGGAGGCACTCCGGGCTTTTAAATCACAGTTCTATGATCCGCAGAGCCAGGAACCTGAAACCTTCATATCCAACCCCGGCTTTATGAAATTAATTGAAGCACGCGGTCATGAGTTGGGCTATTCTATCGGGGCAAAATACGGGGAAGGTTTTACCCTAGATCATCACCTGGGCATAGATAACCTGTTTCACTTAAAATAATCAGGGTGCAAGCCGATGAATCTGCCATTGGCCATTGACCTTGGTAAACACAATCCGGTCGTGCAGGCGGCTGGGGCGGCCTTGCCAAAACTCAATCCGCATTGGATCTACTTCAAATCCACCCCACTGGTTCGGTTTGGGAAGTATATTTTGGCCGGCAAATTTTTCCTGAAGTTGATGCACGCGTTCTTCCAGGATTTCGCGACCGGCTATAATCGAACTTTGAGGCGAAGCCCAGGCACCGATTTGGCTTTCGCGCGGGCGACTTTGAAAATAGGTTTCAGATGTTTGAAGGCTCGCCCGGGCAGCAATCCCCTCTACCCGTACTTGCCGTTCTAAACCTGCCCAAAAAAAAGTGAGGGCACAAGCCGGATTAGCTTCTAATTCTTTTCCTTTTTGACTTTGGTAGTTGGTATAAAAAACAAATTTGCCGTCATCAACCCCTTTCAGCAGTACGATCCGGGCAGAAGGCATACCATTGACGGATACCGTAGAAAGTGTAAGCGCATTAGGTTCGGGCAGGCCGGCTGCCAGCACTTCGTCAAACCATTTGCGGAATTGAACGATAGGGTCTTGATCGACCGAAGCCATATCAAGTGAAAACTTGGAATAATCTTTTCGGATGTCAGGAATTGGCTTCAATTGTACTTGTCTGTAACACAAAAATAACTTTGATTTGGAAAATTAAAAGGTAAAATTGAATAGTAATTTTACGAAGATGAGCGATGTCATGATGGATTTTTTTGATTATACCAATCACCTAAAACCACAGGCCGGCCGGCTGTTGATTTCGGAACCCTATTTGGCCGACCCTAATTTTGACCGCACCATAATATTGCTTTGCGAACATAATGACGATGGCACCATCGGGTTTGTGCTGAACCGCCCTACCGAATCCACTGTGGGGTCGTTGGTAAGTGATTTAAGTTATGTAAAAAACAGTGCCTGCTTAGGCGGACCGGTTCAGCAAGACACCCTTCATTATTTGCATCGCCACCCGGATGTGGCCGGTGCAGTAGAGGTGGCGAAAGGGATTTTTTGGGGAGGTGATTTTGATGATATTGTTGACCAACTAAAAACAGGCCAAACCCACCCGGAGGACATTAAATTTTTCCTGGGCTACAGCGGGTGGTCGTACGGACAACTGGAAGAAGAAATTAAAACCAATTCGTGGATTGTGAGCGACCGGGTGTCGGAAGAATTGATTTTTGAAACGGAATTTGATTTAATGTGGCGAGCCACCTTAAAAGCTATGGGCGGACGGTTTTCAATGTACTCAAACTATCCGGTGGACCCCACTTTGAACTAAAAAAATTAAAGGATTTACGTATTTTTACATTTTGCATAACCTCATGGAAAACGGCAGCGAGTTGAAGGAAGAAAATGGAGCCTGGATTGGTCAGGCAGCCGTTCTGGACGGCACCCAAACGGATGAACTGAGCGGGGAAGAGTTACACCCAACCGATTGGCCGGAAGATAAAGCCATGGAAGAAGACGAATTGAGCTTGCTTCATAAGCCGGTTGATTATTCATCCTTTGGAAAAAAAGATTTTGTCAACCTTTTGAAAGAAGTTGCCGGAGCTAATGATTTTAAAAGAGCCGAAGAAATTATTCGCGAGATTAAGCCGATGTTCGACTCCATTCGTAATCACGAGCGGGCCGAAGCCTTAGCCCGCTTTAAACTGGACGGAGGCAATGAAGAAGATTTTGAATACAAAGGCGATGAGTGGGATAGTGCTTTTGATATCTATGTAAAATCGATACGCGAAAACAAACAACGGTATTTCCGCGAAATAGAAGAGCAAAAAAATGCCAATCTGCAGGCTAAAAAATTGCTGTTGGAAAAACTGCGCGAACTGGCCGATGGGGAAGACACCGAGCATTCGCTCAGAATATTTAAAGACATTCAAAAAGAATGGCGCACCCTTGGACAGGTGCCGCAAAATGAAGTCAAAACATTGTGGGCTAATTACAATGCGCTGGTTGACCGGTATTACGACCAACGCAGCATCTATTTTGAACTGAAAGAACTCGATCGCAAGAAAAACCTGGAGTTAAAAAAAGAATTAACGGCCAAAGCCAATCAGTTGTTGTCAGTTGAAAATATTGGGTTAGCGGTAAAAGAACTGAACGAGTTGCACAACGAATTTCGCCATATCGGCCCCGTTCCCATCGAAGAGAAAGAAGCTGTTTGGCAGCAGTTTAAAGCAGCGTCCGATGCCCTGTATGTGAAGCGCGATGCGCTGGTGGCCGAAGTACTGAAAGAACTTCAAAAGAACCTGGCCGAGAAAGAGAAAGTAAATGCCGAGGTAGCCGCCTTTGCCGGGTTTACTACCGACCGTATTAAAGACTGGAACCAAAAAACGAAAGAGATTTTAGAAATACAAAAGCGGTGGGAGGCCATCGGGGGAGTGCCCCGTACCCATACCCGCGAAATAAACCGGAAATTCTGGAGTGCTTTCAAAACTTTTTTTCATAACAAAAGCATATTTTTTAAAAAACTGGATGCCGAGCGTCAGGCAAACCTGCAACTGAAAAACGATTTGCTCAATAAAGCCATTGCTTTAAAAGACAGCCAGGATTGGAATAAAGCATCGGCCGAACTGAAATCGCTGCAACAACAGTGGAAAAAAATAGGGGCCGTGCCTGAAAAACAACGGGAGAAAATTTTTGAACAATTTAAAGCCGCCTGCGATTTCTTTTTTGAGCAGCGCAGGTCGCAGATGACGCAAGCCGAACGGGAGAATTTCGAAAACCTGACCAAGAAAGAATCTATTATAACAGAACTTAACAAAATAGCTCAGGAAGGCACCGGCACAAGCCAGCAGATTAAAGAACTGCAAACCCAATTTATGAACTTAGGTTTTGTGCCCAAGCAAGCCGTACATTTTATTAAACAGAAATATACCGAATCGTTAGGCAAAGCCATTGCTTCTTTACCTTTGTCTAAAAATGAAAAAGACGAAGTAACGTTAGATGTACAACTGGCCGGTATAAAACAAGGCCATCAGGGCGACAAAAAAATACACCAGAAAGAATTCCACTTGCGCAAACAGATTGCCAAAGCCGAAAACGACCTATCGGTATTGCGGAATAATCTTGAGTTTTTTGGCCGTTCTAAAAATGCCGAGAAAATGAAAGAAGAGTTTAGCCTGAAAATAAAGGAAGCCGATGAAGCACTGACTCTTCTGAAAAAGCAATTGCAAATGGTGAGGGCGTCTTAAAAAACTTGCAATCCAATAATCTTCCGTTATTTTTGCACCTCGTTTTTAGCCTCCTTAGCTCAGCTGGTAGAGCAACTGACTTGTAATCAGTAGGTCGTTGGTTCGATTCCGACAGGGGGCTCTGAATAATAAAAGGGTCGTTACCCACGAGGTAACGGCCCTTTGTTTTTGGTTGGTAGATAGCGGTTCTCTACGCCTGCTTATCTGTATCGGTGCCTATTCTCGTCTGATAAACACAAAATTCCCGCCTTCGTCTCCGGCATCTCTGATTTCTCCATATAGAGGTTTAGTTTCAGAATTATTTTTTAAACCGATTCTTACCGTATCAAATAAATCTTCGGTTGGTAAATATTTATCATTATTTTCTTCCAGAGCCTTGATCAGGTATTTCATAAACTGACTTTTATCGGGAACAGTCGTTAGCGAACCGCTGGTAATCGCCTTCCGGCTGGGGCGTTTCATCATATTTACTATATCGGGATTGGCATTGTTAAACGGAGCCCGGGTTTTGAAGATGCTCCCGCTAAAGCAGGCATCGGCAATCAAGAGTGTGTGCTTGGAATTGATCGCTCCAATATTTTCAACTAACGCACTATTTCTAAACCAGCGTGCTTTATTTTTTTCCTGGGCATCGGAGGGCAGCCAATACCCAATTTTTGTTTTCTCATCAAAGTAGCCATGGCCTGCATAAAAAATGAGCAGGTTATCGTGCGGAGTAATTATCTTACTTAATTCTTCAAACTTGATTTCGATATCTTCATAGGTAGGATTTTTGAGAAGCAGGATTTCACTTTTCTCAAATGTGTATTTCTGGGTTAAAACTTCTTTCAGCCGGTTGGCATCTTTAAAAGGTTCACTCAGGGAAGCAATGCTGGGATCCTGGTATTCTTCTTCGCTGATGAGCATCATATAATTTTTATGCTGGGTAACTACGGCAAGATCTGAGGGACTGACCGCCTGGGGAACCTGCCCCCGGATAACTAATGAGCGCTCTTTTACATTGTTGAATTTGTCTTTGGCCGTTACCAACACTTCGTGGTTGGGAGCAAACGACTTGGCAAAGGAAATAGAATCTTTATCGGGAGTAACGGTTTGCAAAATGTTATCAATAGAGACGGACGAAATGCCGGATTGATCTTTTACGGTTATAAAAACTTCTACCTTTCCTTCGGTATTCAAGGCACCATTATTTTTGTAATGGAGATACACTAGAGGAGGCGATGTATCTTTGAGCGTGAGGCGAACCGGGTCAGTTATTTTTTCTACGGCCTGTGCCAGGCTGGGCACATAATACAACCCTGATAGAGTAAGCAGAAGCAGTTTTATCAATTTCATACGCATGGGGTTAAGTTAGTTAACAATTAGTTTTATGGCTTTGTGTTCTCCTGTGCCGGCTTGCAGGTGCATTACATAGATGCCTGCGGGTAAGCTGCTGTTTATTTCAAGCACTTGCGCCCCCGAGCTGAGGCTTTCCGAATTCCAGCGCACCACTATGTTTCCCTGCACATCATACACGGCTGCTTCCACGGTGGTGCCCCCGTTTTTTTCAGAAACATAGACCGGCAATTTTATTTTATCCTGCACCGGGTTGGGGTAGGGCGTGCCCAGCAGGGGCAATACTTCACTCAATTCTTTATTAATATAATTCTGATCCCCATAATAAATGGTAAACCTGTTCCCCCCTGAAATTTTGTACGAAGAAAGGTGAAGCATATCCAGGGCTACTTTACTGGTTCGATCGACCAGCACCAATTTCCGGGGAGCGGTAGCCAGTGCGGCCGCGTCCCATTGCAATTCGCCCTCCTGGGTATCCGTTGTAAATGACCACGCATACGACTCGCACAGCGGAGCTATGTATTGGGTGAGCAAGAGCCCTTCTTTCTTCTGATCGAAAATAATTTGCGGGATAGCCAGCCCTTCAGGGAACATCATGCCGGGTTCATCGCCTGCACTTAACTTTCTATCGCTGCTCCGGGTACTCATGCCAAACCCACCCACCTGGTTAGTTAGTCCATGAGCCGTTATCCCCAGGCTTACCTGCCATTGGTCGGATGCCTCTGCACCCGGCTCGTGGCCGCTGGCTACCCGCTGCCCCAGCGAACTGTTTTTTAGGGGCGGAATTTGCAGCGCCCCACCGGCTGCCGAAAACACAAATGCCCCCTGCCACGCATTTAAGGTAGCGGCAGGAGCCAGCGCACCATTCGTAAAAGTTTTAAAACCACTCGTACCCGAAGGGATTACCAGATCACTCCACGCTATCTTAAAATTGTACGGGTTGCCGATCAGGTTCCATCCCGGCACTAAGTTGATGGTGAACGGAGTTTGTTCATCTACTTGCACAGTCGTTCCCGCCCCGGGTTTGATGGTGGTATTATTGCGCGCAATGAGCCAATAGCCTTTGCCGGGTACGATGCTGTTAAAACCCGGAAATTCCAGGTTTACACCATTGGCAAAATCGAACAAACGCCATTGCGTATTGTTATACGTGCCGAGCGCAGACAGAACGGAAGGAATGGTGTTATCGGTGTATAGAATAGGCGTGGCAATAATCTGGTAGTTGCTTTGCTGGGTGCCAAAAATTAAATTAGGTATGGCCGGGCTATTGTCTGCAGTGTAGGCCAGGTAGGTTTTGCCTACCGCGCTGGCTACAATAGTTCCCGTAGCCGGATCGGTATCCTGAAAATAAAAGGCTACTCCGATGGG
Source organism: Bacteroidota bacterium (assembly GCA_018267195.1). Taxonomy (GTDB): domain Bacteria; phylum Bacteroidota; class Bacteroidia; order Cytophagales; family Cyclobacteriaceae; genus ELB16-189. The sequence goes on along the minus strand of JAFDYY010000008.1, from coordinate 8 downwards.
GTCGGTTA
>JAFDYY010000089.1 GCA_018267195.1 Bacteroidota bacterium | reverse complement strand
CTCATTAAAAACGGCACCACTAAAAGCGGGCATATTGTTATCGGTCATTAAACCCTGACAATGAAAATCATCATGGGGTATTTTATCTCCATGGGTTGTTAGATTTTCATTCGTCAATCGCGCCAATCGGTTTTCTATTGCATGATTGGAGTTAAATCAGGATGATGTGTTTATCGGTGTGCCCAAAACTTCTTCCGCCTATAACACATTATACCCTACCGACAGGTAATACATCGCCCCGATCATCGGGTTAGCTATGCCAGTAGAATAATACTGATTGGTAAGGTTGGTAGCGCCCAGTTTAAACAGCGTGCGCGACTTCGTAAACCGATACCCAACCTGTGCATCTATTACAGCCGAGGCCGGTACCGTACCCACTCCCAGCCCGCCCATCACTTCATAATGATAGGCCGGTTTATACCGCAGCGTGGTGCTGAACGAAAACGCTTTGGCCTTGCCAAAGCCGGTATTGCCAAACTCGGCATTGATGTGGTAAGCCGGAGTATTGAAATACGAAATCTGGCCGGAGTTACCGTTCTTCAGATGATCGGAATAGAAATTAATTTTAGAAATGAAATTCTTTTCCATGTTGTAGCTAACACTGGCGGCATACCCGTAGCTGTACACCCGCTGCCCCCCGTTATAGGCAATGTTATACGTGGTGTAGGTGTTGTTGCTATTGAAAGCCGAAACATTGGTGCTTCCTGTTTGGGTTGAAACCACGTAGGTATTCGCCACGTTGGTGTACCCGATGAAGTTTGTCCACTGTGTGTAGTATCCCAACACATCAAATAAGAATTTTTTTCTGATCACGGCTGCGTACCCCAACTCAAACGAATTAGCCGACTGCGGTTTGATGTCGTGCACCAGGTAAGGCTGCAAATCATTTGGGTTATTCGTTTGCTGGTACTTTTGCACACTTACCAGAGTGTAGGGCTGGTATTGATCGAAGTGATAAATAGAGTTAAGCAGGTAGGATGATCCTCCGGACGAATAGGAGTTGTATCCGTTCAATGTGTTTTGCAGCGACTGCACATTGGAAGGGAAACTGTAGGCATTTTGGTAGGAGAAACGCAAATAGTTATCGCGTGCTACTTCGTACACAGAAGAAAGACGCGAGGTTGCTTTCGGATCGCCAAACAAAGTATTTTTATCTACCCGTACCGAGCCTGCTAATTTCCAGCGGTTTTCAAACAACGCTTTGCTGATTTGCGCATAGGCACTGTATTCATATACCTGAATGGGTTTGGCCTGATCAGGAAACAAAGTGCCTTTTGAATTAAGATTGTACAAGCGCCAGTTGATCCCGGCAATCACTTCGGCAAACTTAATCTGGTCTGAAAAATTATACTGGAAGGAAGCATTGTAAAGCCGGCTCTTATCTAAAAACAACGTACCTCCTTGCGTAATGGGTAGTTGCGATATGCTGTCTTTTAAATGATTGAACCGTGCTGACCCTGAAGCGGGCCTGCCCTGATCGGCAAAGGCACGCGCCTGCTGGTTGGCCGTGGTAAAATCCGCTCCCGATGCTAGTGCCTGAAGGAGCGCACCGGTATATTGCGGATACCATCCATCGCCTGTGCCGGGATTGTAGCTGGGCTTCCAGGCTTCGTTAATTAACTGAGCCGTAGGTCCGGCAATCAGCGTCTTACCTGAGTTTTCTTGTGTGGTGTACGCCCGCACAAACCAGTTTTTAGCCGCCAACTCTAAGCGGTACTGGCTCACTACGTAATCGCGGATTTGGTAGCGTGTGTCATTGGTGTACACAATACTTCCGGTGCCGGCCGTGCCCGAAGCTATGGCTTCTATTTTAGGAGAAATTTTGTAGCGCAACTCAGCATTGCCTTTCATCAGGTGGATGTTATTGTTAAGATACCCGTACTCCGAATAACCTGTGCGCGACACATAATAAGGTTGTGAAAGCGGATTAATAATAGGAGCCAGTGATGGATCTTGCGCCAAAGCACCTTGAAGAAAGGGTGTAATATCTACCGAGGTAGCACTGCCATACATGTTAATACCATTGTAGTTAGGATCTGTTTGTTCGGTGCCTGAGCCGTTTTTGTTGGTGGTGTTGTTCGCTACCCAGTCGTTGGCACGGGTATATTGAGCGTTTATTTTAAAAGCTAACTTCTCGTTTACTTTCTTGGCATAGCGCATGGTAAAATCAGAAAACGGAGAAGTAGGTACCGGGTCTTTGTATCCGGCATTACCAAAATGGTTCATGCCTTGCGTTAGCAGCACACTTAAGCCCTGGTATTGGAATGGGTTTTTTCCCTTCATCACCATGGCTCCGTTTAGTCCGCGCGAGCCGTACAGCACCGAAGATGCCCCGGAGAGCAGTTCTACATTATCCACATCTAATTGGGTAAGCCCGATAACGTTGCCCAAAGGAAAGTTAAGACCGGGAGCCTGGTTATCCATGCCATCTACGATCTGCAAAAAATTAGTGTTGCCGCTGGTGTTAAAGCCACGGGTCGTAACCGAAGTAAACCCAATGCTGGAAACCGTAACATCTACCCCGCGCAAGCCCTGAATCATATCGTAATAATTATACTGCGGGGCATTTACTATTTCTTTGGCACCGATGCGCTCAATGGTTACGGGCGATTCTAGTTTGCGCTGTTCGCTGCGGCTAGCCGACACTACCACTTCTTGCAAATAAACGGGTGACGATTCCATTTCTACACGAATGCTCTGCGCACCGGTTACTTCTTTTTCTACGGTGGCAAATCCGATGAATGAAAAGACCAATGTTACCGGATACGAGGCCGGTCGGATACTAAAAGTACCCGATGATGTGGTGTAATCGCCCAGCTCGGTACTTCCTTTTACCGAAACACTAACGCCCGGAATCGATTCTCCGGTTTCTTTATCTACTACTGTACCGGTAATGGAGTTAGATTGTGCGAATAAAAAGACAGGAAAAAAAATCATTGCACACAAGGCAACAATTTTAGACAGGTAGTTTATCATAGGTTTTAGGTTTAGGTTTTAGGGGTATCGTTCAAACAAGATTATTTCTGTACAGTTAAAATATATTCGGCTACGGCCTTGCGGGTTTCTTCCGACAAATAATTTTGAGGAGGCATTTCGGGGTAATCGTCTCTTTTATGAACAGGTTTGGTTATAAAATCTACAATTCCTTTTGCGTTGCCTTTGTACATCGCCTGAATAACACTTACCGGGGGGCCTATCAGGCGTGTGTTGTAGGCGTGGCATCCGGAGCACACGCCATAGTAAGTCATTTTTCCTTTTTCTATGGAGGTAGTATTCCGCGGCAGCACGGGTTTATCCAGTATATATGATTTTACCTGGTGGGTGTCGTGCGCAGAGCAATTGGCATATTTATTTAGCCCAATGGTAATGTAGCGGTCGGGGTTAATGATGCAATTGCCGGTGCCTCCGCCCGCGGCAATAATATCGAGGCCGGGTTTGCTGAAGGTTGCCTTTTTAAGTGTCTTCACTTCATCAATGGGATCGGTTCCGTTGTTGTCCATAAAATTATCCAGCAACGTAAGCCGGTCGGGGTTTGGCTCCGACTCAGGATCGTTGGCATGGTTAATTCCCGCAAACGCATAGTCGGTAATGGTAATGCCGGAGTTGGAGTTGCCGGTGATAATATTGTTTTCAATGGTCACCTCATCAGCCGCCATAACCAGCACGCCTGTGCCTTTGGGGATATGAGAAACGGTTGAGCCTACGGCTCCAAAATTTTTAGTGTTATTGTGGTACACAAAGTTATTGCGGATGATAACATCGGCACATGTTTTAATCGGAAGCCCGGGAGTAAGAAAAGCGAGGATACCTCCGGTGTTATCATGTGCATAATTATATTCTACCAGTGCATGGCGTGAGTTTTCTATTTCAATGCCGGCCACGTTTCCATACACTTCATTAAACCGTACATCTACGTTGTCGCACATGCCTATGTATATGGCGGCATCTTCAATGCCTGTTAAAATATTTCGTTCGACCAATCCGTTTTTTCCAAACTGAGGGAAAATGCCATATACTCCGGAGCCTACTATCCAGTTATTACGAATGATGTAATTATTTCCGGCCTGCCCCATAATGCCATTGCCTTTGTAGTTCATTATTTTCAAATTTTCTACCAACACTCCATTGCCTGAATAGAGTACGGCATCGTTCAGTTTTTTTTCTCCGTCCAGCACGGGCCACTCGCCTTCTTCAATTACACCCTGAATAGAAATATTGTCTTTATCTATATAGATTGTTTCATGGTACACCCCAGGAAAAATGCGGATCAGATCACCGGGTTTGGCTTTGCCTACGGCATCTTGTATGGATTGACCTGGTTTAATATTATACGTTTGGCCAGTAACCACACCGGCTCCTATGGCAGAAGAATCTCCGGCTACTTCGGCTGCATTAAAATAGGTAGGCACCGGAGCCGGAATAGCTGAAGCCCGGCCAAAAAAAAGCTTGCCCAGATAAATACCTCCGGCCAGTGTAATGAGTAAAATAAAAATGCGTACTACAATTTTCATAACAAATGATATTAAGGTTGATTAAGTGAGAGTGAATTGCCCGGTTGTTTTGTTTCCATCTTTATTCCCGATGGCAGCCACTCCGGTATTTGGGGCTTAAAAGATTCATCGGTCAGGGCATGAATAAAATCGGCAATACGATCTATTTCATCGTGGCGCAAATGCGGCTCCCAGATATGCCAGTGGATGCGCAGTTTTTCGGTGGGCGGAACTTCGTGCCCCCGGCCTTTCGTATAGAAGGCGATCATGTCTTCCAGTTTTTCAAAACGACCGGAATGGGTGTACGGTGCGGTGAGTGCGGCATTGCGAAGGCTCGGTACTTTAAAGGCTCCTCTTAATGTTGGGTCGTTAAAGGTTTTGGCTGCGCCCGCATCAAATGAATGATCAGGTTCGGCCAGGCCGATTACGGCCACTTGCTGGTTGGTAAACAAGGGTGGGGTGTGGCACTCCGTACAACGCGCCACAAACGAACGAAAAATATTCAGCCCTTCTATTTCATTTTTAGTTAGCGCATCCGGGTATCCATGTGCATACTGATCGTAGCGGCTGTTGAGCGAAATAAGGGTGGCTTCAAATGCGGCAATACAGGTGTACACTTCGGATAGTTCTACCCGGTCGTTTTTTTTATGCGGAAAAGCCTGCCGGAATAATTCGCGGTAGGTGGAAAAATTATTAAGCGTTTTTTGAAGCTGTTCTGGAGTGGTGCCCATTTCTTCGGGCGAGTACAAAGGGCCTGTCATTTGCTCTTCCAGGGTAGAGGCACGGGCATCCCAAAAAAATCGTTTGTTAAACGCCACATTCCACAAACTTGGTGCGGCCCGTTTTAAAGGTGTGTGTTTAATTCCTACGCTGGTGGGCAGCCCATCGCTAAACCCTTTATCCGGCTGGTGGCAGCTGGCACATGACACCGTTCCGTTTCCTGAGAGGGCCGGATCAAAAAACAAATAACGCCCTAAATCAATTTGCTGCGGGGTGAATCCATCGCGTACGGCAGGCAGCGCTGTTTTTAAACCACCTACGCCCGGGTTGTTGCCGTCTTTTGTTTCATACATCTGATACAACGACCGAAACCGGCAACGGTTATCTTCGGTCTGCTCAAACCCCGGTGGGCAGGTGCTGCACAGCACAGCAACCTTTGTTTTTGTTTCATCCGTATAGTATCGCCAGCCCCCGGCTATAAGAATTAAAAAGAAGGCTATGAAAATAAATTTTTTCATTTCGTTGAGGGGGTCTGTGCTTGGAGGTAAGCGATTATGTCATTTACCGATTGATCATTTACCAGCGAAGTGATAGCCGCCATCTGGGCACCGAACTTATCGGATGGATGGCTGCCCCGCCATCCGTTTTTAAATTTTTGAAACTGACTCGCGATGTACCAAGGTTGCGCTCCCAGCAGAGAGGGTGCATTTAATTTGGTGTTGCCCTGGCCCGTAGCGCCATGGCATGAACCACAAATAGATTGGTAAATTTCTTTTCCGTTTTGGGCATCGGCCGCCACCTGAAGCGGGTAAGGAACGGAAGGCAGAGAATCAATATAGGTTGCCACGTGATAAAGCATTACCGTATCAGAAATACTTTTTGCAATGGCTGCCATTTGTTGGCCTGAGGTATCTTGTGCTACGTACCCCCTTACTCCATTTTTAAAATTCATCATCTGGCGGTAAACATAGGCGGCCTCTAACCCGGCCAAGGCAGGAGCCTTAAGCTGAATAACCCCTTCGCCCATTTTGCTGTGGCAACTGGCACAATATGCTATGTATGTTTTTTCTCCCTGCTTAAGATCGGGGGCTACTTTGGTTTCATTATTAGGATGGCAGGCGTATGCCCCCCAGGCCAAAACAACTATCCATACGGTTTTCTTTAGCGGCATAAATCCATAACCCCACGCAAACATAAAATTGCCCACCGTCACTTACTCGGCAAACCGGCAAAAAGGGGTGAAACCGGGTTATGTGGGGTGAGGATTATACCTTAGATAGTGAGAATTGCCCATAATCGAGATATGAAGCAGCTTATGAAATGGGTACTCGTACCGCTTCAATTTTATCGTGTACCGGTTGCGATTTGTAAAAAAAGTAACCCTGGCAACATAACGCCCATTCAGGCTGACCAACGGAAACAGTTTTGAATTTAGGGGTTGCCGCGATAACTTAAACCCTTAACCTAGCGCAAGCTTCTCGCTTGTGCGCTATTATCAGTCAGTCTTCAAAAAATCGCCCCGGTAGGATAAGCCGGTTAAAGCGGGGTTTACAGAAAGAGCCTTGCTACGGTAGCGCGAGGGGTTTTTATAGTAAGGACGTTTTATAGAATGGAGTTATATTGTGTGAACAAGAGGAGGCGATGGCACAAGCGTGACGCTGGCACCAAAGAAGGAACCGGAGGCTCGACAATTTTCTTATAGCTAAATTAGAAATAGAAATATGAAAACAACTCTTACCAAAAT
>JAFDYY010000088.1 GCA_018267195.1 Bacteroidota bacterium | reverse complement strand
TATGTAACGATTACAGAAAGTAAAAAACGTTTCAATAAAGAAGGCGAAGGGTTCACGTATGAAAAACATAAAATCTTTCTTTACAAGGAAGACTTTCATAAGTTTATGGAAGCACTGAACAATACCCTGAATCATGTGAAAAATGAACTGATGCCCGGGGTTGATTTTTCATCGTTTGAACATACTCATGAAGAGAAGGCGATGGCCGAAACAAGTGGAAAGCCTTCTTCTGAAACAGAATTGCGCTGGGATTAACTTTTCATTTACCTATACCTAACCTGATTAATCCCGCCAGAAGCGGGATTTTTCCTTTTAGGGCCACAACAGAATAATTAGAACCCTATTTTTTAAAACCTTTTGGTCAGCCTATCTTTGCGCCTCAAATTTTAAAACCATGGCCCTCAAATGTGGAATTGTAGGTTTGCCGAATGTAGGTAAATCAACGCTGTTCAATGCAATCTCAAATAACAAAGCCGAAGCAGCTAACTTCCCTTTTTGTACGATCGAACCCAACGTAGGGGTAATATCTGTACCCGATAACCGGTTAACTATTCTCAGAGATTTGGTTAACCCTCAAAAAATTATTCCCACTACGTTTGAGTTTGTAGATATTGCCGGCTTGGTAAAAGGAGCCAGCAAGGGCGAGGGCTTGGGGAACCAGTTCTTGGCTAATATTCGCGAAGTGGATGCCATTGCTCATGTAGTGCGTTGTTTTGATAACGACAACATCATTCATGTTGGCGGACGGGTGGATCCGGTTGGCGACAAAGAAATTATTGATACCGAATTACAGCTAAAAGACCTTGAATCGGTAGAAAAAAAAATAAACCGTGTAGAACGTACTGCCAAAAGTGGAGATGCCAAAGCCAAAAAAGAATTAGCTGCCTTGCTGGCTTTTAAAGAAGCCTTGCTGGCCGGAAAAAATGCACGTTCTGTTTCAATGGATGCGGAAGACCGAAAGGCGGTGGAAGATTTGCAATTGCTTACCGACAAGCCTGTGATTTATGTAGCCAATGTTGACGAAAAATCAATTCACACCGGAAACCAGTATGTAGAACAACTCAAAAACTTGGTAAAAAACGAAAGCGCAGAGGTGGTAATGGTATGCGCTGCCATAGAGGCACAAATTGCAGAATTAGAAAGTCAGGAAGACCGACAGGTTTTTTTAGAGGAATATGGTTTGAAGGAATCGGGTCTGGATCGCTTGATACAGGCCGCCTATCACTTATTAAATCTCATTACCTACTTCACAGCCGGAGAAAAAGAGGTGCGCGCTTGGACGATCCACCGGGGGTGGAGGGCACCCCAGGCAGCAGGTGTTATCCATACCGATTTTGAGAAAGGATTTATCCGGGCAGAAGTTATTAAAATACCTGATTATCAGAAATATAAAACAGAGGTGGGTTGCCGCGAAGCCGGCAAAATGGCAGTAGAAGGAAAGGAATATGTGGTGGCTGATGGTGATGTTATGCACTTCCGCTTCAACGTTTAGTTACGAAATTCAAATAATACTTACACCAAAGCCATCAATTCTATTGATTTTTAGTACTTTAGCTATGCCTTAAAATGATTTTTTCGAGAGGCAGTAGTATTTTTTTACCTAAGAATAAAAGCAGTGAGGATACGGATAGTTTTTTCCCTGAAAAACCGTGGAGCTTATGTGCCATTTCACCATCAGTTTTTGTTGGCTCAGACGGTAAAGGGGCTTGTCATGCTCGGAGCCAAGCCGGAGTACTATACCTTTAATCATTATAATTTTTCGGGGCTTAAAGGGCAGACTAAAATAAGCCGGAAAGGACTGCATTTTTATTCATCCAAGGTTACGTTGGTATTTTCCTCGCCCCACCGGGAGTTTGTAAACTATTTTTTAACGACTCTGTTTTCTCAGAAAGAACTGATGATTGGCAATTTACAGTTGGTGCCCGAGTCGCATGATGTAGAGCACCCCATCCTTTTTGCCGATACCATGAAGTTTTTGTGTATTTCTCCGATTGTGTTGCTGCCGGCTTCGTTTAATGATGAACAAGGCAAGCGGTTTATTTCGCCCGAGAGTGATGAGTTTTCCGATTTTTTGTACGACAACACCTTGGAGCGAATGGAAGCGGTTAAAGAGTATTCAACGGAAAAAGTTTCCGACTTCCATAAATTTCAATTGCTGGCCGATCATGATTATCTGCTGAAGATACAATCAGGCCACAAAAAATTTGCCCGCATTTACCCGCTGTACGATGCCGATGTAAAATACGAAGTGCGCGGCTATACTTTTCCGTTTACACTTTATGCCCCGCAGCCGGTTCAGCAGTTTATTTACGAAAATGGATTAGGATGTTACTCGCACAAAGGGTTTGGTATGCTCGATGTAGCCCACGCCAATTCTTTGGCAAGAGAAGAGAGTATGGCCATGTATGCCTAACCCTATCTGGGGTTAACCTGTATCAGGGCATACCCAATCAATAAGTCGGCATTAGGCCGGAAAGGGCGATTGTAAACAGCTACTTCGTATGTATTTTGGGTTTCAAAATGCGAACCTTCAATCGTAAAAGATTTTAACGTTTTCGATTCTACCACGTATTGGTATTCATAATATCCCTGTTTTAAATATTGACGCGATTCGTACAAACCGGTGGCTACATTGTACTTCATCTTATTTTCGTTGCTACGTTGGTAGTTATTGAATTTCCCTACTATATAGACATCGCCATCGTACGGAGCATCCGCCTTCAATGAAAAATTAACGTAGAGATAATTTCCGTTGATAGAGGGCTCGCCATAATCGAGATTGTCTATTATAAAATTGCCGTCATTGTCTTTGGTTTGAGAGTACATTTCGTTGCCACGCGAGGCATCGGTAAGCACGTAAAGTTCGTACGGCTTTAAGTTGCGAATCATTTTTCCGGTATTTACTCCGGGGGCATTTATTGATCGGAAATCGACAAAACGAAATTCGCTGCCTCCGTAAAATTGCTTGGAGTCGTCTATATTTCTGTACTCCAGTTGGCTTTGGTCATCGCGCACAAAAGAAGGGGGGATGTTGATCTTCACATAATCCCATCGCTGGTTTTGCCGGATGTTTACATGAACGGATTCAGTGGGGTTTATAATCTGAATGTCTCCGTAACTGATTACAAAGTTAAAAGGTTGTATTTGCCAGTTTAATGTGCCCACGCCAATTTGCTGGTTGTCTTTCGATATTCCTATTTGGGTATCAAAAATCATCATGCGCTTAGATAGAATCAGGTTTTGCACATCATCGCGGTATGCGATGAGCAGATAATTGCCCGGGTATTTTACAGAAGGTACCTGAAACCGGTAGTGGATGTAGCGCTCGTGTGTATTGCCCGACAGGGCATAGTCGTTGAGGGGAAACTCATTGTACACATCCATAAATTCCAGGTCGGCCAGCGTGGATTGAGTCCAGTCGTAGTTGCAGTGAATCAACTTTACATAGTAATTGTTTCGCTGATCCTGAAAATCGTCAAACTCCAGCAGCAGGTTTTGTTGCTGCACGAGGGCAGAGGAAGGCTGAAGAATATCCTGCGGATTGCCGGCCGAGGGATAAAGCTGCACGGTCTTTATCTGAGTCTCGTAAACTTTGTCGGTGAAAGAAAGTTCCTTTTGTGCAAGGACTAAAGTTTGAGTAAAGCACAATACTGTTATGAAAAATGACACAAGAGAGTTCACAGACCCTTTGCAAGCGTGTTCCGAAGTAAAAATCAAATTCTTCATGACTCAAAACTAAGGGATAAATCTTATCCGCCAACAATCGTAAGATTGCCAGCTATAACGTTTCGTAACGTAGCTTATTTTAAATTCGTCCTTTTAATTCGCCTATGGTGTAACCATTTTATACAAAAAGAAACCACTTTATTAAATTTGAAATAGCAAAAATCTTTTTATGAAAAATATAAAATCATTTTCATCAAATGTAGCCATTGTTTTTTGGGTTGCATTCATTACTGCATCAATGGTATGTAATGCTCAGCCAACACCGCGCAAAGCATTGCTGGCACTCTCAAAAGCAAAGCACACATTGGCTATTGTTGATGCTGAAAAATTAAATGTCGTTGCCCACATTCCCGTGGGCGAAGACCCGCATGAAGTCATTGCTTCTACCGATGGAAAGACGGCTTATGTTTCCATTTATGGTGGTGGCAGTTTGCATGAACTGAATGTGATAGACCTTATGGCACAAAAGCCATTGCCTAATGTTGATACACGACCATTGTTTGGCCCGCACGGAATAACTTATGTCAATGGAAAAGTATGGTTTAGTGCCGAAGGTTCTAAAGCTGTTGGCCGATATGACCCTACAACTAACAAATTGGATTGGAGCATGGGCACGGGCGAAGACCGAACACACATGATTTATGTTACTGCCAACGGAAAAAGAATTTACACCACCAATGTTTCTTCAGGCACGGTGAGCATTTTGGTTGACACACTGATTTCTTTCATGCCTCCTCCGGGAATGAAACCGCCTGTGGGAACTCCGCCTCCTTCTTTTGCAAGACCGCGTGCGAATTGGAATCAAACTATTGTAAAGACAGCAAGAGGCGCTGAGGGATTTGATGTATCGCCCGACAGCACTGAGTTATGGACTGCTTCGGCAGAAGATGGTTTTATCTATGTCATCAATCTTAAATCAAAAAAATTGACGAATAAAATCGATGCCAAAATTTTAGGAGCTAACCGTTTGAAGTTTACACCCCATGGTAAGTTGGCATTCATTTCAAGTTTACGATCGGGCACTCTTTTTATTTATAATGTTAAATCACATAAAGAAATAAAACAGTTGAACATCGGGCATGGTGCTTCAGGAATTGTGATGGACCCCGATGGTTCTCGTGCATTTGTGGCCTGCACGCCCGATAATTATATAGCGGTTGTTGATTTGAAAACATTAGAAGTAATTCAGCACATTGATGTGGGGCAAGAACCCGATGGATTGGCGTGGGCTGTGCAACGTTAAAGAAATTAAATCAACTTATTCCTGTGCCAACGCTGGTGTTCTTCACCAACGTTTTGTTTTATAAACGTGTTGGTGAAGAACACCAACACGAGTGAGGGTTCTCATTTTTGAATGTATTTCCATCTATTCACTAAATCATATTCGGCAATATTTTTATCATATGAAAAACCAATTGGGTCTTCCGCTTTTAAATTGATTTGAAAAAATACATATTCAGGAGTATATGATAGATAGATTATTTCAATCCCCTTTGTCTTAATATAAAAATCTTTTTCAGTATCGGGTTTCCAAGGTCTTGATTTTGAAACATCGTATGTAAAACCACTTTCCCATTCGCTTCTTCCCTCAATTGTTTTGTCTTTAAAAATTACCTGTAATGTTCCAGAGATTTTTGCTTCCGTCAATGTTTTCCCTGTTTTATTTACCACCCGAGCTTTATGATAGTAAGCAATTTTTTGCTCACCCCATTCATTTATTGTTTTTAGAGTGTCCATAAACAGTCTAGTGATTTCAAAATTCAAATCACGATCAAATCTTGAAAGTCCATATTTTCTAGACAAATACTCATTCTGATTTATGAATTTTACAATCTGCTGTTCAACGTCAACTTCCCATCTATAACCCCAACTTTCTTTGTTAACAAATGCAACAAGATAAATATCTTTTTCTCCCGTGGGTTGTGCTCCCCAACTCATTTTGTCGTTAACACTTTCTTTAGCTCTTGCATTAGCGAAGTCAAGCCAAGTGGCATTAGTTCCGGCAGTCAAACCTTGAAACGTATTGAAAAATGGATTATCAAATTCTACTTTGCTTTTTTGACAAACCTCAATTGCTTTTTTCTCTTTGCTACACGAAATCAGAATAGTCAACCCAAGAATAACTACAAATAGTTTTCTCATAATGTTCTCGTTTTATAATTAAAATTCTTTTCAAGTTTCCCATAAATTTATTTAGTTGTTTTTTCTTGTAAAGTGGCAGCCAACGTTTGAGTCTATGCAGTTGCGGGGTTAGGAGGGCTTGGCAATGCAGGGCATCGGAATGCTAAGCCTGACCAGTTGCGACCTGTCCACCGTGATAAATGTAACTATTGAAACCGAAACTTTATACATACTCTGAACCCGGCCATAGCGCAAACATTGTGTTGTGTGTAGTACCCTCCATTGGGAACTATGAGCACGGATGCAAAGGCTTTGGCCTGCGTGTCGGCATGTGAGGCATTTGCATTAGTGCGGTTTAAAAAGCAAAAAAATATGAACCTTTTGAGTATTTTATTCGTATTTTTCTTGCTTAATTGGCACCGCGAAATCCCTAAAATTTATGCAAAATCTGAACTTTTCTGGTAATTTTTCCAATAACCAGGCTAAAGTAAGCGTCACGGTAGGTTTGTTCCAGTTTGAAGAGGGGGGAAATACAATGATTTATAGCCCCGCATTTGATTTGACTGGTTATGGAAAAGACATATTAGAAGCTAAACAATCTTTTGAAGAGACTTTGGATGAATTTCTTGATTATACTATAAAGAAAAAAACCTTTGTTAAGGAATTAAACCGTCTTGGATGGAAGCTGAAACAATCTGATATAAAAAAGAAGAAAATAAAGTCACCTGAATTAGCCTCTCTGATTTCAAAAAATGACTATTTAGCTGAAATACTCAATGAGAAAGATTTCACAAAATTTGATCAAACAGTATCAGTTCCTGCATTTTGATTAATGTCTACCCACCATTTAAGAAATATATCTCTAAAGGATTATTTGATTTTTCTTGAACATATTGGATGTAAGTGCATTAGAACAAAAGGAGGTCATTTCCATTACTCGCGGAAGGATTTTTGTTACGACCAATTACAATTCAGTCGCATATTGACCCTGTCCCCGAGTTTATAATTAAGAATCACCTTCGAATCCTAAATATGTCTAAGAAGGATTTCCTTGATACATTTTATTTGATATAACTCGGAACCAGTCAGACGTTAATTTGTTGTCCGGCAGTCGTGGGAGTGGAGAGGCAGGCTCTTTTGCATTGCTTTGGTTTGAGTGTCGGAAGTGTGGCAATGCAAATGTGCCTGACTGTTCGGAATGAAACCGTATCTTTGTCGGAGGCAATTACACACAACGTTTCGGAGCTTTGCGAAGAAGGGGAAATAGAAGTACCGAAAAAAACCGACACTGTCCAATTAAGTGTGTAAGTGTCGCGTCTAAGCAACTGCGTAAAGGGT
>JAFDYY010000087.1 GCA_018267195.1 Bacteroidota bacterium | reverse complement strand
CATCTTTTTCAACCAAAGGCCAAAATAGTTTATCTGTTTCAGTTCCTATGATTTATAGCAATGTCACTGTAAAGAATAACTGGAGTCCGCCAACGGCATATAATCGACAAAACGAATTTAATGGTACTTCATTAGGTTACGGGCTAAATGTGCAATACTCTTTTAAGCCACCACCTTTTCTTACCATAAACAAACATTTTTCCTTAAACATTGGAGTGGGGTATTATAGACAAGTATTCAATGTTGAAAGACCCCTAGATTACATATCTCCATTATTTATAGTGTTTTATACCAAAAACTATTCATATGATTGCATCCACGGATTAGTTGGTATATCATACAATCAACCGATAGGTAAAAGCTATTCCCTGAGGGGAAGCCTTACTTACAATTTATTAAACTCTTTTCGTCAAGAATATTCTGTTACTTATACAAGCCCTCCTGAAATAACCCATAATAGTATTAATAGATATGGAAATTTTATTACTTGTTCATTGGGAGGCGACAAGAAAATAAATAAGAGGTTTTCAATCGCGTTAAATATTCTTGTACCGGTATTTACTCGCTGGAGAAATGATAAAATTTTTGGAGATGATCCTTCAACGTTCTGTAGCCCAAGCTTTAGCCTTGGGGGTTCCGTAAATGTGATTTATCGTTTTAAAAACAAAACATCAACAAATTTATGAGACTCATTTTATTTTTAGTTCTTTGCTGCATAACATCTTTTACAGCCAAAGGCCAAAGCAGCTTATCTGTTTCTATGCCGGTGATTTACAGCAATGTTAAAGTAAAAGACAATTGGACTCCGCCCACGGCACCTAACTATAAGGAGTATTTAAGTGGTACAGCAGTTGGGTATGGTGTAAATTTTATCTATTCATTCAGACCATTCTTTCTTGATAAAAAAACAAAGTTTATGCTCAATGCTGGACTTGGGTACTACAACCAGCGTTTTGACATCCATCGGCCGTTTAATTATGACTCATACATTTACATAATATATTACACGGATCATTATGTATATCACAACGCTGATATTTCTTTAAGTTTAACTTATAAAAAATCCTTAAACAAAAACTACTCTGTAAACGTCCAGGGCACATATCATTGGTTGCATTCCTTTAAGCAAGATTATACTCCAACTTATAGTTCTCCAAACCGAGGTTTTGATGGTTTTACTCAAACTAATTATAAGTCTATTGATTTCGGGGTTATGTTCAATGGCAGTATTGAGTTGCAGAGGATAATCAGCAATAAGTTTTGTGTAGGTATAGGTGTTGTAGCACCAATAATTATCCGTTGGCGCAACGATGCCATTTTTAATGATAACCCCAATTCATTTTACAAACCGCAATTCAGCCTTGGCTTTAATCTATCCGTATCCTATCGTTTCCAACAAAAAAATACTGTTAACCAATAAAACTTACCCTATGAAAACACTCAGCTTCTACTTTGCAGCATTTATCAGTTTGAATATTGTGTTCGGTCAAGTAAAAACTAATTTTAATAATCTTGAGGAAATCTCTGAGAAAGGAAAGTTCCAAAAAAACTTTCTTGCAAAAATACACCGCACTTTTTTACAAAAAGATATTCAATTGCTTCTTGATAAAGAGGCAAAAGAAAATAAGTCAGGTGAAGCCAGGCCCTTCAGAATAGCTGAACCCGATAGTGTTGATATTGACGTGATAAGAGAGGCCGATTGGATTGAAGAAGGAAGCTATTTGTATGGAAAGTTTACTTTGGTGGCTACAGGAGCTAAATCAATCAGTGCAAATTTTGATCAATTTTATTTACCACGCGGTAGCGAGCTTTGGGTTTATAGCAAGAATGGAGAAATGATCACAGGGCCGATTACTGAATCTGAAAATAATACAAATAATTTTTGGGGCACATGGGTATATAAGGGAAGTAAACTGACATTTGATTTCAGAATACCCATTTATACCAAAAAAGAAATCAAATTACATATTTCAAATATTGCGTATGGATATAAAGATTTATATGTAACAAATTTTGGACAAGCTTCGGGGTGTAATATAAATGTGTTATGTCCAGCTGGAGCTGGTTGGGAGAATGAGCGAAATTCTGTTTCGCTAATATTGAATGCCAACAGTGCAGCACTTTGTAGCGGTGCTTTAATAAACAATACTTGCAATTTAAACATCCCGTATCTTTTAACAGCCAATCACTGCTTTACAACGACTCCTCAAGATGTTTCCAAGTGGAAGTTTACGTTTCAAGCCTGGAGTCCTGTGTGCGATAATCAAAATGAACAAGACGCAGTTGGGGTAACATTTAACGGATCAACTTTAAGAGCCAATAATGCTGGCAGTGATTTTTGTCTGGTGGAATTAAATCAAACTCCACTGGCCAATTCAGGAATTACTTATTCAGGATGGTCAAGGGCAAACGCAGCTTCATCATCAGGGGTAAGTATAACCCACCCTCAGGGTGATGTAATGAAAATTGCAACCTATAATCAAACCATCACACAGCAAACATTTCTTGGATCCAATGACTGGAACGTGGTTTGGGCAAGAGGCACGGTAGAACATGGATCATCGGGAGGCCCTTTATACAATAATAATCACCAAATAATTGGTCAGGTGCATGGAGGTGATCCTTCGGACGTATGCCTGCCAAATGATAATGCTTTTTTTGGAAGATTTGATCTTTCATGGACAGGGGGCGGGACCAGCGCCACACGATTAAGCGATTGGCTCGATCCTTTCAATACGGGCGCCATGGCTACCAACACCATCAACGTGGCCAGCACCGTACCCAATTATATAGATGCCAGTGTTACCAACCCTTCTCTGGTTTGTACAGCAGGAAACGCATTTACATTAAATAATGTACCCGCAGGGCTTACGGTTTCGTGGCAAGCTACGCCCGCCAGTTTATTGGCCACAAGTTCTGGAAGTTTTATTAGTAGTGGAGGCAGCCAAAACATTACATTAACGGCTGCCAGCAGTACTTCCAGTGGAGCGGGCACACTCGCAGTTTCAGTCATTGGTGGCTGCGGAACGTTAAATATACCGCCTTTGAATTTTTGGGTGGGTAAGCCAGTTATTTCCGGGCCTACAAAGTCTGGCCCTTGTGAAGATCCGGTTTACACATATGGCGCTTCTTACTATCCCAATATTTTATATTCGTGGAGCATTGATAACCCTAATTTATTTTTAAGCGATGGGGGCATCACTAGCCAGGTGGAAAATAGTAATGGCAATGTAGGGGGTAATCCTTTTCATATTACCTTATATGAATCGTCCGGCAATTGCAATGTTTTCATCACTCAGTTGCAGAATTTTATCATAAAAACATCGGCACAGTGTGGTGGTCAGCAAATGATAGTAACGGCTTATCCCAACCCTGCATCAACTACGATGATTGTGCAGGTGACTGACAGCGTTTCAACATCCAATCAAAGTAGTACGCTTGCTCAATCGTACGAGCTAACCCTGATAGATAGGTATTACAGAAAAATTTTATCAATCCGATCTGATGAAAAAAACTTAGAGATACCTGTGGGCAACCTGCCATCTGGTCTTTACTACTTGAATGTGTTATACAACGGAACGGTATTTCAAAAGCAGATTGTGATTAAAAGATAATATTGACAATCTTTGAAAAAAATTAATGTAAAAAATAATTTACGGCATGTCGAAGAACTTAGTTATTGTAGAGTCGCCCGCGAAGGCGAAGACCATTGAAGGGTATTTGGGAAAAGACTACAAGGTGGCCTCCAGCATGGGGCATATCCGCGATCTGCCTAAAGGCAAGGGAGCCATTGATGTGGAAAATAATTTTGAGCCTACCTATGAAGTCTCGCCCGATAAAAAAGACGTTATTAAAAAACTGAAAGAGCTGGCCAAAGAAGCCGAGATGGTTTACCTCGCTTCCGATGAAGACCGCGAGGGGGAGGCGATCTCGTGGCATTTGAAGGAAGTGCTGGACCTGAACGATAAAAAAACAAGAAGGATTGTTTTTACCGAGATTACCAAAAATGCCATACTCAATGCTATCAAAAACCCACGGGGCATTGATATTGATTTGGTAAATGCCCAGCAGGCCAGGCGTGTGCTGGATCGGCTCGTGGGCTTTGAACTGTCGCCCATTCTGTGGAAAAAAATAAAAACAGGCCTGTCGGCTGGTCGTGTACAAAGCGTGGCCGTGCGCCTGGTGGTGGAACGCGAACGCGAGATTGAGAAATTTGAAACCAAATCTTTATTCAAGGTTTCGGCCATTTTTGATTTAGGAAAAGGGAAGCAATTGATGGCCGAGCTTCCCGAGAAATTTGAGAACGAAAAAGAGGCGTTGGCTTTTCTGGAGTCGTGCAAGAATGCGAAATTCTCCATTGGCGATTTACAAAAAAAGCCGGCCAAAAAATCGCCTGCTCCTCCGTTTACCACATCTACTTTGCAACAAGAAGCCGGGCGAAAACTCAGCTTTTCAGTTTCGCAAACGATGCTGGTAGCTCAGAAATTATACGAGGCGGGAAAAATTTCTTATATGAGAACCGACTCCGTCAACCTGTCGGATGAAGCCGTGGCGGGAGCAACCAAGCAAATTTCATCTGCTTACGGAAAAGAATTTGTCCATACCCGAAAATTCAAAACTAAATCGGCCAGCGCCCAGGAAGCACACGAGGCCATTCGCCCTACGGATTTTTCAGTTACCGATCCCGGCATGGACCGCAATGCGCAGCGCTTGTATGAGTTGATCTGGAAACGCGCCATTGCTTCGCAAATGGCTGATGCCGAACTGGAACGGACCACTGCGGTGATTGCCATCTCAACGAGTCCGCGCACGCTTTCTGCGCAAGGTGAAGTAATAAAGTTTGAAGGTTTTTTAAAAGTTTACCTTGAATCGCAAGACGAAGATGAAGGCGATGAAGAAAGTGGAAAGGTTTTGCCGCCACTTATAGTTGGGCAAGCACTGGATTTAAAGGAACTCTCGGCCACCCAAACTTTTTCTCGCCACCCTTCGCGCTACACCGAAGCGAGCCTAGTAAAAAAATTAGAAGAACTGGGCATCGGCCGCCCGTCCACGTACGCCCCCACCATCTCTACGGTTCAAAAGAGAGGGTATGTAGTAAAGGAAAGCCGCGAAGGGGTAGATCGGAAATATCAAATCCATGTATTGAAAGACAATCAGGTTACTCACCAAACGGCTACCGAAATTACCGGGGCTGAAAAAAATAAACTCTTTCCCACCAACATGGCGATGATCGTAAATGATTTTCTGGTGGAGCATTTTGCGGATATTACCAACTACTCATTCACGGCCGAAATTGAAAAAGAGTTTGATGAGATTGCCAATGGAAAATTAAAGTGGCAAAAAATGCTGGATGGTTTCTATAAGCCATTTCATAAAATCGTTTCTAAAACAGAAAACATCGAGCGCAGTTCGGTGCAGAATAAAAGCCGCGAGTTGGGAGTGGACCCCAAAACCGGAAAGAATGTATATGTAAAACTGGGCAAGTTTGGTGCGTATGTGCAACTGGGCGAAAACCCGGACGACAACGGGGGAGAGAAACCTAAATTTGCCGCTCTGCGCCAGGGGCAGTTTATCGAAAACATTACGTTGGAAGATGCCCTGGAGCTGATGAAGATGCCGCGCGATTTGGGTTTGTTTGAAGATTTGCCCGTGGTAGCCAATATCGGCCGCTTTGGCCCCTATGTGTTGCATAATAAAAAATTTGTATCGATCCCGAAAGGCGAAGACCCTTATACCATTACTCCGCAGCGAGCCGTAGAGTTGATTCAGGCTAAGCGCGAAGCCGATGCCAATAAAACCATCAAAACATTTGCCGAGAATGCCGACATACAAATTCTCAACGGTCGCTTTGGCCCTTACATTAAAGCCGGAAAGAAAAATGTAAAAATTCCGAAAGGAAAAAAGCCGGAAGAACTTACGTTGGAAGAATGTGTAACCCTGGCGGCCAATGCACCCGAAAAGAAAGGCCGGTTTGCCAGACGGAAAAAAGAGTAAAACCGGCTACCTGTTTTTTTGAATGAAATAATTTTTCTTTCTGAAAATTTTTGGAAAAATATTTTTATTCAACTCTATCAGTTCTTCGTTGCGAAAGCCCAGTAAAGAAAATTGATTTTTTTCGGGCAGCAGAAGTTTGAGCGAGTAGTGTTCGCCCGCAATATCTTCAATGGTTATTTCTTCCGTAGTAGAACGCTTTACTAAACTATCGTAAGCCGACTTAGGGTAAGTCAGGATTTTGTCAGCCCGGAGTTGGAAGAGCGCATCCATAAAGCCATCTAATTTTGTGGTGTCGGTTGCGATGCCTTCGATTCCGAAAATACCGTTTTTAAAAGAAGCTTTAAAACTCTGGGCCGGGTCGGAAGGAAAGTGCACTTCCAGATTTTTAATATTCTGCCAGTTAAAACTAAAGACACGCTTGTCGCGCCACTCGTTTTGGGTTAAGGCAAAAACCGATGCAATAAAAACCCGGTAGCCCGGAATAGTTACCAGATAAGGCACCCCACCCGGCAACTGAAAATAGGTTTCATAAGAAGTAGGGTTTCCGATCACCCCAAATTCTTTGGCTCGTGTTGGCCCGGCATAGCAGGAAACTTTAGTGCCACGGGTTGTTATTTCTTTTTGCAGGGAATCTTGCACGTGGGTGGCCGATGGGCGTTTGGCTTCCACTTGCTTTAAAGTGGCAAATAAAATCGTTACGGTTCGTTGGTCGGCCTCCATTCCATTGACGAGCCATTTCGATCCGTTAAAAGTTAAGATTGTTTTTTCATTGGCTGAGGATAATTCAATTCGGTCTATTTTTTCAAGATCGGGAACTTGAAAGATCAACGAATCAACCGAGGAAGAATTTTTTTGTTCCGTAAACAAAAAAAAGAAAATGATCAGCGAGATCATGATTGCCAGAGAAACCGTTAGTTGTATGTTTTTTTTCTTTTGCACGGATTAGTGGTTAGCATATTTTCTCTTCCGTAAGTAGGAACGCCCCCCACCCAAAACAATAACCAGCAACACCGGTAAGATGAGGTTAATGAATTGCCAGGTTGTTTTATCTTTTATTTTCTCTTTATCAAGGGGCCTGATTTTTACTTCTTTATTACGAACGCGAATCAATCCGTTTTCATCAGTGAGATAGGCCACCATGTTCATCAGCAGGTCTTCATTGGCAAAGGTGTATTGCATGATAGGATCGAAGCCAAG
>JAFDYY010000086.1 GCA_018267195.1 Bacteroidota bacterium | reverse complement strand
GGTAGCATGGCCGGTGCTGGTCTGGGCTTTTGTAGGTAAGTTGGCAATGGCATAATGAAGATCGCGGATGATGCTGTCGTAAACCACAGTGGCTGCTGCACGGGTTTGATAAACCGGGTTGGTGTTGGCATCGTGCGCATCTTTAGGTACCTGAAGCACCAAGGGCACTCCACCAAAAAAACGCACCAGGTTAAAATAAAAATAACCCCGGAGAAACTTTACTTCTCCAACTAATATTTTTTTGGTGGCTAGGGGCAAGGGAGCCGGAGCCAGCGCTTTCAGCGCTTGGTTAGCAGCACCTATGCTATTGTAGTGTCCGCTCCAGAGGGTTGCGCAAAACGGATTAGTAGAAGTTAATGTAAAATTATCAAACTGCCCAGCCGTGGTAGCCTGATCGGCCGCATAGCTTCCCTTGTCGGCATCGTCTGAAGCAATGGTAGTAGCCGATAAAAAGGCGAAGCCGTGCACATCGCCATTGCCCCACGAGTCGCCCTGAAGCAAACTGCTGTACACACCCGTTACCAGATCTTGTGCCAGATTAGGGTTAGAGGTAGTCGTTTCTCCGCCCTGCACTTTTACGTCTAAAAATTCTTTGCTGCATGAAACAATGCTCAGGCTAAAGAACACTATCACTACCAGGTTGGTTATCTTGCTCATCTTGTTATTTGCTTTCATAAACTCTTACCGTTAAAATCCAAGACTGATACCTGCTGCAATAGTTCGGGTAGTGGGATAGGTACTCAGCTCAATACCCGAATTAGTGGGGCCGCCCGGAAGTTCAGAAGTAAACCCGCTATACTTTTTATAGGTGTACGGGTTTTGCGAAACTACAAATACCCGCAGGCTAGAAATTTTTAACCGTTGCAATGTTTCAGAAGAAAATGTGTAGCCAATGGTAACATTATTAATCCGCACAAACGACCCCGACTCTACAAAGTAGGTAGAGGCGGGCAGGTTTCCGCCATTGGCAGCCGGTTGGGTCTGGGTATGGTTTACGGGAGTCCACCGGTTGTACACCAACGCCTTCTCGATGTTGTCGGTACCGGCATACCGCGCTCCTCTTTTTCCGTTATACACCTGGTTGCCGGTGTTTCCATAAATAGTTAAACTAAAATCCCAATTCTTATATTTAATACTGCCGTTAATTCCATAGTAGGCTTTAGGTTGATACGAGCCTACAAAAACGCGATCTTTATTAATATCAATAGGGCCGCTTCCTTTGGCATCTAAATATTTAAAATCTCCGGCATGTGCACTGGGCTGTATTTGTACTCCGTTTTTATCAACATACGCTGCGGCTTCGGCATCGGAATTAAATACACCCGTTTGTTTCAATACATAAAAACTTCCTACCGGATGGCCTATGTCGGTATTGGTTACGGCTCCCTGGTTGCCCACATAACCGTCTAAAATATTCTGGCCTCCGTTTAGGGCGATAACCTGGTTGGTATTGAGAGTAATATTTCCACCAATGGAGTATGAGAAATTATTGTTCAGGGCATCTTTCCAGTTTAAAGCAATCTCCACACCTTTATTTTGAATACCGGCCGCATTGGTAATAATTAATCCGTCTGCATCGCCTACGGTGCGCGGAATGGGTACACTGATAAGCGCATTGTGCACGGTTTTATTGTAATAATTTATTTCGCCCGATAATTTAGAATGTAGCATAGAAAACTCCGTTGCCACGTCATACTCTTCTGTAATTTCCCAGGTAATGTTGGGGTCTATAATCTGGTTAATCTGCGCACCATTGGTAGCTGTCGATCCGCTTCCCGAAAAAGGATAAGCCTGATTTAAGGCCACTGTTTGGGTGTACGCATTGGTGGGTATTTGGTCGTTCCCTACTTTACCATACGAAGCTCTCAACTTTAATAAATCGAACCAAGATTGCCCTTCCATAAATTTTTCATTGCTAAGCACCCAGGCCGCCCCTACCGATGGGTAATTTTGCCAGCGGTTTTGTATGGGCAACCGGGAACTTCCATCCCGCCTGAGGGTGGCGGTTAGCAGATACCGGCCTTCATAGCTGTAATTCAATCTTCCTAAATACGAATTTCTGGCCCACATATCTCCGCCTCCGTCATTTTGCGAGGTGTTGGCATCGCCTACACCTATATACCATAGGTTCGGGTCGGCCGGCACACTTTTGCGAAAGGCAGAAAAATATGTGAGGCGATATTTTTCGGCCGTGGTGCCCACCAAAAAAGTAAAACCATGCTTACCTATGTTTCTAGAAAAGGTAGCGGTGTTATCCCAAACCCATCTAAACGATTGGGTGTTTTTTATATTTAAACTACTGAGGGGATTTTGTTGGTTGCCACCGGGTGTAACATAGGTATTATTATCAGCTATAATCTGGTAGTTATATAACCGGTTTAATGAGTTCCTCCAATCGGCACCGAAAGATGTTTTTAACGTTAGCCACTCTACCGGTTTGTACTCTAAGTAGGTAGATCCCTGTAACCTGTTTTCAAGCACCTTTACACTGTTGCTGTTAATATCGAGTAGCGGGTTGCCTACGTTTTGGTAGATGGATGAGTTTCCATACCGGCCATTTACAATACTGGGTATGATGGGGGCCGCGCGGTATGCATCGTTATACACACTGCCTACATTTCCGTTAGGATCAATGTCTAAATTACCAAACCCGTTTTGGTTGGCCGAGCTGGCAAACGAACTTTGAACTCCTAATTTTAGCTTATCGGTCAATTTATAGTCGCTGTTCAGGCGCATGGTTAGCCGCTTGAAATTGTTATTGATTACAATTCCATTATCATCCATGTATCCGATGTTAAATAAGAAGGTTGATTTATCTGCGCCTCCGGAAAACGACAAATTATGGGTTTGTTCGAGTGCGTTTCTAAGAATTACACTATACCAATCGGTGTTGTAAGTAGAAGCGGGCGGCACCAAACCCGATGCTGCCTGAACGTAGTTGTTGTATTCGGCCGAATTGGCCATGGGCACCAGATTCGCGGCTTGCCGGAATCCAATATTGTTGTTGTAGCTTATTTTTATTTTACCGGATGCTCCCTTTCGGGTAGTAATAATAATTACACCATTGGCTCCTCTGGATCCATAGATCGCGGCAGCCGAAGCGTCTTTAAGAATGTTCATATCCACAATGTCGGCTGTGTTTACATTGCTTATGTCGTCTGTTAGAACACCATCCACTACAAATAAGGCAGTTGTTGCACCCAAAGCTGTGCTGACGCCACGCAACCTGATTTGGGGAGAGGTGCCCGGTTGGCCGCTGGTAATAATCTGAACACCTGCTACTTTTCCCTGTATGGCCTGAGCCGCTGTAAGCACCGGCTGTTTCATCATCTCTTCGCCTTTTACATTAGCTACTGCCCCGGTTATATCGCTTTTCTTCTGCACCCCATACCCCACCACTACTACTTCCTGCAATTGCGAAGCCTCCGACTCTAAAACAATGGATAAGGAAGTTTGATTACCAAGGGTTATAACTTGTGTTTTATATCCGATAAATGATACCGTTAGTGTGTTGTCAGCGGCCAGCAAATCCAATTTAAAATTACCGTTGGCATCCGTGGTTGCACCCCGAGTGGTGCCTTGTACCACTATATTAACGCCAGGTAAGCCTTGGTTATCTTCTTTAGCAACCACTTTACCCGAAACCTGCCTATTCTGGGCAAACAGACTTAGGCCACAGATAGAAAAAAACAACCCTGAAACCAGTAGCTTTCTAACCATATTAGATTTTGATTTTCAAATAGTTACACAAAAAATATCCATTCTAAGCACCAATCAGTAAAATTTTATATTGATAAAATTACCTATGAACAAATTATATATGAAGTTTTTTTAAAGAAAAGGTTCTTAAAAACAAGCTAATGCCATCCCAAACATTTTGTAAATTTTACACTTAAAAAACATTAATTCAATCGTTATAGTAGCGAAATGATGCCTATTTGTATTTGTGATTTACGCAATAACAACACCTTTTTAAGCAGGTGTTTGATGTATTTTTCTTGTGGTTCTTTTTTTAAGGGGGATGTCTATCACTAAATCCTCCCACGAAGCCAGCTTTATATCTTTTTTTTCAAAGAAAAGTATCCGTTCACTTACCTTCTTACGGAAAGCCCAAATTGTACTTAATCTCATCCTTAAAATTGTAGAAAGTTTCTCCAGCGTAAAGTGGTTTTTATGGGTGTAGAAAACATAGGTTAAATAAAACGCCTTGGCAACCGGAAATTTAATTGCGTGAAATAAAGTGCCTGCTGTAATAGACTCATTATACCCGCATTTGGTGCAGCGTCTGGAAAATTTTTGTACTCCGGGCGAATATTTTACGTTGCAGCATTTCAGGCACTGAAACCCTGCCTTTTCTTTTCTTCCTTCAAGAAAACGGTAGCAGGCCATTTCATCGGGGTAAAGCGTAGAAAATTCTTCAAAGGTCATCAACTCTTCGTGCATTCGTTCTTCTAACACTTCCTTTACTTTATTCTTTAGTTTCCAGTTGTCTAAATCAAGCAACGAATTGATCTGGTTAATCTCGTGCGCTTGTCGGTCTAATTTGGCATTACTCAGCCTCAACTCTTCATTCATTTTTCCTAATTCTTGCGTACGCTCATTTACTTTCTCTTCCAACTCACGATTTACTTTTTCTTTTAGTGCAATATTGGTTTGCTGTTGTGTTATCACACGCTTCAGTGCGCGGTCGCGGTTGTCTTTCAGTATCCGGATACGGTCGCCCAAGGCTACCGTTAAAAAAAGCATTTCCAAAACAAAACTTAAATGAAGACTATAATGGGTAAGGATCGTGAAAGGAAAAAGATTAAAGTACACCAATGTGCGGATAAAAAAACCAGTGAATAACAAACCATACGAGATCACAAAAAAACGGGCCGGCCTATATCCTCCCAGCCACACTTTAATACCCGTAAAAAAAATTAAGGATAAGGGGATAATATCCAATGCACGAAACGTAAGTAGGCTGGGCAAAAAGACCATCGTAAAAATAAACCAAACAGATCTGGCTATAATCATGTACTTAAGCGCCCGATCTAGTTTTGATGAGGTGGCGTGCGTACTTAAAAACCTTCGGGTAAAAACCAAAGACCAAAAAATCAGAAGGTAAAGCGAAACTCCAACGGCCCAATCGTTCCATGCCGGATGAGCCGGCCATAGGTATTGAAATCCTATCCCATCATAACTCATGGCATACAAGGCCACGCACAAAATATAAAAGATGTAATAGATAAACTTAACTTCTTTGATGGCGAGGTAAACCAAAAAATTATAGAGTGCGATAATGGCAATCATACCATAAAACATGCCGTACAAATAGTATTCATTCAAGGCGTAATAGATAAACCGGTCAACGGAACGAAGGGCAATGCGCACATCGGCAAACTCATGCGAACGCACTTTAAAATAATATGGTTGGGTTACCCGCTCATCCATATTTAATAATATCTCAAAATTTTTGTGGTGAATACTCCGATCCGAAAAAAGCCGATGGTCGCCCATTTTCATCCGGTGGTAGCTGCCGTCTGGCTGTGGCATATACGCTTCCAAGCTGTCAATCGTTTGATCGTAAAATTCGAGCAACCATACTTTTTTTGTCTGTGGGTTAGGCTGAATCGGTAACTTAATCCAATACGAAGCATTATTTTTAAAATCTATGTTCTGGTAATTGCGGTTTAACTTAAATTTCCCGGCAAACTCGTCTCCGGAAATTTTTTGAAATGGCAGGTGGTTAGATTCATCCACCAAGTAGGTCAACTCATACGGCATAAAAACCCTTTCGCTTAATGAGTCGTTAATTTTAATTTGAGCCAGAGCCGCCACGCGCGAGGTAAGCAACAAAACCAAAATAGCAGCACGTATCATAATTGGTCTTTAAAGGTAAACTATTTCATATTGAAATGAGAACAGTACGATACCAAATCATTACTTTAGAGCAGAATGAAAATTTTATGAAGAAATTAATCTTACCCACGCTGGTTCTTTTTATTTTTTCGTGTACCCAGCCCAAAGAGGTACCCCCTGCCGCCTGGAGCTACCAAGACCATGCTTCGTTTCTCGACAGTCTTTCGCACCGTACATTCAATTTTTTTTGGGATTTGGCAGACCCGGCTACCGGCAACCAACCCGACCGCTGGCCCAGCAAAAGTTTTTCGAGTATTGCCGCTACCGGTTTTGGGCTAACTGCCTACCTGATTGGTGTCGAGCAAAAATATATTACTCGCCAGCAGGCAACCGAGCGCGTGCTAAAAACACTCCGGTTTTTAAACCAAGCTCCAAAGGGAGATAAACCCGAAGGCATAATCGGTTATAAAGGTTTTTTCTATCATTTTATTGATATGGAAACAGGGTATCGTTTTAAAGAAGTAGAATTATCAACCGTTGATACCGGTTTGCTTATGGCTGGCATATTGGCCTGCCAAACCTTTTTTGATCAGGAAAATGAACAGGAGAAAGAAATTCGCACGCTGGCCGATTCGCTTTTTTTGGCCGTGGATTGGAACTGGGCTATGAACGAAAAAAAAACCATGAGTATGGGCTGGCACCCGGAACATGGCTTCATCGATGCCTCCTGGCGCGGCTACAATGAAGGAATGATTTTGTACATCATGGGCCTGGGCACACCTTCTCATCCCATCCCCCAATCAAGTTGGGAAGCCTGGACCTCCACCTACCAATGGGGAAACTATTTTGGGTACGAGCATGTAAACTTCGGGCCCTTATTCGGACATCAATACTCGCATTGCTGGATTGATTTTCGAAACATACAGGATTCTTATATGAAGGAGAAAAAAATCGACTACTTCGAAAACTCGCACCGGGCCACTCTGGCAAACCGCGCCTATTGTATAGCCAACAGCGGAGGGTGGAAAGGCTACGGGGAAAATAACTGGGGACTCACCGCCTGCGATGGCCCGGGCAATGCCAATAAAAACAATCCTAACATGGCTTTTATGGACTACACTGCCCGGGGCGCTGCCCAATGGTATGTGCACGATGACGGCACCATTGCCCCAACAGCTGCCGGAGGGTCTATTCCTTTTGCCCCGCAAGAATGTATTACCGCCTTACACGCCATGAAGCAAAATTTCGGAGAAAAAATTTTTCAACAATACGGTTTTAAAGATGCCTACAATTTAACTATCACGTACGAAGACGGAACAGCCGGATGGTTCGATCAAGACTATTTAGGCATAGACCAAGGAGCCATTCTTGTTCAACTTGAAAATTACAGATCTGGTTTTGTTTGGAACCTGATGAAGAAAAATAAATACATCGTTTCCGGATTAAAAAAAGCAGGGTTTAGCGGA
>JAFDYY010000085.1 GCA_018267195.1 Bacteroidota bacterium | reverse complement strand
ACCAAGGGTAAAAAAAGAAAAACGAAAAAATAAAGCAGGGGCAACTTTGTGAAAACCTCATTGATGTAAACCACCGAGCCAAACAGAACCAACATCAAAAAATAAATCAGGAATTTGGTTCTCCGCAGTCCCCAGATAATGGGCAGGGTTTGGCAACCAAAGGTATTATCGCCTTTCATATCTTCCATGTCTTTTACAATCTCTCGGATAAGTGTCATGGTAAATGAAAAAAGGCTATACGTAATTACCAGGGGCACGTGCGTTTCATACAACACGCTAACTAAAAAAACAGCCAGCCCGGTAAGCAAAGCCACCACAAAATTTCCGATGAAGGGTTGGCGTTTCAAATCGTTGGAATACCACCATAGTAAAAAAGCCGACAAAAAATTAATGACCCCAATTTTCCAACTCAGAAAAAAACCAAGTATCGTTCCTGCAATCGAAAGCACAGAATGAAACAACAACGCATACCGGCGGGCTACTTTTTTGCCAATTACCACACGGCCGGGTTTGTTAATCAAATCAATTTTTACATCATAATAATCGTTAATGATGTAGCCTGCCGCGGCAATCAATACCGTAGAAACGGTAAGAAAAAAAAGCCGGTAATCGCGAAGGGTGTTAGCGTCAACTAAAAAAAAGGCAGTAAAACATTGAGCCGTGGCAATAATAAGCAAGTTCCAAAAGCGGGTAAGTTTGAGGAAGCCTGTTAAAGTAAATTGCTGCGAAGCCATTGACAAAGATAATCAGGTATCCGGTGCGCAAATCAAAAAATCAGAAGTCCCAATCCAAATTTAAAACCTCATCGCCACCATCAGTAAATAGTTTCGGGTGGCTTGTGGGTAGTAATAGTTGGCGGCCACCGGCTGCCCACTGGCAATGTAGGGGTAGGTAGTTCCGTTGCTGGCATATTTCACGTTCATAAAATTGTTAAGCAAGAAGCTCACCGATAATTCGCGCATACCGGCCGGCTTAAATGTATAGGTGGCCCGGAAGTCGTTAATCAAATACGGACTGATGGATCGCTGCCGGTTTGATGTATTATCTAAAAACTGAATGCCTACATATTTGGTGAGCAACCCTACTTCCAGTTTTTCGATCGGATGGTACAGAAAAACTGATCCGCCAATGAGGGAAGGAGAAAATGCAATATCAACTTTTGTATGCGATAGGTCGGTTTCGTTTCCCTGCGCATCGTAAAGAATTTCAGTAAAGTTTTTGATCCGGTTTTGGCTCAGGGTCAGGTTAGCATTCCAGGTAAAATGAGTGTTGATTTTAATGCCTCCGTCTAATTCAATGCCCATGCGGGAACTGGCGGGTACATTGGTGCGGATAGGCGAACCAACGTTATTCAGTTTCCCAGTCAGCACCAGTTGGTTGGTGTAGCCCATATAATAGCTATTAATGTTAATGGCCACTTTATTATTACGCCATCGCCAGCCTGCTTCTATATCGTGCAGGGTTTCAGGTTGGGGAGGGTGAGCGGGTTGGGCTTGCACAAAATCGCTGCGTACCGGCTCTCGGTTGCCTATGCAATAAGAGGCATAAAATTGTTGATCGTCTTTAACTAAATAGGTTAATCCGATTTTAGGGTTAAAGAAATTATACTGCACACTAAAATCAACATTCACCAGTTGGTCTTCCGTGCCCAGAGCTTTGTAATCTACCTGGCGGTATTGCATATCAACAAATCCTAATATTTTTTCATGCAATCGTATTGTGTTTTTCCAGAAAATATTAAAATCGTTTTTCTTTCCATTGTTAAAATAGTAGCGGTAAAACGGGGGGATGGTAACCGCTATTTGCGCCCACACTACTTCCCCAAAATGATCGCCATCATACCGGTTGTACGCTCCGCCCAAAATCGAATTCCATTTTTCTTTTTCATAATTCAACGACCACGTCATGCCGTAAAACCGGTTGTTAAGCCAAAGCTGGCGCACCAAATTAGTCGTGTCAATGGTTTTATTGCCAACTACCGGTGACGTTATTCCATAATTGGCAAGCAATTGTTGAGGTTGATATTCTTCATAGTAGCCACGGCCATAGGTATAATGCAGTGCCGCATTAGCTGTTACTAAACTATTTACCCGGTGCGAAACATGAAGTTGATAATGATCTTGTGCATAATTATCAATCTGATTTTTGTAGGTATAATAATTATACGTGCGATGTTTGGCCAATGAATCTTGCGGCACCCCATACCATGATTGATACGTAATTTCTTTGCCCCCAAAGACGATGGCCTTGATCATCGTTTTGTCGCCATAATATCCGCCCGAGAGGTAATATGATTTTAAATCGGATGTGGCGCGGTCAATGTACCCATCCGAACCGATTAAAGACACCCGTCCATCGAAAGCAAATTTTTTGTTCAGGCCGGTACCCAAGCCTACGGTGTGGCGATGGGTGCCAAACGAACCGAATGAATTAATGAGATCCGCATAAGGCGAATCTTTGCGGGTGTTGGTTTGTAAATTAATAGAAGCACCAAAGGCTCCGGCCCCATTAGTAGAAGTGCCCACGCCTCGCTGTATCTGTATGTTGTGCGTAGAGGTGGCAATGTCGGGCACATCTACCCAGTACACACTTTGTTCTTCGGCATCGTTCAGCACAATACCGTTGATGGTAACATTAATGCGGGCGGCATCGCTTCCGCGAATGCGCACCCCGGTGTAGCCAATGCCGGCTCCGGCATCGGAAGTGGTAACCAGCGAGGGGGTCCAATTCAGCACAAACGGCATGTCTTGCCCAAAGTTTTGTTTTTGGATAACAGCTTTACTGATATTTGAAAAAGCCGTGGGGCTGTTTTCAGAGGCACGCGTAGCATACACCACTACCTCATCGGTAAGTTGTTTAACTGTATCTTGGACCGGCCAATTTTTTTGTTGTGCCCCTGCATAGACCGATGTGGCCATACTCAGCACTAGGATACTAAATCTTGTCATTTAATTTTTGGTTTAAACTGCAGAGCACACAGGGGAATGTGATGCTTATGTTTAACCTTGCCTCCCTTCGTCCGCATTACCGGCATCAGGTTCTATGGGTATAATCTCAGCCCGTTGTTTTTTAGGCACCCCTTTACTTGGAATTTCCAAGACCGTGCAAAAGTAATAGAATAAATGAGAGAATTTAAAAACAGACTGTTCAATTTTTTAGAGAAACCTCTTATGCTGTATTCTGATTTCTATGTTCTATTTTTGGCCTATGTATCAGGCAAAAATCAACGGCAAGTATTTTGAGATTGTAAAAAATGAAAATGGATTTACCGTAGGAGGCCATTCTTTTCAATGGGATCTTTCTAAAATCTCCACAAATCATTTTCACATTCTACACGACAATAAAAGTTACCGGGCTGAATTGGTAAAAATAGATCGGGCAACTAAAACTGTTCAACTTAAAATCAACAATCAAACCCTTTCCGTTGAAGTAAAAGATAAAATGGATTTACTTCTGGAAAAAATGGGTATGGCCAATGCCGCTGGCACAAAGATAAATAGCCTTAAAGCACCTATGCCAGGGTTGGTCATTGATTTAAAAATTAAAGCAGGCGATGCCGTAAAAACAGGCGATCCGCTTTTAATTTTAGAAGCCATGAAAATGGAGAATATCTTAAAATCGACTGCCGATGCGGTGGTGAAGAATGTGAAAATAAAAAAAGGCGACAGCGTAGAAAAAGGACAGGTGTTGATTGAGTTTTGAAGCCTCCCTCTCTACTGGAGGGGAGAAGAAAGAGAGAGCGCATCAATTTCTTTTCTGATAATTCTCTCCCGTTCATTCCAACTTCCGGAAACTTTGATTGGCTGAATACTTCGCTTTGTTAATTCATCTTCAAAAATTTTCATCATCTCTTTTCGTTTATTACCCAAATCACGTAAGCCGTCATCAACCCACGGCACATCAATGTCGAAGAGAAAATATTTATCGTAACAGATTTGCTTTTCCAATTCAAAAAGAATTTCGGGAACTACATTTAAATATTGTCGTGAATAAATTTGAGTCGTGATTAAATCCGTATCACAAAAAAGAATTTGGTTGGCTGTTTTTTGTTTCTCAATCACACGTTGTGTTTGTGCCTTGCCGATGCTGATAATATCATTTACCGAAAAATCATTTGACAAAATCATTTCGCGCGAAACTTCCGGCACAAATTCGGTGCGGTAAATTTCTGCCATGTGTTTGGCCATAGTTGATTTGCCCGTGCTCTCGGGACCGTAAAAACAGATGAGTTTAATTTTAGGTTTTGGCATACGAACGAAACTCTCTTATCCAATTCCATAAGCCCCACGCGGCCAGCAGGGTAAGAATACCATATTCCATACTATAAAATTTGGCCCCTTTCACAAAATATAAAACAGTAGCCACCACATCAATGATGATCCAGAACGTCCAACATTCGATTTTCTTTTGAATCATTAAATAGGTGGTCATAATACTCATCGTAAGTATAAACGAATCGGCATAAGGAAACGAACTGGGCAGGCTAAAGAGTGCCGGAAACCATTGATGTAGGTTGCTGGCGAGATAACCAAAGAAAAGTGTTCCTGCTAATCCAATGGACGTTATGAACAGCAGCTGATTTATTTTCATGTAGCTTATCTTTAATTCCTTTTTCCGGTCTTCTTCTTCCGGGCTTGGGTTTGCCCACCGCCACCAACCAATTAAATTGGTAACGAAGAAAAATACCTGCAAGAACATATCGGGGTACAGTTGGATTTGGTAATAGAAAAAGAAAGCCAGTACCACGTTAACAATGCCGATGGGCCAGCTCCAGATGTTGGCCTTGGCCGAAAGCACAACAGCCGCTAAGCCAAACACCACCCCAAAAAATTCGAGGTAGCTCATGGGGTAGCCAAAGGCCGTGAAAAAAATTTCGTCTGTATTAAGCAAGTAGAGCATTTCGTTTCTTTCCTCTAAAAATTTTATCTGTTGATCACAAGCTGTTTTTGCAGTACTGCATCATTGTAAAACACATTCAGATAATAAATATCAGGAGGCAAAGTATCAACTGGAATCAGAAGTAACCTTTGCTTAGACTGAATGGAATATATTTTTCTTGAAAAACGGTCAAATAGTTGCAGGCTGTACGGTTGTTCTAAATAAGTACTTTGCGTGGCTGAATACAGGCTATCACTCAATTGTACAGTAAGTGTTGATGTGGCTGGGTTAGGATAAACGACCAACGCCTCTCCGCCACCACTGCAATCGCTGACCACCGCGAAGTAGTTCTTGGTCGAAGCCCCACAGGCATTCGAGGCCGTTACCGTAAAGGTACAAGTACCAGGATAGCCCGCATCTAATGTAGCAGAGGTATAGGAACCATCCACCCTAAGAATAGATTCATTACTCGATGTCCAGTTGTAATCGAATGCCCCGGCCACAGGATTGATCGACACATTTTTTTCAGTGCCCGAGCAAAAGGGCGGACTGTTGATGTTTTTGTTTAGTGAGCCGGGGGCACCCGGCAGGCCTACGTAAACACTCTTTGAGGGTATCGAGACTGGACAACCATTGAAGGTTGCTGAAATTGTTGCCTGGCCTTTATAGTTGTTAACAATTGTAATTACGCCCGTAGTGCTGTTGATTAACAAACCACTGGAGCTCGATGACCACGCTACGGTTTGGCCTGGAGCGTTGGCTATGGAAAACGACTGCCCGGTGTTACAGATAAAGTCTGATCCGATGATCACGGGCGGTGTCCATGGTGGGTTGTAACTACCACTGGTTACGCTGGTGCCGCAGGTAAAATTTACTTTCACTTTAAATGGGCTGTTAGGATCAGAATCTGTTGAATTACCTATAGGTGTAAACGTGGCCGTGTTGCCGCTCTGGCTTTTCAAGGTCCAACCGGCCGGGTGTGCGCTCCAGTCATAACTTGCCACGCAGCCCAGCGAGGGGCTGAGCAAAGCTGTAAAAGTAACCGGGTTAGTGTTGCAAGCAGTGCTGCCCGGATACCCTTGCGGCACCGCAATAGTAACCGTTGGGCTGCTGCCGGAAAGAGAAATATTCATGGTGGCCGAAGGCTCGGCCGACCCGCAGGTATAGTTGATTACGCCTTGCACCTGTACAATGCCCGGCACAGCACACGCGGTGGGGTGAATGGTAATTCCGTTAATATACGTAATGGTGGAGTTGCCATCGGCATACCAGCCGGGGGGCAACGTCCACGAGTAAACAACCTCTTGCAAGGGCGGCTGGGCAATGCCGCCCGTACCCTGCACCCACATGTGCGGCACGGTAATGTTTACCGTTTTGGTATTGCAGTAGTCAATATTGGCCGGGCCGTTGGTAGAACTCCAGGCTTGATCTTTTACGGAGAGGATGAGGGCAGACCATGATCCGGTATTCTTGTTATCAGAAGAGCTTGCACATCCCGAAAAAGTAACAGAAAGCGATGCTGTGGTATTTGGAGTATCAGGCCAATCCACCGAGAGTGTTGATAGGTTGGTTGGTCCGCTTATTGAGCCATTTGTTGCAGTCCATGTAGGTGTACAGCCATTTGGAACCGTCACAGAATAGGTGGATCTTCCAGAACAAACCGTGCCTAATACAGAAGATGTGGCTGATGTTAGACTGATTGTCTGCGCGACCAACGCTTGACTTAAAAATATCAAAGCTAAAACCGATAAAATTCTATTGAATAATTTCATAAAATCTAAAGTTTAGAGTAAGATCTATTTATAGTATAACTGAATATTAGGTTAATGGAGTGATTTTTTTCAGGAGGTGTCATTAAAGGAAAAAATTGTTTACTTATATCTTGTATTCCAAAATGATCAATTATCTGAATTGAAATTCCATGAGGTTTTTTCAACGGAATGAAATACCCAATACCAAAGACTGCTCCAAAGTCAATATTTTGAAAGCTACTTAAGCCCGGGGCTTGACCAAAGCTCATAATACCCCCATTGGGATTAATCTCAAAAATGTTCCGGCCTTTGAAAGATTGCACTGAAAATTCATTATAGGATTTACTGATAGATGTCCATGAAACGTGCCCATCAACACTTTTGAGCCAGCTATAATAACCTCCCACCAAAACAGACCATTTTTTGTTTTTGCCAAAATAAAAAGTGGGTGTTAAAGTGAATGTTATATATCTGTAACTATAGTCAGATTCAACAGTCTGGATCAAATTATGTGTTGCACCAGTATCAAGGGGAGCTGTTGTAAATTTTGAATTGGCACCCTTGTACTCAAGTATTAATCTAGCGTTTAAACTGACTAAACCTATTCTGCTCTTAATAGGATGATAAAGACCCAGCCCAAAATAATAGCCATACTTTAACTCCCTTTTGTTTGTGAAAACATTGCTGGAGTAACTGTCAATAAATTTGTTGCCATAATTGAAGCATAGACTTGGTCCCATCATAAGCTCCACTCTATCTATAAACCTTTTACGCATCGTTTTCTGCAATTGGTGCTCTTCCTGAGCCCACAAGGGCAAGCCCGACAAAAACAAGATGACTATGGCATAAAAGAAAATAGATTGATTTTTCAAATTGAAGGCGTTTGGTTTATTGATGCAGTATTAAAGTTAATCTTATCAAACCACAAAAAAATCTTAACACAGTCGTTTTTTTCGGTTAAGGCATTTGCGGCTGGGCAATGCCGCCCGTACCCTGCACCCACATGTGCGGCACGGTGATGTTTACCGTTTTGGTATTGCAGTAGTCAATATTGGCCGGGCCGTTGGTAGAGCTCCAGGCTTGATCTTTTACGGAGAGGATGAGTTCGCTTAAAGTACTACTGACACCTTCATTGGGGTTGTCCTTTTCACAACTTGACTCGTCCTGAAAATAGTTTACACAATTTGGTTAAGAGTCCTGATTCAAATT
>JAFDYY010000084.1 GCA_018267195.1 Bacteroidota bacterium | reverse complement strand
AGAAATACCTTCACGCTCAGCAATTTTTTTTAATTGCCGGGCAATATCGGAAACCTGAATACGGTTGAAATCAAAAATCTGGCAACGCGAAAGAATCGTGGGGATCACTTTGTGCTTCTCGGTAGTAGCCAGGATGAAGATCGCATACGAAGGAGGCTCTTCCAGTGTTTTCAAAAATGCGTTGAAGGCTGCATTGGAAAGCATGTGTACCTCGTCTATAATATAGACTTTAAATTTTCCGAATTGCGGTGGATAGCGTACCTGGTCTATCAGGTTTCGGATATCCTCCACCGAGTTGTTGGAGGCCGCATCTAATTCAAAAATATTCAGTGAGTTGGTTTCGGCTTTTTCCTCAAACCCATTAATGAGCCGGGCCACAATTCGGGCGCACGTGGTTTTGCCTACGCCACGGGGGCCACAAAACAAAAGAGCTTGTGCCAGTTTATTGTTATCGATGGCATTTTTTAGGGTGGTGGTAATGTGCTCCTGCCCCACTACTTCGTCAAAACCGAGTGGTCTGTACTTGCGGGCCGAAACAACAAAATTTTCCATCGCCCGCAAGATAGTGAGTGGCCGAAGAGTTGGCAACCTCCATTTTTAAAAAATAAAATGCTTCCGAAATTAGTCGGGAGGGGAGCATTCTTATTTTTCTTTTCGGATAAAGGTGGGGCAAGGTATCCAGCCGTCTCTTTTTTTAGTTTTGGTTCGTTCTTGAATTTCGAAGCGGTATTTTAATGCTAACTCGTGGGCGCCCCCCGAAGCGGGTCCTAACCGCGAAACTGTAAAATCGTAACTGTACACGATTTCAAACTGGCTAAACTGAAACCCAAGAATAACCACGGCTGCATCCTGCATGGGGTTATGATCGGCATTTTTATTGACGGGTATCCCCCGGTACCACAATCCAAAAATAATCGGCTCGTAGAGTAAGTACGCACCCACATCAAGCTGCTCGAAATTGGCTTGTCTTTTATAAACAAAGGAGGGAGAAAAAACCGGAATGTGGTTAAGCTTAGCTAGGCCGCCATATAACGGAATGCGCACGCCTCCGTGCACGGAAATTTTCATCGGCACATAAGCATACTGGTGCACCAGCGACCGGTTGGGTTCATTGATGTGGTTCGCTGCAAAACCGATCCAGAAATTCCGATTGTAAGCTAAAGCCCCGGCTTTAAAATCGAAGTAGTGCGAAGTGCCCGCATTACTCAGGGCAGGATCGCTGGTGGGGATGGTCGAGTTGCTGCCCAACACCAGTTGGTCGCCAAAAATAAGTTTATTAAAATCAATACTGCGGGTAGCATACCCGAAATTCAATCCGGATGAAATCACCCATTTGTTAGCAATGGATAATTTATACGAATACAAAAAATTAAACTCGGTAGATCTCATCCCGGCTGTGCCGGCCACATCCTGCATAGCCATGAAGCCAAACCCACTGTTGAAGCCGGCCAAATTATAATCGTACGACAATGCATACGTGCGATACCCTTGTGCCACGGCCGGCCATTGGTTTCGGTAGTTAGAAATAAACCGGTGGTCGTTGGTGGTTCCGGTAAAGGCAGGGTTGAGGTAGAGCGGGGCCGCATAATACTGGCTGAACTCCGGATCTTGTGCGAAACTTACCCCAACAGAAAAACACCACACTATAATTAAAACAACTTTCATCGGATCAGATTTATGTCGCCTGTTCTCACTACGGTTTCTCCGCTTTCGAGTAAGGCGGTAAGTTTATACATATACACATCTTGTTCGCACATTTTACCCTGGTAGTAACCATCCCAGCCCTGGGTGGGGCTGGTGGTTTGAAACAACAACTGCCCCCACCGGTTGAAGATGAGCATCTCAAATTGCACGACCCCATTCATCAGCGGAAGAAAAATATCGTTTTGACCCGAACCGGAGCCGGGCCCATTGGCACTGGGCGAGAAGGCGTTAGGGATTAGTACCTGATTCGCTTTTTTTACCACCACAGCATTTTTTTGAGTGAGGGTATCAATACACCCTTGTTCATTGCTGGCGATGAGCGTAATGGTAAACACGCCTTCCGATTTATAAATATGTTCGGGGTTCATTTCAACGGATGTGCCTCCATCGCCAAAGTCCCAGAAAAAACCGGAAGCGTAACGGCTCATGTTGAGCGTGGCTAAAATGCCACCCGGAATATAAAGTAAAGTAGGCCGGGCAATGAAGTTGGCAAATGGCCGCGGGTAAACATGAATGATTTGTGGTTTCGTTGTAGAAATAATTTGCCCGGTATTGTTGGTGGCGCTCAATGAAACCGTGTACGTACCAAAATTGGTATAAGCATGCATGGGGTTAATATCGGTTGATGAGCTTCCATCGCCAAAATCCCATTGGTAGGTGTTGGGGTTGGCAAACCGGCTCAGGTTTGTAAAGTTTACCGTGAGTGGCTGGCAACCCGATGAAGGGTTATAACTAAAATCAACGATGGGAGGAATGGGTAAAATAGTAACAGTATTAGAAACTGATTGCGTGCAAACCGAATTGCTAACGGTTAGTTTAATAGTGTAAACACCGTAGGTAACATAGGTGTGGCTTGTTACCTGAGCCATGTTGGAGGTTAAGCCATCTCCGAAATCCCATTGATAGATCCATGGTCCGGAATTCGTGGTGTTGTTGATTGTTACGGTTGACGAGGGGAGTGTTTGTGTGGCCGGGGTAACAGTAAAGGAGGCATTGATATTATCTTGTTGTGGTACAACGATCGTATTGCTCAACACGGGGCTGGCACAATTGGCAAAGTTTTTTGTGTCGAGCGAAAACTGAATGTTCTGGTTAATGGCACTGCGGTTGAATGTAAATGAATATTGATCGGAAGCATTTGTTACATCACTCAGCGTAACTCCATTGTCAACAACAACCCAATGATAGGCTGCTAACCCTTTTTGCAACGCACTCAGGCGAACTGTCATTGCGTTGCAGTTAAAAGCCAGAGTGTCTGTTACAAACAATGAACTCGGCACCGGAGCTATGCGGACGGTGCGGGTAGAATCGCCCCGGCAGCCGGTAGAAAGTGTGGTCGTCAATTTGATTGAAAAATCTTTTAATGCTAATGTCAGATTAGAAAATGTGTAGTTGAAGGTGGGCGATGTGCCTGTACTCGTGTTAGAAATCATTCCGCTGGCATCGCTTACTACCCAGGTATAATCGGAGGGAGTCAGCGCTTGTGTCGCAGCATCTACCTGAAAATGGATGGTTTGGGGCGAGCAGTTAGTATTAAAAGGAGAATAGTTGGTAGAACTGAACCCGGAGTTAGTTCCCGGAAAAACCGTAATGGTCGTAACCGGTGAAATGGTTTCGCAACCATGAATTGTGTAAACATGCAATCGCACATCGGCCAGCTTATTAATTGTAGTTATATTTTTAAATGCATACGTAAAGATGTTGCTGAAATTGACATCGGCCGGGTGTTGCGAGCCCGCTACCTGAAAACCCAGCCCATTCTTAAAATCAATTTCCCAATCAAAATGATCTACTACATCCGGCTGACCGCCCACCGAGGTGTTAGTAAAATTAACGGTTAGCACGCTGCACCCCGAAATTCTATCAGGTGTAAAACTGGCCAGCGGCAGCGGGTCAACCACAACGGGCATAACCACAACAGCCGAGCAATTGTTTTGGCTTGCAGTTACCCGAAGCGCCACCTGATAGGTGCCGGCCCCTCCTAACGATCGGGTAAACGAGCGCTTATTGTCGTAAGCCGGATCTTTGTTGAAGGTAACTCCGTTGTAGTTAAAATCCCATTCGCGTATGCTAATGGTGTCGCCCTGGATGGAGTTGAGGGTAGAGTTTTCTGTAAAGGAACTGAGTTGCCCTTGGCAAACCCGTGTAGCCACGAATGACGGAACAGGGTTTTCATAGATACGAACCTGCGTAGTGTTTTGTGTCTGGCAACCGGTAATGTTGTCGCGAATGGTTAACGTAGCCTGGTAGATGCCTCGTGTAGTAAACGACCGATCGAACGGGCCTAGCGGAACATTAGAAAATCCAACGGCCGGAAACGAATTGATCAACCTATTGTTCTGATCGTAAAATTGCCATTGCCATTGGGTACTGGGCGTAGCTACCCCCACCGATGCATCGGCAAACCGAACCCGAAATGCAGTATAGGGAGCCGAAGAATTTTGACAAAAGTAAGGCGTAATGGGGTTGTTCGATAGATCCGTAGTTTTAATAGACGCTACCAGCGCAGGCGAAATCGTGATTAGGCCATCGTAGGTATTCGTGCATCCACCGGCTGCATTGTTGTCGGTAACGGAGAGGCGAATCAACTTCGGCCCGCCCGTGGTATAAGAAAAAACAGGAGCGTTGCCGGTAGAGGTCGCCAAGGGTACACCCGCTCCGGTGTTGTTATCAAAAAATTGCCATGTGTAGCCAAAAGAGGATCCGGCAATGAATGGCGTTTGGTCGTCAAAAAAAATCTGATCGCCAATACAAAAGGTAGTTTGTACCGGGCCTCCGGAATTATTTAAACGGGTAATGAAAGTCGGCTGAGGCGAAGGCACAATCACAATTTGTGCGGTGGTTACCTGAGCCGGATTATCTCCGTTTATTAAATCCCCATTCATCGGAACGAACGGGTTCAATGGGTCGTTGGAATAGGCATTACATTGATTCCAGTTTTTAAGAGTTACCTGAAACGTGTTTCCCACATTGGCCGGAGCCGTAACCGGAACGGCAACAGGTAAGCTTACCTGCCCGGGAGCAGCCACCGGGTAAATGGGGTTGGTATTGGCGGCCGGATTTAGATACGGATAGGCACCCGGCAATACTCCGTTTACCTGTACTCCCGGAATTTGTGTGGCCAACGGACCGGTGCCATAGATCCACTGAATCCACCGGGGGGCACTGTTCTCGCGGGTAGGCCGCGGGAAACAATTCCACGTGCTGTTGTCGGTAAAAGAAAGGGTTTCGGCAAACCCCTGGCACACGCGGAATACTTGTGGGTTGATAGACACCACATCGTTGGTCCATACAATCACTTGGGTATTGATCGGCACTACCGAGCCCGGTGGGTTGCACGCATTCGATGCATCAATCACCACGTCATACCCGCAATTAACTGAAGCATTCGGGTAGGTGTGTGTCATGATTACGCCCGTGGCATTTACCTGCGTATAGGTTTGTAATGGAGTACCATCTCCCCAATCAACCGAATACGTGGTGCCCGGTATGGCCGAGAGGTAAAGCGTTTCAATGCTTACCGTATAAGGAGCACAACCGCGGCTACTGGTTAAAAATTTAAAGCCGGGTTCCATAATAGCACACTGGGCAGCCACGTTGCGGGCTGAGAATGTGACTAAAAAAAGAATGGGTAAAAAGAAATAAAGCTTCTTCACAGATATTCAGTTTCATCTGAAAAAAGCCCCTACCGACAAATGATTAATCCGAAAAATACACGAAACGGAACCGCCCTGAATGGAATTGCCGTCAGGCAGAAGTTTTCAGCCTCAAGAGGTATAATAGCGCGACCAGTGGCAGATGTAACCTACTCTGTCTTTCCGTTTATCTTTTTCTTTTGCCTTCCATTTTAGAAGTCTTCATCCTCTACTTTCTTTCCGTTATCTTGAAAGCAAAACAGAATTTTTATGAAACTTACATTTACTGCCTTTCTTTTTCTTTTGTCTTTCATTGGTTGGGCTCAAGAAAAACCTTCGGCCGAAAAATCTTCTCCGGAAAAACATTCGCCCGAAAGAACTTTGCCGGCCGAGTCGGCCGTTACCTCCACGGGGCAAGCCACCATCAAAGGAAAAATAGTTCCCTATAAAGTAACAGCAGGCACCCAGCCCGTGTGGGACAAAGACGGAAAAATAATCGCTTCCTTATTTTATACCTACTACGAACGCACCGATGTTACCGATAAAAGCAAGCGGCCATTTTTTATGTCTTTTAATGGCGGCCCCGGCTCAGCTTCGGTGTGGATGCACGTGGCTTATACCGGTCCTAAAATTTTAAATATTGATGACGAGGGCTACCCGGTACAACCGTACGGAATTAAAGACAACCCCAATTCCATTCTCGATGTAGCCGACATCGTGTATGTGGATCCGGTAAACACAGGCTTCTCCCGCATTCTCGATCCAAAAACAGAACGCTCTACTTTTTTTGGGGTCAATGCCGACATCGCATACCTGGCCGATTGGCTTGATACATTCGTTTCGCGCAATAGCCGGTGGACTTCCCCCAAATATCTGATCGGTGAAAGTTATGGTACTGCGCGTGTATCGGGCCTTGCGCTTGAATTGCAAAACGCCCACTGGATGTATTTGAACGGAGTGATTTTAGTTTCGCCCACACAACTTGGTATTATGGAAGATGGTATGCTGAACGATGCGCTCGACTTCCCCTATTTTACCGCAGCCGCCTGGCACCACAAAGCATTGCCAGCCGATCTTCAACAAAAAGATTTAAAAGACATTCTTCCAGAATCGGAAGCTTTTACTCTTGACGAATTAATTCCGGCTGTTTCCCGTGGTGGGTTTATTGACGAAGTCAAACGAAAACAAATTGCTGCCAAGATGAGCCGCTACTCTGGCCTTTCAGAAAAAGCAATTCTGCAAACCAACCTACAAGTGCCTACCGAATTTTTTTGGAAAGAATTGCTGCGCGAAAAAAATTTCACCATTGGCCGGTTAGACTCCCGCTACCTGGGGTTAGATAAAATGACAGCCGGCTTTCAGCCCGATTATAATTCGGAACTAACTTCGTGGCTTCACTCTTTTACCCCGGCCATCAATTACTATTTGCGCGATGTGCTGAAATACAAAACCGATTTAAAATACAATATGTTTGGGTCGGTATATCCGTGGGATAATAAGAACAACCGCACGGGCGAAAACCTGCGGCAAGCCATGGCCGAAAATCCCTATCTGCATTTAATGGTTCAGTCGGGGTACTATGACGGAGCTACTACTTACTTCCGGGCCAAGTTTACACAATGGCAGATAGACCCCAGCGGCAAAATGAAAGACCGGATGCGTTTTGAAGGCTACCGCAGCGGGCACATGATGTATTTACGTGCCGAAGATTTGGCTACCTCCAATGATCACATCCGTGACTTTATTAAAAAATCGACTCCGGCTGCAGGGCAACCGGCTAAATATTAAGGAGTAAAGAGTCTGTTGGTTACATAGACTTTACCACGGATCGTGCGAGGAAGCCGTGGCAAACAATAGTCCGTTAACTACGAGCAAGGCGATACTCTCATTGCGCGGGTGGTTTCTTTTCTGAAAAAAAAACGAGCCCTGTCCGTTTGATTCGGAGTTGTAAAACAGGCGGTTGTCTTTTACCCACCAGGTTCCACGATCGGTATCTTGAGCAATCGGAAAAGAGGTTCCGTTGGGCAGCGTACTCCGGTCGAGGGTGGCTTCATAGGTTCCATCAGCTTGTAAAATTATGCACGAATAGCTATGCCCATCGGCTACCGAGGCCGTTTCGCTAATGTAACACCACTTGCCCACCAGCTCAGGCAAAATGGGGTGCTCATCGGCCTGCGCAACTCCCAGCAACGGGTTGCCCAACAACAGAAATATGATCATCTTTTTCACAGCCCTAATTTACTTTGTTTAGTAATGGGTTTTGTGTTTTTTCAGTACATTCACTTCATGCAAGCAAAGGGGCTTTGGATTTTATTTTTGCTAACACCTTTTTCGGTACGATCGCAGGTAAGTGTAGGCGAACTCAGTAAAAGCATATTTTTTAGGGGCGGCAGTTACTATATTGATGAGCAACAGGAAAATAACCTGGCCCGGTGGTTAGATTCGATCCCTAATTTGCTGGAGAAATACCAGGTTCAAATCATCAGCCATACCGATAACATCGGGAGCAGAAGATACAATCAGTGGCTCTCGCAAATGCGCAGCCAAATGGTATTTCAGGTACTGCTCCAAAAAGATATTCCCGAAAAAATTATACATGTTCGCGATTGGGGATATGAAAACCCTGTCTTTTCTAATGACTCCTTCGGGGGGCAACGGATGAACCGCCGGGTAGATGTGGTCTTGCACCCCATCGTATTTTAACTCAGATGATGCATTAGGGATGCATCATCTGCCCAAAGAGTTGACGAAGGTTGACGTTTCCGTCAACCTTCGTCAAGGTTTAACCCGGACAATGAAAATCACCATGGGGTATTTTATCTTCATGGG
>JAFDYY010000083.1 GCA_018267195.1 Bacteroidota bacterium | reverse complement strand
TCATCCGCATGTTTTTGATTTTCATTCGTCCATCATGCCAATCGATTTTCTATTGCATAATTTGGGATAAAGGCTAAGAAAAAAGCTAAACCGCTAGTGAACAATTGCCGAGAACACAAA
The DNA here is from genome assembly GCA_018267195.1 of Bacteroidota bacterium. Lineage (GTDB taxonomy): Bacteria > Bacteroidota > Bacteroidia > Cytophagales > Cyclobacteriaceae > ELB16-189. The sequence goes on along the minus strand of JAFDYY010000083.1, from coordinate 8,205 downwards.
AAATTTTCGTAAGACGAATTTTATACAGGGCAAGGCGAAACTTCCGCATTAAAAGTATTGGGGTTGTTATCTCCCGCATGGGTTATGGTTAGGCAGGAACCGCTGTTAGCGTTAAGATAGTTTAATAGGCACTGTGCAAAAGCATCTGTAATGCCGGTAGAGGTACTGCAAGCCACCGGCCTCCGGTAGGAAGCGCCCGATCCTTTGGGGTTAAAAAAAGCCGATTTTAATTCGCCCTTGTCATTAAAACTGATAGTAACGGAGGCGGTTGGTAAAGAATTTAAAATAGACAGAAGTGTTTTAAGTTGTTCTGTTTGTTTTTGGTTTACCGAATTATTTTCCTTTTGGCAATGTGTAAACAATACAATAATGAAAGCGCTGAACAAAAATTTGGATAGAGTTTTCATTTTTCTTTTTTTAAATTAGGAAATAAAATTTAGGATGGGCTAAACACTTGGCCGTAGGAAATAGAAAAAGCTATAGGGAGCATCATTTCTTCAAAATAGTAATTACTTCGTTCAGTTTCAGCAAGGCTTCTACCGGGCTGATGGTGTTTATATCTATTTGGCCGAGCATGGTCTGCACGTCTTTCATCCGGGGGTCTGTTTCAAAAAGAGACGTTTGCCGACTGGCTTTAGGGAGGGCCTCCCATTTTTTTTCTGGATTGTTTTTATGTTTTTCTTTCTCCAGAAAATGTAAAATTTCATTGGCCCGCAGCACAATCTTATTGGGCATGCCGGCCAGTTGTGCCACGTGTATGCCGAAGCTGTGTTCGCTGCCCCCTTCTTTCAGTTGGCGCATGAAAATGATTTTGTCGCCAATTTCCTTTACGCTCACGTTAAAATTCTTTACGCGTGGCAAATCTTCGGCCAGTTGGTTTAGCTCATGGTAGTGCGTGGCAAATAATGTTTTAGCTCTGAAATTTTGTTGGTGCAGGTACTCTACAATGCTCCACGCAATCGATACGCCATCGTAGGTAGAAGTGCCGCGACCGATTTCATCCATCAACACCAAACTGCGGGGGCTCAAATTGTTTAAGATGCTGGCGGTTTCGGTCATCTCTACCATGAAGGTAGATTCGCCCCGCGACAAATTATCGCTGGCACCGACCCGGGTAAAAATTTTATCAACCAAGCCTATTAGGGCATGCTCGGCCGGAACATAACTACCCATTTGCGCCAGCAGAACGATCAGCGCGGTTTGCCGCAGCAAGGCCGACTTGCCCGCCATATTCGGACCCGTAATGATCAGTATTTGCTGGGTTTCACTATCCAGGTAAATATCGTTGGGCACATAGCTTTCTCCCACAGGCAATTGTTTTTCAATTACGGGGTGGCGGCCGCCTTTAATAGCCAACCTTGTAGAATCGCTTATTTCCGGGCAGGAATAGCGATTGGCCCGGGCCACCGCAGCAAACGAAAGAAGGCAGTCTAACTCGGCAATGATACGGGCATTTTGCTGAATGGGCGATATAAACCCGGCTGTAAACCTTACCAGTTCAGAAAAAAGTTGTTGTTCAATAACTGAAATCTTTTCTTCGGCATGCAAAATTTTTTCTTCGTACACTTTTAGTTCTTCCGTAATGAAACGCTCGGCATTGGTTAAGGTCTGCTTGCGTATCCAATCGGCAGGTACTTTATCTTTGTTGGTGTGGCTCACCTCCAGGTAATAACCAAATATTTTATTGTACGATACCTTGAGTGAATTGATTCCGGTTCTTTCTATTTCACGTTTCTGCACCTGCAGTAAATAATCTTTTCCTGAAAATGAAATGGCTCGCAATTCATCTAACTCAGCTTGCACCTGATCTTTAATGATTCCTCCCACGTGCAGCAGTAAGGGTGCGTCTTCGGCCAGTTCACGTTCTATTTTTTCTACTAAAAAAGAACAAGTATCAATTTGGTTTCCGGCTTTAATCAATTCGGGCACTCCTGCGTTTAGCAATTCTTCTTTTACCGGCACTAAGGCCATTAAAGCCCGCTTTAACTGCAGCAACTCGCGCGGGTTGATGCGCCCCACAGCCACTTTAGAAATCAGACGCTCCAAATCGGTTATCAGGCGGAATTGATCGGCTATTTTTTCGGCTTGGTCGGAATGATTAAAAAAATGAGAAACTATTTTAAGCCTCTCTTCAATTAGTTTTTTCTCTTTTAGCGGAAGCACCATCCACTTGCGCAAATTGCGCGAGCCCATGGGGGTAATGGTTTGATCCAGCACCTCAATAAGCGGTACCCCGCCTTCGCTGGGGGAGTACACAATCTCCAGATTGCGGATTGTAAATTTATCAAGCCAAACGTACTGATCTTCATCCAGCCGGGCGATGGCCGAAATATGAAGGATGTTTTTGTGTTCGGTTATTTCCAGATAGTGAAGCACGGCACCGGCTGCAATGACGGCTTCATTCATCCCGTCTAGACCAAATCCTTTAAGGGTAGAAGTGTTAAACTGATTAACTAATTTCTCTTTGGCAAAGTCGTAGGTATAGACCCAATCATCTAATGCGAAAGTGGCATACTCCTCGTCAAAAAGCTCGTCTGCTTGGGGGCGATGGGTCTTACTGAATATAATCTCGGAAGGAGAAAAATTCTGGATCAGTTTCAGTACATAAGCCTCTGTACCCTGGGCGGCAAAAAACTCGCCTGTGCTCACATCTAAAAACGAAATGCCCCAAGTGTTTTTGGTGAGGTGTATCGAAGCCAGGAAATTATTTTGTTTTTTCTCCAGCACGTTATCGTTAAAGGAAACACCGGGAGTAACCAATTCGGTTACTCCGCGCTTGACGATGCCCTTTACAAACCGCGGGTCTTCCAGTTGGTCGCAGATGGCTACCCGGTAGCCGGCCCGCACCAACTTGGGCAAGTACGAGTCGAGGGCATGATGGGGAAAGCCGGCCAATGCGGTTTCGGCAGCCGATCCGTTTCCCCGTTTGGTAAGGACAATATCTAATACTTTGCTGGCTTTGGCAGCATCGTCTCCAAAGGTTTCATAAAAATCGCCTACGCGAAAAAGCAATAACGCCCCCGGGTATTTTGCTTTGATGGCATTGTATTGTTTTTGTAACGGGGTTTCACCGATCATGCCGGCAAAGATAGGCGAATACCTAAATTGTAATGATGGTCTTTGTCTTGGAGGGGAGCAAAAAATTTAATCCGTTATCTTTGAGCAATGATTTTCCTTTTCCGGATCGGATTTTTAGAAGTAGCCTGGGTAGATTTAATAGACATTGGCCTAGTGTCTGTTTTATTGTATCAGATTTACAAAATCATCAAAGGGAGTATTGCAGTAAATATTTTTCTGGGCATTCTTTCTTTGTACCTGATTTACCTGATTGTAAGGGCGGCCCAAATGGAGTTGCTGGCCAAAATACTTGGCCAGTTTATGGGCGTAGGGGTGTTGGCTATGATCATTTTATTTCAGCCGGAAATTCGTAAATTTTTATTGCTCATTGGCCGGAGCACAGAAATCAATCGCGGAAACCTTATCAAGTCTATTAACCACTGGCGAAGCGGTTTTTTTCATAACGAATTTGATGTACATCAATTGATGGAGGCTGCCAAATCTATGAAAGCCACCCGTACCGGTGCCCTCATTGTTTTTTCGCGCGATTCTGAATTAAAATTTCATTGTGAAACAGGCGATCTGCTAAATGCAGAAGTAAACAAACGCCTGATCGTTTCCATTTTTCAAAAGACAAGCCCGTTGCACGATGGGGCGCTTATTATTTATAAAAGTAAAATTCGGGCGGCCCGTTGCGTACTTCCGGTAAGCGAGAACGACCACCTGCCACCTCAGTTTGGCCTTCGGCATCGTTCGGCTATCGGCATGAGCGAAGTTACGGACACCCTGGTGATGGCGATTTCCGAAGAAACCGGCCGGTTGATTTTGGCACGAAACGGAAAATTTTTACGTGGGTTAAAACTGAAACAAGTGGAACAGAAAATATTGGAATACCTGCACAATGCCGAGCCGCAAAAGTGGGATGAAATACCCGTAGAGCCTGAACCGCAAGAACCCGAAGAAGTGAAGGCATAAGAAACCGATTCATACCCTTCTAACCCGTATAAAGTGAATTCTCTTATAAAAAACAGGAAACCGGCTTTCTTAATTTTTTTTCTGATCGGTTATTACAGTGTGTGGAGCCAACAAGTAGAAACAATTATTCAACAAGGACATGAGTTGGCGGTAATATCGCTGGCCATCAGCCCCGACAGTAATTATGTAGCCACCGGCAGCCGCGATAAGTCGGCCAAACTTTGGGAACTGAGCACAGGCCGCGAGGTACGCAGTTTTTTAGGACATCAGTTTTCAGTAAACAGTTTGTGCTTTAGCCCGGATGGTAAGTATCTGATTACCGGTAATGGCGATGCCAGCGCTAAAATATGGGACATAGCCACCGGCAACGAAATTCTTTCGGTTACGCCCGACTCAGAACGAATAACAGATGTGGTGTTTGATCCGAAAGGGAAATTTTTTGTTACGGTTGGTTTCGGCCGTCAGGTGCGCGCGTGGGAATTTCCCGGTAAAAAGAAAATAGCCGAGTGGGAAGCCGATGGTTATGCCGGCTCGGGTGGCCGGATCACGCTGGCCATCAGTTCGAACAGCGAGTGGCTGGCCGTGGGCGAAGACAATAGTACGGTAAATGTGTACCGGGTTGGCTCGTGGGAAAAAAAATATACATTTAATTTCTCTGACTATTCTTCTTGCGGAGGCTGTTACAGCTATGTAGATTTTTCGCCCGACAATCGTTTTTTATTAAAAGCATCGCAAAACGGAGAAGTGGCAAAGTATGATTTAAGCACAGGAAAATTAGCCGTGCGATACACCAAAAAAATTCATGATCTGAAATCGGCCGAGTTTAGCCCCGATGGAAAATGGGTGGCCGCTTGCTCCGATAAAATGATTGTGATTTACCACGCAGCCAAAGGCGACTCCCTGCAAACCATTAACCCTAAAGTAGAAGCGAACCTCAACCAGGCTAAATTTTCGCGCGATGGAAAACAACTGCTGATGGCCTGCGACAACAACGAGGTGTTGATTTACAATGTAGCCACCGGAAAAAAAACAGGAGCACTAACGGGCTTTCTTAATGAACGCGATAAAGGAGGAATTAATTACGACCCCAATTCCTACTGGGATCAGTCGATTGCCAAATACGTTCGCTTTAAAAATAATATACTCATCACGCCCGATGGCAAATCGCTTATTAAAGGAAAGTTTGGCACCCGGGTGAAGCAGTGGGAGATGGCCACCGGAAAAAATGTGATGGATTATGCAGGCCATGATAAGGCAGTGCTCTGTTATGATCTTTCGCGTGATGGAAAAAAAATGGTAACCGGTGGAGGAGAGGGTAAAATTATTTTATGGGATCTAACCAAAGGCGATACCCTGAAAACAATACAGGCTCATCGCGCCCCGATTTTTGATATTCATTTTAATTCTGACGAAACACAGGTGGCTTCCTCTAGCTGGGATGCTACCCTTATATCGTGGGATTTAACTACCGGCAAGGCGGTAAATTATTTTGATTTTAAAAACAACTCAGCACTGAATTTTTTATGGAGCACCAACGATTTATATTTTTTTGCCAGTTTGGGCAAAGACCTTAAAATGTATGAAGCCGATACCAAAGAAATCGTACGCGATTTTATAGGTCATACAGACGTAATCGCTTCCATAAGGATTGCTAACGACCAACTTCTTTCGGCCAGCTGGGATGGATCCATTCGCTTGTGGAGTATCAGCACGGGGTTAATGACAAAAAAATTTATGGGCCACCGGGGCGCAGCCCACATCGCTATTTTCGGGCCGGACGGAAAAACAATTTATTCGGCCGGTGCCGACCGGAAAATCCGCGTTTGGGATATGGCCTCGGCCAAAGTTATTCGCACATTTGACGGGCACCGGGCGGAGGTTACAACGCTGTTGTTCAGCCCCGATAACCAAATGCTTATCAGCCATAGTGTAGATGGGTCCATCAAGTTTTGGGATTTAGCCACCGGCAAGGAATTTTTTGAACACATTCATTTCGGAGAAAAAGATTGGATGGTAAAAAACCCCGAAGGCTTTTTTAACGCCACCGATAAGGCACGCCAATACATTCATTTTGTACAGGGCCTGAAAACATACAGTGTAGATCAGTTTTTTGAAGAATACTTTCGCCCGGATCTGATGCCTAAAATTTTTCAAAATAAAAGCAGCGACCGGGCGATGGGCATGGACCAGAGAATGAAAAATTCTCCACCCCCAGTGGTAAAAATTGCCTGGGTACCCACCACCGATCCCTCCAAGGCCGAAATTTATGTGCGCGTAACCGATGTGGGAACCGGGGCAGAAAAATTCAAACTCTTTCATAACGGCAAGCGCATGGCAGCCACCGGCTTTGTGTTGCCTTCCGGAAAAAACCAGTCGGCCACTTATCATGTTACGGCCAATTTAATTGGCGGCACCAACCGCTTTTCGGCTTCGGCCGGAAATAAAGAAATGGTTGAATCAGATCCGGTTACTACCGAAATTTTTTTTGATAGCCCCACCAAAAATACCACGTGTTACTTGTTGTCGGTTGGTATTAATCAATATAAAAATCCGCGCCTGACGCTGAATTATGCCAAGCCGGATGCAGAGTCGTTTGGAAAAACAGTAGAAGAAAAAAGTAAACTATTTAAGCACATAGAAGTAGATGCCCTCTACGATGAAAACGCCACTCAGGCAAACATCCTGAAAAAACTAGATGAACTTTCGGCCAAAATAAAACCGGAAGATGTTTTTCTTTTTTACTATGCCGGCCATGGCAGCATGGTAGATGATCGTTTTTTTTTCATTCCAAGCGAAAGCTCCCGATTGTATGATCTGATCTCGTTAAAAAAAGAAGCGATTGAGGCCTCGGTGTTGCAAGACAAGTTCAAAAACATAAAGGCACTAAAGCAATTGATTGTAATGGATGCCTGCCAAAGCGGTGGCTCGGTAGAGCTGCTGGCTTCGCGCGGGGCGGCCGAAGAAAAAGCCATTGCCCAGCTTTCGCGCAGTGCCGGCATACACGTAATGGCCTCGGCCGGAAGCGAACAATTTGCTACGGAGGTTGCCGAGTTGGGGCACGGCATTTTTACTTATTTATTGATCAAAGCTTTGCAAGGCGATGCGGATGGAGCACCCAAAGATGGCAAGGTTACTATTTATGAATTAAAGTCGTACTTAGACGATCAGGTGCCCGAACTCACCCGCAAACTAAAAGGCAAACCACAGTATCCTTACACATTCTCTCGCGGCCAGGATTTTCCGTTGGTGATAGATTCTAATCAGTAAGCAAAAAACGGCTGGTTATTTTATTTTTCTTAAAAAATCGGTGGCTTCTAATACAATTAATTTGGTGCCCGAATCAAACTGCACATTGGCCACATTGTCTTTGCCCATTTTTTTAACTGTGTTCACTTTCCCCTTTCCGTGGTGCAGGTGAAACAGCTCATCGCCTGCTTTAATCTTACCAAGTTGCTCTTCGCTAAAAGGATCGCCCACGTAGGAAGGCAGCGGGGAGATTACCGGCAAGTGGTGAACGATTTCCTCTTTTACGGGTTCGTCCATAGCGGGGGGCGTGGCAAACGTTGCCGGCTCTGGCGGGGGTAGGCCAATTCCAAAACGAGTGAGCCGTTCATTCTTTTCTTCTTTTTTTTCGATTGATTTTTTTACGGCTTCGCTTAGTGCTTCGTTAGCTTGCTGAACGGTGTCAATCCGCAGGGATTCATCATACTCCACTAAACTCCATTCGTCCGTAGAGAAAGGCGCAGCTGATTTTAAATCTTTAATCAAAACAACGGGCAGGTTTAGAGCATGACGAACAGCGATAATATAAAGTGCTTCCGGGTTGGTGGCGCTCAAATCGCAAATGGCCACTTCGCACTCAATCACATTTTTTAAAATGTCGGTTGGTTTCTCTCCCGGATCATCTAACCGGGCCGGCCAGTAACCTGCCAACGTACTAGCCGGTGCCACAATATAATCATACACGCGTTTAAAATGCCCCGAAGGATAGGCGCTTAATCCACCTGACGGCATTACAATCAAACACTTGTTTCCCATACTTGCTGGTTATTGTTCTCTAAGGTATTTTCTATTTTGCTTTTTTGCAAAAACATTTTTTAGAACGGCTTCAACCCAACTCATGCAATAGAAAATCGATTGGCATGATTGACGAATGAAAATCAACAACCCATG
>JAFDYY010000082.1 GCA_018267195.1 Bacteroidota bacterium | reverse complement strand
CAAGCCTCCTCCACTTGCTTATTGTTGGCCAGTATATAGTCGTGCAACATGGGGGGCAACAAGGCAACAGAATTAAAGGAGCCATCCGGCTGCAACCGGTCTTGTATCACCCGGTATATTCTTTCGTGGCCTTCGTGAAATTTATCAAAACTTAACTCATCATCTACCCACACATAGATCAGCACAAAAACACTGAGGCTCACTGTAAGGCCCAGTAAATTAATAAGCGAGTAGATGCTTTTAAGATGCCGCAGGGTTGTCTTCCAATAATTCTTCAGCATATAGCCATGTTATTTTTTACCAAAAAATAATATATAAAGCAGCAATTAGACCCATTACCAGCAGTGCGCCTAACCCAAATTTTTTATCTACTGAAAACATTTTTACATCTACCTCCACTCCGGTTTGTTTTTCTTTATAAGGAGAAACCAGACTCACGATTACCATCAGCCCGACTAAAATTAAAAATACATACCCCATGCGATGCAAAAACGGAATGTCGGGCAGCCATTTATTAAATCCCAGACCCAGCGGCAATGTGGCCAGCGAAGCCACCAGCGCGGCCGCACCATTGGCACGCTTCCAAAACATACCGAGTAAAAAGATAGCCACCACCCCGGGAGAAATTAGACCGGTAAAATCCTGAATAAATTGAAAGGCCTGATCGAAGCGGCTCAGTTGAGGAGCCACCACACCGGCTATCAGCATCGCTACTATAATGGCTACTTTACCTACATTTACCAGATGTGTTTCGGAGGCATTTTTATGCATAAATTTTTTGTAGAGATCCAGTGTAAAAATAGTAGAGATACTATTGGCCTTGCCGGCCAGAGAAGCAACGATAGCGGCCGTCAGTGCTGCAAACGATAATCCTTTGAGCCCGGCCGGCAGCAAATTCAGCAACACCGGATAAGCGCGATCGGAGCGCAACACATCTTTCGCTTCGCTACCGATGTGTACGGTGGTCATCATCTCCGTTTGAAAGAATCCGTTTTTGTACAATACAAAAGCGGCAATACCGGGAAGCACTACAATGAGCGGCATCAGTAATTTTAAAAACGAAGCAAACAACAATCCGGCCCGTCCGGTTTCCAGATCAGCACCCAGCGCGCGTTGGGTAATGTATTGGTTACAGCCCCAGTAGTATAAATTAGCGATCCACATGGCCCCGATCAGCACGGCTAAGCCGGGCAGTTTCTGGTAAGCATCTTCGGTACCGCCTTTTCCATCGGGCATCATTACCTGCCCTTTGTTTAAGATCATGTGAAAGTGATCGCTGGCACTTTGATGAACAAATGAGAGGGCATCCCAAATACCTCCTCCACTCAGCTTATCGGCCACCAAATCAAGTGCTAAATACGTAGTGGCTAATCCGCCCAGCACCAACACCATTACCTGGATAACATCGGTGAAACCGATTACCTTCATACCGCCCAGGGTGATGATCACAGCAAATACCGACAGCCCAATGGCACATGTAGCAAACCCCAGCCCGGTAACGGCATCTACCGCCAGCGCACCTAAATATAAAATGGAGGTAAGGTTTACAAAGATGTACACCAATAGCCAAAATACGGCCATAATAGTAGCTACCAGCGGACTATACCGCTGAGCCAAAAACTGGGGCATGGTGTAAATTTTATTTTTTAAGTAGATGGGTAAAAAGAAAACGGCCACCACAATTAACGTAACGGCCGCCATCCACTCGTACGAAGCAATGGCCAGCCCCATGGCAAAGCCCGAGCCCGACATGCCGATAAATTGTTCGGCCGAAATATTAGAAGCAATAAGCGAGGCGCCAATAGCCCACCAGGTAAGCGAGCCCTCGGCCAGGAAAAAATCTTTTGAATCTACGGCTGCCTTTTTCTTGCGTGTGTATATCCAGTAGCCGTAGGCACCTACGATTATCAGGTAAATAACAAAAACAATGTAATCGCTGGTTTTCATTCGATAAGGATTAGGTTAAAAATCGAGTAGGGTTATGCCTTCGCTCAGTTCAACTGAATAAAAATCAGGTTCTTTTTTGAATTGAGCAAAATATTTTTCCTGAACTTTTTGACTAAACATTTTTTTTTCGGGCTGGCTTATCAAACAAAGCACACAGCCCCCAAAGCCTCCGCCCATCTGCCGGGCACCGGTTATCCGGCTTTCGCGTGCTGTATTGACTATCCAATCCGATTCGGGGCAGCTTACTTCGTATTCACGGCTTAGCCCGTCATGGGTTTCGTACATAAGCTTGCCAAAGGCAGACCACTCGTTTCGTTTCAGGTGGCCGGCTGCCGCTACGGTGCGTTCTATTTCCTTCACTACGTAATGACATCGTTTAAAAATTTCTTCTTCCATTACAGCCTGATATGGAAGCAGTTGCATTTCACTTACATCGCGCAACGATTGTACACCCGGGTGTTTTTGCTGAAGAATTTTTACGCCTGCCTCGCAGGCCTGCCTGCGGTGGTTATAAGCCGATGAGGCCAGCGAGTGTTTTACTTTTGTATCAATCAAAAGAAGATCAAGCCCGTCTGCCCGGAAAGGAATGTACTCATGGGTATTACTCCGGCAGTCCATCAGCATTACCGATTCTGATTTTGAAAACAGACTGGCATACATATCCATCAGCCCTACTTTGGCTCCGGCAAATTGATGTTCTGCCTCTTGGGCAATCAGCGCCAGATCGAGCCGGCTCAGACGGCACTGAAACAATTCGTTCAGCACAAAGCCAAACCCGCTGCACAGAGCGGCCGATGAAGACAATCCCGCCCCGGGCGGAATATTGCTTGTAAACATAACCTCCACTCCGCCTATTGCCTTGCCTCTGCGCACAAACCCCGCCACTACCCCCATCAGGTAGTTAACCCAGCGATGGCCCGGCTGCAGCTCGTTCAGCGAAAAAGAAATTTCTTCATTAAAATCAAGTGCACAAATAGTAAACTGCTTTGTGTGGTTATGGGCCGCAGCAAAAAGGAACTGTTTATCAATAGCAGCCGGCATAACAAAACCTCCGTTATAATCGGTATGCTCCCCTATCAGGTTTATGCGCCCGGGCGCCCGCACCACCAGCGGCATCCGGTTATACCGGTGAGTGAATGATTGGGTTAGTGTCTGCATTTATGCTTCTTAGTAAGGATGTGAAAATAAAGATTTCGTATCCGGCCACAAGTAAAAATAGGTTTGTATTGCCTATTTTTGATCAGATCAGCTTAATATATCATAGCAACTAATGTAAAGACTATACATGAAACCATTCTTAAAAAAAATAATTGTTTATACAACACTCGGAAACCGGAACCGAACTGACGGAAAAGATAAATCTTTTACCGGTTACCAGCTGGCCAAAGGTTATCGTGAGCTTTTTATTTCTGCTAAACATCTTATAAAAGATGTGCTGCTCATTACACTTGGTATTTTTTCTGCTTCGTTTGGCTTTAAAGGCTTTTTATTATCCAATCATTTTATTGATGGGGGTGCCACCGGCATATCGTTGCTCATCTCGGCCCTGAGCCACATCCCTCTTTATCAACTTATCATCGTAGTAAATATTCCGTTTGTTATTTTGGGATACCTCGTTATGGGCAAATCCTTTGCCCTCAAAACGGCACTGGCCATTGCCGGGCTGTCCTTTGTGTTGGCTACGGTTTCCTTTCCGGATATTACCCAAGACAATTTGCTGGTGGCTTTGTTTGGTGGTTTTTTTCTGGGGGCTGGCATCGGTCTGGCGGTTCGGGGCGGAGCCGTGTTAGACGGCACCGAAGTGCTTGCCATTTTTCTAAGCCGAAAATTAGGCGCCACCATCGGAGACATCATCATCGTGATCAACGTAATTATTTTTTCTACGGCTGCCTATTTTCTCGGTCTTGAAATTGCCATGTATTCTATGATCACTTACATGTCGGCTTCCAAAACCCTCGACTTTCTGGTGGAAGGTATTGAAGAATACATCGGGGTTACCATCATTTCACCGCACAGCGAAAAAATCAGGCAAATGATTTTTAACGAAATGGGGCGAGGGGTTACGGTTTACAACGGAAAGGGCGGCTACGGCAAGAGCGGGGAAAAGCAACAGATCGAAATAATTTATTCGGTCATCACCCGATTAGAACTAAACAAACTCAACAGCGAGATAGAAAAAATAGACCCCGATGCCTTTGTGGTGATGCACAGCATAAAAGATACCCGGGGTGGGATGATTAAAAAACGGCCGTTAAAACATTAAATGGTTTTATTGTTTGGGTTAAGCATCCGGGATTTCAGGCTCTACTAATTTCTTTAACTTATCTAACGATTCCTGCCACCCCAGATAACACATTTCGGTTGGGATAACGGAAGGAATGCCCTCTTGAACGATTTTGAGTTCGGTACCACATAAAACTTTGGTCAACCAAATGGAGGTTATCATTTCGCCCGGCAAATTGGGATCATCAAATTGGTCGGTATATTTTATAAATTCATTCGGTTTAATTTCTACATATTTCCCGCCAAAGGAGTGGCTGCTTCCGGTTGAAAAATTGGTGAAAGCCATTTTATAAACTCCGCCTACCTTAAAATTGGATTCGTGCACGGTACATAAAAAACCGTAAGGCGGAAGCCACGATGCCTGGGCAACAGGGTTGGCAAATGCCCGAAACACTTTTTCGGGAGAAGCTTTTAAAACACGATGAAGCGTAACCGTATTATTGGCCATGGGGTTGTGGTTGGTTTGTGATGTTAAACATCCAACGTATTCCAAATTTATCTTTGCAAGTGCCCCAATAGCCCCAAAATTCTTCGTGTGGTGCTATGCTGTCGGTGCCCCCGTTCGTAAGCGCTCTGTACAACCGGTCGGCTTCTTCCCGTGTGTCCGGATTTAAGCTGATGGTAACATTGTTTCCTTCAATTAATTTATGCCCCATGCTTTCCAGCATATCGGTTCCCATAATTTCGGTGCCGCCCAAAGTAGGCAGTGCCACGTGCATAATTTTGTTTTTGTCGGCCGCTGCAAGTTCAGGCATTCCGGGCTGAGCCGGAATATCTTTCATCCGCGCGAAGGGAGCCGAGAATTCAGTTTTAAAAACTTTTTTGTAATGGGTAAACGCTTCTTCGGTATTCCCCATGAAATTCAAATAAATTGATACGTGTGCCATTTTTTATTCTTTTATAATTTCATTTTTTAAGCGCCTTGCAAAGGCCGGGGATTAAAACTCGTCAGCCTGATATAGGTACAAAAAATCGGAAGTAGCAGTTATCCCCTCAGCGCCACTCTATTTAGAAGATATCTCAAAAATATAATGTGGTTGAGTTTGTCAAAATCAGATTATAGTGTTGAAATAGCCTTCAACCAATTCAGGCTGACTGTAAAACTGAATTTTGATATAGTTTCCGTTCGTTTTATTTTGTTGGTGTTGCCGGCAGAGAGCTATTCCAAATATCAGAATCTAATTTCCAATCGTTACCTACCTTTTTCCAAATGTAGATGAACTTCCCTTTATCAATGATGCCTTTATTTCCAAAGCTCATAAAATAATTGCCTTCATTAATAAGATAATCTCCGCAACCATATAATTTAGTTGTTTCTATACGCGCTTCATTTATACCATAATTAACATACTCCAAATTGATTGACGAAATAGCCGAACGCCCACTTATCATTTCAGAATTAGGCGCTAAAACTCTCCCCTCTTGCGTAAAAATATTATTCAAAAATGCAGTATCCCGAAGCACATGAGCCTTCGCAAATTGTTTATTTTTTTCGTCAATAATTTTTCTCAAGCCCATGGTGTCGAAATTGGAAGAGTTATCTTGATGGGCAATTAAAGATGAATTGTTATGGCAACTCACTATTAGTAATGCGACCAATGCCACCGAAAGAAAAAATATTTTTTTCATTTTTTAACTTAAGTTACGTTCCAAAAAAAATTATTCTTCCACCCACGGCACTAATTTCGATTGATAGAAACGGATGCCCATATTTTTCAGGCGGGGGCCATGGTGTGCTAACCGCATTTTATATTCCGGCCAGTTTCTTGAGCCGGGTTGGCCATCGGCAGCAGCCGACCATCCTATCTCGGCATGGCCGGGCAACCGTGGAAACACCATATAATCTATGTCGTCTTGTGTTTCAATGGTTTCGCTCCACAGGGCCGATTCTACCCCGTGAATATTTTCTCTCGATATTCCTTTTACCCAGGTGGTCGGATCCCAGGCATATGCGCTGTCCACTTCCACATAGGCTGCCCAGTGCAGCCCTAACTTAGAGGTAGAGTCATAGCTCATATCGAGGTACATTTTTTTGGCAGGCGATAAAATAACTTTGGCATTTTGGGCAATGGCTTTTTTTCCGTTTTCGGCATTTGCCCAAACCTGAGCCAGCGTGTTGGGTTGCAGTTCGGTAATGGCTACTTCATCCCAGCCTACTACTTTTTTACCATGAGCCGCTACTATTTTTTGTACACGGGCAACAAAAGGAATGTAATCTTCTTTTTTGGTGGCATGGCTTTCATCTCCCCCAATATGCAGATAAGGGCCGGGCGTCATTTCGGCCAACTCACGCACCACATCATCTACAAATTTGTAGGTAGTTTCCTTGCTGGTGCAAAGAGTGCTAAACCCCACAGCAATGCCTGTATATAAGCCGGGCACTTTACGTTTTACTTCATTGCCCGGAGCAATTTTAAAACTCTGTTCGCTGCAATTTAATTCCGGGTACGAAGCCAGTGCCGCATTGGTGTGCCCCGGCATATCAATTTCGGGAGCCACCGTAATGTAGCGCTCGGCCGCATACTTCACTACTTCTTTGTATTGCTCTTGTGTATAAAACCCACCCTGCTTTCCGCCTACCTGCGTCTGTCCGCCTACTTCGGTAAGTTTAGGCCACGATTTAATTTCAATACGCCACCCTTGGTCGTCACTCAAGTGCCAGTGAAACACATTCAGTTTGTAGTACGCCATCTGGTCTATCAACCGTTTTACTTCGTTCACAGAAAAGAAATGACGGCTTACATCCAGCATAAACCCGCGCCACTCATAGTTGGGGCGGTCGGTAATGGTGCAGGCCGGAATAACCCAATCTGTTTTTTGTAATGTCGGTGCTTCAATCGATGCCGGGAGCAACTGGCGCAAGGTTTGAATACCCCTGAAAAGACCAGCCGGGTTAGCTGCTGTTATTTTTACTTGTGTTGGATCCGCCTTCAGTTCATAGCCCTCATCGCCCCACTCTTTTTTATTATCCAAGATCAAAACAATATCTCCTGCCGCGGCCGGCCCCTCTTCTACCGGCAACGCAAACCCGGTAGCGGGCCTCAATTTTGAAACAAGATAACCGGCAATGGATTTAACTTCCTCAGCAGACGGCTCCGTTTTTATTTTGGCCGATCCCTTCAAGGTAAAATAACCCGGTTCGGCCATCACGGCCTGAGGAACAGGGATTAGCGTAGTGAGAGTGCTTTTTTTCTCTTTTCCACAAGAGATGAGGAGCAGTATAAAAGCAAAGACAATGATGTTTTTTACCGAGGTCATTTTAGTTGGCTTTATTGTGGGTTTTGTTTCTTAAAATTCCATGCTACACAGCCCACCACTACTAATAGCACCAGCCAGTTGGCAGCAGCCGTTATTTTGTTGCCGATGATATACGGCCTGGGTTCAAACTTAAATTCAATGGTGTGTTTTCCGGCTGGTATTTTCAGCGCCCGCAGCACGTAATCTGCCCGCAGTATTTCAGCTTCTTTTCCATCAATAAAGGCGTGCCATCCTTTGGGGTAATAAATCTCAGAAAAAACGGCCACCCCATCGGCCGATGAGACTGATTCATATTTCATGTAAGGCGGTGTATTTTCGGTTAACGTAATAATAGCCGTGCTGTCGGCAGAAGCCGGGTAGCTTACTGCCGATTGAATTACCGCTACTTTTCGGGTATCTACGTTTCCTGTTTTTTTAAGTTCTTCATTAGGCGAGGCTACCTGAACAACTTCCGAAACAAACCAGGCCGGCCCACTTGCCAAAGGATTTAAAATTACTTTGTTGGCTTCCTGCCCAAACACAAAATATTTTACGTTGAGCATGTTGAAGCTTGAATATTTGGTGAAATCAATTTTACCTTCTTGTGCATCGTTCATAAACTGGCGTGTTTGCGGCAAAATACACGAGTCGTATAAATCCTGATAGGCTCTCAGTTTAGCTCCGTGGTAACCGCCTATGGAATAATGGTAGTATGATGTGCGGCCATCGTTAAAAGCACCCTGTAAATTATATACCCGGTAGTACCCTTTGTCTTTCAGGATGACTTCATCAGACGGATTGATGGCGAAAAAAGTATTTTCGGTTTTGCGCTGAAATTTCTCTTTTCCGAAATAACGTTTATCTACAATCGCCAAATCCATCGTGATCATAAAAATCAGAAAAGCAAAAAAACCAATTTCAGAAATTTTTCGGCCTACATTGAAATACAGCATAATAAAAATGGCAGAAATAAATGCGAACGAACGGAACGCATCGCTTCGAAACAAACTCTTGCGGTCGGCCTGAAGAGCCTGGGTAAACCACGAAGGCAACCGCC
>JAFDYY010000081.1 GCA_018267195.1 Bacteroidota bacterium | reverse complement strand
ATTTCTTTGGGTAAGCCTATAAAAAAAGATTGATTCCCTTTTTTTATTTTCACCAATTCTTCTTGCGGGGACAAACTGGTTTTTGCCAGCGTTTCAAATCCGGTATTCTTTTTCTCAGCCATGTTTTCGGTAATGTAAAGTGCGTGTTAGGTTGTCTTGAATTTGGATAGAAATAGCGATGTGTTTATCCGGTATTAAGGTCGGGATTTTTTCTGGCCACTCTACCAGGCACAAGTACCCTGAATCAAAATATTCTTCTGTACCAATATCGTACGCCTCCCGCTCTTGATTGATCCGGTAATAATCAAAATGATAAACGGGTTTATGATCGCTGGTTACATATTCATTTACGATAGAAAAGGTAGGGCTGGTTACATTCTCGTGTGTGTTTAGTTCTTTCATAAGGGCCTTCACCAACGTGGTTTTGCCAGAGCCCATAGGGCCGTATAACAGCCATACATTTACATCGCTACATTCGGCCAGCAAGGTTTTAGCCAACGGTTCAATTCCCGATAAGGAATAGGTAATCTCTCTATCAATGGATACGGCCTCAGCCATTTTTCGAAGTTAACGAAATTATAGGGATTATCATTTCTTCCAGACTTACACCGCCATGCTGAAAGGTGTCTTTATAAAAGTTAACATAGTAATTGTAGTTATTGGGGTAAGCAAAAAACTGGTCTTCAATGGCAAAAACGTACGTAGAGGATACATTTTGTTTCGGCAGAAAAAAACGCTCGGGCTTAAGCGCTTCCATTACTTTATCTCCCTCATATCCTAAATTTTTTCCTTGCTTGTAACGAAGGTTGGTATTAACACTTTTGTCGCCCACAATCTTAAAGGGCCGCTTTACGCGAATGGTTCCGTGGTCGGTGGTAATTATTAATTTAATTTTTTTTTCGGCTATCTTTTTTATGATTTCCAGGAGCGGGGAGTGTACAAACCACGATTTGGTAATAGACCGGTAGGCGGCCTCATCGGGAGCCAGTTCGCGTATCATGGCCATATCGGTGCGGGCATGCGATAACATGTCTACAAAATTATAAACGACTACGTTCAATTTATTGCCAAACAGATTGCTGACTGAATCCACCAAATCCCTTCCTTCTTCCAGTCGTTTTATTTTATGATAGGAGAACTTAATGTTCAGGTTATTTCGTTTTAGCTGCCGGGCTAAAAATTCTTCTTCAAAGTTATTTTTACCTTCCTCTTCGTCTTCTCCTTTCCATAGGTCGGGGTGCGATTTTTCCATTTCGGATGGAAGCATTCCGGAAAAAATAGCATTGCGGGCATAGGCCGTGGTGGTGGGCAAAATAGAATAATAGGTTTCCTCGCTGTCGATGTTATAGTATTCGCTGATAATCGGCTCCAACACTTTCCACTGGTCGTAGCGCAGGTTATCTATTACAATTACAAAAGTGCAGGCGTGAGACGACAAAGCTGGAAATACTTTTTTCTTCATCAGTTGATGCGACAGCATCGGTCTTTCGGCATTAGGGTTGTTTAGCCAACTGTCGTAGTTTTTTTTTATAAACCGGCAAAAGTTGGTGTTGGCATCTACCTTCTGGCTCTCCAGCACTTCGGCCATATCGCGATTATCTGCTTCGTCCATCTGTAGTTCCCAATACACCAGTTTTTTATAAATATCGGCCCATTGCTCATGGTTCATGTTGTCGAGCAATGCCATCCCAATTTTTCCAAATTCCTGCTGGTATCCCAGATTGGTTTTTTCTATCACCAATCTTTTATTGTCTAATATTTTTTTTACGGCCAAAAGAATCTGGCTTGGATTAATAGGCTTAATGAGGTAGTCTTCAATCTTAGCCCCAATCGCCTCTTCCATAATGCGCTCCTCTTCATTTTTGGTAATCATAATTACCGGCAGGTTGGGCTTGTTGTTTTTTATTTGGGTAAGCGCCTCCAGTCCGCTCATACCCGGCATGTGCTCATCTAAAAAAACTACATCAAAGTGTTTGGATTCGCAAAGTTCTACGGCTTCCAACCCGTTGTTTACCGGTATAATGTCGTATCCCCGTTGTTGTAAAAATAAAATGTGGGGCTTTAGTAAATCAATTTCATCATCCGCCCAAAGAATAGTGTACCTTTGCATAGGCAATAAAAAGTACAATTTACAATTTTAAACCAAGATCCGGTTTGAATAAACGTAAAATCATTAACGATCCGCTCTATGGGTTCGTTTCAATCCCCACTCCGTTGCTGTTCGATTTGATTTCGCATCCGTTTTTTCAACGGCTTCGTTTTATTCGTCAGCTTGGCGTAAGTGATTTTGTATATCCGGGGGCCGTGCATACACGTTTTCATCATGCCCTGGGTGCCATGCACCTGATCGGCCGCGCACTGGAATCGCTGCGAAAGAAAAAAATCGAGATCAGCGAAAAAGAATTTGAAGCCGCACAAATTGCCATTTTGCTTCACGACATCGGCCATGCCCCGCTGTCGCACTCGCTGGAAGAAATTCTTCTGCCGGGCATCAACCACGAGAGCCTTTCTTATCTGTTTATGAAATCGCTAAACGAGCATTTCAGCGGACGCCTTGATTTGGCGTTAAAAATTTTCAGGAACGGATACCCGCGTAAATTTTTTCATCAACTGGTCAGCAGCCAGTTGGACGTTGACCGGTTAGATTACCTTACCCGCGATAGTTTTTTTACCGGTGTTACCGAAGGCTCGGTAGGAGTTGATCGCATCATTGAGATGCTGCACGTTCACCGCGACCAATTAGTGGTAGAAGAAAAAGGGATTTTCAGTATTGAAAATTTTTTACATACCCGCCGGCTGATGTACTGGCAAGTGTACTTGCACAAGACCGTAGTCAGTGCCGAACGAATGATCATCAACATAATAAAGCGGGCACAATACCTGGCGGCAGCCGGTGAAAAAATTCCCGGCAGCGATTCATTACTTACTTTTTTGGTAAAAAACCATTCAGAAGAAATATCGCACCAACCGAAATTACTTCGCTTATTTGGGCAGTTAGACGATAACGATATTTGGGGTGCGCTAAAATTATGGCGTACCCACCCCGACAAAATATTGAGCCGCTTGTGCCAACAAATTTTAAATCGCGAGTTATTTCACATCGAACTCACCCAGTTACCCATTAAAAAAACAGAGGTTGAAAAAATCCGGGAAGCGATTCAACATCAATTCAATGTCCTTAAAAAAGAAACAAATTATTTTTTTTCGCACGGGGTGGTTTCTAATGAAGGGTATGTTTCGAGCGGGCAGCCTATTACTATTCTGATGAAAAGCGGAAAAACCCTCGATATAGCGCAAGCCAGCGATCTGCCCACCATTCAGGCTATGAGTAAAATCGTGAAAAAAAATTATTTATGCTGGCCTAAAAACTTACCTTTGCTAAATTCAGATTGACCGCATGGAGTTTACCGTCAACCAAATTGCTGGCATGTTGAAAGGCAAGGTTCAAGGCAACGGACAGGAAAAAATCAACATGCTCGGCAAAATACAAGATGCTAAGAAAGGGCAAATCGCATTTTTGTCTAACCCTAAATACGAGCAATATATCTACACCACCCAGGCCAGCGCGGTTATTGTTAAAAAAGATTTTCAGGCAAAAAAAGAAATTAATACCATCTTAATTTTAGTGGACGATCCCTACAGCAGTTTCACTTTGTTGCTGGAAGAATACCACCGGGCCATCAGCTATCAAAAATCGGGAACAGAAGAGCCAAGTTTTATTGGTAAAAATTCGGTGGTGGGCAACGATTGTTACCGCGGAGCATTTTCATATATCGGTCATCATGTAAAGGTGGGCAATAATGTAAAAATTTATCCGCATGTGTATATAGGCGATAACGTAACCATTGGCGACCATACCATCTTACACCCGAACGTAAAGCTTTATGCCGGCACAAAAATCGGTAATCATTGTGTGCTGCATTCGGGGGCGGTAATTGGCAGCGATGGTTTCGGTTTTGCTCCGCAAGAAGATGGCTCGTACAAAACCATTCCCCAGTTAGGCAATGTAATTATAGAAGACCATGTTTCCATTGGCTCTAATACTGTAATTGATTGTGCTACTTTGTTTGGCGATGCCACCACCATCCATAAAGGGGTAAAACTGGATAACCTGATCCAGATAGCCCATAATGTAGAAATTGGGAAGAACACTGTCATTGCTGCCCAGACGGGGATTTCCGGGTCAACTAAAGTTGGCGAAAACAACATGATAGCCGGGCAGGTAGGCTTTGCCGGCCATTTGGTTATTGCCAACAACACGAGCGTAGGGGCACAAGCAGGCATTAGCAAATCTGTTACCGAAGAAGGACAGCGCCTTTTTGGATCGCCTGCTTTCGATATTAAAGAATTCTTCCGTTCGTATGCCATCTTTAAACGGCTGCCCGACCTCAACTACCGCCTGCGCGATTTGGAAAAAAAAATCAACGCCAGCAATAGTGTTTCTCAAACTCAGGAAATTGAGAATGATGAGTAGCTGTATAATTTTTCCCTGATTGATTATCCATTGTACACAATTCGGTAAATAACATTAGCGTGGTCATCGCTTACCAACATCGAACCATCCGGAAGCAACAATACATCCACCGGCCTGCCCCATATTTTTTGAGAATCCTCCTCTAGCCAGCCCGAAGCAAACGGGGTATAGCTTGTAGCCTTGCTATTGGCATCTACTTTTACCAGGCTTAATTTATAACCGCTTTTCTTAGAGCGGTTCCACGAGCCGTGTTCAGCTAAGATGATTTGTTGGTGATACTCGGCCGGAAACATTTTTCCGGTGTAGAATTTTAACCCAAGCGGAGCAACGTGGGCTCCCAAGTTTTGGGCCGGCTTTACAAAATCGTTGCACGGTCGTTTATCTCCAAACTCCGGGTCTTTTATGAAACCGCCATGGCAATAGGGATACCCAAAATGCAGCCCGGCCTTGGGGGCTGTGTTCAGCTCGCAAGGTGGTGCATCATCTCCCAGTAAATCGCGGCCGTTATCTGTAAACCAAATCTCTTTCGTTACCGGGTGCCAGGTAAACCCAACCGAGTTGCGCACACCGCTGGCAAAAATTTCCATACCTGTTCCATCGGCATTCATTCGGGTAATGCTGGCATACACCGGCTTGGTTGGTTCGCAAATATTGCAAGGTGCGCCTACCGGCACATACAATTTTCCGTCCGGTCCAAAAGCAATATACTTCCATCCGTGGTGCGTATCGGTAGGAAATTTATCGTAAATGATTTGCGACTTCCCGGGGTTGTCGAGTTTGTTTTCAATGTTGGCAAACTTATGGATGCGGTTAACCTCGGCTACATATAAATCACCTTTATAAAAAGCAACTCCATTGGGCATATTCAGTCCGGAGGCAATCACCCATTTTTTATCGGCTTTGCCATCGTTATCTTCATCTTTTACGGCATACACTTTGTTGCCATCCCGGTTACCCACAAAGATGGTTCCGCTGGGGCTTATCGCCAGCGAGCGGGCATTCTCTACTTCAGCAAAAATGGAAATAGAAAATCCTTTCGGGAGTTTAATTTTTTCTAACGGCAGCGAAGCGCTCATGCCCGTAATGGCCGGCATCCAGGCGTGAGGTAAAGGTTTAAAAGATACCTGTGCAAACGAAATTGCCAGTATCATAATCCAAATGAGCAAGGTCGGCTTTTTCATATCCTTTTTATGTTTAACCTAAACCTCTTTAAAAAAAGGGAAACAATCAAGAAAATTAACACCGGTGGCAAAACAAAGTGGATTTTAGAACCTCGATTATACAATAGAAGGGAGAAGGTTATCTTTGCAGAATTTTTATTTTATATGATTTCCGTTTCTAACATTTCTTATTTCATTGGCGGCCGGGCGTTGTATGAAAACGCATCTATGTTCATCCGCCCCAACGATAAAATAGGTCTGATTGGACTGAATGGCCGCGGCAAATCTACGCTGCTCAAAATCATTAATAGCGACTTGACGGTAAACGCGGGCTCAATCAGCAAGGCAAAAGATTGCACCATTGGTTTTCTCAATCAGGATCTCCTCTCCTACCAAACAGACGATGCTATCCTTACTGTAGCTATGGAAGCATTTAAAGAAGCGGTAGAAACACAGCGGCAGATTGAAAGGATATTGCACCAACTCGAAACCGATTACAGCGATGAACTTGTTGATAAGCTCACGCGTCTGCAAGAAAAGTTTGAGCAACTCGATGGCTACACCATGCAATCTAAAGCCGAAGAGATTTTGGAAGGGATTGGCTTTTCAACACAAGATTTACATCGGCCATTAAAAGAATTTTCGGGCGGATGGCGAATGCGTGTGATGCTGGCAAAACTGTTGCTGGAAAAACCATCGTGTCTGATGCTGGATGAACCCACCAACCACTTGGACTTGCCCTCGATTGAATGGGTTGAAAATTACTTGCGCAATTATGCTGGCGCTGTCATCATCGTTTCGCACGACAGAACTTTTTTGGATAACGTCATCAATAAAACAGTTGAAGTGACCAACTCGCAGTTGATTACTTACGAGGGAAATTATTCTTTCTATCTCGAAGAAAAAGAATTGCGCGAAGAGATTCAGCAAGGTGCTTATGAAAATCAACAAGCAAAAATTAGACAAACCGAACGGTTTATTGAACGCTTCCGCTCGAAGGCAACAAAAGCACGCCAAGTGCAATCGCGCGTGAAGGCACTCGACCGCATGGATAAAATTGAAGAAGTGGTGAGCGATGTAGCCGAAGTGAATTTTAAATTTACTTTTAAACAACCATCGGGGCGACATGTGATTACACTGAAAGATATTTCGAAAGCGTATGGCGCACTCGATATTTTAAAAAATACAAACGCTACAATTGAACGTGGCGATAAAATAGCATTGATTGGCGCGAATGGAAAAGGTAAGTCAACCTTGCTACGCATTCTGGCCAATACCGAACCTGTAACCGGTGAGCGCACCATTGGTTATAATGTAATTTATGGTTTTTATGCGCAACATCAGTTAGAGTCACTTCATGTTGAAAATGAAATTTTGGATGAACTGAAACAAGCAGGCAGCGGCAAGACGGAACAAGAACTGCGCAATGTGTTAGGTTGTTTTTTGTTTCAAGATGAAGATGTGTTCAAAAAAATAAAAGTGCTTTCGGGTGGCGAAAAATCGCGGGTGGCATTGGCGAAGACATTGATTGATGAAGCCAATTTTTTATTACTCGATGAGCCCACCAATCACTTGGATTTTATCTCGGAGAATATTTTGATACAAGCCTTGCAACAATATCAAGGCACGTTCATTACCGTGAGCCACAACCGCCATTTTGTGAGCGGTGTTGCCAACAAGATTTGGTATATCGAAAATCATCAGATTAAAGAATATCCCGGCACGTATGAAGAATATGAGTATTGGCATAAGCAAAACGAAGTCAATAAAATTCACGTTGCACCCGTAGCAAAAAAAGAAACCCCGAAGAAAGAGCCGAAACCTGCGGCTGCGCCAGGCAATCAAAATAAACTCAACGCACTTCACAAAGAGTTGAAGCAAGTAGAAGAGCGCGTGCAAAAAATAGTTTCTGAAAAAGCAACGATTGAAAACGAAATGGCAAAGCCCGAAGTTTACAGCGACATCAATAAACTCAGCGAACAACAACAAAAGTTTGAAAAAGCAGATGCACAGTTAGAAGAAGAAAATAAAAAATGGGAGTCTATTGCTTTGGAGATTGAGGAGTTGGAAGGGAAATAAAATTATTTTGGAGTTATATTGCGTATAGCCAGGCGTTGGTAGCAATAGAGCCCGGACAAATTTGTGTTTCAAAAAACAACGGACGACAATTTTCTAACAAAGATTTCCCACGTGGACAAGTGAACGGGTTCGCAAACAATTTGGACTTTAAAAAAACAAACAAGGGGACAGACTAAAATCGATACAGCCGACCCTTCGCATTTTTAAGAAGATTTTGCTCCGAAAGTCCACGCGCATTTGGCACATGCCATAGCCGCGCAACCCCCACGACTCCAAAGCTATGGCAAGAGCCAAAATCCCATCCGCCCACGACACAAACTGTCAAGGAAATTTCACTATTTTAATGCTGAAAATAAGAAAATGAGATGCTAAAACGACTTGTAATACTTAATTCTGACATATATTCAAAAGCAGATATTGAGCTAGGCGACTGTGATTCATTGCAAATAGTTGGACCAAACAATATTGGAAAAAGCACTCTGATTTATGCATTAAACTTTCTGTATATAATTGACGGAAAGCAAATGACTTTCAGTGGGAACAGGACAGGTGACAAAACAACTTTTAACCATTACTTCCCTTCTATCAGTTCAAGCTACATCGTTTTTGAAATCTTCAAAAAGAGATATTACTGCATTTTGGTAAAGAAGAATGCAGAAGGAAGCTTGGACTACTACAAAATTGACAGCGACTTCAAAGAAGAACAATACTTTAAGCAACTACCAGAAGGACAAACGCTAAAGAAATTTGACTCTTTGCTTGCTGACTTTTCTTCTTCAGGTGTTGAACACACTAAATTCCCCAACAGAAGAGACCTTTTTAACTTTGTTTACCAAAAAGGAAGGAAAAATAATGGCGTTGTGTGGCTAAACGACAGTTCATCACAAGACCAAAGAGAAATAACTAACAACTTTTCTAAAATTTATCGCTACCTAATAAACTCAAAACTTATTGACAACAAGACATTGAAGGAATCTTTGATTATTGCTGACAATAAAGAAAACGAACAGGTTGAATTTTCTAAGAAAAATCAAAAAGATATTCAAACCCTTTTGAAACACAACAGAGAAATCAAAGTAATTAAAAGCATTCAAAAAAGTTTTGGCGATTTCAAAGAATCTGTCAATCAGTATAAAGCTAAAAATCAAATATTATCTGAAATCGTTTTTGCTTTTGAAAATCAGTATTCAACAGCTTATATAGACCTTAATACAAAAGTATTAGAGAAGAAAAATGAAAAAGATAAAAAACGGCTTGAATTAAATGAGGAATTGAAACCAAAACAGAGTTCTCTAACTGAAACAATTGGAGGATTGAAAGTAACAATCACACAAAAGCAATCAAGTATT
>JAFDYY010000080.1 GCA_018267195.1 Bacteroidota bacterium | reverse complement strand
AATGGATATGGGCTCCTATTTTTTGCAAGGCTTCAACCAGTAAACGAATGGGCCGTTGTTTCATGCGGTCAGTTCCGGTTACTATTTTATGGCGGTTAGTGATGGCAAAATAGGCCGTAAGAAAACGCATGGTAGTGCCGGCATCTAATACGTTAATGATCTTATCCGGACTGCTAATGAGGGCCTGCATTAATTTGGTATCGCGGGCAACCGATAGGTTACGAACAGTAGCTTGGTTCCCGCTGAGGGCATTTATAATCAGGGCACGGTTGCTGATGCTTTTAGAGGAAGGCAATTGGTGAGGAATACCAAAAACCGTTGGGCTTCGTTTTAGTGTTATAGAAGAGTTCACAAAAAGTTTTTTGGAAAAATAATTTTTTTGATCTGTTTTTTTAGATACCGTGAAACTATTTATTTTGAAATCAAGTTGAAGGTAGTATGAACACAAACAAAAAAATAGCGATTGGGTTGGGCTTAGCGGGAGGTGCTTTATTGGCTGCGTGGTTGCTGACGGGCGACCGTAAAAAGAAAACCAAACAGTTTGTAGCCAAGGGAGCTGACCGGATTAAGAAAGCTTTTTCGGAAAAAGAAGAGCCGGATCAGGCCGATCAGGATGTACACTACGTTTAAATTGAACGGTAGTAATCGAATGATTGGTTTATTTCTTTTTCGCTAACTTCTACATCCCACCGGGCATGGCCTATCCCATCGGGCAGCGCCATCAATATTTTACCCCCTTTATTTTTTTTGTCCTGGTAGATCAATTCCATTATCTCAGTTGCACGCCAAGGGGTATCTTCTTTTCCAAAAACTTTGACGAGGTAAGTTGAAATTTCGGTAAGATCGGCCGGGGTAAGCATACCCCGCTGTTGGGCAATGAAAGACTCCATAATAATGCCCAGGGCAATCGCTTCACCGTGAAAAATACGGTTGCCTTCAGATAAGAAATAACTTTCCAACGCATGGCCGATGGTATGGCCAAAATTGAGAATTTTCCGCAAGCCGTTTTCGTGGGGATCTTTTTCGGTAACCGATGTTTTAAAGGCTACTGAATGGCGGGTAAGTTCCGGCCAGTTTTGATCGAGTAAATTCTTTTTGTTTATTTTTTGCCATAAGGCTGCATCGCTAATTAAACAATGCTTTACTACTTCGGCAAACCCGCTGCGAAGTTCGCGTTCGGGCAAGGTTTGTAAGAACGATGAACAAATCAAGGTAGAGGCCGGCTCGCAAAATACTCCGATTTGGTTTTTAAAATTCATAAAGTCAATACCCAGTTTGCCGCCCACGCTGGCATCTACCTGGGCCAGCAGGGTGGTGGGGAGCAAGATGAAATTGAGGCCGCGTTTAAATGTGGCCGCACAAAACCCCCCCATATCGCCCAGCACACCGCCTCCCAGCACAATTACCAGCGAGTGCCGGTCGAGCGCGTATTCTGTAAATTTTTTCCAGATTGTTTCGCACGTAGAGAGGGTTTTGTACTCTTCTCCGGCATGTACTTCTATAAAAGCGTGTGGGGGGAGTTCATTTTTAATCAGCGGATAGCAGTAAACAGCCGTATTAGCATCGGCCAGCAGCACCGTTTTTTGAGTTGGCAGAGCCTGCAATTTTTCTTTCAATTCTGCGAGCGTGCATAAAAGCACCTGGCCTTGATGGTTCATGGAATGTAAAATGAGTCAGGTCAAATATACATTGAGAAAAGATGCTTCGTGTAAAATTATTTAACCAAATTAAACCAAAAAAAATCTACTTATATCGGCTAAAAAAACCAAAGGCTGTAGCCAAATGTTATAAACCAGGCAGATGATTTTCATCATCAGGGTAAAGAAAATACAACCTATATTTGCGCCAAAAATTAACTTTCATGAACGAACTGAATATTCCATTCAACAATACGGAAGTAGCCTTTCAATATAAAAACGACCGTCAGTTAAAAAAAGCAAATTTCATTTTCTCGCTGGTCAATAATCCGGTCATTTCTTCGCTGGCCACAAGATTGGTAAAATTTAGTTTTGCTGTGCACTTGCCGGTAAAAGGAATTATCCGCAGTACGGTATTCGATCATTTTTGTGGCGGGGAAACTATTGAGCAAAGCGAAAGTGTTATTCAGTCGCTCTATAAATATCAGGTCGGTACCATTCTCGATTATTCCGTTGAGGGGGAAGAAAGCGAATCAGCTTTTGACGCTACGGCTAATGAAATTATCCGAACGATAGAAAAGGCAAAAAATAATCCGGCCATACCGTTTAGTGTATTTAAAACTACCGGCCTGGCTGCCTTCGACCTGCTGGAAAAAATACAGGCCGGAAAAAAACTTTCGGCCGTAGAATCAACCGCCTGGGACAATGTACTGAACCGGGTTAACCGGATTTGCCAAAAAGCATTTGAAAATAATATACCGGTGTTGATTGATGCCGAAGACAGTTGGATTCAAAACCCGATTGATAATCTTGCTTACGACATGATGCGTAAGTACAACCGCGAAAAAGCCATTGTGTTTAATACGTACCAAATGTACCGGGCCGATATGCTTGACAACTTAAAAAAAGCATTTGCAAACGCAGAGCAAGGCGGCTATTTTATAGGAATGAAACTGGTCCGTGGGGCGTACATGGAGAAAGAGGCTGCCCGGGCAGCCGAGCGGGGGTATTCTAATCCCATCCACCCTAACAAAGCCTCTACCGATAAAGCATTTGATGACGGTCTTACCTTTTGCATAGAAAACATTCACCGTATTTCCGTAATGTGCGGCTCGCACAACGAAAACAGCAACCAGCTTTTGGCTTCTCTCTTGGTGCAAAAGCAGCTTTCCCGCCAAGATGAGCGGGTGTGGTTTGCCCAACTACTCGGCATGAGCGACAACATTTCGTTTAATCTGGGCAAAGAAGGTTTTAACGTGGTAAAATATGTGCCCTACGGGCCGGTAGAATCGGTCATGCCTTACCTGCTGAGAAGGGCCGAAGAGAATACATCCGTAGCAGGCCAAAGCAGCCGCGAACTGGTGCTGATCAGAAAAGAACTGAAGCGCAGAAGGAATAGAAAGTGATTCGGTATTTTTGCGCTTTAAATTTTTTTTAGCATGAACTTAAGCGAGCAAGAAGTTATCCGCAGGCAAAGTAT
Source organism: Bacteroidota bacterium (assembly GCA_018267195.1). GTDB lineage: Bacteria > Bacteroidota > Bacteroidia > Cytophagales > Cyclobacteriaceae > ELB16-189. Next base: position 5,989 of record JAFDYY010000080.1, on the reverse strand, counting down.
GGACGAGTTGGGCAAACTCGGAATCAACCCCTATCCGGCTCCGTTATTTGAAGTAACGATTTCAGCCAGTGAATTTCATCAACGTTTTTCCTCGCTGGAAGGAAAAGATTTGTCGGTAGCGGGGCGCATAATGAGCCGCAGGGTCATGGGTAATGCTTCTTTTGCCGAACTTCAGGATGAAAGCGGACGCGTGCAGGTTTATTTCAGGCGCGATGATCTCTGCCCGGGTGAAGACAAGACGTTGTATAATACGGTCTTTAAAAAATTGCTCGATATAGGCGATATCATTGGCGTAAACGGATTTGCGTTTACCACCCAAACAGGCGAAAGATCCATTCATGCCAAAAGCTTTACCGTTCTTTCCAAATCATTGAGGCCACTGCCCATAGTAAAAGAAACTAAAGATGAACAGGGAAACACCCACGTGCACGATGCCTTTACCGACCCCGAGCAACGCTACCGCATGCGCTATGTTGACTTGGTGGTAAACCCACACGTGCGCGAGGCGTTTATCAAACGCACCAAATTGGTTAACTCCATGCGCGAGTACCTCAATAAGCAAGGGTATTTGGAAGTAGAAACGCCCATTCTGCAGCCTTTGTATGGAGGCGCTGCCGCCAAGCCTTTTAAAACCCATCACAACACATTGGATATGACGCTTTACCTACGCATAGCCAATGAACTTTACCTGAAGCGGCTGATTGTGGGCGGATTTAATGGCGTGTACGAATTTTCGAAAGACTTCCGCAACGAAGGCATGTCGCGGTTTCATAACCCCGAGTTTACCCAGGTGGAATTATATGTAGCGTATAAAGATTATCAGTGGATGATGAACCTGGTGGAAGAGATGGTAGAAAAGGTAGCCATTGATTTGCACGGCACCACGCAGGTGCAGGTAGGGGAGAACCTCATTGATTTTAAACGCCCGTGGAAGCGGATGACCATGTATGAAGCCATTCATCATTTTACCGGCATAGATATTTCGGAGATGAACGAAAGCGGGTTGCGTGATGTGGGAAAACAACTTCAGGTACCAATGGACGAAACCATGGGCAAAGGAAAATTGATCGATCAGATCTTTGGCGAAAAATGCGAGCCAAATCTGATTCAGCCCACATTTATTACCGACTACCCGCTGGAGATGTCTCCGTTGGCCAAAAAACACCGCAGCAAGCCGGGCTTAGTAGAGCGCTTCGAAGCCATTTGCAACCGTAAAGAAATGTGTAATTCTTTTTCTGAACTGAACGACCCGATTGACCAACGTAAACGGTTTGAAGAACAACTGGAACTAGGCAAACGAGGCGATGAAGAAGCCATGACGCTGGATGAAGATTTTCTTCGTGCCTTAGAGTATGGAATGCCGCCTACAGCCGGCCTGGGTATTGGCATAGACCGCCTGAGCATGATCATGACCAACTCCCCTTCTATACAAGATGTGATCTTTTTTCCGCAGATGAAACCGGAGAAAAAAAATGAACTTGATTCGGAAAAAGAATTTGGTTCCTTGGGCATCCGTACCGAATTATTTCCAATCCTGGAAAAACTGGGCATTCGCTCGGCCGAGCAATTAAAAGGTATAAAAGCCTCTAAACTTTTTAATGATATACCGGGCATGCGCAAAAAACTGAAGTTAGAGGCGGTTCAAAACCCCACACTGCAAGAAATAGAAGGGTGGATCAATTCGTAAAAAACAACTGCATCTAATATCCCAACCACGAGTCGCTGTAGCTTCGGGTACGGTTCAATTTTAAATCTTTCAGCAATGAAGATTTAATGCCGATATTAAAGGTGTACGACTGAAATTTTCCAATCGGGGTCCAGTTCAGCGACATCTGCCAGCAGTGCAAATCGCGATTCAGGCTGAAGTTGGGTTGGGTAAACTGATTGCCCACAAAATCGTATCCTGCATTGTAGGTAATTTTCCATTTGGCACTTAAGCTAAAATCGCCTGAAAAACGAATGGCCTGTGTAATAACAGGCGATGCGTTGGGGTTTGAATTATTGAAGCCCAAGTTATAGCTCAACCTTAAGTTCCAAGGAATAGAAAAATCCACGTACGTGTCAGGGTGTTGCAATAAATAATCTTTCTCAGCCTGGGTTGCGTTCGATTTGGCTACTTTGTTGCGGGTCTCTGTATCTTTTTTTTGCCCTTGCGAACTGAGGTTGGTGCTGAGTGCAAGATTGGCATTGGTAAGGCGGCCTAATTTTCCCTGGTTCCAGACTAAGTGATTGGCTCTTACTATCGTGTAGACGGGTTGATCTTGTGTATTAACACCATACCTGACGCGGTTGTACTGATACGGATCTACTGTGCCGCTCAGGTTTATATTGATTTTGTTGTTAAGAATGTTAGAATTGGCACTGATGCCGATGGGTGCCAACTTAAAGGAATCGGCCAAAAAATTATAACTCGAGCTGAGCGACAGGTTGTTGAGTAATGAAATTTTACGATCTACCGTATCCGAAGGTTTTCTCACTTTCATTTCTACCGTGTTACCAATACCAAAGGTCATTGATTGGTTTTTCCCCGATGGTGCAGTGCCGTATATAAATCCTTCGTGTATAGAGTGCAGTACGGTATAGGGTTTTCCGTTAGCATCGGTTAAACCCACCCGCTGGTAATATCCGTATTTAGGATCAGAGAAATCGGGGTTATAAGTAAGCCCTACAGTGGGCGTAACCACATGGCGAATAGCCCGGATGCGGGCATTTTTATTTTTAGCCAGGTACATACCATAAAGCCGGGTGGTTACACTCATGTTTAGGCTGTAATACGATTCGCGGCTAAACTGCCGTACGGTATCTGTTTTCACGGCTTGCGAGCCAAGCGTAAGCGGCCCTTTGGGAGAAGAGCCCCAGTTTACATGCTGGAAGTACCACAACTCATTGTATGTTCCGCTCACGGTCAGCGTTAAAAACTTTTGAATTTTAAAAGATGTGCTGATGGGCAACTGATGGCGAACACCGGCATTGCCGTTTCTAAAATAACGAGGCAGATTTTGAAGATTAAAAACTCCGATGCTATCGGGTACAACGGTTCCGTTTTGACGGGTCAGTGTTCCCAAGTCGTTGTTAATTTGGTTCACCCCATTCATAGTATATTTAAATTGAAAATTCTGGAGTACCCGGGCTTGCGATTTTTTAAAGGGATAAACATTGTTTACGTTAAAACTGATGTCGGGCAGCCCCAAATCAATTCGTCTCGTTTTAAAATCCTGGCTGTGGCGAAGGTTGCTAGCCAAGGCAAAAGGAGTGCCGGGAAATGATTTGGAGATAGAAATATTTGAGTTGGCTTTTTGCGTGGCGTTGCTGTTAGCCATAGAGGTTGTGTTGGTAGGCCCCATGCCTAAAAAGTTGTTGCTGTTGTTGGTGCTGGTGGCGGCATTAACCGAGGCAGAAAAACGAAATGTACCTTTCGATTTTGGAGCATGGCTCCATTGAATACTAAAATCTTTCCGCTTGTTGGGGCTTTCTATGTTCGTGGTGTAATTATTATTGTTGTACGAAAAATTGAACGACCCCGTGTATTTATACCGGCTGATGTAGTTGGAGTTCAGGTACAGGGCAGTCGATCCTTTTGAATAGAGATCGGCTGTAACACTCAGGTTGATATAATCGCTGATATCAAAATAGTATCCGGCTCTTCGTAGAAAAAATCCCCGGATTTGCTCTTCCCCATAGACCGGCACAATAATGCCCGAAGCACTTTTTCGCTGCGAAGGAAAAATACCGAAAGCAAAACCCAAAGGCGTGGGTACATGGTTAAATTCCATATAAAATGGCCCGGAAACAATTTTGTCGCCCGGAATCGCTTTGGCCTTGCTGGATATGATGCGGTAGTGGGGGTCGGCCAGATCGCACGTGGTGTAGGCATTGCCGCGTGTGAGCAAATCATTTTTAGAATTTTTGTAAACGGCATCGCCATGCATAAACCCTTCGCCTTGCTTGGTTACCACTTCGGTTATTTTAGCCTTTTTTGTCTTGAAGTTGTACACCATACCTCGTGTTTCGTATTCGCTCTCTCCGTCTTTAAAAATGGGGAAGCCAATCATCTTCCCGGTAGAGTCGGGCAATCCGTTGGCGGTAATCGTAGATTTTTCGTAGTCGATGGTGATCAACTCGGCATCGAGTTTAATTTGCCCGTAGGTTACTTTGGCATTGCCGTACAGGTGCACTATTTTTTTACCCATTTCGGAAATGATGGAGTCTTCGGCCGAATAGACAATGGTGTTTTCGATGTCGCCTTTTCTGGCTGCTTGGGTGGTGTCTTTTTTTACTTTCGTTGTATCGGCAGTAGTTTTAGAGGTCGGCAGCTTCTTGGTATTTTTAGGTTTGGTGTTCCCCTGGGAATAAACCTGACCTAAAAACAACAAAACAGTGATCAATGAAATAGCGGTACGAAACGCCATGCTTTGCAGAAAGGTCGAGGTTAATAGGTTTTTAGCATATTGTGAAAAATTCACAACTTTGTGTAAAGTTATTTTAAATCTGCCACACATCGTAACGTTCATTCGGAATATCCAATTAAAGGTCTTCTTAATAGCAATAACCTTGCTAAACTCTTCTGCTACCTTTTTAGTGAGCGGAACCAAGGTGGCCACGGTAGTAATTGACCCCGGCCATGGTGGGAAAGACCCCGGCAACATGGGCAAAAAATCAAAAGAAAAGGATATAGCCCTAAAAATTTCACTGAAGTTTGGTGCCTACATTGAAAAGAACCATCCCGATGTAAAAGTGATTTACACCCGCAAAGACGACCGTTATGTAGATTTAGACGAACGGGCTGTGCTGGCCAATAAAGTAAAGGCCGATTTGTTTATTTGTATCCATTGCAATTCGGAAGCGGGCACCAGTGCCTATGGCACCGAAACTTTTGTGATGGGGCTTTCTAAAGACCAACGAAACTTTGAAGTAGCCAAACGGGAGAATTCTGTTATCTTGATGGATGAAAATTACCAGGAACGCTACGAAGGTTTTGATCCCGGCAGCCCGGAGTCGTATATTTTATTTACGCTGAGCCAAAGTGCGTTTCAGGAAAGCAGCTTGCGGTTTGCCCAGAAAATTGAAGACCAGTTTAAAAAAAAGGTAGGGCGCTATAGCCGGGGCGTAAAACAAGCCGGCTTTTGGGTACTGTGGCGCACGGCCATGCCCAGTGTGTTGGTTGAAACGGGATTTTTATCGAATGCCAAAGAGGAAAATTTTATGGTAACAGATCATGGCCAGGATGTGATTGCGGCCGGAATCTACCATGCCTTTAAAGAATATAAAATGGAAATGGAATCAATTGGGTCAAAAGAAAAAGATCAATGAAACACAAAGAATTAAAAGTGGGTGTGTTTGCTGCTGTTGCGCTGGGGTTACTTTATTTTGGTTTTAATTTCCTTAAAGGCGTTGATTTTTTTGAACGAAAAAAGATCTACTATGCGGTGTACGAAAACATCAATCAATTAACTAAATCCAATCCGGTATTGATAAACGGGTATGCCGTAGGGCGTGTAAGCCGCACCAAAATTCTTCAAAAAAGAAATAATGATATTTTAGTAGAACTGGAAATAGATGCCGACATCATTCTTACCAAAGACACCAAAGCCGTACTAAATTCTGAATTTTTAGGAAGCAAATACCTGCTGCTTGAAATTGGCAACTCACCCGTAAGGCTTAAACCGGGCGATACACTAAAAACTGAAGTAGCCCGGGGTATGTTTGATGTACTATCCGAATCGGCCGAACCGGTGGCCAACGACCTGCAAACTACCTTGCGGAAATTTAATATGGCCGTGAGCGACCTAACGCGCATTTTTACAAAAGTGGATGTTATTCTTACCAAACTGCAAACTACCCCCGATCTGCTCAACAAAACATTAGTTACAACCAACGGAAGAATAGATGAGCTTTCGGCCAGCCTTAAGCAAGATGCTGAGAAAACAGGGGCTTTACTGGATGAACTGAAACCCGTTATTGCCAATTTCAAAACAATATCTGATTCGCT
>JAFDYY010000007.1 GCA_018267195.1 Bacteroidota bacterium | reverse complement strand
CCGAAGGGGTAGTATTCGTTGCTCTGTAAAATGTTGGTGGGGGTGTAGGTCATCTTTACATCATCAAAGTAAACATCGGTCTGCACGGCCTGCTCATGGCTCACCTAAACCCAAATCATGCCAATCGATTTTCTATGGCATGATTGGGGTTCAATGTCTATTTTAAGTTCGGATAATCTATCACTAAGTTACAAAGTGTAAGCACCCCAAGGCTAAAGCCACTCTCGTCAATAAAAAATCCGGGGGTATGGTGTGATGGTGCTTTTCCGGGATCAGTCCCTTTGGGCATCCCGCCCAAAAACAAAAATAATCCGGGCACTTTCTCGGCAAAAAAAGAAAAATCTTCGCTGCCGGTGCGTGGGGGCACTACGGAAACATACCCGGCACCAGCCGATTTTTGCAGGGAGGGAAGCATTTTATTGGTAAGTGCTACATTATTAAATGTTACCGGGTAATGCGAAGAATATGGAATTTTCACTACTGCAGTAGCTCCGGCTGCCTCAGCTGTTTTTGTGGCTATGGTAGTAATCCTTCCTATTACCAGCTTTTCATCTTCGGCACTAAACGTTCTGATCGTACCCAGCATTTCTACTTTTTCGGATATGATATTAGTCCGATTCCCACCACGAATAGCGCCTACCGTAACTACAGCCGGATTTTCGGTAATATTTACATTGCGGCTCACGACCGATTGCAGACTGTTAATAATTTGGGCTGACACTAAAATAGGATCAACCGACTGCCAGGGAGCAGCCCCATGCGAGGGCTTCCCGATAACGGTAATCTGCATATCGTTTACACCTGCCATCTCCCCGCCCGGCCTGTACGTAATAGTACCTACTTCATTGCCAGCGCTGATGTGCAATCCAAAAACGACATCCACTTTGGGGTTGTCTAATACCCCCTCCTTTACCATTAGTTCAGCTCCTCCTTCTTCGCCAGCCGGAGCTCCTTCTTCCGCTGGTTGAAAAATAAATTTTACGGTGCCTTTCAGTTCTTTTTTCATGGACGATAACACCTCGGCAACTCCCATCAGCATGGCCACATGCGAGTCGTGCCCGCAGGCGTGCATCACGCCAGTTTTTTGTCCGTTGTATTCCGTTTCAACTTTTGATGCGAACGGTAAATCATTTTTTTCATAAACCGGAAGCGCGTCCATATCGGCCCGCAGGGCTATTACCGGGCCGGGCAACCCGCCTTTCAGCAAACCTACTACACCTGTTTTGGCTACTCCGGTTTTTACTTCCAAACCAAGCGATTGCAGATGTTTGGCTACAATGTCGGCTGTGCGCACTTCGCGGTTGCTCAGCTCAGGGTGTTCGTGAAAATCGCGCCTCCAGGCAATCACCTTTTTTTCTATCGCGTTTACTTTACTTTTTATGATGTCTTGTTGCTTATCTTTTTGTGCTTGTGCCGCACCGGTAAGCGAAACCAATAAAAAAACAATGGCTATTATTTTATTCATGGATCAAATATTTAGGTTTATGCAAGTTAAATCCTTTCATTAAAAAAGAAAGAAAAAATTCTTTTATCGGAAATGTCTGATTAAAAAATTGTTCTGTTCTAAGTTATACACATCAATCAATGCTTTACCTTGCCAATTCATATTTTTCATTATGACTCCGCTCATTATCTTATACCTCATCATCGGAATTTTACTAATTTCTTTTTTGTTTAACATAGCACTGGAGATATTGAACCTTCGCGGGCAACGGTATGATATTCCGGCCGAAGTAGCCGGCTTCTATACCCCGGAAAAATACACTACAGCCTTGGCCTACCACCGCGAGCGTACGGTTTTTTCGTTAATTGTTTCTGGCTTCAGTTTGGCCATTACCCTTACCGTGCTTGGCGTAGGTGGCTTTGGCTGGCTCGATGGCGAAGTACGATTTTTTACTATGTCTAAATTGCCTCAAGCTCTGCTCTTCTTTGGTTTCCTGGCAGTAGCCTCGGATGTCATTACCATTCCGTTTCAATGGTATTCGGTTTTTGTAATCGAAGAAAAATACGGTTTCAATAAAACCACGGTTAAAACTTTTATAATGGATAAAGTAAAAAGCTACGTGTTGGGAGCTGTGGTGGGTGGCGCTTTACTCTCTTTACTGATTGTATTAATCGAAAAGATAGGTTCGGGTTTTTGGATATGGTTTGGGGCGGCCGCGGCTCTCTTCATGTTGTTAGCCAATCTGTTTTACACCTCCTGGATTTTGCCTTTGTTTAATAAACTCTCTCCCCTGCCCGAAGGTGAACTAAAAACCGCCATCCAAACATTTGCCCAAAAAGTGAGCTTTCCGTTAGATACTATTTATATCATGGATGGATCGAAGCGGTCGAAAAAGGCAAATGCTTTTTTTTCGGGTATCGGAAAGAAAAAGAAAATTATACTGTATGATACCTTAATCGAAAATCATTCCGTGGCCGAATTGGTGGCCGTGCTGGCCCACGAGGTGGGTCATTTTAAAAAGAAGCATATCATTTTCAGTTATGTGCTCTCGCTCGTTCAGATATTTTTTACGTTGTGGGTAGTATCGCTGATGGTCTTCAGTGAAAATGTTTCGTTGGCGCTGGGGGGCACGCAATTGGCCATTCACCTCAACCTGGTCGCTTTTGTATTTTTGTTTAGCCCGGTTTCGGCTCTTGCCGGGCTGCTGCTGAGTTTATACAGCCGAAGAAATGAATTTGAAGCCGATCGCTATGCCCAAGAGAATGACGAAGGAGAGGCGCTGGCCACAGCACTAAAGAAGCTTTCGGCTGATTCGCTAAGCGAATTATATCCGCATCCGGTGTATGTATTTTTTCACTACTCGCATCCTCCATTGCTAAACCGGCTGGATCGCTTAAAATGAAAACTTAAAAACATTTATCCCTCAGCTCTACCTTACCCTTTATGTTTAAACGAAATTTATTCTTCCTCATTTCTATTTCAGTTTCTTTCAATTCCCTCTCTCAGATGACAATTAATTTATACCGCAGCGAAATTCCAAACAGTAAACCATCGGTTGATGCTGAAAAAAAAGAACAGGTAGATGGAATTACTCTCATCAGCCACATTACCCGGCCTACCGTAACTGTTTTTTTTCCTGAAAAAGAAAAAGCAAACGGAACGGCAGTAATTATTTGCCCCGGTGGCGGTTATGCTGTGAATGCATTTTCTCACGAGGGCACTGATGTAGCACTGAAATTTCGTGAGTTAGGTATTGTTGCTGTGGTTTTAAAATACCGGCTTCCGGATGACGAAACTATGATTACCAAAGAAACCGGCCCACTGCAGGATGCTCAGCAGGCAATTAAAATAGTGCGCGAGCATGCCCAAGAATGGAGTGTCCATCCAGATCGGGTGGGCATCATGGGGTTTTCGGCCGGAGGGCATTTAGCCTCTACCGCTGGAACTCATTTTGAAAACTCGTTTATCGACAACCCGCAAAGAACAAACTTGCGTCCGGATTTTATGGTCTTAATCTACCCGGTCATCAGTTTTCAGGAATCCATTGGGCATCTTGGCTCGCGCGAGCGCCTCTTGGGCATAACGCCTTCCATAGAAAAAATTGAGTGGTATTCAAACGAAAAGCATATTTCAAAAAATACACCGCCTGCTTTTTTACTCCATGCCAGCGATGATGAAACAGTAAAGGCAGACAACAGTATTTTATTTTACCAAAATCTAAAGAAAAACAATGTATCGGCCGAACTTCATATTTATCAAAATGGCGGCCATGGTTTCGGTATGAATAATCCAACTACATCTGATCGGTGGATGGACAGATTAACAAACTGGATGGATGCCAACGGATGGCTGAAGAAATAATCTATGATGGAGTCAATTCTTCCACCAATTGATCTATTGAGCGGTGCAGGATTTCAAAAACTTCGTCAAAATCTTTTTCCCGGCCATAATATGGATCCGGCACATCCCCTTCGCCTTGCGGGTCATAGCTCCGCATCAATTTTACTTTAGAGGTCTGATGAGGTTCGCACAAATGCATAATGTGGCGCAGGTTATGGCTGTCCATTGCTAAAATCAGATCAAACTCGCTTACATCCTTTCGGTTTAGCTGGCGGGCGGTATGTTCAATAGGTACTTTATTTTTAAAAGCTACGCGCACCGTACGAGGATCGGGCGCATCGCCTATGTTATAATTTCCGGTTCCGCACGAATCAGCCTGAAACGAACTGGCCCTTCCGTGTTGATTTATCTTCCAATTAAAAATGGCCTCGGCCAACGGAGACCGACAGATATTACCCAGGCAAACAAACAATACTTTCATAACAGGTTATAACAGAAGGTTACCAAACTAACAGTCTCTTCATTAACTACTGTGCTTACGCACACCATGCCAATGGTTAGGGATTCCCCTTCAGCAATGGAGGGGTTTCTTTATTTTGTTTAACATATCAAGTCATTCCATTAGTTTTGTGACAAACACTTTCATTCATGGAATTGATCAAAGTTACCGAACAAAAAGATTCTTTTGTAGCACTGGTAGAATTAAACAGGCCTAAAGAATTAAATGCCCTTAACCGGCAATTAATGATAGAACTGCTTGAAGCCCTTCAGGCCCTTGATAAAAATGAAAACGTACGAGTTATTGTGCTGACCGGAAACGAGCAAGCTTTCGCGGCCGGGGCCGACATTAAACAAATGGCCGAGCAAAGTGCAATAGATATGCTTACCCTTGACCAGTTTAGTACTTGGGATATGATTCGGAAAACCAAGAAGCCGATTATTGCGGCCGTAAGTGGTTTTGCCTTGGGTGGAGGCTGCGAGCTGAGTATGATGTGCGATACCATTATCGCTTCTGAAACAGCTAAATTCGGGCAGCCCGAAATAAAAATAGGAACCATTCCCGGGGCAGGCGGAACTCAACGGCTTACGAAAGCCGTTGGCAAAGCCAAAGCCATGGAATTAATTTTAACCGGACGGTTTTTATCGGCACAAGATGCGCTGTTCTACGGGTTGGTTTGTAAAGTAGTGCCGGTAGAAATGTATTTGCAAGAAGCGCTGGCCATGGCCAAAGAAATTGCCCAAATGTCTCCCATTGCGGTGCAGTTAGCAAAGGAGGCCGTAAATCGTTCGTTCGAAACTCAATTAGATGAAGGCCTCGCCTTTGAACGAAAAAATTTCTACCTCACATTTGCCTCGGCCGACCAAAAAGAAGGAATGAAGGCTTTCATTGAAAAACGAAAGCCTGAATACCGGGGAAAATAGTTTTACGTTTTTACCGAACCGATACGCCCAACCCAATTGTAACGGCACTGTATTTCTGCAGGGTATAATCGCCATTGAGGTAAATCGGGCCAAACTTCAGTCGCATCCCTCCGGTTAGTTTTGCTCCGGTGTTATTCAGGTTATAGGCCAGCGGGTCAATAATCTGAAAAGCACTTCCCACTGTAGGAGTAACCGTGTAGGTACCGGTTATATCTACTTTGGTAGATACCGATCCATAACCAACCCCTGCATAAAGAGTAAGAACAGATACTTTTTTAGAAATCAATACTTGTGCCACCCACGAATTGAGAGTGTAGCTGATTTTTCCATCGGTGCTGCTGGGAACACTGCCCCCACTACTTGCCAAGCTGCTGCTTCCTTTTATAGAATTGTATCCGGCTAATACTGATAAATCAAACGGAAGTGCCTTAACCCCCGGAAGATATTGCTTTATATCGTGCATTAACCCTATGCCAAACATATTGATGGTATTGCCATTCCTATTAATAGAGGGAACCATCCTTAATTTTAAATCTGTGTTTTTAATAGTACCTATCCCCAGTTGCACCATGGGTACAGGAATAGCGGAGATTCCAAAATTTTTCTTTAGGTCTAAGCCTTCCGGGCCATTAAACGAAAGTGATACGGGCGCATGGCCTGGCGGAGTATAAGAAGCCGTATAGGTAGTCTGATCTTTGGGACCTACAATGCTGGGTGCCATTTGCAAACTAGGGTTGGTGTTATTGGCGAAGGCAAGAGAAGGCGTTTGCGGAGGTGTAAAATAGTTATCGGATGTAGGCACCATTACGGCACTAAAGGTTACGCCTAAATCAACCCCTAACGATTTATGTGTTTTAGCGGTATGATACCAGCCGTTAGTCATGCCGTACGAAAATGCTTTAATTACTGGCGACATGTAGCCCGAAACAAGGTTCGAGGCATCTTGCTTGCTGGCATTAAGGAACAAAGATAAATCAGAAGCATTTTGGCCATATAAAGTAACTGAAACGAACAAGCCAATAACAAAGAACAGGTTTTTACTCAATTTCATACCGGGCATAATTAGCGGGTTTAGGTTTATTGTTTTGCTAAAATAATAATTTTAAAACATATAACTACTGACGAAAATAAAGGTTAACTCCTTTTGGTATTTTTGCAACTCATGCAACGACTCATTTATACCTTCATTATCTATCTGCTGCGGATTTTATTCATTTTGGCAGTTCCCTTTAATGAGAAAGCAAGGCTGTTTGTAACCGGCCGAAAGGGTATTTTTAAAAAACTGAAAGCTGTGTTTCAGCCGATGCGCAACGAAAAAATTGTATGGGTGCACTGCGCTTCGCTGGGCGAGTTTGAACAAGGCCGCCCGATTATTGAATCCATCAAGCGGGTTTACCCACAAATAAAAATACTCCTTACCTTTTTTTCTCCTTCTGGATTTGAAGTCAGAAAAAATTATTCGCAAGCCGATTATGTTTTCTATTTGCCGTGGGATACGCCCGTCCAGACAAAAAAATTTGTATCGCTTACCCGGCCTGTGTTGGCCATTTTTATAAAATATGAATTTTGGTTCCACTATACCGAAAGCCTGAAAAAATCCGGATCGAAAATAATTTCAGCTTCGTGCATTTTGCGGCCCAATCAGATTTTTTTTAAAAAATACGGGATCCTGTTCCGCCAGCTTTTACAGCATTTCGATTTCTTTTTTACGCAAAACCAGCAAACCAAACAATTGCTTTCCTCCATTGGCATAGAATCGGTAGAAGTAGCCGGAGATACCCGTTTTGACCGGGTGATGGACATTATCCGAACGGGAAAAGAGATCGAGTTGGTAAAAAAATTTAAGAACAACCAAAAAACATTTGTTATTGGAAGTTGCTGGCCGGAAGATATGGAAACACTCTCGCCCTTCATCAACGAAAACGATGGGCTCCTTAAATTCATCATCGCCCCACATGAAATAACCGAATCGTTCATTCGCGATATTGAAAAATCAATTGAAGTGAAGTCATGCCGTTTTTCTGAAGCCACCGAAGACATTGAAAATTATTCTGTACTGATTATAGACAACATAGGTATGCTGGCCCGGCTCTACCGCTACGGAGAATTTGCCTTTATCGGAGGTGCTTTTGGCAAAGGCTTACACAATATTTTAGAAGCAGCCTGTTATGGCATACCTATTTTTTTTGGCAATAAAAATTACCACAAATACCAGGAAGCCATAGACCTGATTATGCGAGGCGGAGCTTTTGAGGTGAGCGGTTATGCCGAACTAAAAATGAAATACGAATTAATGATTTCGCGGCCCGAAAATTTTCTTTTGGCCTGTGAAGTAACTAAATCATACGTGCAGGAAAACCTGGGGGCTACTGAAAAGATTATGACGTATTGCCATACCGTTCTCGCATCATGAAAGGCATCGTAACTAAATCAACCGGCTCATGGTATGTGGTTCGCTGTGGTGAAAAAAATTTTGAGTGCCGCATCCGCGGAAAAATCAGGCTAGCGGGAATAAAAGAAACCAATCCGGTAGCCGTTGGCGATTATGTGCAGATTGAAGTTGAAAACCAGGCTAACGTCATTACTGAAATTTTTCCGCGCAAAAATCATATTCTTAGGCAATCGGTAAAGAAAACAGGCCACTCTAATATTCTGGCGGCCAATATTGATCAGGCTTTGCTGGTAGCCACAATTCAACATCCGCGAACGTCCCTGGGGTTTATCGACCGTTTTTTGGTATCGGCCGAAGCCTTTCGCATTCCGCAAGTTCTTATTTTTAATAAACTGGATATTTTAGACAATGAACAACTTGCCACGCTAAGCGAGTGGCAAAAAAAATATACTGCCATAGGTACTACTGTCTTTTCCGTTTCCGCTTTAAATGATGTTGGCTTAAACGAAATCCGGCAAATTTTAAACGGAAAAATTTCTTTGGTAGCCGGCCACTCGGGGGTGGGTAAATCAACCTTGCTCAACCACATTTCCGATTCTATTCAGCAACCTACCGGAGAAATATCAGCCTTTTCCGAAAAAGGAACTCACACCACCACCTTTGCCGAAATGTTTTGGCTTTCAGAAAATACGGCCGTGATTGATACCCCCGGTATAAAAGAATGGGGGTTGGTGGATATGACCCCCCAGGAGCTTTCCGACTATTTTCCGGAAATGCGAGACTTACGGCTTACTTGTAAATTTGGGGCCCGCTGTCTGCACCTGCACGAGCCGGGGTGTGCCATTAAAAAAGCAGTAGAAGAAAATATGATCTGGCATAGCCGGTATGAAAATTATGTGGGCATGGCCACCGGAACCGATAACCGAAAGTGAAATACGAATTAAATAATCACCCCGTACATTATTTCCCCGAAGGAGAAAAAACCTCTGGAACACCAACCGTATTGCTTCATCAGGCGATAGATCTTACCGCCTCTACAGCGTGGAGCAAAGCAGGATATACTGTAGAATCACTTTTTGATAAAGACACCTTTGGCTTGTTCCAATCAGAAGCTACTTTGCTTATTCTTAACTGTTGGCAAAATGCCGGGCTGCCCGTTTCACCCGGTTTCAAACTGGACCAATACCATACTTTAATAGATACCCAGGCCCAACATCTTGCGGCTGTAGCACACACTAAACTTTTGCCGGCAACAAAATTTCCATTGGGCATACACCGCATCGAAAAACGGATTGCTGAAATTTGTGGCACAGAGTTGATGGCCAAAAATCCATTCGATAATCAATCGGTTTTTCACTTTCGCGTAGTGCGGCCTCGCTCTAACGATAATAACCCACTGCATCGCGATGTGTGGCTTGCCGATTATGCCAACTGTATTAACCTCTACCTACCCATTGCCGGCAGCAACTTCAACACATCGTTATCGCTTATCCCGGGCAGCCACCACTGGCCGGAAAACAAAGTAGAGCGAACCCGGGAAGGAGCTTTAATCCATAATACAAAATTTAACGTGCCGGCTGTTTCTAATATTGAAGGCACCTATGAAATGATACGACCCGATCCTCAAGAAAATGAAGTGCTGGTGTTTTCACCTTATTTAATTCATGGAGGGGCTGTAAATCTTACCCCTAACCAAACACGCATTTCTATAGAGTTGCGGCTTTGGAAAAAATTATGAATAACGCCACCGGTAATATTGCCTTCTAATCCAAGGCCAGGGAAGCGGCAGTTTAGACATCAATCGGTAAAAGAAAAAAGCTGCATTATGGCCCGCCAATTCTTTTTCTAATCGGGCAAACAATTTTGCTTCTGATGAGTTTCCCGAAAATACAGATTGCTTAAACTCGTACCGGACACGCTGAACCAATGCATTTTTGTCGTCAGTATCGCGGCAAAGCAAAACAGCCTTACAGCAAATTAAGTAAGTAGAGTGCAATTGTTTATCGCCACGCTCATACCAACTGGAAGACATTGATTTTACATGGAGCCTCACGCGGGTAAGTGTATCCTCCTGGTAAACAAATTTATAATTTCGCGAGGCCCGTACCCAAAAATCAAAATCTTCGTAGGCTAAATTTTCATCGTATCCATTAAGCGCGTCCATCACCTTCTTTTTTATCATCATGGTGGGGCTGCAAATAAAGTATCGTTTCAGTACATCGCGAAAAACCCAGCCTTGCGGAACCCGGTCAATTAACTTTTTAGTAACCAAATGATGCGTGTGGTTTCGTATAAACTTTCCCTCCGTGTTGATGTAATCGGCATTGGTAAAAACTACCCCTACCGATTCATCTGCCGACTGAAGACACCTGACTTGCTTCTCTATTCGATCGGGCAGCATGACATCATCAGCTGCAAAATCTACTAGATATTCGCCTCTCACTTCTGCAAAAGCCAAATTAAAAGCCCGGCAGTTGCCTTGATTTTTTGACAGCGATAAAAATTTAATAGACGGGTTTTCATTAACGAGCGATTGAATTACCTTAACACTGTTATCGCGGCTACAATCATCTACCACAAGCAACTGAATATTTTGGTAGGTCTGATTTAATACCGACTGAATCGCTTCTGTTACAAACCGCTCGTGGTTATAACATAAGCAAACTACTGACACAAGTGGCTCCGTACTCACAAGTTTTTTTCAAATGTTAATTTCATAGATAACCTGCCCCCTACTTGTGTTTTAAAATTAAGCAGACTGAAATTGGTTTTGTTTTCGGGTGAGGAAGTGCCTAAATCTAACAACCGGTATCCCTGCTGCTGGCAGAAAGAATACTGACCCTGCAGCAAAAATACAACGGGGCTCAGTGCTTGTGCCGCCAAGCTATGGCCATAGTAGAAATTATATAGGATATGAGGCGCAACCCGAACTGCGATGGCCGCAGCAATGCGCTCCTGATGACGGCAAACTTCAAAGAGTAAAAAATCGTGTGGGCAGGCAGAAAGAGTATTCTCTATCTGTTGGGCTGTCATGCTTAAAGTCATACCCC
This sequence comes from Bacteroidota bacterium, assembly GCA_018267195.1. GTDB lineage: Bacteria > Bacteroidota > Bacteroidia > Cytophagales > Cyclobacteriaceae > ELB16-189. Next base: position 69,291 of record JAFDYY010000007.1, on the reverse strand, counting down.
GCTCAGCCCGGCATTGATCTATAAACTGATATACCTCTTTACTTTGTGTCAGTTGTAACTGACGAAAGACCAGTTGCTCGCGCTGAGCTCTGCGCAAATGGTATCGTTCGTCTTTAGAAATTTTATTTTCCCACTCGGTATCATCCACTACAATAGAAGCACTGATTTCATTTTGTTTTACCACATACCCCCGGTCGCTTAATAAAACGGAAAGTAAAGCCGAGGCCTGTGGGCGGTAAAGCTGGGGCGTATCTTTAATCACTATTTTTTTTACGCCTTTGTCTTTCAATTTGATTTCGGCTTCAGCCAAAAAAAGGAAAAGCATTTCGGGAGAAAGGGATTCGGCAAATTCAACCGATCCAAATGGAGCACGAAACGGGCTTAACGCTAACTCATCTTTTACATAAAAATGAACCTGTGCCCAAACTTGCTGTTGGCTCAGGTTTACCCAAGAGTAAGTATGCCACCCCTCATGCGCCTGTGTGCGCAAGTGTCGCCCCTCATTAAACAGAAATCGTTCGAATACAGGATGAAGATGACCCGTGGGCGCGTCTGTAAAGAAAAAATTATTCAATCAGTAAGGTATTCCCAGTCGTTTATAGACAAAATGCATCAGCCAGGCCGGGCCGATCAGCAAAAACTGAAGGTCTTTAAAAAACGAAGGCTTTTTGCCTTCCACATGATGTCCGTAAAATTGGCCTACCCAAGCTACCGCAAACAAAACCAGGCATATCAGCCAAAGCGGAGCAATGCCTAAATGAGCAATCCACCGGGCTGCCACCAGGCATGCCAAAGAAAAAAAAGCCATGCCCACCATAAGCGGAATTGATAACGACACATAATAAACCAGCACCAATGCCAGAGCCACTACAGCCCAATTTGCCGCTGGGCTGTTGTAGAGGCCATGAAGCAGACCCGAAGGAATCGAGGCAATCATTCCTACCACGCAGAAAAAAATAATGGGAACGCAAACCCAGTGAATGGCTTTGTTGGTTTGGTTTTGATGGCTCTCGCCATACTCTGCCAGCAGTTGATCTATTTTACGCATATTGAAATACTAAATTCCCATCCAAGCTAAAACAAACTTAGCGACTTATCAAGTTTGGGTTTTTACTTTCGTCCATTCTTTCAGTTGCCAATAAAGCACCGCCGTGGTTAATTGATTGCCTTGCCGGTCGTAAATTTTTACTTCGCAGGGAACCATAACCGACTCATTTGATTTTAGTGGTTCAATTATTTTTTCATTCCACCAATCTTCGTTTATCAAAAACTCCGCCACGGCATCCATCTTTCCCTGGTAGTGATAATGAATTTCCATTTTTTGTAAAATCAACCGATACTTGCCCATGCCCAGCCGGCTGATCAGCAAAAACCCGGTTGTAAATTCGCTTAGGGTGGCTAACGCGCAAGCATGCAGACCGCGCACATGGTTCTGGTTTTTTCGTTTGTACGGCAAGCGGGTATGAATGGCATTTCCGGTAATGGATACAATTTCAAAACCATGGGGCCAGTTAAAAGGAATCATGCGACTCAAAACTTTATTTAAAAGCCAGAGATAAAACCGCGAATGTTTTGCTTTTTCAATTAACTTGGCGGGGTTCATTCAGAAATTGTTTTTTTCTAAAAATATGAAAAAGAAAGTGATTGTATTAGGAGCCGGTTTGGTGGGGGGTGTTATGGCAAAAGATCTTGCCAAAGATTTTGAAGTAACGGCAGCCGATCAGAATGAAGAAGCTTTAAACCATCTTCGGCCATTAGGCATATCCACCCTCCAGGCGGACTTGGCAGACTTGCCCGGTCTTAAAAAAATGATTCAGCCGTACGATCTGGTGGTAGGGGCCGTGCCCGGATTCATGGGTTTAAAAAATGCCCAAACTGTAATTGAAGCCGGCAAAAATATGGTTGATATTTCCTTTTTTCCGGAAGATCCCTTTCAACTAGACGAGCTTGCCAAAAAAAATAAGGTTACAGTAGTTACCGATTGTGGAGTAGCCCCCGGCATGGGCAACATCATTCTAGGCTATCACAATCAGCAGATGAAAATAGATACGTATGAGTGCTTGGTGGGCGGCTTGCCCGTGGTGCGCGAGTGGCCGTACGAATATAAGGCCGTCTTCTCCCCGATTGATGTGATTGAAGAATACATTCGTCCGGCACGGTACGTTCAGCACCATCAGGTCATTACCAAAGAGGCCCTCTCCGATGCCGAGCTGGTTCATTTTAACGAAGTGGGCACATTGGAGTCGTGGAACTCAGATGGCCTGCGGTCGCTCATCCATACCATGCCGCACATTCCCAACATGATTGAAAAAACCCTGCGCTATCCGGGCTGCATTGAATACTTGCGCGTATTGCGGGATACAGGTTTTTTTTCAGCTCAGGAAATTAACGTGCGCGGCATTGCCATTAAACCCATAGATGTTACGGCAAAATTGCTATTTCCGAAATGGAAGCTTAAACCGGGCGAAGAAGAATTTACAGTCATGCGCATCCGTATAGAAGGATTAGAAAACGACCATCCCAAACGCTACGAATATCATTTGTTAGATCGTACCGATCTTTCTTCGGGCACCTTATCGATGGCACGCACCACCGGCTACACGTGCACGGCCGTTGCCCACCTGGTGCTGAGCGGCCAATTTAACCGTAAAGGAATTTGCCCGCCTGAATATGTAGGCGAAAAAGAAACCGATTTCAGTTTTGTAGTAAGATACCTGGCCGAGCGAAACGTAATTTATACCAAGCGAGAATACTAATGGCCGACTCACCGCTTAAACCCACCATCACGCTCGAAGAAATTAACCAGCTTCCATTGGGAGCCTTTTCGGGTTCAGTGCAATTGGTAGATCGTCTTCAGGAGATGGCACCGGCTTTTGAAGAAATTCAATCTTACCCGGTGGTTGGTTTTGATACCGAAACTAAACCTGTTTTTGTGCGCGGCCATCAAAACAATGTAGCTTTAATGCAAGTGGCCTTGCCCAGCAAGGTGTTTCTTTTCAGGCTGAACAAAACCGGAGTAACCAGGGAGGTCATTCAATTTCTGCAAAATCAAAATGTATTGAAGGCGGGCATCGCTTTGCGCGATGATATTAAAGCATTGCAGCGTTTACAGAATTTTGAGCCTCACGGAATCATCGAATTGGCCGAGATGGCACGAAAAGCCGGATACCAGGAAGAAGGTGTAAAAAAACTAACCGGCTTGTTGTTGGGCTTCCGGGTTTCTAAGTCAGCTCAAACCAGCAATTGGGAGTCGGCCGTGTTAAATGAAAAACAGATCAGCTATGCTGCCACCGATGCGTGGGTGTGTTATGAAATTTATAACAAACTAAAAAAATAGAGTAAGCTATTTTTTTCGGGAGGCTTTTGCAAATTTTTTAAAACCCTTTACCACAATCAGATCGATGGTGCGCTCGGCTTCTTTTTCGGCAATATCATCTACGGCATTGATGCGCCACACCAGATTGTTTTTCCGGTCGTTCAAGTCGATTACCAACGTATTCTCATTGTAGTTTCTAGACCAGGTACGGTCACTTGAATTGGGCGACATCCCGGCCGGGCCGAGTTGCTGCACATCGTAACGTTGCTCGGTAATCATTACGTACGATACAATGAGGTCGGCCAATGAATCTACTTTTTTAAGTCCTTTAAATTCCAGCTCGCGTATAACCCCGGAACGGATCCATTTTTCAATACTGGCTTTGTTCAATCCTTTCCGGTCAGATGGAATACTGATCTGGCTTTCGCCAAAAGAAAAAGTTTTATACTGAGTAAAATCGTGCTTCTTGTCGTACTCAATTTTAATTTCCTGACTGAAGCCGATAAGGGGTGCGAACAGAAAAACAAAGGCAAAAGATTTCATAACCAAATGTAGCTAAAAGCTATTGCAAATAACAGGTTTTCCTATGAACGGGGATGAAATTCTTGCACCACCTGTCGTAAGTAGTCGCGGTCGAGGTGGGTGTAGATTTCGGTCGTAGTGATGGATTCGTGGCCGAGCATTTCTTGCACGGCTCGAAGATCGGCTCCGCCTTCTATCAGGTGCGTGGCAAACGAATGCCGGAACGTGTGGGGGCTGATGGTCTTCTTCAGTCCTGTTTTTACCGCCAGGTTTTTAATAATTAAAAACACCATGACCCGCGTAAGCTTCCGGCCTGCCCGGTTTAAGAATGCATAACTCTCAAACCCTTTTTGTTTGGGAACAAGTACCCGTATCTGTTCAATATAAATTTTTAAAAACTTCATAGCATCGCGGCCCATGGGTACCAGCCGCTCTTTGTTTCCTTTGCCAATAACCCGTAAAAAGCCGATGTCAAAATAGATATTGGGCAACTTTAACTCTACCAGTTCGCTTACCCGCAAACCCGAACTATACAGTACTTCCAGCATGGCACGGTTACGGCCTCCTTCCGGTTTAGAAAGATCGATGGCTTCGAGCAGGTTTACAATTTCAGAGTAGTCAAGGGTATCGGGCAGTTTACGGCCCAGCTTGGGGCCTTCCAATAAAGCAGCCGGGTTCGCTTCCATTAAATCTTCATAATTCAAAAATTTGTAGAACGCTTTAACCCCCGAAAGAATACGTGCCTGCGAGTAAGCACTCATCCCCAACTCGCTGATATACTCAATAAATTTTTGCAAGTCTTTAGCGGAAGTCTTCAGTGGGCTTTTATTCAACTTCGATAGCTCAATAAACTGAGAAAGTTTTTCCACATCGCGCACGTACGCTTCAATCGAATTAGACGAAAGCGACCGCTCCAGTTTAAGATACTGGCCGAATTGTTTGATGTAGGTTTCCCAATTCAAAATTCTTTTGTTTCGTTTTTTTAGTTCAAATTTAACCCGGATTACCAATAAAGAAATACCTATTCAGCCCGAAGAGTTAAATCTTGTTTTGAGTTTACCCGATAAACTTCGAACTTTTGAGTTTTAAAAAAATGAATATCCAGATCATCAACGGCCCCAACCTGAATTTACTTGGCCAACGCGAACCCAGCGTGTACGGCAGCGAGTCTTTTGACGCCTTCTTTGAAAAACTGAAATCCTCGTTTCCGTTAGTAGAACTCAAGTACTACCAATCGAACATAGAAGGCGAGATCATCAACAAACTGCACGAAGTCGGCTTTTCATTTGACGGAATCATTCTAAATGCCGGAGCTTACACCCATACCTCCGTAGCCCTACACGATGCCATCGGAGCAATTAAGACTCCGGTAATAGAAGTACACATCAGCAACGTCTATGCGCGCGAAGAATTTCGGCACAAAAGCCTGATTACCTCTAAATGCCAAGGTCTGATTACGGGGCTGGGGCTTGAGGGCTACAAGTTAGCCTTGCAATATTTTTTATCGGTACTTAAATCCTAAACTAAAGAAACCACTATGGAGCATTGGAAATCATACGAAGTCCTACTACAACAGAACAGAGAATGGGTGGCTAAACGAAATGATGAAGATCCTCATTTTTTTAAACGTCTGGCAAACCAACAACGCCCCAAGTTTTTGTGGATCGGCTGCTCCGACAGCCGCGTGCCGGCCAACCAGATTACCGGTACCGACCCGGGCGAAGTTTTTGTACATCGCAACATTGCCAATATGGTAATCCACACCGATATGAACATGCTAAGCGTGCTCGATTATGCGGTGAATATATTAGAAGTAAAGCATGTTATTGTCTGCGGTCATTACGGATGCGGAGGCATACGGGCGGCTCTGGATAACAACCAATATGGCATTATTGATAACTGGATCCGGCACATTAAAGATGTGTATTTGATGTATCGCGAAGAATTGGAAAACATCAAGAATATTCATGAGCGTGAAAATGCGCTGGTCGAGTTTAACGTAATTGAACAGGTTCTCGATCTGAGCCAGACATCCATCATCCAAAATTCGTGGCAGAAAAGAGGCGGCCCCTGGATACACGGCTGGGTATATGATGTGGCCGATGGGCTCATTAAAGACCTGGAAGTTTCGATGAAAGACTATTCAAAACTTCCTTCCATTTACAAACTGAAACCTCGCTAACATTTACTCCCTTCCCTATGGATATTAAAGAGATATTTTCGGTTACCCTTATTTTATTTTCAGTCATTGATATTATCGGATCAGTTCCGTTCATCATCCTGATTAAAAAAAGAGAAGGCCGCATACATACCGAGAAGGCCACACTTATTTCGGCTGTGCTGATGGTCAGTTTTTTATATTTAGGTCAATCTATTTTACAACTTTTCGGATTAGATGTGGCCTCCTTTGCCGTGGCCGGGGCCATTGTTATTTTCATTGTAGCGATGGAGATGATCTTGGGCATTACCTTAATTAAAGATGACCCCGATGCCAAAGGTTCGGGCTCAGTGGTGCCACTGGCTTTTCCGCTCATTGCCGGAGCTGGCACCCTTACCACCATCTTGTCGCTGCGGGCGGTGTACGAAGAAATCAATGTACTGATCGGCATCTTGCTAAACTTGATTATCATCTACATTGTGCTGCGCAGTATTTCATGGCTGGAGCGGGTGCTAGGCAATTCTGGCTTTGCCGTATTGCGCAGAGTTTTTGGTATGATCTTGCTGGCCATTGCCGTAAAGATTTTTAAGAGTAACGTGTTTCCCGCTGCATGATCCGCATCTATACTGACGGGGCCGCACAAGGCAACCCGGGACCGGGCGGCTATGGCACTATTTTGAAATTTAATCAGGCCGAAAAAGAACTTTCGGAAGGATTCCGGCTTACTACCAATAACCGTATGGAGTTGCTGGCGGTTATCCGCGGGCTGCAGGCCCTGAAAAAAAATGGAATTCCGGTTACGGTTTATTCCGACTCAAAATATGTGGTGGAAGCCGTTGAAAAAGGCTGGCTTTGGAATTGGGAAAAGAAAAATTTTAAAGACAAAGCCAATGTCGATTTATGGAAACAATACATACCGCTGCATAAAATGTATAAACCCAAATTCGTTTGGATCAAAGGACACGCGGGGCATACGGAAAACGAACGGTGCGATTTCCTGGCTGTGCAGGCTGCCACCGGGGCACCATTAAACATTGATAAAGAATACGAAAGCGCTATCCGCTCAGCTTAGGAAACTAAAATCGCATCGGGGTTAGAGTGTTTACCATACCCCATTACAAAAAAGCCTACGCTTCTATAGTAATTCATTGCCTATAAAAAAATCAGATTGCCTTGCCGGGATAAAAAAGAATAGACGTATCATTTTTTTTTTTAGGTTTGCGCCCGGTTTTAATTTCTTGAAAGCCTTACTAATTCTATTTTTACTTTGATTAAATTTTTAGCCCTGCTTCCGCTGATGACAGTCATTTATGGAAGTTCCCCTGCCCAATCTGCCTCCCCTTCAAGTACCCGCGCTGGCCGGTTTTATTTTTCTTGGGGGTATAACCGCGATTGGTACAGCAAAAGCAACATCCACATCTACCGGCACGATGCTAACCCGGCCAACAGTTACGACTTTATGTTGTTCGATGCCAAAGCACATGATAAACCCGATATGTGGCGGTGGTGGCAATTAGACCGGCTCACCATTCCTGAATATGACCTCACCCTCGGATATGACCTGAACAACCGATACGGAATTGGTTTTGAAGTAGCCTGGAACCACCTTAAATATGTGGTTACCGACTGGCAGATGATTCACCTCAAAGGGCAGATTCACGGAACCCCCATAGATCGCGTAGCTCCGCTGAATCCCGACACCGTGCACCTTCAGCATACCAATGGAAACAATTATCTACTCTTTAATTTGGTAAAAAGACAGTCCATTATAAATCGGGAAAAAATTCAGCTATCGGCTATCTTAAAAGTAGGTGGGGGCCCAATGATTTCTTATACCATTGATACTATTTTAGGAGACAGCGATCCGGGCTATTTTCATTACCACGGCTGGGTAGGCGCCCTTAGCGGAGGTATGCGATTGTCCTTTTTAAAACATTTTTTTGTTCAAACCGATATGCAGGGCGCGTTTGCCAACTACACCAACACCAAACTGGGCCACGAACATTTAGGCCGGGCTGTGCATCACTTTTATTCTCTGCAATGGACATATGAGGCGGGAGCCTCTTTTCCGATAGGAAAAAGAAAAAGGTAGAACAAAAAAATCCTCCCCCTAAAATGGAAGAGGATTTTTCTATTGGAAAGAAAAACTCAACTATCCATTTTTTTGATCGCGCTTGGCACGCTTCTCCGCCCGTTTCTCTTTCAACGATTTTTTAGCCTCCTTTTTGGTTTCTTTTTTCTTATCCATTCCTTTTGACATAGTTGTGGTGTTTAAAGTTATTTCCAAAAATAAATAGACAGCCGTCAATAATCAATGACCTGTTTAAATGGCTATGGACTATTGCCTACAAATAGTATTTTTGTTGCGCTAAATTTTAAGAAATCTCATGGGACGCATCTTTGAAAAACGAAAGCATAAAATGTTTGCCCGGTTCGACCGGATGGCCAAAGCATTTACCCGCATCGGCAAAGACATTGCCATTGCCGTAAAACAGAGTGGCCCCAACCCCGATAACAACCCCAAGTTGCGCATGGCCATACAAAACGCCAAAGGGGTAAATATGCCCAAAGACCGGGTGGAGTCGGCCATTAAGCGCGCTTCCTCTAAAGAAGAAAAAGATTTTCAGGAAATAGTATATGAGGGTTATGCTCCCCATGGTGTACCCGTTATGGTAGAATGTGCCACCGACAACCCCACGCGCACCGTGGCCAATGTGCGCGTGCATTTTTCAAAAAACGGGGGCAGCATGGGCAACTCGGGGTCAGTAGCTTTTATGTTTGAACGGAAAGGCGTTTTTAAGTTCGATGCTTCAAAATTAAATCTGGAAGAAATTGAGCTCGACCTGATTGATGCTGGCGCTGAAGATATTCAGCAAGACGAAGAAGAGATAACTATTTATACCAAGTTTACCGAGTTCGGCCATTTTCAGAAATTTCTCGAATCCAAAAAAATGGATGCCAAAAGTTCGGCTCTGCAATACATTCCTATTACTACCAAAGAACTAAGTGAAAGCGAGCAAGACGAGGTGCTCAAGTGTATTGAAGCCATTGAAGAAGATGACGATGTGCAAAGTGTCTATCACAATTTGGCCTAAACAAAAGAGGCTGCCTTTTTAAGACAGCCCCTTCCTATTTTTTTTATTTTCTACTTCATACTGGAAAAAAGATACGCCACTCTTAAGCCTGCATAACTATAATCGGCCACGGCATTATATCGAAACGAGAAATCGAATTGATTAGCCCGATACCCTAATACCGGAGCCAATCCTACACGATTGGTACTATAGCCCGAAGACGACCAAAAATAGATACCCAAATCGCCCCCTACATAAGCACCGGCATTGCTTTTCTGAAAATAGTATTTAATACCTCCTGTAACCGGCACTACCGTAGCCGAGCTGATTCCATTTTTACCGCTAAAAGAATTAAACCCTAATGAGGCTGTCCAATTCAGTTGATCTTGAATAGGCGCTTCATACCGCGCATCAAGCCCCCAACCCAAACCCCAGCCGTTAGACCAGTTGCCCGTGGGGATACCCAAATTAAAACCGGCTGAAAACTGAGCGAATGCAGAGGAGCCCGCCATTAAAAAAAACGCTAAGACAAGAAATTTAAAATTGCTTTTTTTCATATTGAAAATATTTTGAATGTGTTCTGCAAATATGAAAAAACTTTTTTAGAAAACTTCACCCAAATTCACAAAGAACCCTTGCGAGCCATTTTGCCCAATGCCATAATCAATACATAGATTAGCACCAGAATTTTTATTGAGTTTAATGCGTAAACCCGTACCGGCTCCCGGTGCCAACACTTCACGCCCGGAAACTAAATTTTCTTTATACGATTGCACATTGGCAAACAGCACCATGCCCAGTATGCCACTGCGAGTAATTCTAAACCGGTATTCGCCCTCCAGATAATTCATCACATTACTTCTGAATCTCCCCTGAATGTACCCGCGCCCGGTGTTGTACGAGTCATCCCAACCGGTGCTGGGCAACATTAAGTATGGGGTGCCTTTGGCGCTGCGCCAGGTATAAGCCCAAAATGCCAACGTGTTGCCCGAATGGGTGATCTGAAAATATTTGCGCACATCAACTACCAGCGATTGCCAGTTTTTCTTACTGCCCAGCGATACCAGATTATCCCGCCAGGTAATACTTACATACCACCCTTGGTTAGGGTTTAACTGGTTAAGTCGCGAGTCGAGCAAAAAACGAAACGGGATACCAATGCCTACTTCATCGCGGGTGGTCAGTCCTTGCTTTTTTAAATAGGTATCCGGAGGGGCCGGCTGTCCGTTCGCTCCCAGTTCGCTGATATCGGTGAACTTGTCGAAATAATAGCCGGTACCTACAAACACGTTTTTAGACAAAGCCCGCAGCACCATCTGGTGAATTTTCCAATACTTAAAATTGATGGTGTAGCCGTTGCCCGTGCCACTTTTATCGTTAGGGTCTTTTCTTCCGGCCAGCCCCCACGTGGGCGAGGGGTAATTCATATAACGCCAATCTACGATATAGTTCCATTTGCCGTTTTTGCTCCAGACGTTGGCCATGATCGGTAAAATGGTTTGGTTGTATTGAGAATAAGTAAAACTGGTATTAACAGTAGATTGCTTGGCTTCTTTTCCTTTGGCCAGCCGGAAAGAAAGATTGGCCGTAACCACACCCGCAAAACCGGTTTGCATGGAATACCCGGCTGCCGGCAAGTATGTAAAATCAGGGGCTATCGCTACTTCTACTTTTTTCTTAGTGGTTTTATTTTTCTTTTTGAACAGATCACGCAGATCGCGCAGCTTAGAGCTATCTATTCCTGTCCGGTGAAGGGAGTCTTGGGCATGAGCACACCATCCGGCCATAAAAAAGAAAATGTAGAGATATCTCATTTTTTTTTCAACTTATTTTGGATCCAGTTTTTTGCGTGGGCAAAAGCTTCCATCCATGGTCCCACCTCATCGTTTTTTTTATCTCGGGAGTAATGTGGCCAGTTCCATGGAAAGAGCGAACGCTCGATATGCGGCATAATTGCCAAATGGCGGCCATCTTTAGAGCAGAGCGCTGCCGCAGAAAAATCGGATCCGTTAGGATTGGCCGGGTATTCATGGTAGGTGTAGGTTGCTGCTATGCTATAGACTGATGAATCGGCCGGAAGTTTAAACTTGCCTTCGCCATGAGCCATCCACACCCCCAACCGGGTGCCGGCCAAGGCAGACAGCATGACCGAATTATTTTGCGGTATATCAATGGTTAAAAACTGGCACTCAAACCGACCCGAGTCGTTATGGTGCATCTTTTCCTGCCATTCGGGGTAAAGCAATCCTAATTCCATCATTAATTGGCATCCGTTGCAAACGCCCAAGCTCAGGGTATCCTCGCGTTTATAAAAATGATCGAGCGCGGCTTTTGCTTTGGGGTTGTATAGAAAAGCGCCTGCCCATCCTTTGGCGGCTCCCAGCACATCGCTGTTGCTGAAGCCTCCTACAAACACAATTAAATTTACATCACGTAAATCTTCCCGCCCCGATACCAGATCCGTCATGTGCACATCTTTTACATCAAAGCCGGCCAGATAGAGCGCGTAGGCCATCTCGCGGTCGCTGTTCACTCCTTTTTCTCGGATAATGGCCGCTCGTATTCCCGATTTATTTTTACGGGCCGGGTTAAGATGAAGCGAGGCGAGTTTCCCGTTGAAGGTTTGAGGAAAAATATATTCCAACGGCTGCCGGAAAATATTTTCTTTTCTTTTCGCAGCATAATCTTTCGGGCGTTGGGCTTCATCAAACAGATATGAGGTGTTAAACCAACTGTTTCGATACGTGGTTACCGGTAACCGATAACCAGCTACCGAAACAAATCCATCGTTCTTTACCTTCCCGATAACTTCAAAGTGGATATTATTTTTTATCAACAACCCAACGACAGCATCCTCTTGATCTATTTGTATTACCACCCCCGGGTTTTCTGAAAAAAGAAATGGAATCAGGTTGCTTTCATGATTTTCCAACGTCAAATCCATTCCCATTTTTTGAGTGGGGAAACACATTTCTAAAAGGGTGGTGATCAGTCCACCAGACGAAATATCATGACCGGCTAATACTAAATCTTGTTTAATCAACTGCTGAAGCGTTTCAAATGCGTTGATGAAATACCTTTCATCTTTTATGGTCGGAGCATCTTCTCCGAGCGCATTCACTGTTTGGCCCAAACTGCTACCGCCCAATTTTTTTTCGTCAGAAGAAAAGTCAATGTAAATAAGAGATGAATTCAGACAATTTTTTAAATCGGGCGAAACGGTTTGGCGAATATCTTCTACTTCGGCCACGGCTGAAATGATTACCGTGCCCGGTGACAATACCTTGGTGCCATCCGGATATTTTTGAGCCATGGAGAGCGAATCTTTTCCGGTAGGAATATTAATGCCCAGCCGGCCAGCAAAATCGCTTACAGCTTCCACGGCCTCATACAGCCGGGCATCTTCGCCTTTGTTTTTGGATGGCCACATCCAGTTGGCGCTGAGCGAAACACCTTTCAGCCCGTGGGTGAGCGGGGCAAATACTATATTCGTCAAGGCTTTGGCAATGGCCATTCTGCTTCCGGCCGATGCATTAATCAGCGCAGCCGCAGGAGCATGCCCGATCGAGGTGGCTACTCCTTTGTGGCTTACAAAATCTAACGCCATAACCCCCACATTGTTTAGCGGCAATTGAAGTTCTCCACACGTTTGCTGTGTGGCCACTTTGCCCGAAACACACCGATCTACTTTGTTGGTAAGCCAGTCTTTGCAGGCTACTGCCTCTAGTTGTAAAACCTGATAAAGGTATTCCTCTAGTTTAGCGGACTGAGAGTGAATAGCCGGGTACAATTTTTTTTCTGTTTGATCGCTAATAATCGTTTGAGGGGAAGACCCAAACAAATTTTCAACCTTCAGGTCAATCGGTTTCAAGCCCTCTTTCGCCTCTGCAAAGATCAGTTTATGGTCGCCCGTAGCTTCGCCTACCACATACATCGGGGCACGTTCGCGTTCAGAAATTTTTTTCAGCAAGGAGATATGTTCTTCAGCGATAGCCAGCCCCATGCGCTCCTGCGATTCGTTGCTGATGATTTCTTTGGCCGACAAAGTAGGGTCGCCTACCGGAAGTTGGTCTATGTGAATAATGCCTCCGGTTTCTTCCAGCAATTCAGAAAAACAATTCAAATGTCCCCCGGCTCCATGATCATGTATGGACACGATCGGGTTTTCGTTTGCTTCTACCATAGCACGTATGGCGTTCATCACACGCTTTTGCATTTCCGGATTCGAGCGTTGTATGGCATTCAGTTCTATGGCGTTGCTCATCTCGCCCGTAGCTACGGAAGAAACCGCCCCGCCTCCCATGCCAATACGGTAGTTATCGCCCCCCATCATAACAATCTTATCTCCGGCTTTCAGTTTTTCTTTTTGGCTGTCTTTGTGTTTACCAAAACCGATTCCTCCGGCCAGCATAATTACTTTATCAAAACCCAGCCGGCTGCTTCCTTCAAAATGCTCGAAGGTGAGAAGGCTTCCGCAGATAAGCGGTTGGCCAAATTTATTTCCAAAATCGCTGGCGCCATCCGAGGCTTTAATCAATATTTCTAAAGGGGTTTGGTATAACCATTTCCTTTCGGGGATTTTTTTCTCCCAATCTCTTCCGCCACCCAGCCGGGGGTAAGAAGTCATATAGACCGCGGTGCCGGCCAGCGGCAGCGAGCCTTTCCCGCCCGCCAGCCGATCGCGGATTTCTCCGCCCGAGCCGGTGGCGGCTCCGTTAAATGGCTCTACGGTAGTGGGGAAATTATGGGTTTCAGCTTTTAGCGAAATGACGGAATCAAATTCGCTGGTCTCAAAAAAATCGGGTTGATCCTGCCGAACCGGGGCAAATTGTTCGACACGGGGTCCTTGTATAAAGGCAACATTGTCTTTGTAAGCCGAGACTAAAAAATTCGGATTTTCTTTAGCTGTTTTTTTGATGAGTTGGAAAAGCGTTGATTCTTTTTCTTTTCCATCAATAACAAACGTACCGTTAAAAATTTTATGGCGGCAATGCTCACTATTTACCTGCGAGAATCCAAACACTTCGCTGTCGGTCAGCTTCCGGCCCAGTTTCCAGCTTACCTCTTTTAAATAATCAATTTCTTCGGAGCTTAGGGCAAGGCCTTCTTTTTCATTGTATGCGGCCAGATCGTCAATTTCATAAATGGGTTCGGGGGTGTGGCGGATAGTAAAAATCTCCTGGTCGAGTTTTTCGTATATCCGTTGCAACATGGCATCGTGTGCCGCACGGGCATCGCTCACTTCAAAAAACTCTTCTATCCGCTCAATGCCTTCAAGGCACATAGTTTGAGTAATCTCTACAGCATTGGTGCTCCAGGGTGTTACCATTTCTTTACGGGGGCCAATAAAAAAGCCGCTGATTTCTTTTTCAGGCAAAGGTTTGGCTCCGCCCAAGAGCCAAATCAGTTTTTCGTAATCGGATGGCTGAAAAGATTGATGCGTACTTACCGCATACAGAGTACCGCGGGTGCGGAAAAAAACGATCATGTGCTAAAAGGTAAGCCCAAAATTAAATTTTGCGGTTCAAATAGCCTTACTTTTTGAATAAAAAATTATGGATTGTTCAGATTACATTTTTATTGTACCCGTATGCTTGTTAAAGCGATAAGGTTTGCGGTGTTCCAGTTTCACTACCACATCCTGGTCTTCTACATAAAGATCTACCACAAAAACATCTTGCACATCGCCCTCCAACCCTTCAATGTAAATTTTTTTATATACGGAGGTACGCCATACTATATTTTTTTTTGTATCGGTGGCTGTCAAAAAATGCTCGCTCACGCGGGGAGTATCTGTAACCTTCGTTTCTACCGAATAGGTGATGCCGTTTTCTTCTATGGGCAGCACATAAAAAGTCCGCGCCAAAAGAGCGGCTTTCTGTTCCATACGGGGTGATACGCGTGACATGGTTGGTTTAATGGGCATCCAAACTTACATTAAATAGTTTGATTTTTCGATCAGTTGATTGTGGCCTGTTTCTAACACGTGAAGAGGCACCCCGGGCACATGGCGGAGCAAGCGGTACATATCTTTAGCGGGGATAACTTTATCGTGCTTACCCACCATAATTTTTAATGGAATGGAAAAATCTTTCAGCAAGCCAGCTATTTTAATCATATTAAATTGCAGGTGCCGGAAGTTGATCCACGAATAACATACCCGGTGTCTTTTCTCTTCCGTATCCATTTGTGAAGCGGCAAACCGCAGCAAATATTTAGAAACGATTCCCGTCTTATCAAAAAGATAAAGCAGGTTAAAAAAGATACGGGGTTTAAAAATAAAACTGCGGAACAACGCCCGTATTAAAACAGGATACGTGGCCAGCCGATACCAAAAATTTATTTTAATACCATCGGGGGCTACCAGCGTAATCTTCTTCACACGTTCGGGAAAACTTTCGAGCGTGGCCAACACAAACTTGCCGCCCAAACTGAACCCGGCCATTTCAAAGGTGGCAACCCTCTCTTGCTCGAAAAAAATTTCCATTATTTTTTTCCAATCATTTTTTTCCAGCGGTTGGGCATTTCGCCAATCGCTTTGGCCATGGTAAAATAAATCGAACCCGTAAACAGTATAATCGTTTAACGGATGTATCCACGAATCGAAGGCATGGTGATCCTGGCCAAACCCGTGGAAGAGTAACAGGGTTTTAGAGCCTGTGCCATATTTAAAATAATAAAGGGTGCTGTTGTTGTATTTAATTTCAGCCATGGCTCATAACAGACAGATCTATAATAAAGGTGTGAAAAGGCCTAAAAAATCCATTTCATCACCTTCTAATTTCCAACTTTACAGAAATTTCAACTTTTTATAAAATAAATATTTTGCCCGCCCGTCTATAGCAGCAAAACAGACGAAGGCAATGGACTTAGCCATGTCGCAACAGCAAGAAATTACATTTCTAAAAGAGAAGAGCAAATTACTCGGGTTTATCCGCAGCCGGGTTTCTTCTGCGGAAGAAGCCGAGGATATTCTTCAGGATGTGTTTTATCAGTTTGTGGCGGGCTTTGAAACCATCGAGTCAATCGACCGCAGTACATCATGGTTGTATAGTGTGGCACGAAATAAAATTATAGACCGCTATCGAAGGGAGGCCGCGCGGCCCAAGCAGACCGGTTTTGAAATGCCAATGGGCCGGGAAGATGACGTACCTCTTTCGTTGCAAGATATTTTACCCGACTTGGGCAACAGCCCGGAATCGGCTATGCTGCGCGAAGCTATTTGGGAAGAAATAACGGAAGCGCTGGACGAACTGCCGAAAGAACAACGTGACGTATTTATACAAAATGAAATAGAAGAAAAAGGGTTTCGCGAAATCGCAGAAGAAACGGGGGTATCGGTTAATACGCTGCTCTCGCGCAAGCGATACGCTGTTCTGGCGTTGAGAAAACGATTGCAAAAGTTTTATGATGATTTTGTTAAAGAACATTAGAAGCCATTCTAAAAAATAACGGAGTTAAAAAAGATAGAATACTTATAAAGAATTAAAACACTAAAAATATGAAACGAACATTTTGGATTGGAAAAATGATAGTTATTGGCGGGCTGGCTATCGGTGCCTTTACCTTCATTACGATGGAACTATGGAACTGGCTGGTGCCGGCTCTATTTAATGGGCCACTGATCAGTTTCTGGCAAACACTGGGGCTGCTGGTGCTGAGTAAAATTTTATTTTCGGGGTTTAGCAGAAGAGGCCATTGCCGGCACCGCGGAGGCCACTGGCGGGAAAAATGGCACCGCCTGACTCCCGAAGACCGCGAACGCTTCAAAGAAAAAATGAAAGAAAAGTGGTGCTCAGGCTCTTTTGGTAAAAACGAAGGCACTCCTGCTTCCTCAATCGAGTGAAAACGTTAAGTGCCGAAATCTTTTAAAAAGATTCTGAATAAAATAAACTAAACTATCTCTATTCCGTATAAAGAAAACTACGGAAACTTTGAAAATATAAAAAGTTTCCACAGTTTTGCGCCCCTTATGGAAGATCACGGAATAAAAGAAAAAATTTTGGAAGGCTCCGAGAAGCTTTTTCTGAAATACGGTGTGCGCAGCATTACTATGGATGATATTGCCCGGCATTTATCGGTTTCAAAAAAAACATTGTACCAGTATTTCATTGATAAAGATGAACTGGTAATGATGGTTTCTAAAAACCACATGACGGCCAAAAAGGTAGCTTGCCTGGAAGCGATGAAAACAGCCGAGAATGCCATTGACGAACTTCACAAACTATCGGTATGCATGAAACAAAACCTGGGGGCTATCAACCCTACCATGCTGTACGACATTCAAAAGTTTCACCCCAAGGCATGGGCTGAGTGGCGTACTTTCAAAATGGATTTTTTCTACAACTCTGTGGTGCGCAATATTAAGCAAGGAATTAAAGAAGGGAATTTCCGCAAAGACCTCAACCCCTACGTAATGGCCGCTTTCCGGCTGGGTGTCATTGAAATGACATTTGACGAAAAAATATTTCCGGCTTCCCAATTTAACTTTGCAGACGTACACGCACAGATATTCGAACATTTTGTGTTCGGCCTTACCACCGACAAAGGGAAAAAACTGTATTTAAAATATAAAGAAAACCATACCCATTATCAACCAACAAACCTCCCCTCTCATGAAACTGTTTTATAAACCCATTGTCTTTTTTACCGGGTTGTGGCTCGCGGCTCTCTCCTCTTTCTCGCAGCCGGCCCAAACGGCACAATCCTTCACATTAGAGCAGTGTATAGAATATGCTTTGAAAAATTCAGTGAATATGCAAAATGCGGTAATTGACCAGCAAATCGCTTCAGCAAAAGTGAAAGAAACTATCGGCATTGGTCTTCCGCAGATCAACGGTATGGTAAACGCTACAGACAACACTCAGTTGCCTCGGTTTTTTTCGCGCTATGCAGTAGCTCAAAATTTTAATCCGACACTCAACGTACCGGGCTTAACACCCAATGATGTAGTGGCCGGGCAAAACTTTTTTCAACTTTCCAATAGTTTGAATGCAACGCTTACGGCAAACCAGTTAATATTTAATGGCTCATACATCGTTGGTCTTCAAGCGTCAAATGCCTTTAAAGATTTATCCTATAAAACTACTAATCAAACAAAAGAGCAAACCATTCAGCAGGTGATCAAAGCTTTTTATGCCGCTCTGATCAACCAAGCAAGATTAACATTATTTGAGAGCAACATTGCCCGGGTAGATTCTCTCTTAAAAAATACCACCGCGCTTAATGCCAATGGCTTTGCCGAAAATATTGATGTGGACAGAATACAGGTTTCGCTGAATAATCTGATTACGGAAAAATCAAAATTTGAAAGGCTTCAAAAACTGAGCATTGAAATATTAAAGTTTCAAATGAACTATTCCATGGAAAGCCCGCTGGAAATTTCAGGAAATATTGCCGACTTAAACATCGATCAGATTTTGCTAGACGATTACCTGAAAGACTGGGATGTGAAAGCCCGCCCCGACTACCAGGTGCTTGAAGTAAACCAGCGGCTTCAGCAACTGAATATTAAAAATAAATATTTTTCTGCGTTACCAGTGTTATCGGCTACTGGAACTCTAGGGTACACCAAGCAGGCCACTAAATTTGGCGATTTGTTTTCGCGTTCTTTACAGTTTCAGGAAACCCCCAGCGGCACCGGCCCTAACAAACTCTATCCGTTCAGTTCGTACGGCTTTACGTTAAGCATGCCACTTTTCAGCGGCTTACAGCACAGCTACCAGCTTCAACAAGAAAAACTGAAACTGCAAAAAGTCAACAACAGCTTCAATATGTTAAAATCATCCATTGACCTCGAAATTAAGCAGGCTGTTACTTCTTTTCAAAACAGTGTTCAGTCATTGGAATATCAAAAGAAAAATATGGGCTTAGCCGACAAGGTAGCTAAGGTTACCAAAATAAAATACAAGCAAGGCGTAGGCTCAAACATAGAAGTAGTCGATGCCGAGTCTTCGCTGAAAGAAGCCCAGATCAATTACTACAATGCTTTATACGATGCGTTAGTAGCCAAAACCGATCTGGACAAAGCCTTTGGGAAACTTTTACCCATGTATTCAAAATAAAAAACAAACTTCAACCCTATACTCATGAAATCATTTTTTCGCTCACAGCTCCTTAGTCTATTCGTATTGGTGCTTGTGGCCGCGGCCTGCAGCAGCAAAACCGAAGACAAAGCCGCCCAGTTGGAAACCCTGAAAAAAAGGCAGGCTGAATTAACCCAGCAAATAGAAACACTGGAAAAAGAAGTAGCCAAAGAAAATCCGGCCTCCGCCCGCGTGCGCATGAAAGACGTAGCCGTGTTTGAATTATCGCCCCGCACATTCGATCATTATGTGCAAACACAAGGAAATATTTTATCCGTAGATAATATTCAGATGAGCGCCAAATCGGTGGGCGTAGTTACGCAGGTATACACACGCGAAGGCGATGCTGTAACCAAAGGGCAAATTCTGGCGCAGATAGACAACTCGTTAATCATGCGCAACATAGACGAGGTTAAAGCGCAACTGGAGTTGGCTACGACCGTTTACGAGCGGCAGAAAAATTTATGGAACCAGAAGATCGGCACCGAAATTCAATACCTGCAAACTAAAAACAGCAAAGAAGGATTAGAGCGCAGACTGGCTACCCTGAACGAGCAAAATGAACAAACCAAAATTAAAGCCCCCATTAACGGCACGGTAGATGCCGTTAATATAAAAGTGGGCGAAAACGTAGCCCCCGGTGCGCCTGCCCTGCGCATCGTTAACATGGACGACTTAAAAGCGTTTGCCAAAATTTCGGAATCATACATTTCTAACATCCACAAAGGCGACCGGGCTGTGGTTTATCTTACCGACATCAATAAAGAAATAAAGGCACCGGTTACATTTGTAGGTCGCAGCATAGATGCCCTCACGCGCTCGTTTCCGGTAGAAATTAAACTGCCCTCTTCGCACGATCTGCGCCCAAACATGACCTCAACTTTAAAGATCATTTTTTATACCGAAAAAAATGCCCTGTGTGTTCCCGTCAATTTGGTACAAGACATTAAAGGTGAAAAAGTAGTGTATATAGCCGAGCAGGATGGCGACAAACTGGTAGCCCGCAAAAAAATAGTTGATGTAACCGGGGTGTACGACAACTTAGCCGAAATAAAAACCGGTTTAAAAGCAGGCGATAAAATCATTACCGTGGGGTATCAGGGATTGAATGACGGAGAATTGATTAAAATATAGTCTTGAGTATTGAGTCATGAGCTTTAGGCAAGCCATACTCAATACTAACTACTCAATACTAATTACTATTTATGAAAGACATCGAAAAAGAATTTAAGCCCACCAGTTGGGCCATTGATAATAAAATCAGTATCTACGTAGCCACGGTAATCATTTGTCTGGCCGGGATTCTCACCTACGTAAGTTTGCCGAAAGAAAACTTTCCGGAAGTGGTGTTCCCGCAAATATTTGTAGCTACCATTTACCCGGGCGCATCGCCCACCGATATAGAAAATTTGATCACGAAAGAAATTGAAAAAGAGTGCAAGTCCATTTCGGGAGTCAAGAAAATTAAAAGCAATTCGGTACAAAGTTTTTCCAACATCATCATCGAGTTTCAAACCGATGTAGATGTGGACAAAGCCAAACAGGAAGTGAAAGATGCGGTGGACCGTGCCAAAACCAATCTGCCTACCGACTTGAAAGACGATCCGCAAATCAGGGAAATTGATATTTCCGAGCAGCCGATTATGAACGTAAACCTGTCGGGCGACTTTGATCTTCAAACATTAAAAAAATATGCCGACCAAATGCAGGATGCCATTGAAGGCATACGCGAAATAAGGCGGGTAGATATTATCGGTGCCCTGACGCGCGAAATACAAATTAATGTAGACCTGTTTAAACTTGCCAGTGCCGGAGTAAGCCTTGATGATGTAGCCCAGGCGGTAGCAGGGGAAAATGTAATTATTCCGGGGGGGCAACTTTCCGTGGACGGAATGAAACGATCGCTTACGGTAAATGGCGAATTTAGGTCGGCCGAACAATTGGCCGAAGTAGTAGTAGGCTCCACAAAAGGTGGAAAAATTTACTTAAAAGACATTGCCGAAGTAGTGGACTCGCACAAAGAACAAGATAGTTTTGCCCGGTCGGAGGGGAAAAATGTAATTACCCTAAACGTAGTAAAACGCAGTGGCGAAAATCTTGTAATTGCGTCTGACCAGATCAATGCCGTAGTAGAAAATTTTAAAGAAAACATATTGCCGCCCGGCACCGATATAACGATTACGGGCGACCAATCTGAAAATACCAGAACCACCCTTCACGATCTGATTAACACCATCATCATCGGATTTCTTTTAGTGGTGCTGATCCTGATGTTTTTCATGGGCGCTACCAACGCGTTCTTCGTAGCCATGTCAGTGCCCCTCTCCAGTTTCATCACGTTTCTAGCGTTTCCGGCATTGGGTTATACCTTTAATATGATGACCCTGTTTTCTTTCTTGCTGGCACTGGGCATTGTGGTGGACGATGCCATTGTGGTTATTGAAAACACGCACCGCGTTTTCGACAACGGCAACGTGCCCATTCGTAAGGCTGCTAAAATTGCGGCAGGCGAAGTGTTCCTGCCGGTACTCTCCGGCACCATGGTAGTACTGGCACCTTTTGTGCCGCTCGCTTTCTGGCCCGGTGTGATAGGCAAGTTTATGATCTACTTACCCATTACATTAATCGTAGCCTTGCTGTCATCGCTTTTAGTTGCTTACATCATCAACCCGGTTTTTGCGGCCGACTTTATGAGCGAGCACGAACATGATCATGAAAGCAAAAGTAAATTTACCAAAGGCTTTAAAGTAACGGCTATTGTGATGGGCTCACTGGCGCTCATGAGCTATGTGGTAGGCTGGTATGGGTTAGGCAATTTTTCGGTGTTTATGTTTCTGATCTATGCCCTGTATCATTTCTATTTAGTACGTGCTATCTCCCATTTTCAAACCGATTTATGGCCCGGTGTGCAAGAACGCTTTAAAAAGGTGATTGTTTTTTTGCTAAAAAAATATCGCCCGATATGGGTGGTTGTAAGTGTGATTGTATTATTTGTTTTCTCCATTGTGTTTACGGCCATTCGTAAACCGGGGGTTACGTTCTTTCCCAATGGCGAACCTAACTTTATTTATGCCTACATCACCATGCCCATCGGCACCGACCAGCGGGTAACCGATTCGGTAACGCAGGTAGTAGAACAAAAAGTAGTAGGTATTGTGGGGCGAAAAAATCCACTGGTAAAATCGATTCTTTCTAATGTAGCCGTAGGCGCCTCTGAAGACCGGTTTGCCGGCACCAACCCTCAACCCCATCTGGGCAAAGTAACCGTAGCCTTTGTAAAATTTGCCGATCGGCACAGCCAATCTACTTTGGCTTACCTGGATCAAATCCGCACAGCCGTAAAAGGAATGAAAGGGTGCGAAATATCAGTAGATCAGGAAGCGCATGGCCCTCCCACGGGCAAGCCGGTAAATATTGAAATCGCAGCAGACGATTTTGACGTGCTGGTAAATACTTCCGAGCGGGTAAAGCGCTATCTGGATTCGCTTCAAGTTCCGGGTGTAGAAGAATTGAAATCCGATTTTGAAAGCAGCAAACCGGAAATTGCCATCAACATCGATCGTGAAAAAGCAAACCGCGAAGGAATCTCCACCTCACAAATAGGGCTCGCGCTCAACACAGCTATCAACGGGAAAGAAGTTTCTAAATTCCGCGATGACAACGATGATTATGACATTACCCTGCGCGTGAATGATCAACATCGCAACGACATCAATACTTTAATGAACCTGCCCCTCACCTATCGCGATATGAGTATGGGTGGGCAAGTGCGGCAAGTACCCATGTCGGCCGTAGCCAAAGCCGAGTACTCCAACAGCTACTCGGGCATCCGCAGGATCAACCAAAAGCGCGTCATTACGCTCTCTTCTAATCTGCTGAGCGGGTATAACGCCAATAATGTAGTGGCCGATATCAATAATAAACTCAGGAATTTTTCTGTACCCGATGACGTAACCATTAAAATGACAGGCGAGCAGGAAGACCAGCAAGAAACATCCAGTTTTTTGGGCAAAGCATTTTTAATTGCTTTTGGTTTGATCTTCATGATTTTAGTTACCCAATTCAACTCGACCAGCAAGCCGGTTATCATCCTTTCCGAAATTTTATTCAGCATCATTGGCGTGCTCATCGGATTTTCATTGTTCAAAATGGAAATCTCAATTGTAATGTCGGGCATTGGTGTAATGGCGCTGGCCGGCATAGTGGTGCGCAACGGCATTTTGCTGGTGGAGTTTACCGACTTACTACGTGGGCAAGGCATGGAGCTGCGCGAAGCCATTGCCGAAGCAGCTAAAACCCGGATGACGCCCGTGCTGCTCACCGCCATGGCCGCCACACTGGGGTTGATTCCGCTGGCCGTAGGGCTAAACATTGATTTTGTTACCATGTTTACCGAATTAAATCCGCACATTTTCTTTGGGGGCGACAACGTAGCCTTCTGGGGGCCGCTCTCCTGGACCATGATTTTTGGGTTGATATTTGGCACCTTCCTTACCTTATTTTTAGTGCCGGTCATGTACCTGCTCGTAGCGAAGCTTAAAGAGCGGGTAATAAAACCAAAGCGTGTAGAGATAAAAGAAGCCGCAGTGGCTCAGGCATAACAGCCGCAATCATAAATACCGGTTGCCCATGGGCAGCCGGTATTTTTTTAAAATAGTTATTGATGAACTCCCGGCTCATGACGTTGTTTGTTTTTATACTTGTCTTTATCCTTATTGACGCCTATGTTTTTCAGGCCGTACTAACGGTAAGCAAAGACTGGCAGCCCGTATGGAAGCAAACCTTGCGGTATGGGTATTGGGCACCCACTGCCATTGCCATTCTGGGTATGCTTTGGTGGACCTTCAGCGATCCTTACAAAGGCACAGATTATCTGCGCATCTACATCTTGGCCGGCTCGGCCATCCTCTATTTTTCCAAGCTCTTTGCTGTTTTAGTTTTGGTAGTGGATGACCTGCAACGCGGAGTGCGCTGGGTGGTGCAGAAATTTTCTTCCTCAAACCATGCGTTGCCCGGAGATCCGATTACCCGTTCCGAATTTTTATCACGCGCAGCACTGGCTGCATCGGCTGTGCCCATTGGGTTGTCAGTTTATGGCGTGCTGACGGGGGCACATGATTACCGGATAAAAAAAGTAACCATCAGCCTTCCTCATCTTCCCTCATCGTTCGATGGCATTCGTATCGGTCAACTATCAGATATTCATTCCGGAAGTTTCTGGAACAAACCAGCTGTAAAGGGCGGTGTAAAAATGATGATGGACGAAAAACCGGATCTGATTTTTTTTACAGGCGATCTGGTAAACAATGAAACAAGCGAAGTAAACGAATACATTTCTGTTTTTGAAAAATTAAAAGCCCCTCTGGGGGTTTTCTCGATTACCGGCAACCACGATTACGGAGATTACCGTGCCTGGAAAACAAAAGAAGAAAAACAAAAAAATTTTAACGATCTGATTGAGGCTCACAAACTATTAGGCTACGATTTGTTAATGAATGAAAATCGTACTCTTAAACTGAATGGAGAGCGTCTGTCTATCATCGGAATTGAAAACTGGGGAGCCGGAAGGTTTTCAAAATACGGTAAACTGGAGCAGGCTTATCGTGGCACAGAAGAAGCTGCTGTAAAAATTCTTCTTTCACACGACCCCACCAGCTGGGATGCCCTCGTGCGGCCTACCTACTCCGACATAGACCTTACCCTTTCAGGCCATACCCACGGTTTTCAGTTTGGTGTAGAGACGAGCCATATAAAATGGAGCCCTTGCCAATACGTTTACAAACAATGGGCCGGGCTTTACCGCGAAGGCAATCAGCATTTGTATGTAAACCGGGGGTTTGGATATCTTGGCTATCCGGGACGAATCGGTATGCCTCCCGAGATTACCATTTTTGAGTTGAAGCGATCGTAACCTATCTTTCCTGCTCAAAATAAAAACGGTATGAAAGCAAAAGTAGTTTGGGTTCTTCTTTTGGTGCTGACGTTAGCATCGTGTGGGCCGCGCATCATTTACTATGGTAGAAATTATACCCCCACCGCCAATGTGGATATTTTTTTTCGCGAAAACGACATACCCGATGAACACGAAGTAATGGGCAAATTGGTGTATGAAGTAACTGCCAAAAAACGTTCGGAAAAGGTACAGAAAAAACTGATGAACGAAGGAAAACGAAAAGGAGCAGATGCTATTATTTTTGATGATATAGAACTAACCCGTACGGGCTCTAAAACAGCAGGCGCTGCCGGTGGAACGGGCCGGAGCGGTTTCTTTTTCGGATTGTTTGGCTCCTCCACCAAGTACAGCAAAGGGCAACAGGTAAAAGGCACGTTGGTTAAATACAAAAAAAATATCAGCCGGTAATTCAGGGTTTCACGCGGGTAAACCGCTGCCCTCGTCCGCTTACGGCAGCCGTATTAAAAAAGCCGACCACCGCAGAGCCGGATGGATTTACGTTGGCCATGTTGGACGACACGTTGGCCAATGGGGTGGCAAACAACTGACCAAAGCCGCCCGGCCGGTTGGTTTGTGTTACCACCTGACCTAAAAAATTAAATGCCGCCAACGAGATGGAGTGGATTTCTACATACACCGAATCGCCTATAATAAAGGGCGAGTCGGTGGCCGATTGGTTGGTGCTGAGCGTGGGCGTAATCTTTCTGCGGATAGGCTGAATAAAGATAACCCCATCGGCATCGCCTCCGGCCGAAAGCCCGGCATCATACGCGGTATTTATTTCTGCCGGCAAGGTTAGCAACGTATCGTTTTTGGTGGTCTTAATCCAATACGTATCGCCCGGGCCTTTGGGGTCAGTTGCCCAAAACTCACCATAATACCGGGTTATATTTTTGCGCGAGCTATTCTGTTTTGAAAACGTAATGCTATCAACCGGGGGCACCCGCCCCATGCGCGAAGATGCTACAAAGGTTTCTCCGTTTAGCAAAATAGTTAGTTTATAATGATGACCTACCGTACCCAAATTATACAGCGAGGGCATCCACTCGTACGAACCTTTTACGGATGGGTTTTCGGTAAAATGATATACCGTAACCCCATCGGTTTCATCCTGCACCGAAACCGTGGCTCCCGATACCCCCGCAGGCTGCGAGGCATCGAAATACGGTTGGGTAAGCGAAAGTGTAATACGTTGTTTTTCGGGTTTGTTATTGAGCCAGGCATCTACCGCTAAAACCGGGGCGGCATCGGGCAGCGTGGGGTTAATTGTTTTTTCGCACGAAAGAAAAAATATTCCTCCAAAGGTCGTGATCAGTAAAACCCAAAAACCTTTTTTCGTTTTCCTCATGCCATCAGAATTTAAGGTTATAAGAAACAGCCGGTACAAATGTTCCGATAATAGAAATTTGTTTAGCCTGAGAGAGCAGCGGTTGCCCGGGCAGGGTCTGATCTTTTACCTGCGAAAAATAGATAGAGAAAGGATTAGCACGGGCATAAAGATTATAAACAGAAAATACCCAGTAGTCTTGGTTCTTGCGTTTTCTTCCCTGTCTATTAAATTCTTTTCCTTGTAGTGTAAAAGCAATATCCAAACGATGGTAGCTCGGCAGCGTTACATTATTCCGCATGTTGGTAGCCAGGTAAGGAATTAATATCCCCTGCTGCAGGTAGCGCGAAGTAGGAAACGTGGTGGGGGTGCCCGAAGTAAAAATAAAATCGGTAGAGAAAGACCATCGTTTGTTGATTTCATAAAAGCCCACCACTTTCAGGTTATGCGTTTGGTTGTAGCGTGTGGGGTACCAGGTGTCGTTGTTAATACCCGGCACTAGCAACTCGGTTCGGCCCAGCGTGTAGCTGATCCATCCGTTCAGGCGGCCGGTTTTCTTTTGAGCAAAAAATTCAATGCCATAGGCTCGCCCTCTTCCGGAA
This sequence comes from Bacteroidota bacterium, assembly GCA_018267195.1. Classification (GTDB taxonomy): domain Bacteria; phylum Bacteroidota; class Bacteroidia; order Cytophagales; family Cyclobacteriaceae; genus ELB16-189. Next base: position 42,254 of record JAFDYY010000007.1, on the reverse strand, counting down.
AGAAGATCGCCTTCCAGATATCGGTTAATTAAGATATCGGCTCCATTGATATAGTCAATCTGGTTTTGAGTAAGCCGTAAATAACCTTCTGCCGAAAATTCATATTGTGTTTTGGGCGTGGAGAGTGTACGGAAATATCCCAGTGTAAACTGGTCGCCCAACTCAGGTTTAATGTTAGCCGTGCTCGGTGTCCACACATCCAGCGGATTAGAGGCTGTGGTGTTCGAAATTAAATGCAGGTATTGCACCATCCGATTGTAACTTCCTTTTACAGAACTATTTTCGTTCAGTTGATACTTAAATGAAAAACGCGGCTGCCAGTTTCCGTAGGTTTGAATAACCTGCCCGGGCGAATATTTTGTTTGTCCGGTTACCCGCTTGCGCAGACCGGGCACCGTGTCATTATAATAATACTGCGTACCCGGCCCATACAATGTAAAGGAAGTATAGCGCAAGCCGTAGTCTATAGAAAAATGCGAATTGATTTTTAGCGCATGACTCGCATACAGGGAAGCTTCCGAGTTATATTTTTTTTCGAGGCTTACATCTACCGGGGTGCCATTAGTGGTGCCGGTAGCACGGGCCGGATCGAAGGTGTAGTAGATGGCTTCTCCTCCAAAACTCAACTCATTATTACTGTTAATGAAGTAGCTAAAATCCGGGCGGTAGATAAAATTAGTAATGGACGATTTCCATTTAAAATTATTTTGATCGGTTCCGCCAAATTGTAAACTGTAATCGTATTTACTAAAAACCAATGCCTGATTAAAAAATAATTTTTCGTTGAAGAGATGGTTCCAGCGGAGCGTGCCCGTGGCATTCCCCCAGCTAAAGCCCTGATTTTTATCAAACAAAAAATTATCGCGGCCAAAGTAGCCAGATAAGTATAATTTGTTTTTATCATTCAGGTGATAGTTGGTTTTCAATGTTAAATCATAAAAATTCAGTGCCCCGCCATTTTTTAAAATACTTACAAACGGGCGGGCCAGCACATCTATGTACGATCTGCGGGCAGCTATAATAAACGAAGATTTGTTTTTTACTAACGGCCCCTCTACCGAAAAACGGCTGAACACCGTACCGATGCCTCCGTGTATTTCTGTTTTTTTGTTATTGCCGTCTTTCATCCGTACATCCAATACGGAGGCTATACGTCCGCCATAGCGGCTAGGTATAGCGCCTTTGTAAAGGGTAACATCTTTTACCGCATCGGGGTTAAATACGGAAAAGAAACCCAGCAAGTGCGATGAATTATAAACAGGTGCTTCATCTAAGTACACTAAATTTTGTCCTACGCTGCCGCCCCGCACATTAAATCCGGCTGCCCCTTCGCCCACTGTACTTACTCCGGGCAGCAGCAAAATACTTTTAATGACATCTACCTCACCTAAAAAGGCGGGTATCTTCTTCATGACCGACACGTTCATTTTATTCATGCTCATGTTGGGGTTTTGCGAAGCGGGGCGGTCGCGCTCATCCGTTACTTCTATTTCTTTCAATTCGGTCGCTTCACTTTTTAACTCGGTATCAGATCGCATGTTTTTATCCAGCCTTATCTCTTTTGTAATCAACTGGTAGCCGAGGAAATTAAATTTGATGGTATAATCACCTGCCGGCAAGGTAATGGAGTAAAATCCGTATTCGTTAGAAGTGGTTCCGGTATTAAGTTGCTGAACAAAGATGGTAGCGCCAATCAACGCTTCTCCGCTGGCCGCTTCTTTTACATAGCCGCTGATGGTAAACTTTTGTTGTGCTGTACCCTGAGCAGCAATACCTAAGAAAATAGCAAGAACAAGTACTTTCATAAACCAAGGGCAAAAATTACCAAGGCGATTTCCTTCGCGATGGGGTACCGAAAAGCATACCAAACACACCGCGCACAATTTCTTTTCCTACTTGTTTGGTAATAGGCGATGCCATGACTTGCTCCAACGTGCTTTTCTCAGGCCGGCCTTTAGGGGTGGGCGATGCCGGTTCTTGCCGGTGCTGTTGCAGGCGTTCGTTCAGCAGTTCAAATGCACTGATGGGATCTACGGTGTCTTTATATTTTTTAAAGAAAGTAGATTGTTCGAGGTGGGTTTTATATTCTGTATCCGTGAGTGGCCCCATTGATGAGGCCGGGGGAGCCAGATGGGTTACCACCGTTTCGGTAGGAATTCCCTTCTCGTCCAGCACGGTAACAAAAGCCTGGCCAATACCTAATTGGGTAAACTGTTTTTCTAAATCATAGAATTCCGATCTCGGAAATGTTTTAATCGTTTCCTTCAGGTCTTTTACATCGTTGGGGGTAAAGGCCCGAATAACATGGTGTACCCGGTTTCCCAACTGGCTCAGCACGGTAGAAGGAATATCTTGCGTCATCTGAGTACAGAAAAAAATACCTACTCCTTTCGAGCGGATCAAACGGATGACCTGTTCAATCTGATCTAGAAAGGCTTTGGGGGCATCGTGAAAAAGCAGGTGGGCCTCATCTAAAAAGAAAACCAGTTTCGGTTTATCTAAGTCGCCTGCTTCGGGCAGTTTTTGATAGAGTTCGGCCAACAGCGACAGCATGAACGTGGAGAAAATGGCGGGTTGGCTTTGCACATCCGATACATTGAGCAAACTAATCACGCCTTGTCCATCTACCTTTTCAAACAAATCCTGAATATCGAAAGAAGGTTCGCCAAAAACAGGCGACACGCCCTGCTGCTCAAGCGAAACAATTTTTCGTAAAATAGTGCCGGCTGTGGCTCCTGAAATTTTCCCGTAGTTTTCTTTGATCTCGGCTGCTCCTTCTCCTTCGGTAAGGTAATTCAAAACTTTTTTTAAATCGTTCAGGTCAACTACCGGAAGTTTTTTATCATCGGCATATTTAAATAAAATCGTGAGCACCCCGCTTTGCACATCATTCAATTCTAAGATTTTGGTTAATAATACGGGGCCAAACTCGCTAACCGTGGCACGCATTTGGGCGCCTAATTTTCCGCTGAGCGAATAGATTTCTACCGGGAAGGCAGAAGGCGAATAAGGCAGGTTCAGCATCTTCGCACGTTCTTCTATTTTATCATTTTTCAATCCTTCTTTGGCCAATCCACTCAGGTCGCCCTTCATGTCGGGCATAAATACCGGAACACCGGCAGCCGAGAGTTGCTCAGCCATCCGCTGAAGGGTACGGGTTTTTCCGGAACCGGTAGCGCCTGTTACCAGCCCATGGCGGTTCATCATGCGCAACGGTAGATTTACTTTGGCCTCTGCCAGAATTTCGTTTTCATATACGCCCGCCCCTAAATAAATAGAGTCTCCTTTAGGCGAATAGGATTTTTGAATAGCCGTGATAAAAGATTCTTTAGACATAGGTGATGAATTAGGTAGTGAGCCGGCAACCGGTTTTTCTCAAAGTTTTTTCTTGAGCAGCCAATCGGTTTGTGGGTCATCTCCCATTTGAAAGATATGTTCACTAAAACGCTCGAACCCCCACTTGGCATAGAATTTTTGGGCCCGGGGATTTTTTTCCCACACCCCTAACCACATCCACTCATAGTTTTTCTTTTTAGCATATTCAAAAGCTTGCTCAATGAGTTTGCGGGCTACGGCCGTGCCGTGGTAATCGCGATGGATGTACATCCGGTGCAGTTCTATGGTGTTGGTGCCCAGGTGATGCTCTACTTCATTTGATTTGCGCAGGCGCAAAAAACCAATAATTTTTAAATTGTCGAGCGCGATGTACAGAACGGAATCGGGTTCATAAAATTCCGTTTTAAATTTTTCCAAATCATACGAATCTCTAAAGAAAGCTTGCAGGTTTTCGGGTGTGTTGCTGTCGGCAAACGTATCGGTATAAACCTCAATGGCCAACTCGCGAATGGCTGGTACTTCTTCAATTTTTGCTTTCCTGATTCGTATCATTAAAACGAAAGTACTAAAAGTATAGATTCTTCAATAAAAAAGCCCCGAACTAAGTCAGGGCTTTCTTTCTATTTGGTTTAGGTTTTATTTCTTATTGGTTTTGGTGCTATCCGCCTTAACGGGTTTTTGTTTTTCGGTTTTGTACTCTTCGTTCAATCCGGTTACCACATCTTTCGAAATATCTATTCCCGGCACGCCATACAATACATCGCTGGTCTGGTCGTACTTCAGTACAATTTGTAGCCCGCTCCCTTCCGCATATTTTTTCAGGAAAGAAGTGATGCGGGTATAAAGTGCTTCGGTTAGTTTAGCCTGGTCGTTGGCCACTTCTTGTTCCAGACTTTGCTGATACAGTCTGAAATTTTGTTGTTTTTTGCCCAAGTCTTCTTCCAGCGCTTTCGCCTGACCAATAGTAAGGTTTCCTAAATTTTTCTGGTACGAATTAATCTCATTTTGCAGACTTTGGCCGCGGGTTTGCAGATCTTGTTCCAGTTTTTTGCCTTTGGCCTCTAATATGGTTTTCTGATCTTTAAAATAATCGTAGTGCTTTAAAATGCTGTCTGATTTGATGTAAGCAAATTTCAGGTCAGCCGGAGCTGTTATGGAAGATTCGCTTCCGGTCTGTTTTTTACCGGAAAAATGGAGGTAAAACAACACGGCCACAGCCACCAAAAGGATTGCGTTCAGAATTAAGGAAAGGTTCTTCATTTCAATAAAATTAGTTAAGCGCGCAAAGATAAAAGGAATTTGTTATCCGCCATCATTTATACCACTCGGCATACAGGGGATAGTTGCGGGCTGTTCGGGCTATTACTTCTTTCATTTCGGGGCCAACGTCTTTTACACGCTTAGCCGGAGTACCTGCATAAATGCTTCCCGGCTCTACTTTGGTGCCGGGCAAAACCACAGCCCCGGCCGCAATGACCGACCCGGTTCCGATGACGGCATCGTCCATAATAATGGCGCCCATACCAATGAGCACATTGTCTTCTATGGTGCATCCGTGAACGATGGCACTGTGTGCGATCGACACATTATTCCCGATAACTACCTTGGCTTTTTGGTAGGTGCAATGAATGATGGCGCCATCTTGAATATTGGTATTGTTGCCAATGGTGATAGAGTGCACATCGCCCCGCACCACGGCATTGAACCAAACCGTGCAGTTGTCGCCCATGACCACCTCGCCCACTACTGTGGCATTCTCTGCTAAAAAACAATTAGTTCCGAATTTTGGTGTACAGCCACGAACGGTTTTGATGAGTGCCATGAGGTAAAATTAAGGAGGTTAAACGATTGTATTTATCGCAAAAAATTTATTGCTCCGGGCAGCAATTCTATTTTGGCCGGCAACAGCCCCGCCAGTTCTCCGTCTGCTTCAATAAAGGTGGGCCGTTCAGAAGTCAGGTTAACCGAAGTGCAGGTGTTATAAAAAACCCGGTCGTCCCGAACTATTTTTTTTGATTTTATCATTTGCAGGCAATATAAAAATTTTAGCAGCTTAAGATCGCCCGCCAAAAAAGTAGAAAAGATTCCATCGTCTGGCCGGGCATCGGGGGCAATGTAAATGGAATTGCCAAACGATTTTCCGTTGGCCACTGCCAATACACGCGCTTTCCCTCTCCACTTCCAATCATAAGCATCTATATTTATCGGGTGAGGCCGGTGGGTAAAAAAGGTGGCTACAATGGCTTGCACATACGTAATGCCCGCCCCCCACCATCGGCTGCTGCTTTGTAACCTTCTAACCACCTCCGGCCCCATACCCACACTACAAACATTGATAAAGTATTCGGTAACCGGTTCTCCTTGTGCGTTTACACAAGAAATTTTCCCCACATCGGTAGGCCGTGGTTTTCGTTTGAGCTGATCAGCCAGTAAATGTCCATCGCTTTTAGCGCCACATAGTTTGGCAAAATCATTTCCGGTACCCAACGGAATGATCGCCAAACTGGGCAATCCTCCCGTGCCCGAAGTAAATAACCCGTTTAAAGTCTGATGCAATGTGCCATCGCCTCCGGCTGCCAATACCACATCTACTTTCTGGTTAGCCGCTTGGGCAGCTAATTCTTTAGCGTGATTGGGATACTGGGTTTCAAAAACCTCTACCGTAAAACTGTGTCTGAGAACCGGAAGGATTTTTGTGTAGAAGTATTGTTTCTTTCTGGAAACTCCATTAAGGATAACTACTATTTTCATTTATATAAGAAAAGAATGAATCTGCCAATCTGTCATCAAAGATTAATATTTTCGTTAAATTTGCCGTTCGAAAAATATAAAAATGGATAATCTGATTGAAGATATTGGTTTTTTAAATGAAAACGAGTTGATGGGTGAGGAAGTAAAAACCACGGCCGACCATAACTCCGGCAACAAGCGTAAACTTTATATCGAAAGTTACGGCTGCCAGATGAATTTTTCAGACAGTGAAATTGTAGCCTCTATCTTGCATCAGGAAGGATTTGATACCACCTCCGATATAGCCGAGGCCGATCTCGTTTTTTTAAATACTTGTTCCATTCGCGAAAAAGCCGAACAAACCGTACGCCACCGGCTTACCCATATTAACGGGCTAAAGAAAAAAAAGCCAGAGATGATGGTGGGGGTGCTGGGCTGCATGGCCGAACGCTTGAAGACCAAATTGCTGGAAGAAGAAAAAATTGTTGACCTGATTGCCGGCCCCGATGCCTACCGCGATTTGCCCCAACTTATTGCCCAGGTAGATGACGGCACCAAGGCCGTTAATACTTTTTTATCGCGCGAAGAAACGTATGCCGACATCAGCCCGGTACGCCTCAACTCGAACGGGGTAACGGCCTTCATCTCTATTATGCGCGGTTGCGATAACATGTGTTCGTTCTGCGTGGTGCCCTTTACCCGTGGCCGCGAGCGTAGCCGCGACCCCCACTCCATCGTAGCCGAAGCCACCGATCTTTTTAACAAAGGCTATCGCGAAGTAACCCTGCTCGGGCAAAATGTAGATTCTTACAAATGGAGTGCAGAAGAAAACAACAAGGCCCGGCTGGAAAAAAAAGAAACCAACCACATTGTGCACTTTGCCGATTTACTGGAAAAAGTGGCCCTGATTCACCCCGATTTACGTGTGCGTTTTTCCACCTCCCATCCCAAAGACATTACTGATGAGGTGCTTCACACCATGGCCAAGTATGAAAATATCTGTAAAAATATTCACCTGCCTGTGCAAAGTGGCAGCACCCGCGTGTTAGAGCTGATGAACCGCGGCTACTCCCGCGAATGGTATCTTAACCGCGTTAAAAGTATCCGCACTATTTTAGGTGATGCCTGTGGTATTACTTCCGACATGATTGCCGGCTTCTGTACCGAAACCGAAGACGAACACCGCGAAACACTCTCTCTGATGAACGAAGTACAATACGATTTTTCGTTCATGTTCTTTTACTCGGAGCGGCCCGGCACACTGGCTGCCAAAAAACTGGCCGATGACATTCCTCTGGAAACAAAAAAGAAACGGCTGGATGAAATCATTAAAAAGCAAACCGAGTTATCGGCCAGCCGCAACCAAAAAGATATAAACAAAGTGCACAAAGTTCTCATCGAAGGGGTATCTAAAAGATCAGAAGAGTTTTTGCAAGGCAGAAATACCGCCAACAAAGTGGTGATTTTTCCGAAAGGAGAAAAAGGCAAAGGCGAATATGTAAATGTGTGGGTGGAGAGCTGCTCGGCAGCCACCTTGTTGGGAAAAATAGTAAGTTAATTATGACAGGCACAGACGCAGAAGTACAACACATTAAGCAACGGTTTGGTATCATTGGCAATGCCCCATTGCTAAACCATGCGGTGCGGGTGGCTATGCAAGTAGCCCCTACCGATATGTCGGTATTAATTACAGGCGAAAGCGGAAGCGGTAAAGAATCATTTTCTAAAATTGTGCACCACCTCAGCCATCGCAAACACGGCCCTTTCACCGCCATCAACTGCGGCTCCATACCCGAAGGAACCATTGATTCCGAATTATTCGGTCATGAAAAGGGTTCGTTTACAGGCGCCCACGAAGCCCGCAAAGGTTATTTTGAAGTGACGAATGGTGGAACCATTTTTTTGGATGAAATTGGCGAAATGCCGCTGGGCACTCAAGCCCGGTTGCTACGTGTGCTGGAATATGGTGAGTTTATTAAAGTAGGATCTTCTAAAGTGATGAAGACCGATGTGCGCGTAGTGGCGGCCACCAACGTAAACTTGCTTGATAAAGTAAATGCCGGGCGGTTCCGCGAAGACCTGTATTACCGGCTAAACTCCGTCCCTATTTTTGTACCTCCGCTCCGCGATCGCGATAAAGATATTGAATTGCTCTTCCGAAAATTTGCAGCCGATTTTGCCGAGAAGTATAAAGTAAAGCCCATTACCCTTACGGAAGAAGCAAAAAATATTTTACTACAATACCGTTTTCCGGGAAATATTCGCCAACTGAAAAACCTCGTTGAGCAGGTATCGGTGCTAACCACCGAACCCAAGGAAATAGATGCCGCCACCCTACAGAATTACATCCCCCGCGAAACCACCCTGCCCGTCCGGCTAAACGGAGGTAACCCGGATATTTCAGAACGCGACATCCTGTACAAAGTATTGTTCGACCTGAAAAAAGATGTAACTGATGTAAAAAAACTGGTTCTCGAAATCTTTACCGACCCTGCACAGGCCGCTCAACTGATTAAAGATCATACGCATTTATTTGAAGGCCTGCAAGAAACCAAAACTACCCGCGAGCAACCGGTAATGCTGAACATTAACCCCAGCGCAAAACCGGTAGAAGAAGTGGCAGAAGAAGTACAAGACATCTCGCACGAAGCCGAAGACGATACGCTTTCCATCCAAAAGAAAGAAAAAGAACTGATCGTTCGCGCCCTGAGCAAAAACAAAAACAAACGCAAATATGCGGCACGCGATTTGGGTATTTCTGAAAGAACCCTTTACCGCAAAATTAAAGAGTACAACTTAGAGAAATGATGATTCGTTATTTTTCTCGTTTTTTTGCCCTGGCCGGATTAGGAATGGTTTTATTCCTGTCAGGGTGCCTCAAATATTCGCTAACAGGCGCCTCTACTAATGCCAAAACCATTCAGGTTGACCCTTTTTTTAATAACACAGAATTAGGCCCTGCTAACCTTGGGCAAACTTTTACCAACCGTGTAAAAGATTACTACCAGCAAAACTCCAGCTTGCGCGTAGTGCCCTCCAATGCTGAACTTCAAATTGAAGGTACTATTATTACGTACTCTACTACGCCCGTTGCTCCACAGGCCAGCACTGGTTCGGGGGTGAGTTCTTCGCCCAACTATGCCGCCCAAACCCGCCTTACTATTGCCATGAAAGTGAGCTACGTAGATGCAGCCGAACCCAAAAATAGTTTTAAAGACAGAAATTTCAGTTTTTATGCAGATTTCGATAACACCCAGGATTTTTACTCGGTGCAAGAAACACTGGAAAAAAAGATTTTCGATCAAATTCTAATTGATATCTTCAACGCCACTATTGCCAACTGGTAAGCCGGTGGTTGATTCCCACCAGATTTTTTTTACATTTACTATCCGCTAAAAAATAGTGTCTTGAAAAGGGATCAATTCAATTACTTGTTTACCAACATCACCGCGCTTACTGAGGATGAAGCCGCTCAAATGGTAGCGTTGATTAAAGAATACCCTTACAGCCAGGTAATTCATAGTCTGGCTGCACGCGCCTCGCAAGATGCCGGCCTGCCGCAGCGCGAAACCATTCTGCACCTCAGCGCCCTATACAGCACGGACCGATTAGCACTTAAATCGGTTATGACTGAACCGAGAAAAAAACGCATGGCGTGGGGAGCTGATCAGGAAAATACCATTCATCCAACAGAAGAAGTCATTTCTTCCGGCCTGCCTTTGCACGAACAAATACTAAAAGACATCGAGGCAATGCACGAATCGAAACGTCTTTTTGAAGAAGCCCTTGAAACGCTGGAGCGCACCCGCAAAACACCTCAGCCGGCCGATAAAAAAACGATTGAACCGGAAAAGAAAGTAGCCTACGAAAAAAGCAACGACCTGATAGAAGAAATCAGGCTTACCAAAAAAAAGGTAAAGCCCGATAAGCAACGAGAGCAAGACGAAATTATTGATCAGTTTATCAAAGCTCAACCTACTATTTCAAGACCGCAGCCTACCGCCAAACCAGAAAAAGATTCAGACTTATCTGAGCCGGGCAATCAGTTTAGCGAAAGTATTGTATCCGAAACTTTGGTTGAAATTCTGTTGAAACAAGGAAAAAAAGAAAAAGCCATTGAAGCCCTGAAAAAACTGATTTGGAAGTTCCCACAAAAAAAGGCTTACTTTGCAGCCCAAATAGAAGAATTAAGAAAATAGATTGATATGTACTTATTATTTATAGGTTTAGCCGTTCTAAGCGCGGTATTGTTAGTTTTAGTGGTTCTGGCACAAAATTCAAAAGGAGGAGGTTTATCCAGCCAGTTTGGCGGTTCCGGAGCCAGCAATTTAATTGGGGTAAAGAAAACGGGCGATTTCCTTGAAAGAACCACGTGGGTGCTGGCCATCGCAATTATGGTTTTCTCGCTGGCTACCAATCTCACTACCCCCAACGCAGTTAGTTCAAACGATGAATTGATTGAGAAGGCAAAAGGGCAACAAAGTTTGCCGGCTATACCGAAGGCACCTTCCACTACCGACTCTACCAAGAAATAACCGGATTCAGAGCCGGTCTATTCTAAAAAATTATTTCTGAATTTTTACGGAAGTCATGGCCAGTGATCCGGCTATGGTTTGATCGTTGAAAAAAGAAATCGTTTCGTTTTTATCTTTCAAAGCCAAGGCATACAACAATGGAAGATAATGTTCGGGAGTAGGCACCGCCAATTGAAAAGCCCTGCCCTGCTGCCCGTAATGAATAAGCGAATGCATATCCCCTTCTTGTATTCGTTTTTTTATTTTATCCCGGGCTTCCAGAGCCCAGTCATACCCAAACCCGGGTTCACTCATTTTATCCCAAGCCACCAGGCGTAAATTGTGCACCATATTACCACTGCCCATAATTAATACACCTTTATTTCTGAGTGGGCTTAGTTGTGACGCTAACTCAAAATGATACTGCGGACTTTGTTGGTAATCGAGGCTCATTTGAACCACCGGAACATCTGCATTCGGGTAAAGATGTTTAAGTACACTCCATGCACCATGGTCTAACCCCCACCCATCGGTTGGTTCTACTTTTGTTTTTCCAATAACTTGTTGGGTTTCTGTGGCTAATTCCGGGCTACCGGGGGCAGGGTACTCAACATCATAAAGTTCTTGCGGGAAGCCGGCAAAATCATGAATGGTTTTAGGATGTTCCATGGCGGTTACATACGTGCCGCGGGTTTCCCAATGTGCCGACACACATAAAATAGCTTGTGGCTTTGGAATAACACGTGCTATTTGGCGAAAGCCTTGCACAAATTCGTTTTCTTCAATGGCATTCATGGGGTTGCCATGACCGAGAAAAAGCACCGGCATTGTATCGGTGTTTTTTAAGGTATGAGAAAGTCTATTCAGTAGTTTGCTCATGGTAGATAAAGGCAATTAAAGGCAAGAAAGTTTCAGCCGTCAGGAATTTAATTGCGAAGCAAATCAAAAATAGCTACCCGGTTTTTTTTTATAGACTAGGTTAAAATTCTGGTCTTACCAAGAGGAGAATAAGCCCTACAAAGGGTTGGGGTAATACCCGCTGGCAGTCATCTCATATTTTATTGAACTATTTGAAATATCATACTCATAGCAAGACAAAGTAAAACTATTGGGGCCCGTCTTAGTCAGTACCCCCCCATTGGCAGAGCCATACGTGTTGGCAAAATCTTTTGTACTGACGGATACATACAATACGCTTTCGAGGGAACTGTAGCCGTCTTTGATGGTGTATATGCCACTGCTTTGGGTAGGCATATTGTAAATTATTATAATCATGCCTCCCGGATCGGTAATTAACACATCTACATTTGAAGGATGACTTGCATTATAAATGGATGAAATAGTGCCCGAATATTTTTTTTCATTAAATGAGAATACGCCCTCGTTGGTATTAGCATTGGTAATAATCAAGTTCTGGCTGGTAGTGGCGGTTGTTTCCTTCCGGGTTGAAACCAGCGTAACTATAAATGTGCCATTGCGGGTGTAGGTGTGCGTGGGCGATGAAACCGATTCGCGTGGCGATCCATCTCCATAATCCCATTGATAGGATGTTGCGTTTTGGCTGGTGTTAGAGAATATTACCCTAGCACCTGCCTCTACGGAATAGGTAAACTGAGCGATCGGCATATTTTTTATGGAATTAGTAGAGCAATTGCTCTGCCCCATCAATACCAACGCATACAAAATAAATTTTGAGTGCAAGGTGTTCATATTTAGAAATTTTTAATTTCAAAAAGATATTGACCTCTTTCAATCCTTTATCAAAGATTACCAAGCGGTAATTTCTTTGGTAGAGGAAAAAACCTGAAATGGGGTAGGGTATTTTCCTGTTTGCCAAAGAAATTGATACAGAATTAAAAACTACATTAAATAAAAGAACAAACCCTCCGCCACACAGCTCGATAGCTGCACAATACCCTTCGGCACAGCAAAGCCTCATCGCTTACCGTGGCATTGGCAATCAAAAAAAAATCCTTACTTTGGTCATTACCGACAATGGAGTAGGCTTTGATGTAAGGGTTTTCGAGGGAAGTGGGATGGGATTGGCCCATTTGCAAAGCCGGGCTAAACAAATTCGGGCAACATGTGTTATTCAGAGCGTACCCAACACCGGAACATCTGTTTCAATAGAACTCCCATTAAAAGATGAAGCCGCCCGAGTTGATTAAATTAGCCCTAGTAGATGATCATAAACTTTTTCGCAAGGGATTAATCAGCCTCATTGAATTGATTAACCCGCATTGCACCGTTTTGTTTGAAGCCGATGACGGCCTCGATCTGCAACAAAAAATTAATCCTCAAAATCTACCCGATCTAATTCTACTTGATATTAATATGCCCCGGATGGATGGGTTTGAAACGTTGCAATGGCTCTCCCAAACTTATCCCTCTGTAAAGACACTGGTGGTGAGCATGGTGGAAAAGGAAGAGACCGTGGTGCGCATGCTTCGGTTGGGTGCCCGGGGGTTTCTTTGTAAGGATATAGAACCCCACGAACTTGGCGAGGCGCTGATCTCCATCGCCTCGAAGGGCTTTTATTACACTGATTTTATTACCGGAAAATTGGTGCATTCGCTGCAACACACCAATGCTGGCGCTGCAACAAGCTCGCAAATTTTATTAAGTACACAAGAAACAGAATTTCTTAAATGGGCCTGCAGCGAAATGACGTACGTGCAAATAGCCAACAAAATGTGTTTGAGCCCCAAAACTATAGACGGGTACCGCAATTCATTATTTGAGAAGTTAGCCGTTAAAAGCCGTGTTGGACTGGTTCTGTATGCCATCCGCCATCATCTGGTTACCCTCGCTTAACTCCACTCTTTTTATTTGCATGTAGGAATGGTAATCCGGTTTGGATATCATCAATGGCAAAACCCAGCTATCACTCGCAAGCCTTACGTAGTGGCCTGTGAGGTAAAACTGTTACTACTATGTTACAGTTTTTTGAACAAGGATTTGATTGATCGTTGCATAAGCATTATTCACTCTTTAAGCTCATTACCGGGTTGGCATTCGCTGCTTTAAACGATTGCACGCTTACCGTAAGCCAGGCTATAAGTAAACTGGCTACCCCGGCCAATGCGAAAACAGAAATTCCAATTTCCGTGCGGTAAGCAAAGCCCTCCAGCCACCGGTTTATAAAAAAATAGCTAACAGGAACACTGATCGCAAAAGCTATCAATACCAATAACAAAAAATCTTTTGAAAGCATATTCATTAACTGCATTACACTGGCGCCCATCACTTTGCGGATGCCAATCTCTTTTATTTTTTGTTCGGCTGTGTAAGTCGTTAAAGAATATAACCCCAGGCAGGCAATAAAAACAGCCAGTCCTGAAAAAATCATTACTACTTTAGTGATGCGTTGATCGGCTTCGTATAGCCCGGCCAGTTGCTGATCGAGAAAGGAATACTCAAAGGCCGAAGGAATTATTTTTTTATAAGTAGCCTCTAAGCTCGCTACCGCAGATCGTATGTCGGAGGTTTCGGTACGTATCAATAAATATTGCATCCTATCCCACGGGCAGTTACTAAAACAATATGGACCTATTTTCTGGTGCATTGAGGCAAAATGAAAATCGTCAACCACTCCCACCACTTCCGTAGGCATGCCATTAAAAATATTTACCCTACGGCCAATGGCCTCTTCGGGAGACCATTGAAGATAATCAACAGCCGATTTATTTAAGATTACCTGAATGGTTGTGTCTTTTGCTTCTTTCTGCTCGGGCAAGGTATGACCCGCCAATAGTTTCAAACCAAGCACTTCAACAATTTCATGCGAGGCGCGTGTGTTAACAATAAATGTTCCATTTGATTTTTTATCGTTTTCGGAAGTAAGCGTGTAGCCCGAAGAGCCAATACCCGGATAAGCCCTGCTTTCGCTCACTGCCTTTACTTCCGGAAGTAATTCAAATTCTTTTTTTAATGTGGCAATACTTTGAGGGTTCTTTCCGGCAGTAGTCATTACCGCTATTACCTGCTCCGGCTTAAACCCTAATTTTTTATTACCAATAAACTTCATCTGTTGTGTGAAGAGGAACATGCAAATAATTAACACAATGGATATAGAAAACTGAAACACGACCAACCCTTTGCGTACCCGGTTTTGACTTTGCGAACCGGCTGTTTTTTGCATCACCGATTGGGGTGAAAAAGAAGAAAGATAAAAAGCCGGATAACTCCCTGCTAAAAGGGTAAGAAAAAACCAGATAGCGAAGAACGAAAAAATAAAAAAACGATTATAGAGGTAGCTGATCGTAAAATTTTTTCCGCTAATCAAATTAAAGCTAGGCAACAAAAGGTTAAACACCACTAAACAAAACAGCATGGCGATAAGCACTAGCAACGATGCTTCAACAAAAAATTTAACATTGAGTTGGGCAAACGTAGCCCCTAAGGTTTTAGAAATACCCACTTCTTTATTTCTGCGTTGCGATTGGGCAGTGGTTAAGTTCATATAATTAACTGCGGCAATTACCAACACGGCCAATGCCAGGCCAACCAAAATTTTAATCTCGTTAAAATCGCCATACTTTTTATGATCAATGCCGGCATCCATTTGGCCGGAGTGAAGATGAACATCGGGTAGCGCCTGCAGACTAACCGAAAACCAATGGTCTTCTTTCGGAATATCGCGCTCCAGCATTTCAGAAATTTTCTGGCTGGTCAATACCACAGATGTGTGTTCTTTTAAAAGTAAATAGGTTTCAAAACTGGCGTTGCCCCAATTTTGATTTTCGGGTTGCCCAAAACGAATAGATGAAAACGAAGCAATAATCTGGCACGAAAGAGATGAGTTTGCTGGTAAATCTTTGAATACTCCGGTTATTTCCAAATCCAAAGTATTATCTACCGTAATGGTTTTCCCTATCGGGCTTTGGCCTTTAAAATATTTCTTTGCGATTGATTCATTCAGAATGGCCGTTTTTTTTCTAGTCAAAGCCTTTTGCATATCCCCTTCTACCAAAGGCAGTGTAAACACATCAAAAATTTCAGGGTCGGCATAGTACAGTTCTTTTTCGGCATACTTTTCCGTTTCGGTTGATACAAACGCGAGATCGCCAAAATTATGGTGAAACACACGCACAGCCCGCTCCACTTCAGGAATTTTACTGGCTGCGGCAGGTGCCAGTTTATTGGGCACTGCGCCCCATTGGCGAGATCGCCCATCAAAATCAGCTTTAATTACCGCCCGGTAAATGCGGTCTTTCTTTTCATGAAACTGATCGAACGAAAACTCATCGGCCACATACAGGCTGATCGCTAAAAATGTAACTAACCCCAGCGATAGGCCCACAATATTAATCAGGCTAAACGACTTGTGGCGGGTTATGTTTCTTAGAGCGATGGTGATATAATTTTTTAGCATAACTTTTTATTTTCTGTTAGTTCGTTTTTCTCTAAAGCTGGCCGGAGGCAAAACACTCAGTTTCATACTGCCAGCTTTTTACTCACTTTTCAAACTCTCTACCGGGTTAGTAATGGCTGCTTTTACAGATTGAATACTCACGGTTAGAATAGTTAAAGCAATTGCTACCAAAAAAGTAGTTACTAAGAAGAGTGGGTTAAGTTGCATTTTGTATGCAAACTTTTGTAGCCATATCCCTCCTACATACCACACCACCGGTGCGGCCAGGAGGTTGGCTACAACTACCAGCCAAACAAATTCTTTTGTCAGCATCCGGATAATGGAAAACATTGAAGCCCCGAGCACTTTTCTGATTCCAATTTCTTTCAGGCGTGTAACTACAACAAAAGACACCATCGCCAGCAAGCCGATCAGGGCAATTAGGATAGTGAGAACTGCAAAAAGTGCAAATACCTGAGCCAGATGCTTTTCAGATTGATATTGCTTTTCGAACGAATCATCTAAAAAAGAATAGCTGAAATCAAAGCCCGGGAAAGATTCCTTCCAAAAATTTTCTAAGCCTGTAATGAGTTGTTGGGTGTGAGTTGTCCGGTAACGGATAGCGCACAGGTGAGCAAAGTTGGGCGCATAATCTATTGTAATCGGTTCAATATTAACCTGAAGTCCTTGCTGATGATAGTCTTTCAACACCCCGATAACCACCCCGGCCGGTCGGCCGGAAGGCGAATCAATTTTTTTTCCAATAGCCTCTTCAGGCGATTTCCACCCAAATCGTTTTACGGCTGTTTCATTTAGCACCAACCCATTCTCCAGATCAGACGGATGATCTTTGCTAAAATCTCTTCCGGCTACAAGTTGCAACCCAAGTGTTGAAATATAGTTTTCATCTACGGCCAGATATTCCACTTCTATAGAAGCATCGGCTCCTTTTTTTTCGGGGTAGGCAATTTGCCCACGCCAACCTGGCATACCCGGCAAGCCATTGGCATAGGTTACGCTCTCAATCATGGCCAGCGATTTTATCTTTTCTTTAAATGTCTCTGTCCGTACCTCGTTCGTTGTGGCCATCTTCAGCGAAACCACCTGATCTTTATTAAAACCCAGGTTCTGCTTCTGCATAAAATCAAGTTGTCCGATAACAATGAGCGTACCACTTACCAAGCCAACGGAAATCATAAATTGAAACACCACTAAAGCTCTGCGTAGGTTTACACCTTGCCGGCCCGATGCGCCTTGCCCTTTCAATACCTGTGCTGGCTGCCACGAAGAAATAACCACGGCCGGATAATAGCCCGCCAAAAGCGAAACCACCAGCACTATGGTCATTATCCCACCTGCCAATGGCAAGCTATACAACACATTCATTTCATAATTCTTTCCTAAAAGCTGATTAAAAAAAGGCAGGAACAAACCGGTAAGTACCAAACTGAAACCGAGGGCAACTACCGTAAGTACTAAAGTCTCAAACAAAAACTGAAATACTAAGCTTCGCTGAGTAGAGCCTACGGTTTTGCGCAAGCCTACTTCTTTAGCGCGGTAAACCGACCGGGCCGTACTCAGATTTATAAAATTGATGCACGCAAGCAGAATAACAAAAAACGCTACTCCAGACAATAGGTAAACCCGATCAATACTACCGAGCGTCCCCATACCGTTGCCAGCTTTAGAGTGCAAGTAAATTTGTGGCAGCGGCTCATAGGCCAGCGATGCGACTACACCGTATTTTTTTAACTCAGCTCCTACTTTTTCTTCATATATATTTTTTGTTTTAGCTGCAAAGGCAGCTGCCTCTACATTTGGTTTCAGTAAAATATAGTTGCGCACATTAAAATTTCCCCAGCCGCTGGTAAATGAAAAATCTGTTTCTAATTTTTGATAGGTGGCAAACGACAAAAACATATCGGCCCGGATGTGCGAATTGGCAGGAATGTTTCTCATCACACCGGTAATTTTAAAATTCAGCGTGTCGGCCATTACCAATGTTTTGTTTAGCGCATCCTGTTTAGGGAAAAATTTTTCGGCCATGGCTTGCGAGATTACCACCGAAAAAGGATCAGTTAAAGCCGTGTGGGGGTTTCCCTCCGTAAGAGAGAAAGAAAAAATAGAAAAAAGTTCGGGGGTGGCAAAAAAATTATTTTGTTTAAACCGTTTGCCTTCATACAAAATTTGAAGAGGTGAATTACGGATATATAATACCGCTTCTACTTCGGGGTATTCCTTTTCCAAAATTTTCCCAATCGGCCAGCCATTGGTTTCTATCCCTCCGCTTTCGGCTGAAGATGCTCCGTAGTTTGTAATGACACGGTAAATCCGGTCTTTCTTATCATGAAACCGGTCGAACGAAAGCTCATCAAGCACATAGATGAGAATAACCGTGCCGCACATCAGCCCCAGCGAGAGCCCTAATAAATTAATAGCCGAATAAATTTTAAATCGCAACAACGAACGGACAGCAATTTTAAAATAGTTGGCAAACATGGTGTTGTATTTATTATTTGGTTTTCTTTTTACTCACTTTTCAAACTCTCTACCGGATTTTTTAAAGCTGATTTAAACGACTCAAAGCTTACGGTTAATAAAGCTATGAGCAAGGCTATAAGTCCGGCCGCAGCAAATACCAGCCAACTGATTTCTATCCGATAGGCAAATCCTTGCAGCCATCGGTTCATGCCATACCAAGCAACGGGCACTGCCGCTACAAACGCAATCAACACCAGTTTTACAAATTCAGACGACATCATCATTACAATTTGCGTTACGCTGGCGCCCATTACTTTTCTAATTCCAATTTCTTTAAATCTACGCTCCGCCATGTATGACGATAGTCCGTACAAACCGAGTACACATATTACCATGGCCACCAAACCAAAAGTAGAAATGATACTCGCCACTCTGCGATCTTCATTGTATTGCTCTTGAATTTTTTGGTCGAGAAAAGAATATTCAAAAGGTGTATCGATGATTAACGACTTCCAGGTTTGCTCAATTGATTTTATAGTTTGCTCAAAATTGGTTGATGCTACCGAAGCAATAATGTGGTCGTAACGTTTGGTGCTATCGGGTATTTCAAACAGGGTAGGTTTGATTGCATCGTGCAGCGATGTTTGGTTAAAATCTTCCATCACGCCAATCACTTTAAAATCATATTTTTTTCCTTCCCATTCGAAGTGCAGATTTTGACCAATCGCTTTTTCAGGGGTGAAGCCCAACTTGCTTGCGGCCGTTTTGTTCAAAATCAAATTTACTTCGCTTTCCATTTTACGGTTGTCGGTAAAGGTGCGGCCTGCTAACAATTTGATGTTGAGCAATTCCATATAACCGACATCAACGCGATCGCGATGGATATCAACGGCTTTTTCCATGCTGCCGCCATCGGGATAATACAACATGTCACTGAAAATTTCAGATCCGGGTACATACTCTGCGCCCGATACCATCTTTACATTGCTGTTTTTCTCTATCTCTTTTTTTAGCGCATCGTATTTGTTTTGTGCCTCAGCCGTGCGAATAGGTACAATAATTTTTGCTTTGGTGTCAAAACCCAAATCCTTTTCTATCATAAAATTCATTTGCCGTGAAATGATAAAGATGCCGCACACCAGTGCTATGGCAATCATAAACTGAAACACCACCAATGCCTGACGCAACCTACCGGAAGCGTTTCCTAAATTCAATTTTCCTTTCAGCACTTGCGCGGGCTCAAATGATGAAAGATAGAATGCAGGATAACTGCCCGCGAGCAAGCCGGTAACAATGGTGATGATAATTGCTGCGACTATGAAGTACACAATGTTATCGGCATTGAATGAAATATTTTTATCTGTAAGTTGATTAAAGAACGGAAGCACCCACTGCACCAACACCAAACTTATAATAATGGCCACAACAACAATTACCATGGCCTCGCCTAATAGTTGCCCGATCAATGATGAACGATAGGCTCCCATCGTTTTGCGTATGCCAATCTCGGCCGCGCGCTTAGTGGCTTTGGCGGTTGACAAGTTCATAAAATTGATGCACGCAATCACCAAAATAAAAATGGCAATGGAAGTAACCACGTATAAATAAGTAATGCGCGGACTTTGCTGCACATCCGATTTAAGGTAAATGTCTTTCACCAATTCAAGTGAAAGTGTTTTTTTCATACCCATGGCTTTCAACTGCTCGGCTCCGTGTTTCATCAATACTTCGTTCATCTTTTTTTCTACATCGGCTTTATTGTGGCCGGATACCAACCTAAGATACGAAGGCACAAAATTTTGTCCCGCCCATTGCTTGGCTGCTTCTTTGTTTTTGGTAACATATTCGCCAAAGCCGCTGCTCGTCATGAAGGTAAAAAAATTTGCTTTGATAACGCTGTTGTATTGATCGGTAAATACGCCCGTAACTTTATACTCAACAAACTTTCCACCCTGGTTCATTGAAATGATTTTATCAAGCGCGGGTTCGTTGTTAAAAAGTTTGTGCGCCAGCTTTTCTGAAAGCACTATCGTGTTCGCTTCCGTCAATGCTTTTTTGGGGTTGCCCTCAATCAAATCATACGTGAGCACATCAAACAAAGTAGAGTCAGCTAAAAACGCATTGGGTTCATAAAAAAGATTTTCTTTATAGCGAATCAAACTTTTTGAAAACGAAGGAAGTACACGTGCCGCATCTTCCACTTCGGCAATTTCCTCTTTCAGGGTCATGGCAATGGGCGGAGAGCATGTACCCAACTTATCAAAGCTAACATCCGTTTGAAAATGAGAAACAATACGATATAAATCATCTCCATTTTGATGGTGTTTATCGTAACTCACTTCGTCTTGCACATAAAGCGACAACAACAAACAGCACGCAATGCCGAGCGCCAGGCCAAAAATTGTAATGGCCGAATACGTTTTATTCCGGATGAGATTCCGGAGAGCCATTTTAAGGTAATTGCTAAACATAGTGTTTTATTTATAAATTCTATTTTCGTTTTATTCGCTTCGCAGGCTTTCGGAGGGGTTCGCTAAAGCCGCACGAATAGCTTGCGAGCTGACAATAACAAGGGTAAGAATAAGAGCCGCTAACCCGGCACCGGGTATTACCCACCAGGCAATGGCTACCCGGTAATGATAAGCCTGCAGGTAGTTACTCAGTGCCCACCACGATGTGGGGGCTGCCAACACAAAGCCAACCAGCACCAGTACGGTAAAATCTTTTGATAACAGCGAAACAATACTATACGTGCTCGCCCCCATTACTTTTCGTATGCCAATTTCTTTGGTGCGCTGCTCGGCTGTAAATGTGGCCAATCCAAACAAACCCAGGCATGTAATGAAGATGGCCAAGAAAGCAAACAAAGAAGCCAGTGTACCGGTGAGATTAATAACTGCAAATTTTTTAGCAAACTGCTGATCAACAAAATGATATTCGAACGGGTGCGAAGGATTATACTTTTTAAATACACTCTCCACGCCTGCCAAAGTAGCGGGCAGATCGTTCGTTTTTTCCAGGCGCATCGTAACTACCTCGGCCCAATCGGGGTTTAATAAAAAGAAGCCCGGCCTTACTTCTCCGAAAGGAGAATCCATTAATACATTATCAACCACCCCTACCACAGTCCAGTTTTTACTCCACAGATTTATTCTCGCACCTACCGGGTTGGGCAGGTTCATGGCATCTACCGCAGCTTTGTTTAAGATCATGGCACTGCTGTCGCTCTTAAAGTTTTCAGAAAAATCGCGACCTTCTATTATTTTAATACCCATCGTTTGGGTGTAATTATAGCCGGTAACTACACGGGCAAACAACACTTCCTGCCCGGCAAGTTTGCCCGGCCAGTCCAACGTATTGTTTCCATAAATATCGGTTACCGGGCTGCTCGAAACAGTTAATGTTGAGGCCAGATTGGCCGACACCAATTCTTTTTCTATCGCTCGGAAATTTTTATACATCTCGGCATTGGCATTCACCATAATCAGGTTCTGGCGGTCATAGCCTACTTCCCGGTTTTTTACATGTTGTATCTGCCTATAAACCACCATCGTGCCCACCATCAGGAAAATAGAAAAGAAAAATTGCAGCGACACCAGCACCTTGCGTGGCGCAATGGCTCCCTGCCCCACATTCAAATTTCCTTTCAGCACTTTTACCGGGTTAAACGATGACAGGTAAAAGGCCGGGTAGCTGCCGGCAAAAAAACCAACCGTTAAAACAAACACAGCTGAAGACATCCAAAACCAGGGTGAATCGTACCCAATAGATAATTTTTTATTTACCAGTGCATTGTAAACTGGCAGCACCAACTCGGTTAAAACGAGAGCCGCAAAAAAAGCAATCGTTACCACCATTACCGATTCGCCCACAAACTGCCCTACGAGTTCTCTTCTTCTTGAGCCGATGGTTTTACGGATGCCCACCTCGCGTGCCCTCCGTTCGCTGCGGGCCGTGGCCAGGTTCATAAAGTTGATGCAGGCAATAAGCAGAATAAAAGCAGCGATTACCGAAAATAACCGTACGGACTCAATCACCCCCCCGGCCTGCTTTCCATTTTCAAAATGTGAGTACAACCGCCATTCTTTCAGCGGCTGAATAAACATCTCGCACTTTTCATCCTTTTTCTTTTCACGAAATAGAGTCGTCAGTTTATTATTCAAATCGGCCAGGTCTGTGCCCGGTTGCAACTCTACCACAATGGGGCATGATTCATCATCCCAATTATTTTTATTGCGCTTAGCAAAGCTTTCGGCATATACCATCCAGGGCGCCAGAAAATCAAACGAAAACGAAGAGTTAGCCGGAAGGTCTTTTAAAATACCCGCTACTTTATAATCGTCACTATTGTTGAGCCGAACAGTTTGCCCCATCGCATCGCGGTTGCCAAATAAAGCTTTGGCCGTAGATTCGGTAAGGAGTATAGACTTAGGATCGTTCAGCGCGGTGGCAGAGCCCTTCAGCAGAGGGAACTGAAACATTTGCAAAAACTCAGGGCTTACAAACTGCCCCCACTTATTGATGCGGTTTTCACCGGCCGTAAGCAAATGATAGTTTAGCCAGTACGCAACGGCCGTGTTTTTTATGCGGCTGTCAAATGTTTTCAGGTATTCATACGGACCTAATGGTACGGACTCAAAGGTGGATGCCTTCCCCGAAAAATAATCGGTAACCATAAGTTTTCCGAGGTGGTCGGCATTTTTGTGAAAGCGGTCGAATGTTATTTCATCCCATACCCACAGGGTTATCAGCAGGCTGCACGCAATACCTACCGCCAGCCCGCCAATATTGATAAATGAATAAACCGGGTTACGTGTAAGGTTTCGAAAAGCTATTTTTAAATAGTTGGTAAACATAGAGGGGTTTGTTTTTTTATTCCGACTTTAAACTATCCACCGGGTTAACAATGGCTGCTTTCAAAGCCTGCATACTTACAATGACTAAAGCCAACAGTAAGGCAAATAAACCCACGGCCGCCATCACCCACCAGGCTATATCAATTCGGTATTCATATCGTTGCAAAAAATTATTTAAAAACCACCAGGCTACAGGAGCCGAAATGATAAATGCAAAAAGCACAAGCCTTGTAAAATCTTTGGATAGAAGCAACACCAGACTTGAAACTGATGCGCCCAACACTTTCCGGATGCCCATTTCCTTAGTGCGTTGTTCGGCCGTAAAGGATGCCAACCCCAGTAATCCTAAACATGTAATGGCAATAGCCAACACTGCAAAAATGGCAGCCACCCGGTTGATCAAACGAATGTTGGCAAATTTTTTATTGAATATTTCATCCGTAAACTGGTATTCGAACGGGTAGTTTGGGTTCAGTTTTTTAAAAACAGTTTCCACCTTGGCTATGGCTCCGGGCAAGTCGTTCGTTTTATTCAGCCGGATGGTAATGGTGCTGCTCCAACCCGGTATTAAAAACATACAAAGCGGCTGCACACTTCCGGTGGCCTGAGCCATCACCATATTCTTCATAACCCCAATAATTTCGTAGGGTGCGTTTCCCCATTCCAATTTTTTTCCGATCGGATTTTCAAAGCCCATCATTTTCATGGCAGCTTCATTAATGACTACGGCCATAGTATCGCTCCTATACTGACGCGAAAAATCCCGGCCCAGAATCATCTTTACGCCCAGTGTTTCGGTATAATCGTACTCGGTAGCAATCGTGCTAAACGCTACCCGTGTGCCGCTTGGCATGCCTTGCCACTTTACTTCGTTATTAGAAAAAATAGAAGTTACAGGGCTATTGCTTTTGCATATCGATTTGACGGCACCTGTTCTAACCAATTCATTGCGTATGGTTTGAAAGTTAGTCTCTAACTCTCCGTTAGTCCATACCTGAATGAGGTTTTCGCGATCATACCCTATGTCGCGGTTTTTTACGTGCTCTATTTGCTGATAGATTACGATGGTGCCGATAATAAGAAAAATGGAAAACCCGAATTGAAGCGTTACCAATATTTTGCGTGGGGTACTGGCACCCTTCCCTACTTTCACTTTTCCTTTTAATACTTTTACTGCTTCAAAGGAGGATAAATAAAAAGAAGGGTAGCTTCCTGAAAAAATACCGATGGTTAAAATTAAACTGAGTGCGCCCAGCCATAGCCAGGGGTTAGTATAGTTAACCGAAATATGTTTGTCCACCAATACATTATACCCGGGCAATACCAATTCTACCACCACTGCGGCCAGTATAAAAGCCATGAGCGTGATGCCGATTGATTCGCCCAAAAATTGGGCGATCAGTTCCTGGCGGCTCGAGCCAACACTTTTGCGAATGCCCACTTCGCGCGCCCGGCTTTCGCTGCGGGCAGTAGCCAGGTTCATAAAATTGATGCAGGCAATCACCAACACAAATAAGGCAATGGTATTGAACAACCGTACGTAATCTATCAGCCCGCCTGTATTTTTTCCTTCTTCAAAATTTCCAAATAACCTCCATTTACTCATCGGGTGAAGAAAAAGTTTGGCGGTGGGTGCTTTAGGGTTGTTATCTCTTATTATTTTTTCAATCGAGTGGTTTACATCCTCGGCAGCAGCCCCCTCTTGCAACAGCGCAAACATCTGAAAGGAATTATTATCCCAACTGTTTTTAGAACGCTGTACCCAGGGCTGAGTAGCTTCATAAAATGAAAAAGGCAATAAATAATCAAACCGAAATTCAGATTGCCTGGGCACATCGGGCAATACACCTGTTACTTTTTGTTCGTGCTCATTGTCTATTTGTATAAGCTGGCCCATGGGGTCGGCCGCACCAAAAAATGCTTTGGCGGTAGATTCCGTTATAACAATGGAACTTGGGTCGTCCAGCGCATGATTTTGATCGCCCCTTGTTAGATTAAATGAAAACATTTTCAAAAACTCGGACGATACATTCAATCCGAATTTATTCAACCGTTTCTGGTTTGCCAATAAAGTATTACCCTCTCCCCAATTGGTAATGCACACATATTTTACTTGGCTGGCTTTGGCCGGCAAAACTTCTTTGAGCGGGTACGGCATGGAGTTGCTCGTGCCGATGTGGCCCATGTTCCACTCCTGCTGTTGGTAGAGTTTGTAAATATTTTTGTAGTTGGCATGAAATGTATCGTACGAATATTCATCGGCCACCCAAAGAAAAATAAGGATAGCCGAAGCCAGCCCCACCGCCAACCCACCTACATTAATAATTGAATAAACCGGGTTACGTATTAGGTTTCGAAAAGCTATTTTAAAATAGTTGGTAAACATAGAGGGTTTTGTTTTTTTATTCCGACTTTAAACTATCCACCGGGTTAGCACTTGCCGTTTTCATCGTGAGAAAACCCAATGTGAGCCACGCTATCAACACTAAACTAATTCCTGTAATCACAAACACGGATGGGTTGATTGTAATCCGATACGAAAAAATTTGAAGCCAATGATTCATGGTAAACCAGACCAATGGCACCGCAAGTATTATAGCTATAACAATGAGTTTTGTAAAATCTTTTAGTAACATAAAAATCAAATCGAGCAAACTTGCACCGAGCACTTTGCGGATGCTCACTTCTTTGGTGCGCTGACGGAATGCCAATGCAGCAATGCCCAACAAACCCATGCTCGCAATTAGCATAGCCAATATTGAAAAAATGTTTAACACATTTGCCATATTTTCTTCTTCAATGTATTGTTGATTGAGCTGCTCATCGAGAAACGAAAACTCAAAACGGAAACGGTAATCAAACTTGCGCCAAGTAGTTTCAATATTTTTCATGATCGATGCAAAATCAGCGGTGTTGATTTTTATTACAACATAATTATAATTTGCTTCGAGTCGCATCAATAATGGTCGCATTGGTTCGTGCAAGGATTGAAAATGAAAATCTTTTACCACACCAATGATTGGGCCTTTTATTTCTGGTCCATCACGCTCCCACAAAATTTCTTTTCCAATCGGGTCTTTTATTCCCAATTGTTTCACCGCGGTCTCATTTAAAATAAAAGCATCTGAATCAGCCGGATTATTTTTTAAAAATGTTCGTCCTTCAACCATGGTCATGTTCATCACTTTCAAAAAATCAGCATCGATTGATTCTTCTGAAGCATCTCTTCGTTCTTCCGGATTTTGCACCGCATAAATCGGATTTTGGTTAAACGATTTGCCCGGAATATTAGATGCAGCCGATACCCCAACCACACCTTTAATGTTCATCATCTCCGTGCGCAGTTCTTCAATGCGTTTGTTCATCGCGCGATCTTTAATGGGCAACACAATAATTTCTTCCGATTGAAAACCCAAATCTTTGTGCTGCATAAAATCCAATTGCTGTGAAATGATAACGCTTGCCGAAATCAACGCCATAGATGTTACAAATTGAAAAACAATAAACAATCGTCTTGCACCAATGCCTTGTGTGGGAATGGAATTATTTTTCAAAATCAATGCAGGCTTTGATGATGAAAGCACCAACGATGGATAAATGCCTGTGATTAACGACACAATCATTCCGAGAAACAAAATCACGGGAACAAAAATTTTATAATCGAGAGAGAAATCTTTGTTCGTTATAGAATTAAAAATAGGAAGTGCTATTTCAATAAAAACGGCCGCGAGAATAATTGCTGTTGTGGTGATTAAAATGGTCTCGCCCAAAAATTGAAATGTCAATTGCTCGCGAAATGCGCCTAATGATTTTCGTAAACCGATTTCTTTAGCCCGTTCAGTTGCTTGTGCTAAATTAAGGTTCACAAAATTTACTGCAGCCACAACTAAAATCAACAGCGCGGCTATCGACATCAAATAAACATAAGCAATGTTCCCATTAGGCTCAAGTTCCCAACGCAAGTGCGATTGTAAATGAATGCTGGTGAGCGGCTGAAGCTCAAAGCCAAAATGATTTTCTTTTAACCAACGCACATCTTCATCGCGGTATTCAATATATTTTCTTGACCAATCGAGTAGCTTTGCTTGCAATGCTTTGGCATCTGTACCCGGTTTTAGTTTCACATAATTGTAGTGACCAAAGTCGCGCCACTGAAACCACGGGTTGTCAGGATTGCCCATTTTTTCGCGTATGTATGAAACCAAAAAATCGAAATGAAAATGCGAAGCCTGCGGCACATCTTTAAACACACCGAGCACTTCAACCAAAAATTTTTCTTTGTTCACTTCCAATTGTTTGCCAACACAATCAATTGTTCCAAAATATTTTTTAGCGATTGATTCTGAAATCAAAATGCCGCGCGGATTTTTTAATACGGTTTTGGCATCGCCTTTCAACAACGGAAAATCAAACACTTGAAAAAATGTAGTGTCAACCATCAACACATTGGCTTCATCATAGCACACCTCTTTCTGCGGATTATGAAAAGAAAAAATCCGTTTCGTTAAGCCCGGTCCCCAAAGCGGAGAAAGACTCACGGCACTTTCTACTTCAGGGAAATCCTGCACCATTGCTTGCGCCATGGGATGTGGAGTGCGCGTTTGCGAATTGGTGTTGATCCACGCCATGCGATAAATGTTTTCAGCATTAGTGTGAAAGCGGTCGTAACTCAATTCATATTTCACATACTGCACAATCAAAAACACCGAAGCAAAACCAATGGCCAACCCCACCACTGAAATGGTTGTGTAAAATTTATTTCTCGTAAAGTTTCTTAATGCGATGGTTAAATAATGACGGAGCATATCTCTTTTTGTTTATGCAGTTCTCTTGTTATTTAAAGTTGACAATTGACAATAATCAGTTGACAAAGTTTTATTCATCTATTTTTTACTGTTTTCATTTTTTCAATTATCAATTTATTCCGACTTTAAACTATGTACCGGGTTGGCCATGGCTGCTTTTACTGAACGATAGCCTACGGTAAGCAAGGCTATAGCAAACGTAATTCCGAACCCGGCCAAAAATGTATAGGCGTTCAACCTAATGCGGTAATTAAATGTACTCAGCCATTGGTCCATTACGTACCAGGCCAACGGCAACGAAAGGACAAAACCTATTATGATCAGCTTTACATATTCCTTAGAAAACAACAGCACAATGTTTTCTACCGAAGCGCCCAACACTTTGCGCACACCCACTTCTTTCGTTTTTTGGCTGGCCATAAACGTAGCCAATCCAAACAAACCGAGGCACCCGATAAAAATGGCAATCGAAGTAAAAACAATAATCATGGTTGACATCCGCTGGTCGTTTTCATAAAATTCTTTAATCTCTTCATCTAAAAACTTGTAGGAGAAAATATGTGCCGGGTAAGCGGCTTCCCATATCCTTTGTACTGGCTTCACCGTTTCGCTAAACTGGCTCAGGTTTACTTTTACCGAAAGGCTAGAGTACATTCTGACATGGTTAAAAATAACTGTGGGCTCTATGGGCTCGTGCAACGACATGGTGTGGAAATCCTGCACCACCCCTACTACCGGCTTAAAAGCGTTTGTACCGCCTCGTTTCATTTGCAGGCCTATTATATCCTGAGCATGAGCATAGCCCAGCATGTGGGCCATTTGCTCGTTCACTAAAAATCCCTGTGCCGTATCCATGTCCTGAATGTTTTTTCCGGCTATTAACTTTAATCCGTACAAGCCGAGGTAGCGGCCATCGGCCAGTTTAATGTGAGCATCAAACTGATCAGGCTTTCCTTCAATTGTAAAACCAGTAACTGAAACCGTGCCCGATGAAGGCGGTGCCGAGTTAAGGCTGACTTGGTCAACCCCACTTATTTTTTGCACTTCTTCGCGCAGGGTTTTCATTTTGCTGGTACCATCCGAAAATCCTTCGCGTGCATTTTCAGGAATCGGAAAATTAACCACCGCTTCTTTGTTAAAACCTAAATCTTTACGGTTTAAAAAATCCATCTGCTGCACCATTACCAGCGTGGCCATAATTAAAAACTGTGAGATCACAAACTGCAACACCACTAATGATTTTCGCAAGGCATAGCCAGACGAATTTTTATTGCCCATCCCGTTTTTCATGGCAAACACCGGTTTATAGCCCGACACCACAAAAGCCGGGTACAAGCCGGAAAGAATCGAAACCGACAACGTTATGATGAGTAGAAAAATTGAAGCTTGTACATCGTGCAGCAAATCAATCGTTATTTCGGTTTTTAAAAATGTATTAACCGATGGCAGTACCATTTTGGCAAATGCCATCGCTAAGATTACCGATGTAACCGTAACCAGTGCAGACTCGCCCAGAAATTGCAAAATCAACTGCCCGCGCGAGCTGCCCAGCGTTTTGCGGATGCCCACTTCTTTCGAGCGTTTAATGGCCTCGGCTGTTACCAGGTTAATAAAATTGATGCAGGCCGTAAAAATAAGAAAAACGGCAATGACCAGCATGGCCGTTATTTTTTCGCGGCTAATGGTGGTGTAGTTGTAATTGTTAAACCGATCATCGTGGTGGATGCTGGCCAGTGCCTGGGTATGGTAGGCCGCATGATCTTGGTTATCAGGATGGTATTTGGTATAGAATGCCGGCAGCCGTCTTTCTACTTCTTCAATAGAGGCTTCTTTCTTTAACAGGAAATAACATTGTTCATCGCTCCAGATACCGTTCCATTGAATCGCCTCTTTCTCTTTTTTTATGGTGATGTAGGAAAGCATCACATCAAACGGAAAATCGGTATTGGCCGGAAAGTTTTCGGCAATGGCCATTACTTTATATTCCTTCCCTTCAAAGGAAATCAGCTCGCCCAGCGCATCTTGTTTACCAAAATAGTTTAGCGCTGCTTTTTTTGAAATAACCGCCTCGTTGGGATTTTCTAAATTTTTATCGGCCTGCCCAAGTATAATCGGACGATCAAAAATTTTAAAAAAGCTGGGCACGGTAAACACAATACCGTTGTGGTCGCCAAATTTTTTAGAAGTTCCATCTTTTTGCGGCACGGTAATCATGCCATCGTAACGGTACGAAGTAAAGGCCACTTCTTCTGCTTCGTGAAAATCATTTTTGAAGGCTTCCCACAATACGGGCGGCACACCCGAAGAATAATTTTTTCCCTGGTGGCCATCGGCTTCCATAACCACCCGGTAAATGCGATCGGCCTTGGTATGAAACCGATCAAAACTGGTTTGATGTTTAATCAGGAAAAACAAAATCAACCCGGCTGTTATACCCAGTGTAAGCCCAAATACATTAATGAGCGTAGTATTTTTGGCGCGCAGTAAATTACGGAAAGCGGTGATCAGATAATTTTTAAGCATCGTGTGTGCGGTTAGTTTCTCTGCTGGGTACGGTTTCATTTTGTAACCAAACCATTACTCCTCAGCCGCTCACCTTTATCCAATCTTAATGCCACTCAAAAAACATCTTGTTTTTAATCCAATTGCAATATTCATGAAATAGATAAGAACGGAAATGAACGAAACCGTCCGTAATCGGGCAGTGAGAAGTTGACAATAAGCAATGGACCGTTGGCCATATTTTGATTAACAATTTCAGTTGTTTCCTGTTTTGTTAACTGCCCATTTGTCAATTGTCAACTATTTGCCTATTGTCAATTGAATTTCATCGTTTCCCGAATTTGGTTAGTTTTGCAGCCGCTTTTTAAATGTCAACTTAAAATTATAGTCCTGTGAACGTTGTACTTTTTCTTATCCCGGCCATTGGCCTTCTCGGTTTATTAATCACCGCCTTTAAATCTGCCTGGGTCAGCAAACAAGATGCTGGCGATCCTAAAATGCAAGAACTGGCCGGCTACATTGCCCAGGGGGCTATGGCTTTTCTTAAAGCCGAATGGAGAATTTTGGGCGTATTTGCACTTATTGCCGCCATCTTTTTGGGTTGGTCGGGTACACTCATCCCCGAGTCGAGCCCTGTCATAGCTGTTTCTTTTATTATTGGTGCGCTGCTCTCCGGCTTGGCCGGCTTCATCGGTATGAAGATCGCCACCAAAGCCAATGTGCGCACCACACAAGCGGCACGCACCTCGCTGGCCAAAGCACTGAATGTATCATTTACCGGTGGTTCGGTAATGGGTATTGGTGTGGCCGGTTTAGCTGTTTTAGGGTTGGGTGGATTGTTCATTCTCTTTTATAAATATTTCGTTCCGGAAGGTGCAGACGTTACCGGTCTGGATATGCGCAAAGCCATCGAAGTATTGGCTGGGTTTTCGTTGGGAGCCGAATCAATTGCTCTTTTTGCCCGGGTAGGTGGTGGAATTTATACCAAAGCGGCCGATGTGGGCGCTGACTTAGTGGGCAAGGTAGAGGCCGGCATTCCCGAAGACGATGTGCGCAACCCCGCTACCATTGCCGACAACGTAGGCGATAATGTGGGCGATGTGGCCGGCATGGGAGCCGATTTGTTCGGTTCGTATGTAGCCACTATCCTGGCTACGATGGTGCTGGGCCAGGAAATTTCTTCAGCCGATAATTTTGGAGGCCTTGCCCCAATATTGTTACCCATGGTAACAGCCGGGCTGGGACTGATTTTTTCTATTGTAGCCACTTGGTTTGTACGAATTAAAAAGGAAACCGACAGCGTGCAGAATGCCCTGAACATCGGAAACTGGTCATCTATTATCATGACCGCCATCGCTTCATACTTTGCAGTAAAATATTTATTGCCCGAAACCCTTACTCATCGCGGGGTAGCGTTTACCTCGACCGATGTATTTGTTGCTATCATCATTGGTTTGGTAGTGGGCACACTCATGAGCCTCATCACAGAATATTATACTTCTATGGGCAAGCGCCCGGTAAAATCGATCGTACAAAAATCGGGTACGGGCCATGCCACCAATATTATAGGCGGGCTTTCGGTAGGGATGGAATCAACCTTGCTGCCCATTCTGGTGTTAGCGGCCGGAATTATTGGTTCGTATGAGTTTGCCGGGTTGTATGGCGTATCTATTGCCGCAGCCGGTATGATGGCTACTACGGCTATGCAGTTGGCCATTGATGCTTTCGGGCCTATTGCCGACAATGCCGGGGGGATTGCCGAAATGAGCCAGCTTCCGGAAGAAGTGCGCCACCGTACGGATAACCTCGATGCGGTTGGAAACACTACAGCCGCTACCGGAAAAGGATTTGCCATCGCTTCGGCAGCATTAACTTCCTTGGCCTTGTTTGCGGCCTTTGTGGGAGTGGCCGGAATTACTTCTATCGACATTTACAAAGCCCCTGTGCTAGCCGGACTTTTTGTGGGCGGTATGATTCCGTTTATTTTTTCATCGCTGGCCATAGCGGCCGTAGGGCGCGCGGCTATGGATATGGTAAATGAAGTGCGCAGGCAGTTTAGAGAAATACCCGGCATTATGGAATACAAGGCTAAGCCTGAATACGAAAAGTGTGTGGCTATTTCAACTAAAGCATCGCTTCGCGAGATGATTGCCCCCGGAGCTATTGCGCTGATTACGCCTGTAATTGTGGGCTTTACCTTTGGCCCCGAAGTGTTAGGCGGTATGCTGGCCGGCATTACAGTATCGGGCGTATTGATGGGTATATTCCAATCGAATGCCGGGGGTGCCTGGGATAACGCCAAGAAATCTTTTGAAAAAGGAGTAGATATTAACGGCCAAATCCATTATAAAAAATCTGAACCCCACAAGGCATCGGTAACGGGCGATACCGTGGGCGATCCGTTTAAAGATACATCGGGCCCTTCAATGAACATCCTCATTAAATTATCCTCTATTGTGGCCTTAATTATAGCGCCTCATATTTCTACGGTGAAACAGGCGGCCAAAACCGAACAACCGACTATAAAAATTGAAAAAATAGAACAGGTAAAGCCGGTTCAATAGAATAACCCCTTCTCTTTTTATCAGGAAAAGCCATTTCTTTTTAAGGAATGGCTTTTCCCCTTTTTAGGGGATTTTAATCTCTTAAAACACCGGTATTTTTATAGTTGAAACATCACAACAAACCTAACAACATGAAAACAATTGTATCCGGTATTTTTCTATTGGCTTTTTCTTCCTTGTATGCCCAACAAAACGCTATCAAATTCCAAGTGGGTTATGGTCTGCCATTGGGCAGTGGTACCGTGGGAACTTCCACCTCTTCGAATAGTGGTTCAAGTTATATACGGTCGGCCACGCGCGGATCGTTTGGCAGCGGCACACAGCTTGAAGTAGGTTATACGCGCTCCCTTTCCGGGCTTCTTTCATTGCAGATGGATGTTTCGTATTTGTTTGGAAAACAATACAATACGTATGGGGATAGCTATACGTACCAAGGGGCAAGCTATAATTCTACGGTTTCTACCCACGCCAACTTCTTTTTCTTTTCGCCTCAACTCAAGGCTAAACTTGGCGAAGGTAAGTTTGTGCCCTATGCTTCGGTAGGCCCTGTAATTGGCACCGGTAAAATGTATGATAAAGGAGATTACAACATTTATGATCACAACCCCTATACGTATGAATTTACTTACAGCGGTTCGGTTTCGGTAGGCGCAAAAACCACCGTAGGCGTTGAGGTAACCCAAGGCAAGTTTGGTTTTTTTGGTCAGCTAACGATGGTTAACATGAGTTACGCTCCCACGAAGGGGATTTATACTAAATATATTTACAATGGAACAGACAATTTGCCCAACATGAATACTGTCCAAAAGGAAACCAGTTTTGTAAACAGTTACGATGCCTATGGCCAACAAGACCCCAACCAGCCCAGCAAGCAGCTTAAACAGTATTACCCGCTCAGCAGCTTAAGTTTAAATTTCGGGGTGCTGTATCATTTTTGATAGAGCCCCTCATCAATAAAAAATCCTGACCGTTTAAGTCAGGATTTTTTATTGATGGTTACGTTTTAAGTTATACTTTTTTGCTCAGGGCATCAATTTTAGCCTGGGCTTCTTGCTTGCCTAAGCTGAGGGCTTTTTTATACAACTCAATTGCTTCGCGGTAAGTTTCTTTCTTTTTGCGCGGAGCTAACTTGGTGCGGTTAGCCGCTTCTTCTACGGCCTGGCCGCGGGCAAAATACGAATCAGCTTCGCTTACTTTGCTCTGCAATTGCACTTGCTGTATTTTTTCTTCCAACAATGCCAGCTCTTGCTTTTTGTTTTCTATCTGAGCAGCCTTGTCGTTAATTTCAGCTTGCTGCAAATCAATTTTTATTTTCTGATCTGAGTTTTCCTGACCTAACTCGCTCACTTTTTGCTGCAGCGAAGTAATCTCCTGATTTTTGGTTTCCAGATCGGCTTTCAGTTTTTTAATGGTGGCCGCATACGCATTGGCCGTGCCTTTTGATTTCTTCAGCGATTTTTCTAAATCTTCAATCTTGCCCTGCGTGTCTTTTACATATTTGCTGATATCCTTCATACGCGAGGTGTAATCGGAGTACGATGTGCCCTCTACCATGTTCACCTGTAGGTGCTGGCGGTTGGCATCTATCGAATCCATCAGGGAGCCTACTTCCTGAAGCGTTTGTACAAATTTTTGGTTGGTTTGAAGCGCTTCGCGAAGCGAATCTACCTGGGTTTGTAATTTTTCTGATTTGTTGTCGCAACTGGCCAGTACAAAAACTGCCAAGACAAAGGGTAATAGGATTTTAGACATACAGTTGTTAGTTATTTCCTGCAAAAATACACTACCATTCATCGGTAAAAATGCCTGATAAATTATTTTTTTTAAGCCGTCAATAAATTCTGCGAGTTAGCTTAGATTTGCGCCCGTTTGCTTCGGCAAACCAACCTATGTCTTCCTATTTCGCCCAAACAGCCCATTTTAACTCTAAAAAGTACTTAATTCTTAAACCAGCTCATCGGGTCATTTAAGGATATGGCAAATTCTACTAACGATCATTCCCGTCATATAAAACTTACCGCAGCCGGAGTGCTGATCTCGCTCGGCATCATTTATGGCGACATCGGTACTTCTACTCTTTATGTATATAAGGCCATTATTGGCAACCGTCCCATTACGGAAGATTTAGTGCTGGGCGGGATGAGTTGTGTGTTTTGGACACTCACCCTGATTACCTCATTCAAGTATGTGTATCTGGCATTGAATGCCGATAACAAAGGCGAGGGTGGAATTTTTGCGTTGTATGCTTTGGTGCGCAGGTACAAAGCTACCTGGGTAATTTTTCCGGCCATCATCGGGTGTGCTACTCTAATTGCCGATGGATTTATTACCCCGGCCATTACTATTACGTCAGCCATTGAAGGGGTGTCGCTCGACTATCCAAATTTTCCGGTGGTGCCGGTGGTAATCGTCATCTTAATACTGCTTTTTTTCTTTCAGCAATTTGGCACCAACATCGTTGGCAAAACTTTCGGGCCGATGATGATTCTCTGGTTTTTAATGATTGGCGGGCTGGGGTTGGTATATGTTATCCCTAATCCAAGCGTGCTGCGGGCTATTAACCCCATGTATGCCTGGAACCTGCTAACCAATTACCCGGAAGGATTTTGGCTGTTGGGTGAAGTATTTCTTTGCACCACGGGAGCCGAAGCCCTGTACTCTGATTTAGGCCATTGCGGCAAGGGAAACATACGCTTAGGCTGGGGGTTTGTAAAAATTTCTTTACTGCTAAATTATTTTGGCCAATCCGCCTGGCTGTTGGCCCATCAAGGCACAACCCTGAATGGAAAAATTCCTTTTTATGCTATTGTGCCCGAACAATTTTTAATCATTAGTGCCGTCATTGCTACAGCCGCTGCGATTATTGCCAGCCAGGCGTTGATCTCGGGCACCTTTACGCTGGTAAACGAGGCCATGAAACTGAAACTGTGGCCGAGCACCAAAGTACGCTACCCCAGTCAGCAAAAAGGCCAGATCTATGTGCCTGCTATTAACTGGATTTTGATGATCGGCACCATTGCCGTAGTCTGGATATTCCAAAACTCATCGGCCATGGAAGGCGCCTATGGGTTGGCCATTATTTTAAACATGCTGATGACCACCACCCTGCTGGTGTTTTACTTCAGCACAGCCAAACACTCGCGCATCCGCACGGCCGGCATCGGCATCTTATTTTTCACCTTAGAGGCATTGTTTCTGGTGGCCAACTTCCACAAGTTTGAACAAGGCGGCTGGTTTACTTACACCATTGCCTTAATATTTTTTGTAATGATGTACACGTTAATGAAAGCCCGCCACTTGCGCGAACGCCATACCGAGTTTGTGGATCTTAAACATTATGTACCTCTGATTGAAGACCTGCAAGCCGATAACTCCATTCCTAAAGATGCCACCAACCTGGTGTATATGGCTGTGGCCGACAGCAAACGGTACATTGACTCCAACATCATTTATTCTATCTTCAAAAAG
The DNA here is from genome assembly GCA_018267195.1 of Bacteroidota bacterium. GTDB lineage: Bacteria > Bacteroidota > Bacteroidia > Cytophagales > Cyclobacteriaceae > ELB16-189. Next base: position 5,645 of record JAFDYY010000007.1, on the reverse strand, counting down.
AAACCCAAACGGGCCGATGTTTATTGGTTTGTGCATGTGGATACGGTAGATAGCCCCTACACATCGAAGTATTCGGTGGACACCATCATACCCAAGAAATGTTTTTTTGTACGAATCAAGTTAGGATTTAAAGCCGACCACCGGGTGAATTTGCTCTTCAACAAAATCCTGCACGATATGGCCGAAACATCAGAGATTGACCTGACCAGCCATTACGATTCGCTGCGCAAACACAGCATGCCGGCCGATTTTAAGTTTGTTATTTTACACTCGCTTGCCTCGGTCGACAGTGAAATATCTTCCTTCGATAACCTGATGATTCAAGCTTATCGGTTCATTAAAAGCCACAGTCTTTCTACGGAAGAAATGTACGGGCTTGAGCTGGCCAATGTAGAAGTAGAAAACGTACCTATCATGGTGGGGCCCATAGCCAAGGTGCGTATTAAACGTGAGCGCGAAGACAGCGAACGCGAAAAAGAACTGCGCTACCACGAACACTCGAACTAACGATTTTTTTTTACGAAGTAACGATGTAGTAAACATTCGTTACAATATACCCCACGATAACAATGGCCGCCCCGATTTTATTAACGCGGTGAGCCTTCGTTACCTGATCGTGGTTATGAAGCTTCAGCGCAATGGCCGACACCGTCAGAATGCCGAAAATGCCGAGAAACGTAAGGCTGTGTAAAATATCTACCAAGCTGAACTGGGATGACTGCGGCAAAAGCGAATCAATAATATATTTGTTCCCCACAGCTGCAAACAAACCGCCCACAGGCAATCCAAACCGGGGCTCCAGTTCGTTTGTGTCCGATAAAAAACTGACCAATGCAATGAGGAAAGCAAAGTACATTCCTAAAAATACTTTTAAAAATAAACCGGTAGCCTCGCGCGCAATATCCATCTCAATCGTAAACATGGAAAACGTCTGAATGTGATGCCCCGGATCAGGGTTACCAAACGAAGTTTTATAAATACTTTTATCGGTAGATACCTTGAATTTATCTACCCGCCAGCCCTCCAGCGCTTCAATACTATCAAACCGGCTATTGCCTTTATCGGCTACAAACACTACACTATTAATATCCTGCTCTTCGTCTTCTATTTCGATTTTCAGATGCTGTTCGTCAAACGGGAAATCCTGCACGCGCCAATTTTCTTTCATGGTGCATTTTACCCGCATTTGTGCCCAGTACTTTCCGTTTACGGTGTCAACGCTTTCCGATGATATTTCGATGTCTTTGGCATTGGGTATATCTATCTGTTTGGCAAAGTCTAATTTAGGGTTGCTGTAATTAAACCATAACCAAAAACGAACGGTAAATTGCTGATCGTGAAAATTAATATCGTGAACACTAATAATAAAAGCACCCACCTTAACGGTATCGGGTTTGGATTTTGCATGCAGAAAGTGGGCTGCCAACAGCAGTACAACACAGAGTGTTAGACACTTTTTCATAGTTAACCTTCAGGTTTTCAAATGTAACTATTTTTTCATTGTACCTTTACGGGCAAAAGCAAACCGGCTTATCGCTCCGATTTATCGGGGAGGAAAGTCCGGGCAACATAGGGCACCGTACTTCCTAACGGGAAGGGGCTGACTTTTAAACGTTAGCCACAGACAGCGCCACAGAAAACAAACTACCCCGACTGGTCGGGGCAAAGGTGAAAAGGTGGGGTAAGAGCCCACCGTGCTGGCGGTGACGTCAGCAGCAGGGCAAGCCTTACGGGTTGAAAGGCCAAATAGGTCGCGCTTCGCAAGACATAGCGGCTCGTTATGAGTGCAAACTGGTGCGATTGGGTAGGCTGCTCGATTCTGGCGGCAACGTCAGAACCAGATAAATGATAAGCACCCCGATGTAAAAATCGGGGAACAGAACCCGGCTTACAGGTTTGCTTTTTTTATCCCAAATCATGCAATAGAAAACCTATTGCATATTGACAAGGTTGACGTTTCCGTCAACATTCGTCAACCCTTTGGGCAGATGACGCATCCCTCATGTACTATCTGGGTTTACGTTACCCAATGCAATGTTTGCGGCTTCACCGGGTTTACAAAAGGCTCATTGTTTTGTTGTGAAATGGCCCACAGCCGTTTAATCTCGTAATACCATCGCGCCTGCATATCGGGCTCGCCAATTAATGAAAGCGTAGGCTTCGATTTTAATCCTTCGTTCAGTTTTCTAAACACGCCCAGGTCTTGTCTGATAAATTGCTGGCCCAGTTTTTTTAGCGGCCACCACAACCAACGCGAAACCGCCAGCGTGCTGTAGAAAATGTGAGTGAGTTCGGTCGCTTGTTCGTTGATGGGCGTTAGTATCGTAATAGAAATAATTTCATCCTTTTGTCCTACTTTAATATGCTCCCACCGGATGCCGGGAATCTCGAAGGTAATTTCGGTAGAGGTACCCCCCTTCAGCACGCCATATCCTTTTGAGTTATTGGAAGGTGCATGGCGCACCATCTTAAAGCCAAGGGGGGAAGGCTCAAATTTTTTCTCTTTCAACTTCGATCGCTTGGCCGACCGCCAGTACCACGACTGATGAACAAACGTAACGTGCGAAGGATCGATCAGCCCGATGACCGAATGATCAATATCAGCCGGCAACGTTACGGTTTCTACATGTAGAAATTTTTTATCGGCTGCTAAAATCAAATCGGGCAAAGGCATTTTAGGCTCTACCCCTGGTGTTTTCTTTTCGGGAATGTAAACCCACACCGTACCGTTTATTTCTTTACAGGGATATTGAAAAACTTTTATTTTAGAAACATCAATCGTTCCGCCCGGTGGAAGAGCCGGGATATTTTTACAAACTCCGTCTGTGCCAAACTCCCATCCGTGATAGCAGCACTGAAGGGTATCGTTCTTAAACCATCCTTGCGATAAGGGCACGCCCCGGTGTGCACAGTTGTCGCGCAAGGCAAAGGGAGTTCCGTTTTTATCGCGGCCAAATACAATCTTTTCGCCCAGCATTTCTTTACCTACCAGCTTGCCGGGTTTTAGAAAAGAACCGTGAAAGGCCAAATACCACAGGTTTTTTAAGAACAAAGAAGGATCTGCCATACGCTAAATTATAGAAGCCTGAATGTACTCTATTTTTTTTCAAACTTAATGAAAAAGTGCTGACCTGTACGATGATCTGTGTCAGAGCAAACAGAAAAAATATTTTTTGTTTTTTTATTTATCAACTGTGTACATTTCATTTACTGGCCAGATCAATTAACTTTATTGCAAACCCTATTTTATGAACGTTGATTTTGATATGGAAGTAGGTCTGCGCCTGCTGATTTCTTTTGCGATTGGCACCGCCATTGGTCTGGAGCGCGAATACCGAAGCAAGGCGGCCGGCTTGCGCACCATGATCATGATTTGTTTAGGCTCTACCATCTTTATGGAAATATCGGTAAACCTCGGGTCTAACAGTCCGGATCGTATCGCCTCCAATATTGTAACCGGCATTGGTTTTTTAGGTGGGGGCGTAATTTTTAAAGATGGGCTAACTATCTCGGGCATTACCACTGCCACCACCATTTGGATTTCGGCCGCCCTGGGTATGGCGGTGGGGGCTGGAGAATATTTTATTGCCATTGTAGGGTCGGGGGTAGTGTTAGTTGTTCTTACCTTGTTAGAAAAAGCACAGGGATTAGTTGAGCGGTGGCACCAGTCGCGCACCTATCGCATCGGGTTTCAGCATAACGAAGATGGCCATCTGTTTATAGAGCAGGCTCTACAACAGCTACATTTAAGCTTTAAAAAAAGACGTGACTTTAAAGATAACCACACGTTCACGGTTATCTACGAAGTTTTTGGTTCAGAAAATAAATTAGAAAAATTCAATTGGGTCTTAAAGGAATCGGACTTGGTTTTATCGTTTGGGTATTAAACTCCCAAATCGCCACCGTCAGAAATATCTACCAACAACACTTTCACTTCATCTGCTTTGGCATGTTCGCCCATTTTCTCAAAACTCATTACCAGATTGCGTAACGCCCTGCGGATAATTTCCAGATTAGAACACGCCTCGAAAAAAGAAGGCTGAGGTACCAGATGCAATTCGTTAATATAGTTCTCAATGTCTTGTTTTGAAAAGATAAGTCCCCGGTTAAAGGCATTGATATAAAACTGGTGATGATCGTCTTTGTAGGTAAGGATAAACAGGTTGGGTAAATTCACTCCCTGTACAGGTAATTTTAATTTTTGTGCCACCAGCATATAAATAACACAAAGCGTAATCGGGTTACCCTTGCGCGACTCCAGCACTACGTTCATCATAGAGTTGCCGGGCGAATGAAAATTTTTAGTATTTGCCCCAAACTTCAGTTTATTAAACAATACACTGTTCACCACCTTTACCTGATCGAACGGGTAAAGGTCGGGCCGAAATTCCAGCCATGTTTCGTAATATATCTGCTCTAACTCTTGCTTCAGTTTTTCCAATTCCAAATCAGGATATTGGTACGTGGCCAAAATCCACATGCCGGTAAGCAAATCCTGCTCGGTGCCGGCATACCAGGATTTTAAACGCTCGCGCAGCAAATCATACTGTAATGTGTGAATCAGCTCCTCTATGCGCCCCTGCACATCCGGGTTTAGGTTGCTCTCCCATTCGTGCTCCAGAAAAGGAATGGCGGCCTTCCCCAAAGACAAAATTTTTTCCTCCACATGCGAAATCACCTGCTGATCTTCGTCATCGAGTAATGAAATAAGCGCTTTCAGTTCTTTATCCTGCATGCTCAGCTTTTCAAAAATTGACTTACGTCTGAATGACGCCCACATTAAATTTCTCAACCGGTGCCTGATTGGCGGCCTCTATACCCATGGAAACAATTTTTCGAGTCTCTAATGGATCCACCACGCCATCTACCCACAACCGGGCAGCCGCATAATAGGGACTGAGTTGATCGTTGTAGCGGTCGGTAATTTCTTTCAATAATTTTTTTTCTTCGTCTTCCGAGATAGTTTTCCCTTGCGCCTTCAGTGTGCTGATGCGGATTTGCAGGAGTGTTTTGGCAGCCGAACTGCCACTCATTACCGCCAGTTGGGCTGTAGGCCAGGCATAAATTAACCGGGGATCGTATGCTTTGCCGCACATAGCATAGTTACCTGCCCCATACGAGTTTCCGATAAGGAAGGTAAATTTAGGTACGGTAGAATTGGCCATGGCATTTACCATCTTGGCCCCATCTTTAATAATACCTCCCTGCTCTGCCCGGCTGCCCACCATAAAGCCACTCACATCCTGCAGAAATACCAAGGGTATTTTTCGTTGGTTGCAGTTCATAATAAAGCGGGCGGCTTTATCGGCCGAGTCAGAATAAATAACACCGCCCATCTGCATCTCCCCTTTTTTAGTTTTTACCGTTTTGCGCTGGTTAGCAAGGATGCCCACGGCCCAACCATTGATACGGGCATAGCCACACAAAAGTGTTTTTCCGTAAAGAGGCTTGTATTCATCAAAAGCAGAGGAGTCGGTTAGGCGTTTAATAATTTCGAGCATATCGTATGGCTTTGCCCGATCGTGCGGAAAGATTCCGTAAATCTCTTCCGGCTTTTCTTGTGGAGGTTGGGGTTCAACCCGATCGAAGCCGGCTTTTTCTGAATGGCCTATTTTGTCAAACAAATTTCGAATGTAATCGAGGCA
>JAFDYY010000079.1 GCA_018267195.1 Bacteroidota bacterium | reverse complement strand
AGCCCAATGGGATAGTGTGAAGGCACTCACCAATCAAGTTATTACATCCGGTCAGTATCAGTTAGTGCAAGATTATTCGATTCAGTTCAAGCAAGCCGGAAACAATTGCAGTGAATCTGTTTTTGAAATTGAAACAGGTAAATTCAATAATTCTAATTTTGGTATTGCCAACTGGACGGTTTCGCAAGGTCCACGCGTGGGAGGCTTAGGTGGTTGGAACGACCTCGGCTGGGGTTTTAATAACCCCTCTACTTCTCTTATTAGTGCCTACGAAACCAGTGACCTGCGAAAAAATGCCACCATTATTTTTATAGATAATTCAGGGCTGCACAAAGGCACAGTATTATGGGATGGCTTCCGTATTCCAAGTTCCGATTCTGTGCAAAATCTATATTACAACTACAAAGCCTATACCAGCAGTGCCAACCCGTCCAAAGAAACGTATGCTACCCCCGGTGATAAAGACCGCCCAAAGAATATTCCGGTATTGCGCTATGCCGATGTCTTGTTAATGAATGCCGAGGCGGCTCTCCATACCGGAGGCGATGCCGCCACCCCGGTAAACCTGGTGCGTGTGCGGGCCGGACTTTTGCCCAAAGGTAGTGTAACGCTGGCCGATCTAAAACAAGAGCGCCATGTAGAGTTGGCTATGGAAGAAGATCGCTTTTGGGATTTGGTGCGCTGGGGCGATGCACCTGCGGTATTGGGCAGCAAAGGATTTGTGGCGGGCACACACGAACTGTTACCCATACCGGCCACTCAAATATTATTGAGCAACGGAAAACTGACTCAAAACCCGGGATATTGATATGGGCTGGGTAATAAAATATAGAATCAATGGAAAAAAATATTTTGATGCCCGGGGCTCGCCTGGCGCGCTGGTAATGATGATGACAGCTTTTTTAAATTTTAAACCTTAAATCAATTTATAACTATGAAAAAAACAATCAATTATCTGTTCGTTGGCTTTAGTGCATTAATTGCACTGTCGCTCTTTCAGTGCTCGAAAAGCAATAACTCACTGCCTCCCATTAATGGGTATAACTCCTCTAATGATGTAGGAGCAGCAAATTTGTTAGCTCACTGGACTTTTGATAACACTAAAAACGAAGTAGTTTCCGGAATAGCCCCCTCTAAGGACACAGCTACTTCATACACCACCGGAAGAATTGGTCAGGCATTGGCGATTGACTCTGGCTACCTAACGTACCCTGCTCTAACTACGCTTGGTTCAGCTAATGCTATGCCTAGTTTTAGTGTGAGTCTTTGGTTTAAAGATATCACCAATAACAAAAAGACTTATACCTCGTTATTTGCCCTTACTCAAAGTGTAGCGAATCAAACTGATTGGAATGCCGGCCCTCTGAATATGGGGATTGAAACCGGTTGGAGGCTATCGACCAACGATACATTGCCTTTGCATCCTGCCTTTGCAACTTTTGTTAATGGAACAATTTCACATCAGGATAACATAGCAAACGGCTCGTATGGCGACTTAGGAAAAAAATGGGTTCCCGTTCTTAATAGCGGCAATCCATGGATACACTATGTGTGTGTGTACGATCAAACAGCTTCTACTTTTGTAATTTATGCTAATGGTGTTCTGGTTTCCAATACAAACTGGCAGCAAAGGTTCTCCTCGCCAACCCCTATCATAATTGCGCCACCCACATTGGCAGTTATTGGCCGTATTCCTAATGCTAAATCAGGATATACAAACTCATCAGCCCAGGTTTGGCAAGGCAAATTAAAAGGTACATTGGATGATATCAGAGTTTATGGGAAAGCATTAAGCTTGCTTGAAGTAGGTTCTTTATTTCAACTAGGTTCTGCTGGGAGATAATTTAATGTAAGTGATAAGAGGATGCGAAAGCATCCTCTTTAGTTTGTTCAACTGGTAAATCATTTACATCAATAATGTACAGCCGATATTTAATCCTTTTTGTTTTACTTTTTTCATTTCTTCTTTCCTGCAAAAACGATTCTACTAAAGTTTTGCCGGGTCCCAAAAATATTTCTTTATTATCTGTTTCGCTGGATGGCCGCCCGTTTAGCTACAGCTATTCCGGTACATCCATCACTCCCCAGATCGTATTGGGTTTTTCAGAACCGATTGATCATACATCGGCCCAAAATTCAATCCTGCTAAATAACGGTGTCGTTCCTGTTACTATTTCATTTACCCATCACGATAGCAGTTTGGTGATTCAACCCGTTAATCCGTTAAATTATTTAACCGGCTACAGCCTGCTGGTGTCGCCACAACTTACCTCTGTCACAAAAAAAACATTTGGTACCTCCGGCATAACAATTAAACTGATGACCGGTGTAAACCCGGTTCCTAAATTTCCTGTAATATCCGATACGGCACTGGTTACCCTCGTGCAACAACAAACCTTAAAATATTTTTACGACTTTGCCGAGCCCGTAAGCGGCATGGCGCGCGAGCGAAACTCCTCGGGCAATACCGTAACCACGGGTGGAAGCGGCTTTGGTGTAATGGCGCTTATTGTAGGAATGAACCGTGGGTTTATTTCGCGAACCAACGGCCTGGCACAGGCTAAAAAAATGGTTACTTATCTTGAAACAGCCGACCGCTTCCATGGCGCGTGGCCGCATTGGTCTGATGGCACCACGGGCAAAACTATTCCGTTTGGCCCGAACGACAATGGGGCAGACATTGTGGAGACTTCGTTTATGATACACGGGCTGCTTTGCCTGAGGCAGTACCTGACACCGGCCGATACCGTTGGCAATAACCTGATTAATCGAATTACACAGTTATACCAGGGGATAGACTGGAATTGGTTTAGAAAAACACCGGCCGAAAATGTACTGTATTGGAACTGGTCGCCTACGGCAGGTTTTGCTGTGAACGTGCCCGTGCGCGGGTATAACGAAACACTGATTACCTATTTGCTGGCAGCGGGCTCTACCACACACTCTATCCCGGTGGAGGTGTACCAGCAAGGCTGGGCACAAAATAAAAATATCATCAATGGCAACTCATACTTTGGGCATGTGTTACCACTGGGCGACCCTTACGGTGGGCCTTTATTTTTTACACAATATTCTTTCTTGGGGTTTGATCCGCATATAACGGATACGTATCTCAATGTAAACTACTGGACACAGAATGTAAACCAATCGCTGATCAATCATGATTACTGCGTAAAAAACCCAGGCAATTACGCGCTGTATTCCGACAGTTGCTGGGGTGTTACTGCCAGCGACAACCCGTGGGGCTATGGCGCACAATCGCCTACCAACGATAACGGTACCATTTCGCCCACGGCTGCCATTTCTTCCATGCCTTATACACCGGCACAGTCTATGAAAGCCATTCGTTTTTTCTACTATCAATTGGGCGACCGGCTCTGGGGGCAATATGGTTTTTATGATGCCATCAATATTACGCAAGGCTGGACGGCCACCTCTACCTTAGCGATTGACCAGGGGCCTATTGTGGTGATGTTAGAAAATTACCGAACCGGTTTGTTGTGGAAATTATTTAAGACCGCACCGGAAGTGCAAGCAGCCAAAACGAAACTGGGGTTTAATTGATTCACACTATTTCAAAACCTATGAACCTCTCACTTTACCAACCCATTCAAAAAAATATTTTAATCCTTATTTCTGTGCTGATGGTTGTTTCTTGCGGTAAGCCACAACCTCAGACGCGTATGGATAAAAAAGTAGATTCTCTCATGCGCCTGATGACGATGGAAGAAAAGATTGGGCAACTTAATCTCCCTTCGGCCGGCTATTTCAAAACGGGTGAAGCGGCCAGTTCCGATATCGGAAAAAAAATTGAGCAGGGTAAAGTAGGCGGCTTGTTCAATATTAAAGGGGTGGCTAACGTGCGCGAAATGCAGCGTATTGCGGTAGAAAAAAGTCGCCTTAAAATTCCGTTGCTCTTTGGTATGGATGTCATTCACGGGTACGAAACCATTTTTCCCATCCCGCTCGGGTTAAGTTGCAGTTGGGATATGGACTTGATCCGGCAAACCGCCCGCATGGCGGCCACTGAGGCCAGTGCAGACGGCATCAACTGGGCTTACTCGCCTATGGTGGATATTGCCCGCGATGCCCGGTGGGGGCGTATTGCCGAAGGCAGTGGGGAAGATCCGTATTTGGGGGCACGCATTGCCGAGGCGATGGTGAGGGGCTATCAGGGAAATGATCTTTCGGCCAACAATACGGTGATGGCTTGTGTAAAACATTATGCGCTGTACGGAGCAGCCGAAGCCGGCCGCGATTATAACACCACCGACATGAGTCATGTGCGCATGTACAACGAGTATTTTCCGCCCTTTCAGGCAGCGGTCGATGCTGGTGTGGGGAGTGTGATGACTTCCTTTAATGAAATAGATGGTGTGCCGGCCACGGCCAACAAATGGCTGCTTACCGGGGTGCTTCGCCAGCAATGGGGCTTTGGCGGTTTATTGGTTTCAGATTATACAAGTGTAAGCGAGATGGTGCCCCATGGCATAGGCGATTTACCAACGGTTTCGGCCCGTGCGCTGGATGCCGGTTTAGACATGGATATGGTAAGCGAAGGATTTTTAACCACCCTCTCAAATTCATTGAAGGAAGGAAAGATAACCGAGCAACAAATTAATGAAGCATGTAAAAGAGTGTTGCAGGCAAAATATAAATTAGGATTATTGGATGACCCGTATCGGTATTGCCAGGAAGAACGGGCTAAGACAGAAATTTTTACCGATGCCAACCGTGCTTTTTCACGAAAAGTAGCCGCCCAAAGTTTCGTGCTGCTTAAAAACCAAAATCATTTATTGCCGCTTAAAAAACAAGGTACCATTGCCTTGATTGGCCCGCTGGCCGATGCAGTTGAAAATATGACGGGTACCTGGAGTGTGGCCGCCCATTTTTCTAAATCCATTACGGTAAGGAAAGGATTGGAATCGGCCACAGCCGGAAAAGCAAAAATTATTTATGCGAAAGGTTCTAATTTATACGAAGATGCGCACCTCGAAGAAATAGCGACCCCTTTTGGTAAAACACTTCATCGCGACAAGCGAAGTGCTGCCGAACTAAGAGACGAAGCACTACGCATGGCCAGACAGGCCGATGTGGTGGTGGCCGCCCTGGGCGAATCGGCTGAGATGACGGGCGAGTCGTCCAGCCGATCGGATATCGGCATTCCCGATACACAAAAAGAATTGCTCCGGGCGCTGCTTCAAACCGGTAAGCCGGTGGTATTGCTTTTATTTAATGGCCGCCCAATGACATTGAAATGGGAGGACGAAAATGTGCCGGCTATTTTAGATGTTTGGTTTGGTGGCAGTGAAACAGGCGATGCCATTGCCGATGTGTTGTTGGGGGAGGTAAACCCTTCCGGCAAACTCACTACTACCTTTCCCCAAAACATAGGGCAGGTGCCGATGTACTATGCACAAAAAAATACAGGCCGCCCATTGGGTGAAACAAAATGGTTTCAAAAATTCAAATCAAATTATTTAGATGTTTCCAATGATCCCGTCTATCCGTTTGGGTATGGACTGAGCTATGCTGAGTTTAGCTATGGCGAATTAAAGTTGAGTAAGCCGGAAATGACGGCATCCGATTCCATTACCGTATCCATAGAAGTAACCAACCAGGGCCGGAGGGAGGGGACAGAGGTAGTGCAACTTTATCTCCACGATGTAGTAGGATCCATCACGCGCCCGGTAAAAGAACTGAAAGGTTTTAAAAAAGTAGCACTTAAAGCAGGCGAAACCCAAACCGTCTATTTTACTTTAAAAAATAAAGATTTGTTTTTTTATAAATCCGATTTAAGTTTAGGAAGCGAGCCTGGATTATTTGAAATTTTTGTAGGAGGAAACTCGCGCGATGTAAAGAAGGCTGAGTTTAAACTATTGTAACCTTTAACCCTACCCTATATGTCTAAGTTGCTTTCCGATAAACTGTCGCCCTATCAAAATGTATTGCACACCGTGGCATTAAACATTCTGGAAATTTGTACACTGGTTTCATTATTCTTTCTGTGCCGAATGGTAATGCGCCAAAATTCGTTGACCCTAAACTTTTTGTTTACCGGGTGGGTATTGCTTCCACTGGTGGGTGTTTTTATGGTGGATCGGCACTTTAAGCGAAGTGCTTTTAGAATCCAAAAGTGGGTGCAATGGCTGATGATTGCAGTCGGTGTGTTGTCGGCTATTTCGTATAGTGGAATTTTGTTACCCTCCGGCACGAAGCCGGCCTTTGTTTTTTTAATTACTCCGGCTGTGCTAGGACTGATTATATTAATCCCTCTTCTTCTTTGGAAGAGAGCATAGGCCTACCGCTTATCATTTAATCTGGTTGGTAAGGAGAATTGTTATGCTCAATGCCGCGCGGACAATGACGGTGCTTTGAACATTGGCACTTTTGCTTGCCGCACAAATCCTCGCGACACCAAAGCAAGCAAAAGAGCCGAGAGTTCCCACACTGACAAAAAAGCAAAAAAATTGTCCAACGATTTATATATTCATTGTGTCATATAGGATATATTAAAAGAGAAATGACTACTAAATTGACAGCGAAAACGTTAATCCTTTTATTTTCCTTAGTATCAATAATGGTTCTATCAAATTGCAACAAGGAAGAATCCAAGTTAAATATTGTGCTTTATAACAAATCATTGGACACTATCAAGCTCTATGTTCAGGGTATGTGGCATCTAAAAAAAGTTATTGGAGGGATATGCACGACATGTGGTTCTCCGGTTAAAGACAATCCATACATGAGAATTACAAATGATCATATTCTATTGGGAAATGATAATGGCGTAACCGTAGACACGATAATTGTTTGGAAAAAAGATAAAGACATATTCAATGACTCAACATATCTTTTATCTATAAAGGCATATAAGTTTTATTCGTTCCCTATCTATAAAATTGTCGATCGAATTGAAAATAGTCAGTTGATACTAATTGATAACGCATACGATCCTTACTATTACTACTATGCAAAATAGACTTCCAATTCACTAAACAAAAACACAAAGCCATGAAAATTTTTACAATACCCCTTCTTGTAGTTCTAATTGGTATTCATTCAGTTTTCACATTTGCACAACAAAATGATACTCTTGAAATGCAGCGTAATAAGAATGGCAAGATTATTTTGGCAAGATTTCAACCGAGCAATGCCAGAAGATTCACGGACGGTTCAAGATTTTTGAGAAAAATACTGGCTGCAAAAGGATCGCACGAATTTCGTTTGGCAATGGAAACTACTGACGAGTTGGGATTCCTTCATCAAAGATATAACCAATTTTATATGGGCATAAAAGTAGAAAATGCAGAGTATTTAATGCACGGAAGAAATGGCATGATAGAAACCGTCAATGGTGAGTACCCAGACATAGACACTTTATCTGCTTCACCCCGAATAAATGAACTCGCTGCATTTACTAAGGCAAACGATTACGTAGGCGCAAAAAAATATAAATGGCAAGACGCAGCTTTAGAAAAGTTAATCAAAGAGACTAAGAAGGACCCAGAAGCCACTTACTACCCAAAGGGTGAACTTGTCTTTGCAATAGGAAGTTTAAAACGAAGTTCGCGTTATGTTCTATCTTGGAAGTTTATTATTTCCTCATTGGTGCCTGAGAACGAGCAAATCATTTATGTGAATGCGACAAATGGTGAAATCATCGCTGATGTTCCGCTACTCTGTAATATTAATATTGCATGCACTGCTCAAACAAGGTACAGTGGCACTCAAAATATCACAGGTGACACTTTTGCAGGTGGTAACAGACTTCGCGAAATTAGGAACACTACTGCAGGAAATACTGCGAATATTGTTACACTAAACATACAGAATGGTTTTATCTATGCCAACGCTGTTGATTTTGCAAATAATACCACAAACTTTACAAATGGAAACTGGCCTACATTTAACCAAAACCAGCCTGCACTGGACGTTCATTGGGGCATTGAACGCGTGTTGGATTATTGGGCAACTGTGCATCAAAGAAATAGTATTAATGGCTTAGGATTGCAAGCGACAAATTATGTTCATTACAATGATCCAAACTCTCCAGCTGGATGGCCAAATAATGCACAGTGGGACGGAAATGGTATGGCAATGCGTTTTGGCGATGGCGATGGAACAACTTTCAACCCTCTGGTTTCTATTGATATTACATCACATGAGTTGGGACATGGTATCAACCAATTTACTGCTAACCTTACACCAGGCACAACTGAATCTGGTGCACTTAACGAGGGATTTAGTGACATGTGGGGAGCAAGTGTAGAGAATTGGGCAGCTCCCAATAAACAAACATGGCTCATTGGAGAAGAGATATTTGCTACGTCAACATTTAATTGCATACGCAATCTTCAAAACCCCAAGAGTTCAACAGCATCAGAGGGAAAGCATCCGAATACATATCATGGTCAGTTTTGGGACAATAACGGTGAACCACATAATAACTCAACTGTTTTATCTCATTGGTTTTACTTAGTTTCTCAAGGTGGGAGTGGAACCAATGACAATAGCAATAATTATAACGTAACTGCTATAGGGATAAACAATGCCCGCAGAATAGCATTTAGGGCGCTCTCTGTCTACTTAGGTGCTAATTCAGGGTACAACGATGCAAGGACTCAAACCATTAACGCTGCAAGAGATCTATTTTGTGATAACTCTAAAGAAGTAGCAGCGGTGACAAATGCGTGGTATGCTGTGGGAGTTGGGGCCGCTCACGCAGGCACTGTTCCTTCAATTGCAGGTACGGAACCAGTATGTACTTCTCAAACGTTCACCGTTCAAAACCCAATAGCTGGAAGCACACCAACATGGTCCTCCGCGAACAGTAATGGCTTAGCCATAAATGCAAATTCAGGTAATGCCACCAGAATGAATAACTTCAATGGCCAAGTCGTTATTACCGCAAACATTGCCAATAATGGTTGTGCAACCTTTGTTTCAAAATCGGTTAGAGTCGGCAATTATCTTCCAACAGGATCAAGCGGTTATCAATCTAACTGTTCAGGAACCACTTACAATATATTAAATACGAGTTTATCAGCTACATGCTCTGCAAACACCCAAATTAATTTTAGCGACACTGTCCAATTAAGTGTGTAAGTGTCGCGTCTAAGCAACTGCGTAAAGGGT
>JAFDYY010000078.1 GCA_018267195.1 Bacteroidota bacterium | reverse complement strand
GTTGTTGATTTTCATTCGTCAATCATGCAATAGGTTTTCTATTGCATGATTTGGGATAATTCTTTTTGTCAGTATTGCAGGTGCTTTACAGTCATGCCATTATTGATGAGTTGCCGGAGTGAATCGATGCCGATCTTTATATGCAAGTCCACATAATTAGTCGTTACCTTGTGGTCGCTGGCTTCGGTCTTTACGCCATCGGCTATCATAGGTTGGTCTGAAACCAATAGCAAAGCACCGGTCGGTATTTCGTTGTAAAAAGCCGTTGAAAAAATAGTAGCGGTTTCCATATCAATAGACATGGCTCTGATTTTTACCAGATATTCTTTAAAATGTTCGTCCCACTCCCATACCCTGCGATTGGTTGTGTAAACGGTTCCAGTCCAATAGTCTTGCTTGTAATCGCGGATAGTGGTAGAGATAGCCTTTTGCAGAGCAAAGGCGGGAAGCGAAGGTACTTCGGGTGGAAAGTAGTCGTTGGAAGTTCCCTCGCCCCGGATGGCTGCAATGGGGAGGATTAAGTCGCCAATTTTATTTTTCTTTTTTAGCCCGCCACACTTACCCAAAAAAAGGCACGCTTTGGGCATAATGGCGGTAAGGCAATCCATGATGGTGGCTGCGTTGGGGCTGCCCATACCAAAGTTGATGATCGTAATGCCCTCGGCTGTGGCTGTAAGCATAGCTTTATCTTCGCCATTAACCGGTACATCGTGCCATTCAGCAAATTTGCGCACGTAGTTATCAAAGTTGGTAAGCAAAATATATTGACCAAAGTCTTTGAGCGGCACACCCGTGTAGCGGGGGAGCCAGTTTTCTACAATCTCTTTTTTTGTTTTCATGGGGAATATTCAATTTCCAAATTTACAATTCTAAATTGCAAGATCAGATTCTATTTTCGAATCTTGAGCAAAGAACTTATAACCTTGTGTACAAGCTCAATCTCCCGGCCTACGAGGCTACATTAAAAAAAGAAGCCGGCAAAGTATGGATTTTTGATGCGATCAGAAAAAAATACCTTGTACTGACACCCGAAGAATGGGTGCGTCAGCATACCATTAATTACTTAGTTACAGAAATGAAATATCCTAAATCTCTTTTTCGGGTAGAAGGAAGCCTTACGTACAATAAGCTGCAAAAACGCTCCGACATTGTTGTTTTTGACCGTACCGCCAAACCATGGCTGCTCATCGAATGTAAATCGCCCACTATTAAACTAAACCAAAAAGCATTTAATCAGGTAGCTGTTTATAACATGACGATCGGGGCTAAATTTTTAGCCGTTACCAATGGCATGGCACATTTTTGCTTTGAAGCCGGGCAACCGGGTCAAGAGCCCAAACCCTTACCTCATTTTCCACACTTTGAATAAGCCCATACTTTCTGAATCAATTTAAAAATGTTTTCCCTCGATCAACTAAAGCACACCTACCAACTTCTTCAACTAGAACGCCAGGCAGACATGGAGCAGTACCGACAAAAAGTGTTGCTGCGCTCTTTGCACGATCGTGTTAAAGAAGGCGTTACATGGTATCCGGTGCGCTTGCTGCGAGATTATATTGGCACGGGCGAACGGGTAATGATTGAAGTAGAAAAAATTAAATCGTCCGATCAACCTCATGCTTTTCAAAGCGGCAAGGTGGTAAGTTTGTTTACTCAAGCTTCCGGTAAACCCGAAAAGCAACACGTAAGCGGGGTGGTAAACTATGTGCAGGAAAACAAGATGACGATTACGCTCAATGGCGATGACCTCCCTGATTGGATTGATGACGGCTCGCTGGGCGTGGATGTGATGTTTGACGAAATGACGTACCGCGAAATGGAGTATGCCTTGCGCAAGGTAATGGAGGCTGAAGATAACCGGGTGGCAGAACTTCGGGAATTTTTTTTGGGAAACCGCCCGGCAATTTCTGGCCGGCCGGATGCCCCTGTTCTGTTTCCGGCCTCTGGTTTAAACCCCACCCAGCAGGAAGCCGTGGATAAACTTTTTCATGCGCAAGATGTAGCTTTTATCCATGGCCCCCCCGGCACCGGAAAAACCACTACGCTGGTAGAGGCCATCAGGCTAACCGTAGCTGTTGAAAGGCAAGTTTTAGTTTGTGCTCCGAGCAACGCAGCCGTAGATTTATTGGTGGATAAGCTAAGCAGCCTTGGATTAAAAACACTGCGCATCGGGCACCCTGCCCGTGTTACTCAGCAATCGTTAAGCAAAACACTGGATGCAAAAATAACAGAGCATCCTCACTTTGGCGAGTTGCGTGCCTTACGCAGAAAAATGGAAATGCTTCGCCACCAGGCTAACCAGTTTAAACGAAACTTCGGGCATTTCGAGCGGGAACAACGAAAAATGTTGCGCGAAGAAGCCAAAGTTATGAAGGGCGAGGCAGACACGCTGGAGTTTTATATTATTACTGACCTGATCAATCAGGCGGAAGCCGTGTGCTGCACTTTAGTGGGGTCATCTCATCCGGTACTAAAAGGCAGAAAATTTAAAACTGTTTTTATAGATGAAGCGGGGCAGGCATTAGAACCAGCGTGTTGGATTCCCTTGTTAAAATCGCAGCGGGTTATTTTGGCAGGCGATCATTGCCAACTTCCACCCACTATTAAATCGCAGGAAGCAGCCCGGCAAGGGTTGGCCAAAACTCTTTTTGAAAAAGGGATTGAAAAACACCCGCCTCAGACAGCCATGTTGCAGGTGCAGTATCGGATGCATGAAATGATTATGCAATTTCCCTCGCATTTTTTTTACCAGGATAAGTTGGTGGCTCACGAATCAGTTAAACACGAACGGCTGCGCCCGGACGAACAGCCCATTGAGTTTATTGATACAGCCGGGAGCAGTTATATTGAAAAGCAAGATCCCGAAACCCGCAGCCGGTTTAATGAAGGAGAAGCAGACTTGTTGATTAAACAAGTGGAACGCCTGATTGAGTCGGTGGGTATTACGGCCTGGCAGGAAGAAAAAATTACGATTGGTATAATTTCGCCTTACAGCGCACAGATAGATAAAATTCAGTGGCTGGCCGAGCGCTCGGAGGTGCTTGAACCGCTGCACTCGCTTATTTCAATTAACACGGTAGATGCCTTTCAGGGGCAGGAACGCGATGTGGTGGCCATCAGCTTTGTGCGCAGCAATGAAAAGTGCGAAGTAGGATTCTTGGCAGACATCCGAAGAACCAATGTGGCGATTACCCGCGCCCGAAAAAAACTGATTATGGTGGGCGATAGTGCCACGCTGGGCGCACATTCCTTTTATTCTGAATTTATCGGATTTTTACAAGGAAAAGGATTTTACACCAGTGTATTTTCTTTGTAAACGAGTTATTACTTTTGCATCCACTAAACCAAACATTATGAAACCGATATTGCTCACGATGCTTTTTTTAACAGCCGGTGCGCTGTCTATTTCAGCTCAGCTTTTTAACACCTCTCTTACTATAACCGTGCGCGATGAGTTGGGCAATACGGTAGAAGGTGTTTCGGTCAAGATTTTTGAAAAGCAGGAAGATTTCACCAAAGAAACAAATGTGTTAGAAGAAGCCACCACCGATAAAAAAGGTGTTGCCAAGTTTAAAAAACTGAAACCGGAATCGTATTTTATTCTATGCCGCAAAGGCGATAAAGACAATACCGGTGGGGGTGAAAAAATCGGTCAACTAAAAAAAGGAGAGTTTAATAAAGCCACGATTGTTATTCAGTAGTGAATCGTCATGCTTTGATTCATTCGCTTCAGGCGTACCAAACTATTTTTAACGAAGAACAGACATTCGTTTCTTCTTTTCTTCACTTATTAAAATCGCCCGACTGTTTTCAGCGCACTCATTTACCGGGGCATCTGACAGGTTCTGCATGGATTCTTAATGCCGACTCCAACAAAGTGCTATTGGTTCATCATGCCAAACTAAACCGGTGGATGCAACCCGGTGGCCATGCCGATGGCGATGAAAATATTTTACAGGTGGCACTGAAAGAAGCGCGCGAGGAAACCGGAATTGTTAATTTTCGGGTCAACGAATCTATTTTTGATATCGATATTCATACCATTCCCGCCCGAAAAGATATCCCTGAGCATTTACATTATGATGTCAGATTTTTAGTGCATACTGATGAAGCCGAAAAAATAATTGTGAGCGAAGAATCGCACGATGTAAAGTGGGTTTCATTTGCCGAAATAGAAAAGTTTACTACCGAGCCATCCATCCTCCGGATGAAAGCGAAAATCAATCATGGCTGAGATCGGGAAAGACATAGGCAAAGCCAAACGGCTGTTGGAGGCAGGAAAAATGGTAGCCATCCCTACCGAAACGGTTTATGGATTAGCCGGCAACGCACTGAATCCTGTTGTGGTAACCGATATTTTTAAAGTAAAAGACCGCCCGTACTTCGATCCGCTGATTGTGCACCTGCCGGGAGCCGAAGAGGTTACCCGCTATGCTAGCAGCGTACCGCCACAAGCTTTTTTATTGATGAAAACATTTTGGCCGGGGCCGCTTACTATCTTGTTGAAGAAACAGAGTGTCATTCCGGATTTGGTTACCTCCGGCCTGGACCGGGTCGGGCTGCGGTGCCCCGATCATCCGCTCACTCAATCGCTTTTACAATCGCTTCCATTTCCGCTGGCAGCCCCCAGTGCCAATCCGTTTGGGTATATCAGCCCGACCACACCACAACATGTAAACGATCAATTAGGCGATAAAATTGACTATATTTTAGATGGGGGCGAGTGTGCGGTAGGTATGGAATCTACCATTGTGGGGTTTGAAAATGAAGCTCCGGTTATTTACCGGGTAGGAGGCCTGGAGGTGGAGCAAATTGAACAGGTAGTGGGGAAAGTGAAAACTATTATACATAGCTCTTCCCGCCCGGCTGCTCCGGGTCAGCTGCAAAGTCATTATGCACCACACGTGCGATTAGTTTTAGGCGATATAGAGAAATTACTTGTAGAACACTCCGGTAAATCAGTTGGTGTGTTGTCATTTCAAAAAATATATCAGTCCAGCGCGATAAAAAAACAAATAGTTCTTTCGCAGGCAGGTAAGGTAGATGAAGCTGCCCAAAAATTGTTTTCGTCTTTACGCGAATTAGATCAATCGTTGGTTGATTTAATTATTACCGAAGAAGTACCCAACACGGGGCTAGGCCGTGCAATTAACGACAGGCTGAGACGGGCTTCGGTGAGCCGATGAAATAATTTCATTACATTTTTTTATTCAACTAAGTAAAGTGACCCACGCATTCTGCTGAAGGACAAATTAAACACGAGGGTATTATTATGTCTGCCCCCCAAGCTTTCGGGGGCACATTGGTTTTGGCCTAACCAATACTTAGCCTATCCATAATTGAAACGGTTTTTACACTGAAAATCAGGGTAGCCAAAATATTACAACTATCTTAGCCAATCCATTTCTAAAAGACATGAACCAGATAAAAGACCTGTTGGAAGTAAAGGAATGAAATATTAAAAGTGAAACCACAAGCATTATTAAAACATAAAAAATGACAAGCATAGCACAACGCCAGGAACTGCAAAACAAAATCTGGAAAATAGCCGACAATGTTCGCGGCTCGGTGGACGGCTGGGATTTTAAACAATTCGTACTCGGCACCCTGTTCTACCGCTTTATCAGCGAAAATTTTTCCAATCACTTTAATGATGAAAGTACTGATTATGCCTCATTAGCAGACAGCGTTATCACGCCCGAAATAAAACACGATGCCATCAAAACCAAAGGCTATTTTATTTATCCCTCCCAGCTTTTTGCCAATGTGGTGAAAACGGCCAACACCAATGCCAATCTCAACACCAACCTCAAAGCCATTTTTGATGCCATAGAAAACTCTGCCAATGGCTACGCTTCCGAAGACGATATCAAAGGTTTGTTTGCCGACTTCGACACCACCAGCTCCCGCCTCGGCAATACCGTGGCCAACAAAAACACCCGGCTGGCTGCCGTACTCAAAGGGGTGGAAGAACTGAATTTCAGCTCCGCATCTGACAGGTTTGAAGACAACCAGATTGACCTTTTTGGCGATGCTTATGAGTTTCTGATTTCCAACTATGCCGCCAATGCCGGAAAAAGTGGCGGTGAGTTTTTTACCCCGCAGCACGTTTCAAAACTCATTGCCCAATTAGCCTTGCACAAGCAAACCAGCGTGAACAAAATATATGACCCCGCCTGTGGCTCGGGTTCTTTATTGCTGCAAGCCAAAAAGCATTTTGATAACCATATTATTGAAGAAGGTTTTTATGGGCAGGAAATAAACCACACCACTTACAACCTGGCTCGTATGAACATGTTTTTGCATAATATCAATTACGACAAGTTTCATATTGTGCTGGGCAACACGCTCCTGCATCCCGAATTAGGCAACGAAAAACCCTTTGATGCCATTGTTTCTAATCCGCCTTACTCCATCAACTGGATTGGCAGCGATGACCCCACGCTGATTAATGACGACCGCTTTGCACCTGCCGGTGTGTTGGCGCCCAAATCGAAAGCCGACTTTGCCTTTGTACTCCATGCCCTAAGTTATCTATCAAGCAAAGGAAGGGCTGCCATTGTTTGCTTTCCGGGTATTTTTTACCGTGGCGGTGCCGAGCAGAAAATAAGAAAATACTTAGTGGACAATAATTTTGTGGAAACCGTTATCTCCTTAGCGCCCAATTTATTTTATGGCACCACCATTGCCGTAAATATTCTTGTATTGTCGAAACACAAAACCGAAAACAAAACGCAGTTTATAGATGCCAGCGGTGAAGATTTTTTTAAGAAAGTAACCAACAACAATGTGCTGGAAGATAAACACATTGAAAGCATCATGCAATTGTTCGACAGAAAAGCAGATGTAGCACATGTGGCGAAGACCATTGACAACCATAAAATTGCCGAAAACGATTACAACCTTTCGGTGAGCAGTTATGTGGAAGCCAAAGACAACCGGGAGCAGGTGGATATTACAGCGTTGAATAAGGAGATTGCTAAAACAGTAGAGAAAATAAACGCCTTGCGTAAAAGTATTGATGAAATTATTAAAGAGATTGAAGCATAAAAAATACAGCTCCTATGGAAAAGAATACGATTGTAAAATTAAACAAGAAATTTGAGGAGTATGCCTATGAGCAGGATGGTATAGAATATTGGCTGGCTCGTGAACTGCAAGAACTTTTAGGATATGCCGATTGGCGTAATTTTTTAAATGTCATCAATAAAGCCAAAGACAGTTGCACAACTACTGGCGAAGCAGTTTCTGACCATTTCGTTGACGTCACCAAAATGGTCAAAATTGGCTCAGGTGCAGAAAGAGAACAAGATGATTTTATGCTTACCCGCTATGCCTGCTACCTGATAGCCCAAAATGGCGACCCAAAGAAAGAACAAATTGCTTTTGCCCAAAGTTATTTTGCCATTCAAACACGGAAACAGGAGTTGTTAGAAGAACGCATACAACTCATGGAGCGTTTACAGGCTCGTGAAAAACTGGCAGCTACCGAAACGGAACTTTCCAAAAATATTTATGAAAGAGGCGTAGATAATTCCGGCTTTGCAAGAATTAGAAGCAAGGGCGACTGGGCAATGTTTGGAGGGCACAACACCAGCGACATGAAACGCAAATTAGGCATAAAAGAAAACAGGCCCTTAGCCGACTTTTTACCCAGCATTACCATTACAGCCAAGCAATTGGCCACTGAAATCACCAATTTTAATGTAAAGAAAAACAACCTGAAAGGAGAAACTAACATTACCTCCGAGCACGTAAAAAACAACAAAGACGTAAGAACGTTACTTGGCAAAAGTGGCATTAAACCCGAAGAACTACCGGCAGAAGAAGATATTAAAAAATTAGAACACAGGGTAAAAACCTTAGACAAAGAAATAGCTAAGAAAAAACTGAAAGGAAAAAAAAGATAGCATCATGAGTTATTTACAAAAATTATTGCAAGGCACAGACCCTTCTACTTCGCTCAGCACAGGCGTGCAGTGGAAAACGCTGGGGGAAGTGGCGGAATTAGTTAGAGGTAATGGATTGCCTAAAACAGACTTCACTGAAACTGGTGTTCCTGCAATACATTATGGTCAGATTTATACCTACTATGGAATTCATACATCAGAAACAATTTCTTTTGTTTCTATTGAAACAGCAAAAAAGCTACGTAAAGTAGATTATGGTAATGTTGTGATAACAAATACCAGTGAAAATTTGGAAGATGTTGGTAAAGCTGTTGTTTATCTTGGAAAAGTACAAGCTGTTACCGGAGGTCATGCCACAATCATCAAGCCCGGTCATCTTCTCTTGGGTAAATATTTCGTCTATTTTACCCAAAGCGAGGAATTTGCAAGTCAGAAAAGAAAGTATGCTAAGGGCACAAAGGTTATTGATGTATCAGCTACTGATATGGCAAAACTCCTCATCCCCATCCCCCCACTCTCCGTTCAGCAAGAAATTGTGCGCATACTCGATACGTTCACCGAGCTTACAGCAGAGCTTACAGCAGAGCTTACAGCAGAGCTTACAGCGCGGAAAAAACAGTATAGCTTTTATAGGGAACAGTTGCTGGCGTATAAATTGTCTGAACCGGGATTTACAGGATTAAAGGATTTACAGGATAAAGTGGAGTGGAAGACGCTGGGGGAGGTTTGTGAGAATTTAGACTCAATGAGGAAACCTGTAACTAGTGGTGATAGAATTAGTGGTAATATTCCTTACTATGGAGCTTCAGGAATTGTTGATTATGTAAAAGATTATATTTTCGATGGAGATTATTTGTTAGTATCAGAAGATGGTGCAAACTTAATTGCAAGAAATACACCTATTGCATTTAGTATTTCTGGTAAAAGCTGGGTTAATAATCATGCTCATGTTTTGAAATTTAAATCTTATGCAGAAAGAAAATTTGTAGAATATTTTTTAAATGATTTGGATCTAACACCATTTATTTCAGGTGCAGCGCAGCCAAAATTGAATCAGAGGAATTTAAATAATATCAAAATCCCCATCCCACCTTTAGCCGAGCAAGAACGCATTGTTTCTATTTTAGATAAGTTTGATACGCTTACTACCAGCATCAGCGAGGGTTTGCCCAAAGAAATAGAGTTGAGGCAGAAGCAGTATGAGTATTATAGGGATAGCTTGCTAACCTTTCCATCGTCTGAATCAGGATTTACAGGATTAGCAGATGAACAGGATTAAAAAATGAGCCGAATTAAAAGTACTAATCCTGTAAATCCTAAAATCAACCCAATCCTGATTCAGACAATTAAAAAATAAATCATGACAATAGATGAAATTACATACAAGATTAATGGTTGTGCAATGAAAGTGCATAATACGTTGGGCAATGGCTTTCAGGAAGTAATTTATCAGAGATGTTTAGCCATAGAATTAGAAAGGGCAGGTTTAAATTTTGGAAGAGAAATGGAGCAAACTATATTTTATGAAGGCATAGAAGTGGGCACAAGAAGAGCCGACTTTGTAGTAGAAAACCAAGTGATAGTTGAATTAAAAGCGTTAATTAATTTAGAAGATGTGCATTTGGCACAGGCAAAAAATTATGTGGTGGCTTATGATTTTCCTGTTGGCTTACTCATAAATTTTGGTGCAACGAGTTTGCAATTCAAAAAAGTTTTTAATCCAAAGTATAATCCTGTAAACCCTAAAATCAAGTAAACCCTAAAATCAAGTAAACCCTAAAATCAAGTAA
>JAFDYY010000077.1 GCA_018267195.1 Bacteroidota bacterium | reverse complement strand
ATGGAATCAATATCGTGCGATAAAAAAACAAGCGAAGCAGACGGGGGGCTTTGCAAATGCGCCAACTTAGGATGCTCGCCTATTTTATCGAAGCAGTATTGAACGAGGTTTTCCTGCACATTGCCAAACCGGTATTGATAGCTGTTAGAAAATGAAAAGCGACCCAACTCATCGTGTGTATTATTTCCATACTCCTGAAAGCTATTGAGCATATAAAATGCGGTGGAGAGATAATCGGGTTTTCCGGAATCGGTACGGATCAGGCATTCATTTTTAAAATACAGGTTAGATGCCCACGCTGATTTTCGGAGGCCTGAATAAAAATCTTCATTTACTTCTATATCGGAAAGGGAATTGCTTCCAATGGTCAGGTCAGCTTCATTTATATTTTGAACCCGGTGCAGTTGTATTTTTTTATTTTGAGCAAAAATTTTTAGCGTGTACGCTATCGCTTCGCAGTGCGGATGATCCGGGTTTACAAAAAAGCGCAGGCTGTTCATATTACAGAACCCGGGTTGGATTTTCTTTCAAAAAACCTTCCCACGATTTGGTTTTTAATTTGGAGATTCCATTTTGATAATGATGGCATACGGCCACGGCCAATGCATCGGTTGAATCGAACAGCTTGGGCATCTGCCGGATAGAGAAAATCTGCATTAACATGCGAGCTACCTGCTCTTTGCTGGCGTTGCCGTTTCCGGTTACCGATTGTTTTACTTTTTTGGGGGCATACTCGGTAATGGGAATTTCCCGATACAACGCAGCCGACATGGCCACGCCTTGTGCGCGCCCCAGTTTTAACATAGACTGCACATTTTTACCAAAGAAGGGGGCTTCGAGGGCCACTTCATCGGGCTTGTATTCATCTACCAGGGCCAGCACCCGCTCAAATATTTTTTTTAGTTTAAGTGCATGTTCTCCCTGCTTGCCCATATTGATAACACCAAACTGGTTTAATGTAAGCTGGCTGCCCCGAACGGTAATCACTCCATAGCCCATTACATTGGTGCCCGGGTCGAGCCCCAAAATAATCTTTTCCTTCACCGTTTTTTTCTCAATTTTGCTCACGCCTCAAACTTACACATTAAGAACCAATGGTCGTTTATTTTTTGATTGTGTCTGAATTTTATTTTTTGTTTTTACTGGTGTTGTTAACCGGGTGGAAAAAATCTTTCAAAAAAAATACAACCCGTGTAGATTCTGCCCGGTTCATCTCAGTCTTAGTAGCTGTTCGCAATGAAGAAGACAACATTGCGCAATTGATAGAGTCTGTATTGAAGATGAACTACAACCGGAATGACTATGAGCTTATTTTAGCGGATGATCACTCGACCGATCGAACTCTTGAACGAGCAGAATATTTTTTAAAAGACTTACCCAACAAATTAATTTTAAAAGCCGAGCCGGACATGTTTGGAAAAAAGGCAGCAATTACCGCAGGCATTGAGGCTGCTCGGGGTGAAGTGATTGCCACCACCGATGCCGATTGTGTATTGCCTTCGGATTGGCTTCAAAAAATAAATCGGGCATTTGCCAACCCGGCCTGTAAGATGGTGCTCGGCCCGGTGTCATTGCGAACAACCGGTTTTTTTTCTCAAGTTCAGGCATTGGAATTTGCCAGCATCATGGGCGTTACGTTTGGCACATTGGGTTGGGGCCACCCGCTGCTAGGCAATGGTGCTAACCTGGCTTATCAAAAATCGGCCTTTCGGGAAGTAAATGGGTATGAAGGCAACCGGCATATAGCCTCTGGCGATGATGAATTTCTTTTGCATAAAATTTTGGATAAGCACCCCCGATCAGTTTATTCTACTGATGCACGGGTAATTTCCCAACCTCAGCCCTCGCTCAAAAGTTTTTTTCAACAACGCATTCGCTGGGCCGGCAAGTGGAAGGTAAATACATCCTGGAAGGCACGCTGGCTGGCTCTGTTTATTTGGGTGGTGCAGGCTTCGTGGATAGCCCTCGGTGGAATGTATAGATTTATTCCGTTCAACTTTTTCTGGAGCATAGTCATCTATAAGGTGATGTTTGATGCCGGATTCCTTTTTTATATAACCAACCAACTGAAAATGAAGAGCTCTGTTTTTTCTTTTATTGTCTTGCAATTAGTTTATCCCTTTTACGTTTTAGGGGTTGGTTTTTTATCGCTTATAAAAAAAGTATCGTGGAAAGATCGAACTGTTTAGTTGCTATAGGGCAGTACAATTTTCTTATTTTTGATTGATGAAAGTAGAGAACGAAGCCGAGTATAAAAAACGAATTGAACGCAAAGAATTAGAACTGGGTGCGTTGCTCGAAATATCGCAGGCCATTAATAATAATCTGGCCGAAGACTCGCTTTATAAAATTTTTAACTTCACCCTGCGCTCGCAGCTGCAAATAAAGAAACTGGCGTTATTTGTGTTCGACCGGGTATGGTCGTGTAAAGTAAGTTTTGGCTCCGTAAAAAATTATTC
Organism: Bacteroidota bacterium; assembly: GCA_018267195.1. Classification (GTDB taxonomy): domain Bacteria; phylum Bacteroidota; class Bacteroidia; order Cytophagales; family Cyclobacteriaceae; genus ELB16-189. The sequence goes on along the minus strand of JAFDYY010000077.1, from coordinate 7,257 downwards.
TAAAATAACCCTGGACGACCGGGTGAAAATGGTTAAGAATATTCACCAGATAAATGAATTCCCCAATTGTGAATTGGATGAGTTTGATTTAGTCATTCCTATTTCACATAAATCTGAAACACTGGCGTTGGTATTTGTAGGCGGATTAGAAACCCAAATTACCCAGCATGATTCGGGTATTAAGTTTATACAGGCGCTCAGCAATATTATTGTAGTGGCGATCGAAAACAAAAAGCTGGCCCGCCAACAGTTAGAGCAAGAAGCGTTTCGCAAAGAATTGGAAATAGCCAGCGATGTGCAACGCTTTTTATTTCCCGATAAACTGCCCAATACCGATAAACTTAAAATTGAGGCGAGCTATCTTCCACATGATCGAGTAGGGGGTGATTACTACGATTACATCCCCATTAATGCCAACCAGTTTTTAGTTTGTGTGGCCGATGTAAGCGGGAAGGGGATTCCGGCTGCTTTGCTGATGAGTAATTTTCAGGCTTCCCTACACACGTTGCTTCGGCAAACACCCAATCTTACCGAAATTGTGGAAGCACTGAATTACCAAGTACTCGACAGCGCAAAAGGAGAGAAGTTTATTACTTTTTTTGCCGCTATCTATGATTTAAAACTAAAAACGATCGTGTATATAAATGCAGGGCACAATCCTCCCATTTTATGCGATCAGGCCGGTGTGAGGCTGTTGGAAGAAGGCTCTACTGTACTGGGCGCATTGCATCCGTTGCCTTTTATTCGCGAAGGGTTTATAGAAAACATAGAACAGTTTACACTGTTTGCTTATACCGATGGCCTGACGGAAACAGTCAGTGAAGACAACAACGAGTTTGGCTTGCCTGCATTGATTGATTATTTTAAAGATAATTCGTGGAAAGACCTGAAGACAATTCACAACGATATCATCATTGCCCTCGATACTTTTAAAGGCCGCAATCCCTATCGCGATGATATTACGATGCTGTCGTGCCGGGTGCTATAAGCCTGCTTGGTAAATCTTTTTGACTTCGTACTTTTACAGGCAAAATACATCCGGTGAATTTTTTCAGAACACCTTTCTTTCTGCCCCGGTTTTATCCTTCGCTATTGTGGAGAGTGCCCACCCAGGATAAAGTAATTTATTTAACATTTGATGATGGCCCCATTCCCGGCCCCACTGAGTTTGTTTTGAACGAACTGAATAAATACCAAGCACGAGCTACTTTTTTTTGTATTGGCGATAATGTGCAGAAACATCCTTCCGTTTTTTACAAAATACAAGAACAAGGCCATGCTGTAGGCAACCATACGTACCATCACCTGAAGGGCTGGGCTACTCCATTAAAAAAATATATTGATGATATTGAGCAGTGCGAATCTCTGTTAGCCCATCCGCAAAGCGGACACACCGAAAAATTATTTCGCCCCCCTTACGGAAGGATTACATCCGCACAAATAGATGCCCTGAAAAAAAAATATAAGATTGTAATGTGGGATGTGCTGACGCACGATTACGTAAAAAACATTTCACGCAAAAGTTGCTTAACCGGATCCATCAAGGCCACCCGCCCGGGGTCAGTAGTAGTCTTTCATGATAGTTTAAAGGCCGAACGAAATTTAACGTATGTACTTCCGCTGTTTCTTAGTCATTTTTCCGAGTTAGGCTACCGGTTTGCATCCCTTTCGGATCGGCCATGAAAAAAGTATTGGTAGCACCGTTAGACTGGGGGTTGGGGCATGCCACCCGATGTATTCCGGTAATTCAGGAATTGTTGGCAACCGGCTGCGAGGTGCAAATTGCTACCAGCGGAGCCGCATTACCCTTGCTGAAGGAAGAGTTTCCTGATTTGATTTTTTTTGAACTGGCTTCTTATCAGGCTACGTATTCAGTCCGCCTTCCCTTGAAACTGAAAATCCTTTTTCAACTTCCTAAATTTTTTTGGGTTATCAGGAAAGAGCAAGCTCAGATTAAAAAGATTATCTCAACAGAAAAAACCGATATTCTTATTTCGGATAATCGTTACGGCTGTTGGTCGGCTGTTATACCTTCGGTGTTTATAGGCCATCAGTTTTATTTTGATATCCCCTTTTTAGGAAAATGGATAAATCGATACCACGAACGTTGGGTGAGGCGGTTTTCCGTTTGCTGGATTCCTGATAGGGAAGGGGATGAATCAATTAGTGGAAGACTTTCAATTAACCGACTGAAAAAAACGAAATACATCGGGTTATTATCGAGGATGAAATGGAAACCGACTGAAACGAAATTCAATGTAGCGGTTATTATTTCCGGGCCGGAACCGCAGCGGTCCGTCTTTGAAGAAATAATTCGCCCCCAACTGAAAGATTACGGGAAAGTTGCCATACTGGTAAAAGGATTGCCTGGAATCAAAACACTTTCACAAACCAATCAGGTAACAGAAATTTCGCACTTGAATTCGGTTGAGCTTAATGAAGTCCTTCTTCAATCCGAAATAATTATTTGCCGTTCAGGCTACAGCTCGGTTATGGATTTGGCGGTGCTTGGCAAGAAAGCCATTTTTATTCCTACTCCCGGGCAACCCGAACAAGAATACCTGGCCGAACGACTAAAGAAAAAAAGAATAGCCTATTCGGTTGCTCAAAAAGATTTTGATATAGAAAATGCCATGACCGCCAGTGCAGACTATACCGGTTTTAGGAAATACACAAACGATAACAAACTTCAGCAGGTGCTATGCGAATGGCTTGAGACAGCAACTAAATGAGCGCACCGTGTTGCTATTTTTCACTTCTGCCCAATACCAATCCATGCTTTCAAGCTAAACTCAAACGGAGCTTTCCCCCAAAAATCAGTAAATGATTTTTCTATTTCGATGGCCATAGGGTTTACCCTTGCCGGGTCTTTATCGTGTACAGCCCGGCTAAGCGGATGTTTAAGGAATAGACCATTAACAATGTTCATCACATCATCCGTTGTGCCGACAAATTCTGTCAATATGATTTTGTTATGTTTGAATCCGGCATTTTTAAGAAATCCCAAAAGCTCGCGCGGATTGTGTAGGGAGAAAGGAAGGTGAAACCGGCTGGTATCTTCTCCTTTAAAATAAGGAATGATATGATCGATGATGGGGATTTTAAATAACGGCATATCTTCGGTGCGATCCCAGGTAGCAAAAGCAAAATGCCCACCAGGTTTTATTACACGATATGCTTCATCAAAACCTTTTTGCCGGTCGGGGAAAAACATCAGTCCATATTGGTTCACGACTAAATCAAACGATGAATCAACAAAAGGCAACTGCAGGCCATTTGCAATTTTAAATTCCACTTGTTGCCCTTTTAATTTTTGCTGTGCCAGCATTAACATGTCGCTGCTAACATCGGTTGAAGTGAGGCGGATGGTAATCGGAAACCCATGCCGCAAGTGGCTGGTTAGCCTGCCGGTTCCTGCAGAAGTTTCTAGAATTGATTTTGCCGGAAGTGTTTTAAGGTAAGGCAAGAAAATCCTAGCCGAAGGTTCAAAGATCAACGGGCCGAGGTAACGATCATAGTTAGCGGCATCGTCTCCGCCAAATTGGTAGGCTTCCTTGCTCATGGTTTAGTTATTTTATAGGCTTGTGTTTACAGCCTGTTAATTTAAACATAAATTCTTTTTAATATCAGAAACAGTTCAGACACGAATAAGTATAATGCAGCAGGTACCATCAAATATTTTCTCCTTCGCATTCTAAGGTTTCTCTTTTTTAGTTAAAGCCTGTTTTTTCATCTTTGTAAAAGATTTTTTTGAAATGACCTGGATTGATACTCATGCCCATATTTACCTGCCCGAATTTGATATAGACCGACCGGCTATGCTGACGCGTTGCCGGGAGGCAGGCATCACTAAAATTTATATGCCCAACATTGATCATACTTCGATTGATGCGATGTTAAAATTAGAATCAGATGAAACAGCTTGTGTAGCTATGATGGGGCTCCACCCTTGCTCGGTAAAGAAAGATTTTGAAAAGGAACTCTATCGGATAGAAGATTGGATAAACAAAAGAAAATTTGCAGCCATCGGAGAGATCGGTACCGATTTATATTGGGATAAAACATTTTGGCCACAACAACAGGAAGCTTTTAAAATACAAGTACAATGGGCCAAACAACAGAACCTGCCGGTGGTTATTCATTGCCGGGAGTCAATAGACCCAACCATCGAGTTGCTTACACCACTGGCCGATAATAAACTGACCGGTATTTTTCATTGCTTTTCCGGAAATGCCGATCAGGCTAAAAAAATTATCGAATTAAATTTTTATCTCGGCATAGGAGGGGTGGCTACTTTTAAAAATTCAGGGTTAGATAAAGTATTGCCCGAAGTAGAGGCACAGCATTTCGTTCTGGAAACCGATAGCCCCTACCTGGCTCCGGTGCCGCATCGTGGAAAAAGAAATGAACCGGCCTATATACCATTGATCGCTCAAAAAATAGCCGAATTAAAAAAAATATCTTTGGAACAATTAAGTGAAATCACGAACCGGAACGCAGAAAAAATTTTCTCAACCTCCTGAACCATTATTCCTTTTAATATGAAACAAATCCATATTAATACAGCTACCCCGGCTCAGCCGCAATCGAAAGTAATGATTATTTACACCGGGGGTACGTTTGGTATGGCACACGATGCAAAAGGAGTATTGGTGCCTTTTGATTTTAGTTTGATACTGGAGCATCTGCCCGCCCTCCGCAATTTGTCGCTAAACCTCACGGTCATTTCTTTCGATAGGCCAATCGATTCATCGAACATTCATCCCACTCACTGGCAGCAGATTGCTCAATTAATTTATGAACATCATCATGGGCAGGATGGGTTTGTGGTGCTGCACGGCACCGATACCATGGCCTACACAGCATCGGCTCTGAGTTTTATGTTGCAAGGCTTGCAAAAGCCGGTAGTTTTTACCGGGGCACAGTTACCTATTAGCGAGCCACGCTCGGATGCACGCGAAAATTTGATTACATCTCTCGAAATAGCTGCTGCCAAAAAAAATGGCCAGGCCAGAGTGCCCGAGGTGTGCATTTATTTTGGCGATGAACTATTGCGGGGCAATCGCAGCAAAAAAGTGGAGAGCATGCACTTCGATGCCTTTCAATCCGAAAATTATCCGCCCCTGGCTAAAGCAGGCGTAAAGATTGATTACCATGATGCCGCTATACTAAAACCTGTCAGTGGGGTAGAACTGAAATTAGTAAGCGAGCTAAACACTTCGATAGCGATACTAAAACTTTTTCCGGGCATTTCTGATACATCGGTAAAAGCCGTTACCACCATTCCCGGCCTGAAGGCGATTGTAATGGAAACATTCGGAGCCGGCAATGCACCCACCTCTCCTTCTTTTTTGCAGATTTTGAAAACCGCCATTGAGCAGGGCATACTTATTTTAAACGTCTCGCAATGCCCGGGGGGCATGGTGGTGCAGGGCCGCTATGAAACGAGCAAAGATTTGCAACGGATAGGCGTGGTAAGCGGAGGCGATATGACAACTGAAGCTGCGCTGACAAAGCTAATGGTGCTGCTGGGTATAGGGCAGGTACACCTGATTACATCGCCCTTGGCTGGCGAAATGACTACTTCGTAGTATGCGGAGAGGGCGGGATTCGAACCCGCGATACCCTTGCAGGCATACACACTTTCCAGGCGTGCTCCTTCAACCACTCGGACACCTCTCCTTATTGACAGGCCGCAAAAATAGCAAAATTATTTTCTGCCCCCACACAGGTTTCGTTTTCATTCTCTACTTTTGATTGAACCCCGATATGTTATGAATGACCTTGCTTTAAATGATGCTCGTACGGTGCGGGCATGGTGTATGTACGACTGGGCTAATTCTGTTTATTCGTTGGTAATTACTTCCGCCATCTTTCCGGTGTACTACCAATCGATCACTACCTCGGCCAATGGGAGCGATGTGGTTCGGTTTATGGGGTTTGAAATCGTTAATTCGGTTTTGTATTCATACGCTTTGTCTTTTTCTTTTTTAATTATTGCCCCGTTGCTGCCGCTGCTGTCCGGTATGGCCGATTATACGGGGAACAAAAAAATATTCATGAAACTATTTTGTTATACCGGAGGCCTCGCTTGTATGGGGTTCTATTTTTTTACTCCGGCTACATTACATTGGGGAATTTTCTGTGTGGTAATGGCCAGCATTGGGTATTCGGGTAGTTTGGTTTTTTACGATGCGTTTTTGCCCGAGATTGTAACCCCCGATCGGTTTGATAAAACCAGTGCTAAAGGATATTCTTACGGCTACTATGGCAGTGTATTAATGATGGTGGTGACATTGGCCTTTATTCTGTATCCGGCCACATTCGGATTACCTGATGCCGGCCTGGCCACACGCCTTTCGTTTTTATTGGTAGGCTTGTGGTGGATCGGGTTTGCCCAGATACCATTTGCCCGCTTGCCCAATAACCCATACCACCAACACCCCGGCAGACAAAAATTGCTGAAAGGTTATCACGAGTTGAGAAAGGTTTGGAGCAGCCTGAAGGATAACCGCGCTATCCGGTATTACATTATGGCCTATTTTTTTTACAACATGGGGGTGCAAACCGTCATGTATCTGGCGGCCACCTTCGGGGCGAAAGAACTTAAACTACCCGATTTTAAATTGATAGCTACCGTTTTGTTAATTCAACTAGTGGCAGCTGTGGGGGCTCATTTGTTTGCCCGTTTTTCTGAGGTGTTTGGAAACAAACCGGCTCTCATTACAATGATCAGTTGCTGGATACTCATTTGCCTGGCTGCTTATTTTGTGGCGAACGAATATCAGTTTTATAGTGTGGCACTGGCGGTGGGTTTAGTAATGGGGGGTATTCAGGCTCTTTCGCGAGCTACCTATTCAAAATTGATTCCTCAAAATTCTATCCAGCATGCTTCCTATTTCAGTTTTTTTGATGTTACGTTTAACCTCTCCATCGTAGTGGGTACTTTCTGTTACGGCTTGATTGAACAACTGACCGGAAGCATGCGCAACAGCACCTTGGCGCTGGCTTCTTTCTTTATTGTGGGATTGGTTTTGCTGCTGCGGGTTAAGTCAGATCAATTGCTACCTTATCCGAAAAAATAATCCCAGATTATACATGAGGGATGCATTATCTGCCCAAAGGGTTGACGAATGTTGATGAAAACGTAAACCTTGTCAAGGTTTAATCCTGACAATGAAAATCACCATGGAGCATTTTATCTTCATGGGTTGTTGATTTTCATTCGTCAATCATGCAATAGGTTTTCTATTGCAT
>JAFDYY010000076.1 GCA_018267195.1 Bacteroidota bacterium | reverse complement strand
AAATCGATTGGCATGATTGACGAATGAAAATCAACAACCCATGAAGATAAAATACACCATGGTGATTTTCATTGTAAGGGTTAAACCTTGACGAAGGTTGACGGAAACGTCAACCTTCGTCAAGCCTTTGGGCAGATGATGCATCTCTAATGCATCATCTGGGTTTAATTTAATAAATATTTTTTATATAACCTGTTCAGGTTAGGTTGTCATTTTTTTAGTAGCTGGAGGGGCATTTTCTCAACCTTTATACCTCCACTTCAGATATAAAAATGGTTATGACCGCCTACAAATGAATATTTTAATTTGGTCATAAAAGGGGCAAGTATTCTTTGGGCAACAGAGGGCTTCGTTGGTTACTTATCATTTTCAGCTAGTTACTTTCCGATACAAAACTTTGAAAATATATTTTCAAGCAAATCGTCAGTTGTAATTTCGCCTGTAATTTCACCTAAATAATGTAGCGCATAGCGTATATCCATAGCCAGAAAATCAGTTGCTATTTTTTCGTCCATTCCTTTTATCACCCGGCTAAGAGCCTCATCGGTTTGTTGCAGGCATTGGTAATGACGAAGATTAGTTATGAGCACATCGCCCTGCTTTACGTTATGTATTTGAAACTGTGACAAAATTTTGTCTTTCAGTAGGGATATATTCTTTTTTACAGAGGCAGAAATTAAAATAAATTTTTCTGAGTTTAATTTTTCCAGAAGTGCCGAATCGGCCTTATCCATTTTGTTGCCTACATTGATATAGGGGATGTTTAATTTTTTAATTTCATACTCTTCTTTTTCAATTTCTTCGAGTGAGGCAGAACTCAGGTCATAGACATACAGAATGAGGGAAGCTTTGCGCAGGCTTTCTTTGGTTCGGCCTACGCCAATGGCTTCAACGGTGTCGCTGGTTTCGCGTAGACCTGCCGTATCCATAAAACGGAAGATCATCCCACCGAGCATTATTTCATCTTCAATAACATCGCGTGTAGTGCCGGGGATGTCAGACACAATAGCTTTTTCTTCATTCAGCAAGGCATTCAACAAAGTAGATTTACCCACGTTGGGTTTTCCGGCTATCACCGTAGGCACTCCGTTTTTAATTACATTTCCCTGATCAAATGAAAGAATGAGTGTGTGGATTACCGACTGCACTCTGCTGATTAATTTTTTAAGTTCATCGCGTTTGGCAAACTCCACATCTTCTTCGGCAAAATCCAGTTCTAATTCAATGAGAGAGGCAAAGTGTATCAGTTCTTCGCGCAAGTTTTTTATGGTTTCCGAAAATCCGCCCCGCATCTGGTTGAGGGCTGCTTGCCGTCCGTTGTCGGTTTCTGCATTAATAATGTCGGCCACGGCTTCGGCTTGGGCCAGATCGAACCGGCCGCTCAGAAAGGCGCGTTTGGTAAACTCGCCCGGTTCGGCTAAACGGGCTCCGTGTTTTAGCAGGGTTTTAATTATTTCTTTGGCAATCAGGGGCGACCCATGACAGGCTATTTCTACCGCATTTTCTTTAGTAAAAGAATGAGGTTCTCTGAAAACAGAAACCAAAACTTCATCAATCGGGATTCCATTATCATGCAGCAATCCAAAGTGGACGGTGTGCGAGGGAACATCCTCCAGTCTTTTTCCTTTAAATATTTTTTGAACTATAGAAATACTATTCGCCCCGGAAAGGCGAACCACGGCTATGGCACTTATGCCCTGTGCGGTTGCTAAGGCTACAATGGTATCATCTGAACGATTCAAACCTGATTTTTTTTATAAAGGTAATTTATTATCAGCGTACGATGAGAACCGGGATACTTACCCGATGTCGAACAATATCAACGGTAGTACCAAAAATTAAATCGTTCACCCAGTTGTGTCCATGCGCCCCCATTACCAATAAGTCAGCCTTAAAATTGTTTACCATCTCAGGTATCATCCTCCGGGGATTTCCGTAACCTACTTTTATTTCGCAGGTGTAACCCATAGCTGTTAGCTGGTCGGCATAATTTTTCAAGGCATTGGCATCTTCACTGGCTTCGCGGTCAGCAATTTCACTTCCATACCACATAGCTCCGGCAGTTTCTACTACATGCAACAGAATATAGGATGCTTCTTTCCCTCCCTGAGCAATTGCGCTGTGGATGGACTGGGGATCTACGCTTGTAAAATCGAGGGTTACAGCCACGCGTTTATAGGAAGTAGTTTGATGTGAGCCAATGTTCAGGGCGGCTCCGTGCGGAACGATTCGCTCCAGCTTACGCAAATCCAGTAGTGGTTTAAATACAATATAAAGCAACAGAGCTGCTACGCCTAAACAAAGTGGAATTACAAAGACCCAAATCAGCCATCGGTATTCCCCGCTGGTTTCCAACCAAGTCATTATTTCTTGAATAACCAACTTGGCATTGAGTAAAATAATAATGGAGGCAATAGCCCAGGCACAAATTTTTACCCAGCTTTTATTGACAAAGACGCCCATTTTTTCTTTATCGCTTGTAAAGTGAATCAGCGGGATCACAGCAAAGCCAAGTTGTAAACTAAGAACCACTTGACTCAGTACAAGTAAGGCACCCGTTCGCCCTTCGCCATATAAAACAATAACCAAGTAGGCGGGTATGATAGCAATAAGCCGGGTAATGAGCCGCCTGAGCCAGGGAGCTATGCGCAGATTTAAATACCCTTCCATTACAATTTGTCCGGCCAATGTGCCGGTAATGGTGGAGCTCTGGCCAGCGGCTACCAGAGCGATACCAAATAAGATGGAAGCCCAATCGGTGCCCAACATGGGGGCAAGAAATTTATAAGCATCCTGAATATCGGAAACTTCAAATAGCCCGGCTCTGAAAAAGGTAGAGGCAGCCAGAACCAGAATGGCTGCATTTACAAAGAAGGCTGCATTCAAAGCAATGCACGAGTCAATCAGATTGTATTTGATGGCTGACCAGATTCCTTTTTCGCTTGTATCAAACCGGCGGGTTTGTACCAAAGAGGAATGTAAATATAGGTTGTGAGGCATTACCGTGGCCCCAATGATACCAATGGCAATGTACAAGGCTTCGTCTGATGGAAGCGAAGGAATAAAACCTTTGGCCAGTTCGCCCAGATGTGGTTTGGCCCAGATCATTTCTAGCAAAAACGAAAAGCCGATAATAAAGACCAGGGTAATAATGAATGCCTCGATTTTGCGCATGCCATAACTTTGCAGAATTAACAGGAGAAGGGTATCGAGTACGGTAAGGGTAACACCCCAAATTAAGGGGAGGCCAAAGAGTAGTTGTAGCCCAATAGCCATGCCGAGTACTTCGGCCAGATCGCAAGCGGCAATGGCAATTTCAGCAAATATCCAAAGACAAAAATTCACCAAAGGATGATAGCTGGCACGAGAGGCTTGTGCCAGATCCAGTTGCCGTACAATGCCCAACTTGGCGCTCAGGCTCTGAAGCAAAATGGCCATCAGGTTGCTCATCAATAAAACCCATATCAGCGAGTAGCCAAATTTGCTGCCACCGGCAATGTCGGTAGCCCAGTTGCCCGGATCCATATAGCCCACACTTACCAGATAGGCCGGCCCCAGAAAAGCCAGTAGTTTGCGCCACCCTCTGCGGTGTGTAACGTCTACCGAAGCATGTACTTCACTGAGCGATTTTCGTTGTGTTGTGGAGCCGTTCATTCGGTTACTAAAATATTTTGTGCTACTTCTTTTGAGAGAAATATTTTTTTGCCATCCAGCAGAGCCTCGGTTGAGTGGTCATAATTTTCGCGCGAAAGTATTTTAATTTTCTTGCCCGGATAGGCACCCATTTTATCAAGTAATTTGAGCAATGAAGAACTGGAATCTTTTACGGCTGCGATGGTGGCTTGTTGACCTTCTCGTAGTTGGTCGCACCCCAGCGTCTTTTGTATAGGAAGTTTCCCTTTGCTGTTGGGGATGGGGTCTCCATGCGGATCGGTTTTAGGATACCCCAAAAAAGAATCTATTTTTTCAATCAGTCTTTTGGAGTGGATGTGTTCGAGCTGTTCGGCCACTTCGTGCACTTCATCCCAGGTAAAGTCAAGTTTTTGTACCAGAAAGGTTTCCCATAGCCGATGTTTACGAATTACCATTAAAGCTTCTGCCTGCCCTTTGGCTGTTAATTGCACTCCATAATATTTTTTATAAGAGATAAATTTTTTGGATGCCAGTTTTTTTACCATATCTGTGGCTGAGGCGGCTTTGGTTTTCAATGCATCAGCCAATTCGTTAGTCAACACGGGTTTTGTGCCGGATAGAGATAAATTGTAAATTGCTTTAAGGTAGTTTTCTTCTGTAAGACTGGGCATGTTCTTTTCTTTTAACGAATATAATTTAGGTAAACCTAAAAAATATTTTAGAAAGTAAGTAATAAAAAATAAAAACTTGTAGAAGTTAGATCCTAACATAAATTAACCAGATGAAAGCGAGTACGGCTACGTTTTTTATTTCCCTGTTTATCGGAACTTTTGCTTGCGCGCAAGTACGGTTAGCCGACAGTTTGTACCAACAAAGCAAAAAATTCTGGTACAATAATACCGATAGCGGCAAGTTACTTTTGAGGAAAGCCTTACAGGCATCACGCACGGCTGCCTATCTGAAAGGAGAAGCGAATGCGCTGAAAGGATTAGGATTTTTAGCCGGATCTAATACCGAACGCTTAAAATATTATTTTCAAGCGTTAACAATCCGGCAACAACTTAATGATTCCCTCGGTATGGGGATCTCGTTGTTCGATATCGGATTCGTTTACCGTGAGATGGGCGAGCAAGGAAAGGCCGAAAGCTACCATACCCGTGCTTTGGCTATTCGCAGAAAGATTAATGATCATGGGGGTATAGCACAATCATTAATTGAGTTAGGACATAGGGAGGAAGATGTGGGCAACCTTCCTAAAGCATTAAACACCTACAGGGAATCTTTAGATCATCGCTTAAAGGTTGGAGAAACAAATGGTATTGCTTTTTCTCATATCAACCTTGCTACGGTTTATGCTAAATTGAAACAACCCGACTCTGCACTTTACTATTGTTTAATAGCTGAAACAGAATTTAAGAAAGCTAATAATCAACAGACGGCTGGTTGGATTTCGTGGATTCGAGGCTATTCCTTTTTGCAAAAAAACGAAACCGAACGAGCCATTAACGAGTTAAAAAAAATTGAACAATTTAATGCGCATTTTTTGCCCGGTGTTTTATTGCTGTCGGATATTTATGAAAAAAAGAAAGATTTCAGGCAAGCTTTTGAATATCAGAAGAAATGGATAAATGAAAATAAGATACGAGAAGAACAATCGAATGTTCGGGCAATGCGCGAGATTGCTGCTGACTATGAATATAAAATTAAGCAAGCTGAGTTAATAAGAAAAGAAGAAGTAGAACGACTCAAAAAGAAACGCATCGATAATTTGCAATTAATGCTTATTGCTATTGGCCTGATTGGTTCTTTTATATTTATTCTGTCGGTACGTAAGAATTTTTCTGAACGAACCGTTAATGTGCTTTTTTTTGTTGGCTTTATGTTCTTATTTGAATTTGTAGTATTATTGATTGACCCCGCCCTGCAGAATTTGAGTGGCAATAAACCTGTTTTTCTTTTGCTGGGTAATACGTTGGTAGCATTGCTGCTCGCGCCATTGCACGGATTTGTAGAAAGGTATTTTAAAAAGAAAATAAAACCAGATTCGATTGAAATTATTTGATCGTATCGTTGACGTACTAAAATTTTATTTTTTTTGCCTTTGCGCGAATGTGCTTCTAAGTTAAAGAGACACTTGCCTGCCCGAGCCAGGCGTTATCAATTTCCGATCAGGATAGTTATTCGATAAACGTATGAATGACGTTTACAAATTTTTTTTCTTCACTTTGCCAAGTTGTGTTATCGGGAGAAGAAGTGTAAAATGCCTGACGGCTCATTTGCGTAATCAACTCATGAATATTGGGCTTCTCAAAATTAACAGGAATGGCTGCGTTATACGGGGCACAGGTTTTTTTCCAGAGTTCGTGATCTTGCACGATGATGGGTAATTGGCAAGACATATATTCATAAAGTTTTGTGGGAATTTTATTTTCTAGGTGCGGAGAGGGCGGATAGCAAATCAATCCGAAATTTGCTTGTGCAATTCTTTTTACTATTTCTGGATGGGGCACAAATTTATCGCCACCGATTAATTGAATGAAGGAAAAATTTGCAATATCCTTTTTTATCAGCTCCAGTGTTTGGGGCAATGCACAATACCCAATGATTGTCAGTTTTATTTTTGAATTAAGGCTATGCAATTTTTTTGTTAAGTCAATAGCCTGAAAAACTCCGGTGCTTTCGGCCAATGTACCTGAAAACAACAGTTGAACAGTTTCTGGTAACGGCATTCGTGTATAGTTTTGGGGCAGCCGGAATTTGTTTTCGATAATGATAGATTTATTTTTTGAAAATCTAATTTCATGAACGTAACATCTTTCGGCCAAGATAAACCTGGAAATGAAAAACGAAGCGGCTATCTCCTTTAAACGAACAAAGAAAGCTATTGAATGCTTTATGGCTTTCGGAAAAGCATCGGTATAAAGAATATTTTTAAAGTAATCTTCCTGCACATCATAAATAATTTTTTTGCCAGTTAGCAGCCGGTATAGGATCGCTGCACCAAGAAGTTCGTGGGTGGTTACAATTAATATTTCGGGTCTTACCTTAAATATTTTTTTTAGGATTTTATAGCGCAGTATAATTCTTTGAAGGCTCAGCCGCGAAGGCATCTGATGTGCCAGAAATAGGATACCGTTTGTTGCCCAATCGGAAGAAGGAGTGGAGCCTACAATAAAAACCTCATACCCATTGTCGGCCAGCGACTGCCCCATGCGCTCATACATCCGAGGCTCATCGGCCGGTTTAAGCACTGAAGCGAGGACAATTCTTCTTTTTTTTATTTCTTGCATCCGGATTTAAATGTAAAACTTAAAATGCAACTACAGGATATAATTGAAAAAGCATGGCTTGACCGCGATCGGTTGAAATCTCCCGAAACCCAATCCGCCATACGTGAGGTGATTGATTTATTGGATAAAGGAAAGTTGCGGGTGGCCCACCCCGCTTCTCACTCTTGGCAGGTAAATGAGTGGATCAAAAAAGCTGTAATATTATATTTCCCCATCCAGTCAATGGAAACCATCGAAACAGGCCCTTTTGAATTTCATGATAAGATACCACTGAAAAAAAATTACAAGGAATTAGGTGTGCGGGTAGTGCCCCATGCGCTTGCCCGCCATGGCTCATTTATAAACAAAGGTGTTATTCTGATGCCCTCGTATGTTAATATCGGAGCGTATGTAGATGAAGGTACCATGGTGGATACCTGGGCTACCGTTGGCAGTTGTGCCCAGATTGGCAAGAACGTGCACCTGAGCGGAGGAGTGGGCATTGGCGGAGTGCTGGAGCCGGTGCAGGCAGCCCCGGTAATTATTGAAGACAATGCCTTTATTGGTTCGCGGTGTATTGTAGTAGAAGGGGTACGGGTAGGTGCGGAAGCGGTGCTGGGTGCCAATGTGGTGCTTACGGCAAGTTCTAAAATAATAGACGTAACCGGAAGCTCTCCGGTAGAGTACAAAGGGTTTGTGCCGCCCCGGTCTGTAGTTATTCCCGGTACGGTACCCAAAAAATTTGCATCAGGCGAGTATCAGGTTCCTTGTGCATTGATTATCGGAACCCGAAAAGAAAGTACTGATAAAAAAACTTCGCTTAACGAGGCACTTCGCGATAACGGAGTTTCGGCTTAAGCTTCTTTGAAATTCTCGTCAGTAGATTTTAATTTTGTGTATGCGATGGATTCTTTTTTTAAGTGTCATTATTTTTTTAACCGGGTTTAGGCAAACGCCTACGGTGCCCCCTTTGCGCAGTAAAACCATCAGCACCGGAGAGCGGCTGGATTACCGGATGTATCTTGGTTTTTTTACGGTTGGAAAAGGTGTAACCACGGTTGACAATAAGATCCACGTAAAAAATGAACATTCTTGTTTCAAGGTAGATGCGTTTATGCAAACGCTGGGCCTGGCCACTTGGATTTCGAAAGTAGATGATAACTGGGGTGCCTACATAGACACCGGAAAATTAGTAACCCACGAATCGTACCGCAAACTAAAAGAAGGCAACTACCGCCTGAATGAGGTAATCAGCTACGACCACGAACAGGCTCAGGCAACTGTAAATGTGGCCGATAAGCAAACCGGCAAATTCGGTAAACCCAAAACGTATCCTATCCCTAAAGAAGTAAGGGATATTGTAGCCGGTTTTATGTATTTGCGTATCATCGATTTTTCGAAATACAAGCTAAAAGATACACTCACGGTGTCTGGTTTTTTTGAGGATAAATCCTATCACTTTAAGATCATTTATTTTGGAAAAGAAACGGTAGAGATGGATTTTGGCCGCGTGCCATGTTATAAACTGATTCCGATTATGCCCGACAATCAACTTTTTCGTGGAAAAAATTCTATCACCGCCTGGATATCGGCCGATGACAACCAAGTACCGGTGAAAGTAGATGCCAAAATGTTTATTGGTCATGCCGGCACTGAGTTAGTTAGTTTTCGCGGACTAAAAAATCAATTTAAAATTGTGCCCAAATAGCTTCATGGTTGGGCAGGTTATCACCAAATTGTTACATTTAAAAAAAACTAAACCTTTTATCTATGTTTAAAGAATTTAAAGCCTTTGCCATGCGGGGCAGCGTTATTGATCTGGCCGTGGGTGTGGTTATCGGAACTGCATTCAATAAAATTGTAGGATCATTAATTGAAGATGTAATTACGCCATTGGTTCTTAAACCGGCTTTGGATGCAGCCAATCTATCGCGTCTTAGCGAGCTCACCGTATTTGGCACTGTAAAATATGGCGTGTTCTTATCGGCCGTGCTTAATTTTATTATTGTGGCATTTGTGCTGTTTTTGGTGATCAAAGGAATTAATGCCGCTCAGCGAAAAGAAAAAGCTGAACCGGCTGCCCCGGCCGCTCCGCCTGCCGACATTCAACTGCTAACGGAGATACGCGATTTACTGAAAAAATAAGTTATCGGAAGCGAACTCTATTGGGACATGGCTTGTTAACGAGCATGTCCTTTTTTATGAAATTTATTTTTAAACCGGGCGATCAGAAAGAGTATAAGAAAATAATCCAGAAAGAGGATTGTGCTATTTTTAATGGCGAGCTGCTGCATCCGGTCTATGCCACGTTTGCCTTAGCCCGCGATTTTGAGTGGTCATCACGCTTGTTTTTTCTAGAGATGAAGGAACCCGATGAAGAGGGTGTGGGAACCTTGCTTTTAATAGAACACCAAAGCCCCGCTTTTGTGGGAGAAGAAGTAGTGATTACAGCCACGGTTGAAAAAATAGAAAACCACGAATTAATCTGCACAATCCACGCTACAGCCAGCGAACGCCTCATCGCTTCCGGCAAAACAGGTCAGAAAATGTTGAAGAAAGAAAGACTGAACCGATTGTTTAAAAATAAAGTCAAATGATTTTAAAATAATATTTTCTTTTTTCCGACTTCAGAACAGTACAAACCTAAACGTTAGTCAGAATTTTAAATGACAACACAGACAGAGATGAAAATTTACAGTAAATCACACTTTAAAAATGAAACTACAGACCGACATTATTTTGAGAATTGGGTAAAACAATTAGAAGAAAATAACGGCAGACAGTATGATCGTTACGAAATTTTAACTTCTCTTGGAAAAACACACGTTTGGGGACTTAACACAAAAGATGAACAATTAGACACATTAGTGATTTTTCCGGGTGCAAGAACAACATCCCTTATTTGGGATTTTGACAAAGGCCTCAATAACTTAAATCATAAAATGAGAATTTTTATGGTAGAAACGAACGGACTTCCAAACCTAAGTGACGGCTCAACGCCAGATATAAAATCTTTTGATTATGGTAACTGGGCAAACGAAGTTTTTGAGAAACTAAAAATTGATACCGCTTTTGTTGCCGGAGCTTCATTTGGCGGCCTGATTTGTATGAAATTTGCAATTGTGCATCCAGAAAGAATAAAGACGGCATTTTTATTAAACCCTGGTTGTTTGCAGCCTTTTTCGCTGGCATTTAAAAATCTATACTATAATCTGCTGCCAATCCTAAAGCCAACTGACAAAAACGTATTGAAATTTCTTAACAGAGCCGTTTTTTCAAAACCCAATCACAAACTTTCAAATTTCTCTGAACAAATGCTGGTTGACTATGAAGTTTTCGCAATAAATCGCTACAAGGACCGATCGCAAAAACCATATTATATGGACAAGCAACTTGCTGAAGTAAAAGCAGACACCTATTTACTTGTTGGCGACAAAGACCTTTTATTTCCTTACCAAAAATCAATTGATAATGCAAAAAGACAGATTAAGACATTAAAAGAAACGAGAACATACAACAATGTGGGGCATGGAATTGAAACCTACGACAAAGCATTGAATTATATTGGAGAAAAAATAAAAAACTACTACTAACATCATATCGGCAATAATAGGGCTGACAGTAATAAATTCAACATTTTGTCTCGTCCTGAAATAGGTTTACACGAATTAACGTGTAAACAAGATGCGAAAA
>JAFDYY010000075.1 GCA_018267195.1 Bacteroidota bacterium | reverse complement strand
CGGTATGGCTGTTCAACAAACTGATATCGCCTCCGGGGTATGGCTTATCGCGAAAAGTGCGGTACATTTTGGTCAGATGAAATAGCTCTACACACCGCACAATAATATCTGATTCGCCATTGGGAAACCGCTTAATAATGCTTTCTAATTTAACCAGCGAACCAATTTTTTCTTTGTTCATTACATGATTAAAAAAAATACCAAACGATATGTCTTTGGTTTCCACATCGTGCAGCAATTGTTTGTAGCGTAGTTCAAAAATATGAAGCGGTACCAACTCACCGGGTAGTGGAAAAATAGAAAGTGGGAAAACGGGTATTTTTACGGTATCTTCCATTACTTGCTAAACAAGAATTTATCCATTAATGTTTCGGAGCCATCAGTATTTTACGAGGTAATGCGGCCTCAGCCCAAATTGATTTTTCAGCCGTTGTTCTCCTGGCAAAAATGAAAGATTGATAATAAATGAATGGCCGACCACTATTCCCGCCAACTGCTGTACCAACTGTGCGGCTGCCACGGCTGTTCCTCCGGTAGCCAATACGTCATCATGTATAAGCACCCGGCTGCCCGGAGCAAACGCATCTTCGTGCATTTCAATGGTGGCCGTGCCATACTCTAACAAATACTCTTGATCAATTTTTTTGTAAGGTAATTTTCCCGCCTTGCGTATCGGAACAAACGGAATATCTAATTCTTGTGCGATAAGCGAGCCGAAGATAAACCCACGCGCTTCCACGGCCGCGATGGCTTGAATGGAGTATTGCGAAAAATGCAGAGCTATGGCTTCTACTGTTTTTCTGCGGATGGCCGGATGGCCCAATAAAGGGGTAATATCTTTAAAAAGAATTCCCGGCTGGGGGAAATCACGCACATCGCGTAAGTGTTGTTTAATTTCTTCTTCGAGTATCATTCCGGAGATATACTGGAGTCTTCTTTTATTCCTCCTGTCTCTAATGACAGGTTTATTTTTTTTATGATTTCGTCTAATTCTTTTGCCGAAACTGAAATCATTTGAAACAGCGAGGGCATCTCTTCTTCTTTGATGAGTCCTCTCTCGGCCAGATTAATTAACCCAATGATGCGGGCCAAAGGGCCGCGCACATTGTGCGCATTCTGGAAAGCATATCCGGTAATTTGGTTAGTCTGAAAATCTACCTGCGATTTTAAACTTTCATTGATGCGGGTAATTTCTTCGTAAGCCTGAAAAAGTTCTTCCGACTGAGCCTGGATTTCTTCATTTTGTTCTTGCACACGAAGGCGGAGTTTTTTGTTTCGATGCAGCGCCCGGTAATAGTTAAAAACCAACAAGGACAAGATCACACAAAAAAGTAACAGAATGACCACAAAAAGCTGAGTTCGCTGTAGTGTTACCTCTTTCAGGTGCGCCTCGTTAACCAGCGAAGCATTTTCAACTTTTAGTTTTTCTTCATTAAACGCAAATTCTTTAGCTAAAACCAATTGTCGGTTTTCCTGGTTTTGAATACTGTCTTTAAGTTGTTCAAACAGGTGGTATGTTTCCAATGCCTCTTGGTACCGGTGAGCATTTTTTAATGCATCAAATTTTTGTTCGGTAGCGTTGCGCATCAATTCTATGTTTTGCACTTTTTGTGCTAACTGCTGCGACTCTCCCGCATAATGGAGGGCTTTATCAAACTGCTGGATGCGGTTGTAGTATTGGGCATATATTCTATTAAAATCAGCTATGCGGTCATCATACCCCTCGCGGGTGGCAATGACCATGCCCTCCTCTAAGTAAGGAAGCACTTTGTCATTTTGCCCAAGATGATAATAGGTTTCGGCTAAGTTGCCATAGGTGTATGTTAAAGAATGCTGGTCTCTCGTCTTTTCTAAAATTCTTTTTGCCTGCAAATGAATTTCAATGGCCTTGGGGTAATCTTTCGTTAGCCCATAGACATAGGCCAGCGACTCGGTAGTTGCGCCTAACAACGGCACATTATTGATCGACTCAAAAATCTGAACTCCTTTCTTAAAATAGCCGATCGCTTTATCATAATATTTTTGCTGAACATATACCTGGCCTACATTTAAAAATATAATCCCTTGCGACCGCAGATCCTGAATCCGTTCAAAAGTATGCAAGGCATCAAAATCCAAATCTAATGCTTTGGCATAGTTTCCTTTTTCCTGGTACACTAAACCCAAACTGAGTTGGGCGCTGGCTACTCCTTTATCATCTTTGGCTTGCTTGCCAAACTCTATTGCCGAATCGTAATACTGTTGCGCCTGCGTTATATTTCCTTTTTTACGAAAATAGATTCCGAGCTGACGAAGTGCTCTTCCTCTTACTTTCAGGTTTCCTACTTTTCTGGCTAACCGATTCGCTTCGTCTGCTAACAGGTAAGAGCTGTCCGGATTTATATTCCAAAGTAAATAGGATAGTTCGGTCATGGCCAGCAGCCTTCCGGTATCCAGTTTTTCTTTGGTGCGTATTAGATTGATCAGACTATCTTTTTTACCGGGTTGTGCTATTACCCCGACCGATAGAACGATGGCCACACAGAAACAGAACAATTTCATTTGGTAAACAATCCGAAAATGTACTTAATTTTTTGAAAAGAATAATGATTGCAAATATTCAGTTTACCCTTTGGCCATTCAGAATGACGGTCTCAACAAACTGATTTCCGAAATGATAGGGAAGGTAAGCCAGCGATGGCGCAGGGGTCGTAATAAAGACATTGGCTATTTTTTCATGTGTAATGCTTCCGTGCGTGGCCGATAATTCGAGCGCATAAGCTGTGTTTATAGTGGCGGCATTAAAAGCTTCTTCGGGAGTCAGCTTCATTTTAATGCAGGCCAGCGAAACCATTACCTGCATATTGCCGGTGGGCGAACTGCCCGGGTTGTAATCGCTGGCTATGGCAATGGGCAGCCCCTCGTCCAACATTTTACGGGCCGGTGGAAAAGGAAGGTTTAAGAAAAAGGCGGCTCCGGGTAAAGCCGTGGGCATTGTTTTTTTTCCTTTCAGCAACTGAATTTCTTCATCCCCTATATTTTCAAGATGGTCCACGCTTAGGGCATTAGTCTTCACCCCTACCTGCACTCCACCCGAGCGGTGCAGTTGGTTGGCATGGATGCGCGGTTTCATGCCGTGCTTTTTTCCTTCTTCCACAATCCGTTCGGTTTCATCAACGGAGAAAAAACCTTCTTCGCAAAAAACATCAATGTAGTCGGCCAGTTTTTCTGCCGCCACGGCTGGAATCATTTCTTCAATTACCTGTTTTATGTAATCCTGTTTTTTAATACCGGAGGGCACCGCATGAGCGCCCAAAAAGGTAGTCTTTACGGTAAGTGGAGTTTCCTTGCCTATTCGCCTGGCCACGCGCAGCATTTTTAATTCATCTTTCACGGTTAACCCGTACCCGCTTTTTATTTCTACCGCTCCGGTTCCCAGCCGGATAATTTCATGTGCCCGTTGGATGGTTTTTTCGGTCAGTTCATCTTCAGATGATTGCTGAAGTTTTTTAGCTGAGTTTAGAATACCACCCCCTTGTGCTGCGATTTCGGCATACGTAGCCCCTTTTATTTTCATTACAAATTCTTCCTCGCGGCTGGCCGCAAAAACCAAATGCGAGTGCGAATCAACAAAGCTGGGGAAAACAAACCGGCCGGTAGCCTCTATTACTTCATCGGCTGAAATGGAGGGCAAGGTTTCCATTTTTCCATACCCGGTTATGCGGCCATTAGAAATATGCAGGTAGGCATCTGTTATCATGGGCAATTCGGCCATGGACAAACCCGCTAAAAAAGAAATGGAGGTTTCTCTTACTTGCGCCAGACCTTTGATGTGTGTAATCAAAATATCGTGGCCCATAGCAAAAAAATTATTTTCCGAATGATTCTACTTTATAATCTAAGTTGGTGCTATAGAGCGGGAAAGCAATTTTAAACATGGCATAGAAGCCTTGCCCTTTGATGCTTGGGCGATATCCCACTTCGCCCCCATACGACCAGCCCAGCGTACGGTTGAATTTTCCTTCTATCCCCGCCCGCATACCCAACATATTCGTTTTGATGGGCTTGGTGGAATACTGGTTGCCCAGATACGTAACCGGATCGAGATTGACAGCGGGAGCCACCAGCACATCAAAATATACCGTCATCATGCCGTCATCCACACCGTCATCATATTTATCAAAACTAACAGCTACATTTCTAATCCACGACATAGACCCACCCAGATAAATAGCGGTGGATGATAAGTTTCCAAAAACATATAGTTGTTTATTTTGCCCCTGGTCTGTGTAAGTAGCGGGTAAAGCTGTTCCTGCTGTTGTTTTTAGGTTAGCATTGGTAAGCCCTTGCTTAGTTAGTGCCCGTGTCAGATCAGCCGTGCTATTCCACATCAGCGCACCTATTCTCCCGCCATAAATTTTTCGCACTTTGCAGGGAACTTCCGCGTGTAGCGGTACGGTAGAAGCCCAACGATCGCCTTTAAAACTTTTCCGGTACAGTACCATTTTGGTTTTTGATTCCTGATCAAAGTCTTTGAAATGATAGGTGCCCCCTATTTCATAATAACTGAAGGTAACCGGTTTATCAGAAATATATGAACCGGGTACTGCCGAGTTTTGTTTTAACAAGGAGGCATTGCGGTTGAAATCGAAAAACTCGCTGCTGTAGGTTTTACGAAAGCTGGCCTTCACATCAAATTTGTCTTTGTGGTAATACATGGCCTCAATACCAAACCCGGCATTTACATTGGTGGCAAACAATTCGCCATACAAAGGCTGAAACCCAACAAATAATTTATTAATGGAAAACGGCTCATCATAAAGTTCTTCAAAAGTAACAGCTGGTTTTTCTTTTTGGGCTTGAGCCAAAACCAGGGAAGGCAGAAAACATGCCCATAAAATAACTAACCGGGAGATGCGCATACCCGGTCGATACCCTAAATATTTAAAAGGAAACTGCATTCTTTATTAAAATATAGGCACTAATAAACCGAAATTTAATGAAATACCCCTTTAGAAAAGAGAAGGGTGTAAGTATTTTGCTGAAATTGAAATAAAAAAACGCTTTTAGGGCTCGTTTACCAACACCAGTCGCCCTTTACGGAAAACCACAAAAGGCACTACCCCGTTATCGCGCGTATCTTGCATCTGGTAGCCATACGATAAAACTCCCTTCAATTTTTCCTTTTTCAAGCCTTCTTGAAAGTGAACCCCATATTTTTTAAACGCATGCCCAATCATCATAGTAAACTCAAAGCCTTTTTCGGCATACGGGCTGGGTAAAATTCCATGTTTGCGGAAATATTTTTTACGAAACTGCACATAGGGCTGGGCCGTGATGGAAGTAAAATTGGGAGCAGAAAAAATAGATTTAATTTTTTCGAGCTTGGTAAAATTTACGGAGCCATCTTCCAACCAACTTTCCTGACCTACTACTACAATTGAATCGCCCCGGGTTTCCACACTATTCAGCACTTTTGTATAAATCAACGGGTCGTCTGATGCCACGAATATACTTCCGAGGCTATCTAGTTTTAATTTAAACTGCTTGGGGTTTTTCCACTCATCAAATTCAGTAGGTGTGGCCAGCGTAGCCAAAATATCGGCCGAGTTTTCAGCCCGTACTTCTTCGGCATACCGAATTTTCATGCCCAGTTTATTGGCTTGCCTCATAAACGACCACGCCAAAATGGAATCTTTCGGGCTGTCGCCATAAAAAACAAAACAACTTTTTTTAGAAACCCGGGTGGCCAGCATTTCGGCCGATTTTTTCCCGATCGTAGCATGGCTTGGCTGAACTAAAAATGACATGGGGTTTTTACCGAGCAAGTCTATGTTAGACGAAACCGGGTTTGCCACCAGATTAATTCCGTTAGCCGCAGCCAAATCATCTACCCATTTGAAGTCTTCCGGGAACAATGGCCCCACCATTATGTCGGCTCCTCTCAGTTCCGGTTCTTTCACCAATTTTTTTATTACCTCCTGATCGTGCTCCGTGTCGTAGGTTAATAAGTTTAACATGACACCTTCGCTCCGTAGTGAATCGGCTGCCAGTTTCATTCCCTGATACAAATCCAGCACAAACTGGCTTCGTTTGATGCCCGGTGTAGGATCTAGCGAACTGGCTCTAAACGGAAGCAACAACGCTACATTATATTTTTCTTTAAACACCGGCACCTCTGCCGAAGTCATAAAATCTTTTTTATCCCAACCGGTTATTTTCGTAAGCGAATCGAGCTTCCGTTCATTATCAGGAGAATAGTTTTTTCCCAATGCCTGGGCCAGCGAGCGGAGTGCTTCCACATCGCGGGGGTTTTCTTCGCACAGCATTTGGGCTGTTTCCACATCATCAATCGCTGAAAAAGCCAGGCGTTTCAGATTTTCAATTTGCTTGCCGATCTCTTCGTTTTTTATTTCCCGGGCAATATTCAGTGCTCTGAAATATTCGTGCTGATCGAGATAAATTTTTACTAACCAATAGTTCACTTCATCGAGTTGATCCCACTTCGGGTAAATTTTTTTGGTTTGTAAAAATGTTTCTTTGGCCAGTTTGTTGAAGCCGAGCCGCTGAGCCGACAAAGCCGAGTAAAAACTGGCGTATTCGGTGTACGGATTGTTGCGATCGTACACCATCAGCGGACGAAAGGCATCTAATGCATCGCTGTATTTTCCGGCTTCAAAAATATCTTTAGCGTGCTGATATTGTTTTTTAAAATCCTGACTTTGGATGCCCCCCGCCCAACAGAATAGTCCGCTCAGCACGATCCATCGCAACCGGCTATTTAAAAACGGCCATTGAATAGATGTCATCCAAAATCTGAAATGAAAGGTCATTCCCATTCTATTGTAGCCGGGGGTTTTGAACTGATATCGTACACCACACGGTTAACACCTTTTACCTGATTAATGATGTGCGAGGATACTTCACTTAGAAATTCGTGCGGCAAATGGCTCCAGTCGGCTGTCATGCCATCCACACTTACCACCGCCCGCAGAGCCACCACTTGCTCATAGGTTCGCTCATCGCCCATAACACCTACCGAGTGGATCGGCAACAAAATAGTGCCCGCTTGCCATACCTTATTATATAACTGATGTTGATGCAAGGCTTTAATAAAAATATCATCGGCCTCTTGCACAATCTTTACCTTGTCGGGGGTAATTTCACCTAAAATACGAATGCCCAAGCCCGGGCCCGGAAAAGGATGCCGCCCCAATATATTAGAATCTATACTTAGCGTTTTTCCTACCTGGCGCACTTCATCTTTAAATAGTGTGTTGAGCGGCTCTACCACCTTCATTTTCATTTTTTCGGGAAGCCCGCCCACATTGTGGTGCGACTTAATAGTGGCCGAGGGGCCCTTTACCGAAACAGACTCAATAACATCAGGATAAATCGTTCCCTGGCCTAACCACTTTACATCAGCTATTTTGTGTGCTTCTTCATCAAACACATCAATAAATGTTTTACCAATGGCCTTTCGTTTGGCTTCCGGATCTTTCAACCCTTGCAGTGCAGTATAAAATTTTTGCTTGGCCTCTACTCCTTTTATATTGAGCCCCATGCCTTCATACGAGGCCAGTACTTGCTCAAATTCATTCTTGCGTAGCAGTCCGTTATCTACAAAAATACAATACAGGTTTTGGCCGATGGCCTGATGAATTAACATAGCCGCCACAGTAGAATCTACCCCGCCCGATAGTGCCATTACTACTTTGTCATGACCTAACTTTTTCTTTAAATCGGCAATGGTTGTTTCCACAAACTGATCGGGTGTCCAGTCTTGCTTACACCCAGAGATATGCACCACAAAATTGCGCAGTAGGTTTTTCCCCTCCAGGGTGTGGGTTACTTCCGGATGAAACTGGATGCCATAAATTTCCTGCTGTTGTATTTTGTAGGCGGCAATTTTTACCGATGGCGTGCTGGCCGTAATTTGGAAGTTTTCAGGCACGGAGGTAATGGTGTCGGCATGCGACATCCACACTTGCGAGTCGGGGCTGATTTCCTTAAACAATTCATTGTGATGGTTAACCGTAGTGAGTTTAGCCCGGCCATATTCACGCGACTGCGAAGGCGAAACTTTTCCGCCATGCTTATGGGCAATCAGTTGCGCTCCATAGCATACGCCCAAAACCGGAATGGAGCCAAACTGTTTTAAATCTACATCGGGCGCATTGGCTTCGCGCACCGAGCAAGGGCTTCCCGACAGGATAATGCCTTTGATATTTTGATGAATGACAGGAACATGGTTGTAAGGGTGTATTTCGCAATACACATTTAGCTCGCGTACCCGGCGGGCAATGAGTTGGGTAAACTGCGAACCGAAATCGAGGATGAGGATTTGCTCTGGCATTTGCAAAAATAAAAGGTTAATACCAGAGAACAATAGGCAACTACCAGGCCATTTTCACAACTCCCACCTGAAAGCCCATGTTGAGGAAACTATTAAACCCGTACGTAGTACTCTTGCTCGAAGCATATCCATAATAAACACCGGCCTTCATCCTCCACGCAGCATTTTTGGCAAACCCCACCAACAGCCCGGCCTCAGGCCTGATCTGTACCCCCCAGGCGTTGCTGGCTCCGCCATAAATATTATAATATTGAGCAAACTTATTAACTGCCACCCCAAGCCCTACACTGGCATACGGAACAACCATTTTATCTTGTGGCAAAAAAAAGTAATCTATATTGGCCGTAACACTGTAGCTATAGGTGTAGTTGTAAAGATCGGTACTGGTAGATTGTGTGCCCGATGTGTAAGTTTGATAAGGGTAATACTGGCGATACACATTGTAGCTTAAATCAGCCCCTGCCCACAGTCTGTCTACGTCATTCAGTCTCTTGCGAAAACCTAATTTCAAACCCAACGGGCTCGGTGTGTTAATATAATTTGGGTTGGATAGCGATTGGCTGTAGTTCCACGAAAGAAAAAAATACTGGTCAAAGTCTCGTCCGGTCAGGTTATCGGTTTTCTTCACGTTCCGGTCGGGGTTTTTAGAGCGGTCGTAATAATACTGAGCCTGCACGGCAACGGCTGCCATGAGAAATGCAAAAAGGAAAAAGAACTTCTTCATTAACTTATTTCTTTAGGTATGAAGATTGCTTGAATGCCTGATCTATTGATTTTAAAACAATCGTGGTGGCGGTTTGGTCGGGCGAAGAAACCAAATCGCTGATGTTGCTGTACCAAATCAGTTTGGGTTTGCCGTTCACTTTATTTTTCAGATCGAAAATTTCTATGTACAGGTTGGCCTGGTCTGAAACGGAGTACGAAGAATAGCCATAACCATAGCCACCATAGCCATAGCCGTAGCCAAATCCGTAGCCATAACCGTAGCCATACGGGTAGTAGTTATAGGTTTGATATACATTGTAATTCTCCACAATAAAAACATAGACTTTTAAATCGGGCGAAGCCTTCTTGCCCACTTTAGTATAGCCTGCAGCCAGCATATTGTTGTTTACCCGGGTGGTAATATTGCCTACATACCCTGTGCCGGATTGATCTACCGCCAAAGTATCGGCCGGGTTAGTATCCGAGCTGTTAAAATAACTCAGCGTATCTAACGGCAGGTAATACGAAGAGTACTGGGTAAAGTCAACGGTGTTATCATAGTCGGTAACTACTACCATATTTTTTAACAAATCGCCCGTATTGGGCTTGGGCTGGCAACTCCCCAGAAACACGGCTGCAACAACGATGGCCAATAAACTTTTTTTCATACACATACTCTGCGTGTCAAAGTTCTGCATTTTTTCTGAAACATTACCTGCGGCCGCGCCCACCGCCACCATGAAAACCGCCTCCACCAGACCTGCCCCCACCGCCCCAATTTTGTTGATGAAATTGGGTAGCATTAAAATTGGAATAAGCTCGTTGGTTAATGGCTCCGTTTTGGCGAATGGTGTTTCGGAAGGCATTTGAATTTCGGTTGGCATTTACTTCCCGGTTCATGTTTTCATTTCGGTTCATGTTTTCATTTCGGTTAATCGTATTATTACGGGTAACGTTTAGGTTCCGGTTAGTAGTATAATTTCGATTAATGTTTACATCGCGGGTAACCTGAGAGAAATGGTTGTTTACATGGGTATTAAATCCTTGATAGACATTGACCCGGTTTACAAATACCTGGCGGTTGGAATAATACGTGTTGCAGTAATTATAGTAGCGCGGATAGCGCTGATATCCATAGCTGAAAAACCAACCCGAGTAAGCGCGCGAAGGCAGGCCTACCACCACTAAGTTTCCTCCGGCACCGATATAAAAGCCGGTATGGTAATACAATGGATACGGATACCATGCAGGGTAGCTATACCAGTACGGGTATCCAAACCAATAAGCATACGGATTGGGGTTATAATTAGATCCGTAGTAATTATTAACTACTTGTGGCTGCCCCGGGGCATTAGACGAAGCAGCATTAGGCTGGGGTGTTCCTTCGCCATTAGAAGAATAACTATCGGCAAAATCTTCGGCTGATTTTTTCATTTCTTCCTGCATTTGCGGGTCGTTGGCCACTTGTTTTTTGTAATCGTCTAAATCTTTTTGGTTTTGCGCATCAATCTGCCCACTAAGCGAATCCAGTTTATGTTTGGTTCCGGAAGGGTCATTTTTGTAGGCATCGCCCAAACTCACCACCAAATCAATGTGTTCGGTAAGTAAATTCATTACTTC
>JAFDYY010000074.1 GCA_018267195.1 Bacteroidota bacterium | reverse complement strand
GCCTCCTTATATTTTCCGAGTTGGTACAGCACCCAGGCGTGGGTATCAATAAAAGCGGTATTATCGGGCTGTAGTTTAAGGGCATGAGCCGACATTTTTTCGGCTTTTTCTAAATTAGCTTTACGCAAGGCCAGATAGTAGCTGTAGTTGTTAAGTACATAATCGTTGTCGGGGTTGTTGGCCAGGGCTTCATCATACGCCTGGTCTGATTTAGCATCGTCATGAATGGCGTTGTAGGCATCGCCCAGCATACCCAAAATCTCACTCGTGAGGTTTTTATTGCCCGAAGAAAATTTTTTGGATTGCTCCAACACTTGTATGGCTTCGCGGTAATGCTTCTTCTGAAGGTTGCCGATTCCGCTGAAGTAATAAAGAATAGTCTGGTTGGGGAACACTTCAAGGGCTTTTTCGGCATGGATAATGACACTATCGGCCAGGCCCGACTGGGCTTCGAGCGAGAGTAAATTTTGCCAGGCTTCCAGATGGTTGACATCTAACTGAACAGCCCGGGCATATTCGGCCCGCGCTTCCTGGTTTTTTTCCATCGTTAGAAAAAGATCTCCGCCCAGCAGGCACACATTGGCATCCTGGGGGTAATGCTCTTTTAGTTTTTTAAATAGTTCCTGAGCAAGATTCTGAAGATTTTCATCTTTCATTTTTTTGCTTTTCAACTGAGCCAGCAAGGCATTATAGGTTCCCAGCATAATTACTTTACTGCCTACTTCTACTTGCGGATCGTCTATTAGTTTGCTAACCAGATCCCTGGATTTTTTTTCTTGTCCCGACTCGCGGTATAAACTGGCCAATAATATTTTTGAATTAGCCGCATCGGGGTGGGTGCCTAAAAACTTTTCAACCAAGGCAACCGACTGATTAAAATTATTTTGCTGAGAAAGCAATTCGGCTTGCGCCATAACATACCGTTCTTCGTCCGGGTAAGCCTGCATCAGTGTTTCTCCTTCTTGCAAGGCCTCTGCCCATTTTCCTTTGGTGGCATAAATCCGTTGCTTTTGCAACGAGGCTATTTCATTAATACCCATGGCCACCTCTGCCTGGTTGTAAATTTTCAGGGCCTCATCAAGTTGGTTGTTTTGCAGGTAGATAGCGGCCAACTCAAATAAACTTTCTTCGGTGCCCGGCACTTCTTTTAGCATGGCTTCTAAAGCCTTGGCGGCTTTGTCGAGTTGGTGCTGGCTCAGGTAAATGCGCGAAGCTAACAGGTAATAAAATTTATTTTTTTTCTCTAGCTGTAAAGCAGTCTCAATGTTTTTGGCAGCCCGGGCGAGGTCTTCTTCTTTATTCCCTTTTAAGCAAATATCGGCTATCTTATAATAGGCTGCTGCGTTGTCGGCATGGTATTCTAGCGACTGCTGAAAAAAAGAAAGAGCTTTGCTGTAATCTTCCAGGATGTAGAACTTTTCTCCGTCTGTAAAAATGCGTTCGGCTACGGCACTGCGCGCTCCGGTGGCTACTTCCGATGGTTTATTTTTTTTATGGCGCTGTGCTAAAACGCCTTGCCCTTGCATTAAAAGGCAGGTGGAAAGGATGACGGTAAATATTCGCAGGCTCAACTTGTTCACGTTCAAACTTCAAACTTACATGATTAACCCGTAATTCGCACGAATGTGACAAAAATTGCCCGTGGAAGTGTGCCGTCTTCCAAATTAAAACACGATGAGTTCCGCTCCCTTGGGGTTTACCAAAAAGGAGTTTATTATATTCTGAATTGTGCGATTTTCCTTACCGGGGTTGATTCTATTTCGTGCCGACTCAAAATCGGCAATGGACTCGTGTTTATCAAAAAAACCAAAGCCCAGATAATTTCCGTTTTCCAGCAGCACCAATGAATTTTCCAGATGAGTTCTTCCGTGCCCGATGATGGCCAATGTATGGCCCCGCTGCTGAAATGAATCGATGGCTGCTTGCGCACGCTTGTTATATTTTTTTACCGATTCAATGGCCTGGCAGGCACCCTTGCACGAGCCCGACTGGTAGCTGTAACACAACCCTTTGGCGATTTGCAGCCCGCTAAGCTTGGGGCAGAGATCAAACTCTTTTACTTTTTCCCACCAAAAATTCCATCCATCGCCTTTGCTGCTAAACGTAATCAGCGGGCCAGAACCCCTGGCAACATGGTTTACACAAAAGCGCAGGTAGCCGTTGCGGTCTTCATAACGGTAGATGCCCCATTCTTCCGGCTTGTGTTTTTGTGCCTGATTATATTTTGGCCACAACCTTCTAATCTCCTGCGACTCCAGGATCAAAGCGATTAATTCATTGCCGGTAAGTTCGTAGGTAATATGGTGAACTTCGTTGCGTATGTTAGAGCGGCTCCACTCGCGCGCATCCCCGGTAAAATGGCCGGTTATTCTTTTTTTAAGATTAATGGCCTTGCCCACATAAATAACCTGGCGGTGGCTATCTAAAAAATAATAAACGCCCGGCTTGGGCGGCAGCTCGTCATATTCTTCTTTCGGCAAATGAGGTGGAAGAAGTGTTTCGCCTGAATTTCGTTTTAGCGCCTTTTCAATTAGGCCATGCTGGTCGCGCTTCAGAAGGACATCAAAAATTTTAACGGTAGCCAGCGCGTCTCCGCCTGCCCGGTGCCGGTCCGGAATTTTTATACCCAGGCTTTCGGCCAATCGCCCCAACCCATACGAAGGCAGGCCAGGAATAATTTTTCGCGACAAGCGCACCGTACAAAGTTTTTTGGGATGCCACACCAGGCCGGCCTCTTCAAATTCTTTTTTCAGAAAACTATAATCGAAGTGCGCATTGTGGGCCACAAACACCCGCCCGTTTAGCCAGTTATATATTTCGTTGGCCACATTTTTAAAGGAGGGCGCTTCTTTTACCATTTCCATATGTATCCCGGTGAGGCCGGTAATAAAATGAGGAATCGACCGGCCCGGGTTAATCAGTGTTTTGTAGTGCTGGGTAATTTGCAACCCATCGTGGTGATAGATGGCAATTTCCGTGATGCGATGATGGGCGGCAAAACCTCCGGTCGTTTCAATATCCACGATGGCGTACATGCACGGGCAAGATAAGGCAGGTAATTCCTGAAAAAAAGATTTAGTTCAAATTATACAGTAAACTATTTGTTGTGCCGTGAAAAATTAAAAAATGAACCGGAGGATAACCTTAAAAACCGATGAATAATTTCTACGATAGGTTTACCCATTACCTTTACGCTGCCTTTCATCAAAAAAAGATTCTTGCCGCCACAATCTTTCTTAATTTTCCTCTCCATTTATCCTATTCACCATGAAGAAACTATTTTTTCTTTTGCTTATAGCTATTTCAGCGAAAGCCCAACAACTTACCAACCTTACCGTAGAAAAAATTATGCGCGACCCCAAGTGGATGGGGGAGTCTCCGTCTAACGTATTCTGGAGCGACAACAGCCAGCAACTTTATTTTTCCTGGAACCCCGAACGTTGGCCGGGCGATTCTCTTTATTCGGTTACGCCTACCCGGCTAACCCCGTTAAAAGTAAATGCCGCTGCGCGCAGGCAACTTCCTTCGGGGTTTGGCAATTATAATTTAACCAAAACAAAAAAGACGTATGAGAAAAACGGAGATATTTTCTTGCTCGATATCCCCTCCGGAAAAATAATTCAAATTACCAATTCGGTCGAGCGGGAATCCAACCCTCAGTTTTCTTTTGATGAGAAAAAAATTCTGTTTCAGACCAACGGCAATTTATACCAATGGGAAATCGGTGCCGGCACATTTAAACAATTGACTGATTTTAGAAAGGGAAGTAAAAAACCGGCTCCTAAATTATCCGAACAGGAAAAATGGTTGAAGGCCGATCAGCTTGCTTACCTTCAGGTATTAAAAGAGCGACACGCTAACAAGATTCTTTCCGACAAAAGCAATCAAGGCAATTTACCCAAACGGCCGAAAGAAATTTACCTCGATGAAAAACAAGCGGGCGATATTCAGTTGAGCCCCGATGAAAAATATATTACCTACCGGCTAAGCAAAAACCCAACTCCCAAAAACACATTTGTGCCAAACTATGTAACCGAAACTGGATTTACCGAGGATATCCCATCACGCACCAAAGTAGGGGCGGCTCAAACCGCCCAAGAACTTTATGTGTACGACTTGATGAAGGATACGGTGCGGCAAGTAAAGACCGATCCAATACCGGGCATAGCGGATAGACCCGACTATAAAAAAGAATACCCGGCCCAAGACAAAAATG
Organism: Bacteroidota bacterium; assembly: GCA_018267195.1. Classification (GTDB taxonomy): domain Bacteria; phylum Bacteroidota; class Bacteroidia; order Cytophagales; family Cyclobacteriaceae; genus ELB16-189. Next base: position 6,596 of record JAFDYY010000074.1, on the reverse strand, counting down.
AAAAACCACAAACCCGGACAGTCCTTTTTCAAAGTCTGGTGTGGAGCCCGGATGGAAAAAACAATATGCTCTCTATCCGTTCGGCCGATAACAAAGACCGTTGGATTATGTCGCTCGATGTGGCCTCTCAAAAACTAAAAATTCTTGATCGCCAGCATGACGATGCCTGGATTGGCGGCCCGGGCACAGGCGGATTTTTTCAAGGCGTAAACATCGGATGGATCAACAACACCACGGTTTGGTTTCACTCGGAAGAGAGTGGGTACTCCCATCTTTACACGGTTGACCTGACAACAGGAAAAAAGACGGCACTCACTTCGGGCGCGTTTGAAGTGCAGCAAGCAAATCTTTCTAACGATAAAAAATTTTTCTACATCGTTACCAACGAATCGCATCCGGGCGAAAAACAATTTTATAAACTACCTGTAACCGGGGGCAAACCCGAGCGCATTTCGCTCCACACTGGGGCGTACGAAGTGTTCCTCTCGCCAGACGAAAAATGGATTGCCTACCGCTACTCGTACAGTAACAAACCCTGGGAGCTATATCTTCAGGAAAATAAAAAAGGAGCGAAAGAAATTCAGGTAACCAACTCCGCCTCAGCCGAATTTCAATCGTATCCTTGGCGCGACCCCCTCGTTACTACCTTTAAAGCCCGTGATGGGGCGCAGGTATATGCCCGTCTGTACAAACCGGCAAAACCCAATGGGGCAGCTGTGGTGTTTGTACACGGAGCCGGCTATCTGCAAAATGCCCACAAGTGGTGGAGCAGCTATTTTCGCGAATTTATGTTTCACAATTTGTTGGCCGATAAAGGCTACACCGTGCTCGATATGGATTATCGCGCCAGTGCCGGGTATGGCCGCGATTGGCGAACGGGCATCTATCGCTTTATGGGCGGCAAAGACCTGACCGATCAGGTAGATGGGGCGAAGTGGCTGGTAGAGAATCAAGGGATCGACCCCAAGCGAATCGGCATTTATGGTGGCTCGTATGGCGGCTTCATTACCCTGATGGCTATGTTTACCACACCCGATGTGTTTGCGGCCGGGGCAGCTCTGCGCCCGGTTACCGATTGGGCGCATTACAATCACCCCTATACCTCTAATATTTTAAACGAACCATTTACCGACAGCCTCGCCTATGAAAAAAGTTCGCCTATTTATCATGCCGCAGGATTGAAAGGGCACTTGTTGATTTGCCACGGTATGGTGGATACCAACGTGCATTTTCAGGATGCGGTGCGCCTCTCGCAACGGTTAATTGAGTTAGGCAAAGACAACTGGGAGTTGGCGGCTTATCCGGTAGAAGACCACGGCTTTGTAGAGCCCAGCAGTTGGACAGACGAATACAAACGCATTTTAAAACTGTTTGAAGAGAATTTAAAGAAATAAAATAGGTAGTAACTCCCTCGCACGATCAACTAAAAAAATACAGGCTTATGAAAAAGATCCTTCTTCTTTTGGTCATTGCTAATTTCCTATCGGGGAGAACGCAAGCCCAAACCAAAGATGTTACCGAAATGTATTCGTTTCGGGTTGGGTACGATGAAGACGAAAGCAGCCTGAGGCGGTTCTATACTATTATCGGTTCGCCCGCCAGGCGCGAGCGTTTCAAAAAATTCTATTCCGATTATAAAGGGCAGTTAGAAAAACTTCCGTTTGAACAGATGAGCACCGGAGGCAAAGTAGACTGGCTGCTACTGAAACGAGAACTGGACAGCAAGTTGTTTCAATTATCTGTTGAAGAAAATGAATATGAGAAACTGACCAAATATGTTTCGTTAGCGGCCCCGTTGTATGATATTGAAAAACTGCGAACCCGTGGCATACATTTAAAAAGCCAGGAAGTAGCTCAGCAGTTAACCGATATTCGCAAAGCGGTGATCAGCATGATCGCCCAACTCAAGCAAGAGCCCAACCTTCCGCCCCCGTTGGCACATCGAGCCGAAGAAATTGTGAAAGGGCAACAAGCCGCTTTGAAAAGTGTATTCGATTTTTACAACGGTTACGATCCACAGTTTACCTGGTGGGTAACGAAACCTTATCAGAAACTCGATACGGTTTTGATGAAATATGCAGGCCAGTTAAAACAAAAGGTAGATCAATCGCTGTTGCCTAAAGACGATGGCAGCGGCATCATCGGCAACCCCATCGGCCGCGAAGAACTCATTCGCTTGCTGCAGTACGAAATGATTCCCTACTCGCCCGAAGAACTGATAGACATAGCCAACAAAGAATTTGCGTGGTGCGATGCCGAACTTCTGAAAGCCTCGCGCGAGATGGGTTTTGGCGACAACTGGAAGCAGGCACAGGAAAAAGTAAAGCAATCGTATGTGCCGGAAGGGTACCAGCCGGAAGCCATGCTGAAGCTATATAATGAATCAGTCGATTTTTTGAAAAAAAATAAGTTGATCACCATTCCCCCCTTAGCTGAAGAAACCTGGCGTATGCGGATGATTCCGCCCAAGCAACAATTGATCAGCCCTTTCTTTCTGGGCGGAGAAGTACTACAAATTTCTTACCCTACCGGGGAGATGGATCATCTTGATAAACTGATGAGCATGCGCGGCAACAACCCGCACTTTTCACGTGCTACCGTGCACCACGAGTTAATTGCCGGCCATCATTTACAAGGCTTTATGAACAACCGGTATAAACCGTATCGCAACTACTACACCCCTTTTTGGATTGAAGGATGGTCGCTCTACTGGGAATTTATTTTATGGGATATGAAATTTCCCCAGTCGCCCGAGGATAAAATCGGAATGTTGTTTTGGCGGATGCACCGTTGTGCCCGCATCATCTTCTCCCTCAATTATCAGTTAGGGAAATGGACCCCCCAGCAGTGCATTGATTTTTTGGTAGATCGGGTAGGCCATGAACGTGCCAATGCCGAGGGAGAAGTGAGGCGATCGTTTACAGCCAATTACGGCCCATTGTATCAACTGGCATACATGACAGGCGCCTTTCAGTTTTACGCGTTAAAAAAAGAATTGGTAGATTCCGGCAAGATGACCTACCAGCAATATCATGATGCGGTGATACGTGAAAACGCCATGCCGGTAGAGATGGTGCGGGCCATTCTAACCAACCAACCGCTTACCCGCGATTTCAAAACTTCGTGGCGATTTTATCAGAAATAAGTTGCCGCGTGAGGGTTGCCGGTAATCAACTTACAATAAAATGAAAACCATTCGCTGGGGTATATTAGGTTGCGGAAAAATTGCCCGCAAATTTGCTGCTGATCTAAGGTGGGTACCACAAGCTGAATTAGTAGCCGTAGGCGCACGCGAAAAAATTACAGCCGAAGCTTTTGCTAAAGATTTTCCGGTTCAATACATCCATAACAGTTACCGGGCATTGGCTGAAAACCCTGCGGTAGATGTAATTTACATTGCCACCCCTCACGGCTTCCATTACGAGCACACGCTTTTGTGTTTGAAAAACAAAAAAGCGGTTTTGTGCGAAAAGGCTTTTGCGATGAACCAAACCCAAGCAAGAGAAATGATAGCCGAAGCCCGTCATCAAAATATTTTTTTGATGGAAGCCTTGTGGACCAAGTTCCTGCCACACTATAAAAAAATGAAAACTTTTATTGCGGAAGGGAAAATCGGTAACATCCAAAACATCTCCGCCAATTTTGGATTTATTCCCACCCCTCCGGTGGCTTCTCGTCTCTACGACCCTAAGTTGGGGGGCGGCTCCCTGCTCGACATTGGTTTATACCCGGTTTTTCTGGCCTTAGATCTGCTGGGAAGCCCCGATAAAATAAGTGCCGTGATGACCCCTTCGCCCGAAGGAACCGACAGCCAATGTGCCATCCAGTTTTTTTATAAAAATGGAGCCTTAGCACAACTTTTTTCTTCCTTCCTTTCAAACCTTTCCACCGGTGCCGATATCGGGGGAGATAAAGGGAGAATCCGGCTGACCCACCGCTTCCACGGACCTACTACCCATCTGGAATATTACCCCGGCATAGTAGATACCTGCGAATCTATACCCTTTGAGGCAACCAAAGGATTCGGCTATGAATACGAAGCACAACATGTTACCGATTGTTTGTTACAAAACCTGACGGAAAGCCCGGTAATAACCCATGCCGATTCCATCCTGCTGATGGAAACACTCGACCGCATCCGTGTGCAGGCAAACATTCACTATCCGGCTGACGATCATTAGTTTATAAGAAATCTTTTTTTGCCTCTTCAATGGCAATTTGCCGTACCTTTGCAGGGATTTATGACACCTACACAAACCATCGTATTGTATCGGCCGTTGCTGCACACCATTGCATGCAACCTGGTGAAATGTAAGGAGGATGCAGAAGACATAGTGCAGGAAACATTTATGAAGTGGCTGAGCCTGGACCAGAAAAAAATTGAAAATACCAAAGCCTATTTAATCCGGGCGGTTACCAACAATTGTCTGAACCACCTGTCGTCCCTTCGCAAAAAAAAGGAAGAATACTTAGATCATCTTCATTTGCCGGAGTTACTAAGCCGATTTAAGGAAATCAATTTGTCTAAAATGGATTTAGACATCAACCTCACTCAGGCTTTTAAAATGTTGCAAGCCAAGTTAGAGCCGCTTGAGCGGGCCGTGTATTTATTGAAAGAAGGGTTTGATTTTAATTATGATGAATTGCAACAAACCCTCAACAAGAAAAAAGACCATTGCCGCCAGTTGTTTTGCCGGGCCAAAAAAAAATTAAACGAAGAAACTTCTAAAATCCATTTTTCGTTACCCGAGGGCTCGTCTTTGTTGAAAAGTTTTAAGGAAGCCTGTGATGGCAACGCCACGTTGCTGGTAAATGAACTGAAAAAAAGCATTTCATAAAAAAGAAAGAGGCGGCCGCTTCGCGGACAAAATGAAGTTGTCTAACCTGATCGAAAAAAGAATAGTATAAAATGGAAACCGTATTAAAACCAGAAGTTCGAAAGAAACCAATCTTGAAGCAGGAGATTGCTTTCATCGTAATACACCTCATGCCTTTGGGTGCTTTATACACAGGCGCCACCACTTTTGATTGGATCTTGTGTGCTTTCTTTTATTTCTTCCGCATGTTTTGGATTACCGGAGGGTATCACCGTTATTTTTCGCATAAGTCGTATAAAACCTCACGTTGGTTTCAGTTTGTCATTGCCTTCATGGCGCAGACGTCAGCCCAAAAAGGGGCATTGTGGTGGGCGGCCCACCACCGCCACCATCACCGCTACAGCGACACACCGGCCGACCCGCATTCGATGAAGATCTACGGATTTTGGTATTCCCATGTAGGCTGGATTGTAGGCCCCGACTTCAAAGAAACCGATTATAAAACTATTGGCGATTATGCCAAATACCCGGAGTTGGTTTGGCTTAACAAATATCATCTGGTGCCGCCTGTTGTTTTGGCATTGGTAATTATGGCACTGGGAGCTATAGTAGACGGAGGCAGCATAACAGCCATGTTCTCAACAGCCGGATTTTCAGCTTTATTTATTGGCTTTTTTTTAAGCACCATCATTACCTATCATGGTACTTTTTCCATTAACTCCATCATGCACAAATTTGGCCGGCAGCGTTACCAAACCGGTGACGAATCGCGCAACAGTGTGTGGCTGGCTTTGCTTACCTTGGGCGAAGGCTGGCATAATAACCACCACTATTATGAAGTGTCTTCACGTCAGGGATTTTTTTGGTGGGAAGTAGATATTACATACTATCTCTTGCGGGGCCTTCAAGCCATTGGCTTGATTTGGGAACTGAAAGGCGTGCCTAAACATATCAAATTTTCTAAAGACAAGCACCACGCGCAAGAATTGAAAAAACAATTTGATACTCTCCGGTCGCCCCGAGCCAGCGAAAAATCTAAACGAGTAACGGAAGATGCCTCTGTCTAACGAACAAAATTTTCTGGAGAGCGCCTCTAAACTCTTTCGTTATTATAAAAAATTAGGCGAAGGAGCTATTGTACAACTGACGGATGAAGAAATACTTCTTCGACCCAACGAAGCGAGTAACAGCATTGCACTGATCGTACATCATTTAAGTGGAAATATGCTTTCCCGCTGGACCGACTTTTTAACGAGCGATGGCGAAAAACCGTGGCGCAACCGGGAAGACGAGTTTGAAGTAGCGTATGCCAATAAAAAGGAAATGATGGACGCCTGGGAGAAGGGATGGGCCTGCCTTTTATCGGCTATTGAAAATTTAAAAACAGATGATCTTTCAAAGATTGTTTATATCCGGAATGAAGGCCAAACAGCGCTGGAAGCCATTCAGCGACAATTAGCACATTACCCGCTCCATGTAGGCCAGATTTTGTACCAGGCCAAAGCGATTAAAGGCAGCGACTTTAAATCTCTTTCTATCCCAAAGGGGAATTCGGAAAAATTCAATCAGGAAAAATTCAGCAAGGAAAAGGGGAGAAAACATTTTACAGATACACATTGATTTGGATTTTTAGCAAACCGAATTAACTTTGCAGTCCTTTTAAAGCGGGAGTAGCTCAGTTGGTAGAGCATCACCTTGCCAAGGTGAGGGTCGCGAGTTCGAGTCTCGTTTCCCGCTCAGAAGATAAAGCACCAATTTTGCCGGTGCTTTTATTTTTTA
>JAFDYY010000073.1 GCA_018267195.1 Bacteroidota bacterium | reverse complement strand
ACTACAGATCACCAGAGGTCAATCGTACCTTTACACAGTTACTTAGACGCTACCATTTTAGCTATTACATTACAGATCCCAACTATTCAAATTTTGTTTTCACTCCTGTATCGGTTCCTCCAGGCGCAACATGGAGTTATAGCGGAGGTTATTTATTTATGACGGTAACTACACCTCCGTCTCAAGGTTCGCGTTCTGCAACAATCGCTTTGAGTGCCACAGGTCCGTGTGGGCCTTACAATGTAAACTTTACTTCGACAGCGGTTAACATCTACTCATCGTCTTTCTCAATGTCCCCTAATCCTTCCTCTGAAAACGTGACTATCAGTGTGGACAATGCAAATTCATTAGACAGTGAACCTCAAAATTTAATATATGCAATCAAAATCACCGACCGCGTTGGATCACCCAGAGGATTATTTGAATATAAGGACGGGATTAACTCAGTGAATATTTCTCTACGGGATTTCAACGCAGGATTATACATACTATCGGTGTTTGATGGTAAAACGTGGAGCAGCAAACAATTGTTAATTCAAAAATAATTATTGTAAGTACTCGCTGGACATCTCGACTTTGAATTCCAAAGGAGAAATTCTGAAAAGGAATGAGTAAGTGCTTCGAAAAGCTGCACCAATGCCAAAGCCGCGTCTTCCACCATACAAACCAAAGCTTTGGCATCCGTGCTGCTGAGTGCGGTCGCTACATCACATGCATGGACCGTTAGTGGAGGCAGACACCGTCCAGGTTTTTTTCTTTTGAATGAAATAAATCATTGAACAAAAAATAAGAACAGTTCCTATTATGGAAACGGCATAGCCACTCTGTATAAAAAATTGTAACCAGCTGAGTTCGGCCAAGCCAAATTCTTTATAAAATAAAACGCTTACGCTGCCCAGATAGCCGAAGGAATCGGCCACGTACATAATAAACCCAATGGTGCCGGCATACTGAAAAGCCGCGATGAGCCGGTCGAAAAATATACTGTTAAAAGGAACATAACCCAGATAAAGGCCTAACCCAATAAGCGTCATCCAGACGGGAGCACTAATCAGTTGATGATCGAACAAGAAGGTGGCCCCGCCTAAAAGTACCATGCCGGCAATAATGATGAGGTGGATGGCTACCAAAGCCGTGTGGTTATTTTTAATGACAATTAAACTGCCCATGATAATTAAAGTAAGGATAGCAATAGGGGCTTCTGTGCGGGTAAAAATGGCCGGATCGCGGTAGCCTAATGTGCCCCATACTTCAGCCGAAAAATTATCGCGCACATCGCGAAACAACGTAAACAACATATAGGCGGCTACAAATAAAATAATGCCGGGCAGAAATGTTTGGGTAAACAAGAGCCGGTCTTGGGCATTCATCGGTTGGCGTTTGGTGCGAAGTTGTTCGTCCAATGCCGATGGCGGAGGCAATTGATTGAGAAAAAAAAGAAAGAACAAAAGCGGCACACCAAATACAAGGCCTGCCGTAAAGGGCATCCATACTTCACTTACGTGCCAATCGCGCAGCAGATAAGCACCCACGGTTTTGCAAAGTCCGGCCGAAAAAATAAAACTTACGGAAAGCCCCGCTCCGAGCACTTCCGTAACTCTTCGGCCTTCCAGGTAGCCTAACACCATTCCCCAGATCAGCCCCAGTGGCATACCGTTGGTAAAAAGAAAAATGATGTTGTACGGAGCCGGAGTAATAGCAAAGAAAAACCACGAAGCTACCGCCAAGCCGGACATCAGCAGAATGCCGGTTGCCCGTGAGGTGGATTTCAGCTCGGCAATGACTTTGATGCCGATAAACTTAGATAGGGCATACCCTACCACTTGCGCAATAACCAACCAGCTTTTATAACTGACCCCCGCAAACTCCTGCCCCGAAAAGGTAGCTGCGGTAAATGTTTTGCGAAAGGAATAGATGCACGTATAAACCAGAAACACAGCAACCGATGCGTAAAGGGTAAACCAAACCTGATTGGTGCGGCTAAGCCATCGGGAAATGGCTGAATTATTTTCTTGGATAAACATCGTATCTCAGGTTAATTAAAAAATAATACCTTTTAGGTTTGAAATTGATCAAAGATTACCATTTTTAAATTGATTTTTGAACGGATCGAAAAAGAAAATAAACAGCTATAGAAAAAATGATATATCTCACAGTGTCAAAACCGAATCGTAATCTTAAAATCGTAAACCCATGAAATGGAAATTCCTTTTAGCTTTCATTGTTGTTACAGGGACGGCCTCGGCACAACCTAAACTGAAAACCGAAAATATTATTTTAATTACACTTGACGGCATGCGCTGGCAGGAAGTATTTAACGGAGCCGAAAACCGTCTCATCACCAAAAAATTTGTTCACGATACAGTGACCTTAGCCGCTCAATATGCCACCGGCACACCAGAAGAAAGACGACAAAAGCTGATGCCGTTTTTATGGAATACGGTAGCCAAAAATGGCCAAATTTATGGTAACCGAAATGATGCTAACAATGTAAACGTAACCAACCGGATGTGGTTCTCCTATCCGGGCTACAATGAGCTTCTGACCGGAGCGGCCGATGACATTCATATCAACACCAACGACCCCATCGACAATCCAAATAAAAATGTATTGGAGTTTATCAATCAACAAAAAGGATACGAAGGGAAAGTAGCAGCCTTCACTTCGTGGGAAAATTTTCCATGGATTATTAATGCCAAGCGCAGCGGAGTGTTAGTGAATGCAGGCTGGATGAAAGCCAGACAACCCAACGAAAATGAAAAACTACTTAATGACATCAGCGATCAGTTGCCCCGGTTTTTAGATAATACCCGATTAGATGCGCTTACCTTTCATTACGCTTTTGAATTCCTGAAAAAAAATAAACCGAAAGTGCTTTATTTATCCTTCAACGAAACCGACCACTTTGCTCACGAAGGAGAATACGACCAATACCTGAATGCAGCTCGCTATGCCGATGGGTTTATTCGCGAGCTCTGGACATGGTTGCAAAGTCAGCCTTTATACAAAAACAAAACAACCTTACTTATTACAGTAGATCATGGCCGTGGCAATACGACTATTAACAGTTGGCGTAACCATGGAGAAAAAGTAGCGGGAGCCGATCAGATTTGGTTTGCCGTTCTAGGGCCTGATACCCAGCCTGCGGGCGAAATAAAATCGGAAGCCCAGTATTTTCAGAACCAGTTGGCGAAAACATTAGCTGCTTTTTTGGGCATTGATTATGTAAACGATATAAAACCGGGCGCGGCCATTGAGGCTGTTTTGAAAAAATATTCAAAGTAAAAATTTGTTGCGCCAATACGCCTCCAGCAACCGGACTTGTTTAATTTGGGGGCTGCTTAGTTGATTGGAGACAATTCCTGATAAGAAATTGGAAAGCCATATTAACTGATGTTACGCAAAGCTGAAACAAAGTTGGATGCCCTGTTTAGGTTCTTGTATTTTTTCGAAAGCGGCTTTTAAGGCTACTGTTGCCAAGATGTTCTTGAAGGGGACGAACAACATCTACGAGAAGGTTTTCGGAAAGCATTTATGCGTTTACGCAATGAAGGTATTCAAGATAATCATAAGCGTGAACATCGCGTGTACACCAATCTGGACGAGGTGTGAGAGGTCACAGAAGGATGGAGGACTATAGCAATTATCGCTCTCATGATAGTCTCCATGGCAAGAGCCCTGTGATGTTGAAACATGGACAACTTCCAGCCGCACAGAGCCAACCCTTAGTTGACCACATTCTAACATCCGCCTTACAATGATTATGAAAATAAAAGCCTATTTTTTTGGATTGTACTAAAAGGGGGATGCTTACAAATTGCAAGTTCCAATTTGTTTTTTAGCTATCATTCTATTACGACTCATCCGGCAATACTTCAATATCTCGGATCAACACTTTTTTGGCAATGGCTTGCCCGGTTTTGGTGGCGGCCAAACCGCCTAGAGCAGTTTCCTTATAACGTGTTTCCATGCTAGAGCCGATCTCACCCATAGCTTCCACCACCTCATCAACCGGAATAATACTACTTACATCGGCCAACGCAATTTGTGCCGAACTGTTGGCAATGGCGGCCGCACTGGCATTTCGTACTACGCATGGAATTTCTACTAACCCCGCCACGGGGTCGCACACTAATCCCAGCATACACTGAAGGGTGATGGCTACGGCATTGAATACCTGATTGATATTGCCACCTAAACAATAGACAATGGCTCCGGCCCCCATGGCTGCGGCTGTGCCGGTTTCGGCCTGACATCCGCCCACGGCTCCGGCAATAGATGCTTTTTGTTCTATAATGATGGCGATGCCGGCTGCCACCATCATGGCTTCAATTATTTTTTCATCATCTACCTGATGAATTTCCTGCAAGGTGTAAAGCACACCGGGCATAATACCACTGGCTCCGGCTGTGGGGGCTGCTACCACACGACCCATGCACGAGTTTACCTCTTTGGCGGCCAGCGCCCGCGAAATCAGTCTTTGAAATTCTGGCGACAACACCGTAACCGGATGACGGAATACTTTTTTAGCTCCGTTGCTTACCATGCCCGAACGGGAAGTCATGTCTTCTTCCAGCCCGGTGCGCACGGCCTCTTTCATCACCCTCCAGGCTTTCATCAGCCCTTCGTTTATTTCGCTGTGGGTTCTGCCTTTTTGTTCGCGCTCATACTCGAGCACGGTTTCCGCTAGGGTAATTTTCTTTTCGTGGCAGTAGTTTTTCCAGCCCTCAAAGGAATCGAATAAATAAGCCATAGTGTTATGGTTAGTTGTGCAAGGTAATGACTTTCGTGGCAAAGGTATAAGATCAATTTACTTTGGGTTTTATATTACCGGTAAACTGAAGCCGCACTACTTTTCTTATTTTTGAGCCATGAAGTTAAGGTTGTTCCGGCTGGGTTTATCAGGGTTGCTTATCGGCACGTTGCTGTTTGCCCAGGTAGCCGTTACCTTCTTTCATAAAAACCATGATATCCACCGGCTCAAATCCACTTCGGCCGTTCCTTTAAAATATGGTGAAGCCGGTGTGCAAACTCACGATGGCGAACACTGCCGGGTGTGTGCGGTTGATTTTTTCAATCACTCATTTATTGGGAACACAACCACTGTTTTTGAGCAGACTTTTTATGCCGTAGTACAGCCTTGTGATTTTTTCTCGTATTTCTTCACTCCTATTTCTTCTTCGCAAGACAGGGCTCCACCCTCTCTACTCAGTTAATTTTTGATAACGGCATCGGCTTCCGGATGGATAACCGATCCTGTCTTTTTAACTTTTTTGTTTAATTTATCTAAAAAAATATTTAGACTTGTCTAAAATATGAAACAATATGCTATTGTATTTTTCTTGTTAATCAGTTTGGACGGGTTGGCCCAACCAGCCATTATGGGTATGGTTACAGACCGAGATACAAGGCAGCCGTTGGCCGGGTGCACGTTATGGTTAACAAAATCCAGACAAGGCACCACGACCGATCTGTTTGGAAAATTTAAAATAGTGGCTCGTGAAGGAGACCGGCTTGTTCTTTCGTATGTTGGCTACCAAACCGACACGGTTTATATCGACCCTCAGAAAACCAACTATGAATTGGCTCTCATGCCTAATCCAAAAGAATTGAGTGAGGTAGTGATTACGGCCATGACGCATGCCTCATTGATTAGGAAAAACCCCATCGCGATCAACATCATTACGGCCAAGATGATCGAAATGTCGAATGAAAATAATGTAATGGATGCTATTGCCCGACACACCCCCGGCATCAGTATGTTAAAAACCGGCCCGAATATTTCGAAGCCGTTTATTCGTGGTCTTGGGTTTAATCGAGTACTTACTCTCTACGATGGAGTTCGGCAAGAAGGCCAGCAGTGGGGTGGAGAGCATGGCTTGGAAATAGACAACTATAACGTGGAGAAGGCAGAAGTAGTGAAGGGCCCGGCAAGCATTGTGTATGGCTCCGATGCGCTGGCCGGTGTGGTGAGCTTGCACCCTTTTGTCCCGAAAGAAACCGATGGTGCGCTGCGGGGCCGTTGGCTATCCGAATACCAAAGCAATAATGGATTGATCGGAAAAGGATTCAGAATAGCGCAAGGAAACCGGCACTGGCTGTGGGCTTTGCGAGGTTCGCTTCGTGTAGCAAAAAATTATTCCAATGCCGTTGATGGGCGGGTGTACAATACAGGATTTCAGGAAAAAAATATTTCTTCTTTAATTGGCTACCGCAGTGTAGCCGGAACGACCCATTTTAATTTATCGTGGTATGATAATCTGCAGGGTATTCCCGATGGCAGCCGCGATTCGCTGACTCGTAAATTTACCCAACAAATATTTGAAGGCGATCAGGATGATATTAAAACCAGACCAGTTGTTTCTACTTCTGAACTAAATTCATACTCTCTCAGCCCTTTGCACCAACGCATACAGCACTACCGTGCATACATAAACAACCACTACCAAGTAGGCAAAAGCGACATCAATGCGTTAGTTGCGTTTACACAAAACATCAGAAGAGAATATAATCACCCTACGGCACCGGCTCAGGCTGGCACTTTTTTGAGATTAAATACATTGAGTTACAGCATCCGGTTTAATACACCCGAATACACAGCTTTAGATTTTTCGTTCGGAGTAAACGGTATGGTGCAATACAATAAAATTAAAGAGGCCACCAACTTTCCCATTCCTAACTATGGGCTCACCGATGTGGGGGCGTATATGCTTAGCCATTGGAAAAAAGAGAAGTGGAATGTAACGGGTGGTGCCCGGATGGATATCCGTTCTATAGCCACACATGCTCTGTATGCTCGTGCAGATGCCCAGGGCTTTGAGCGGCCGGTCTTACCGCCTGATACAGTTCAGGCTACTCGTCAGTTTCCTTCTGTTCGGCAATCGTACTATGGTTTTTCAATGAGTTTAGGTTCAGCCTATCAGATTACCGATTACCTCAGTTTAAAAATTAATTTTTCGCGCGGCTACCGCGCCCCCAGTATTTCAGAAATTGCCTCCAACGGTTTAGATGCCGGGGCGCATATTATTTATATTGGCAACACCCACTTTATGCCAGAGTTTAGTTGGCAGGAAGATGCCGGTTTGTTTGCTGACTATGAAACTGTTTCGGCTTCGCTGAGTTTGTTTAATAAAAATATTCAAAACTACATTTATCTTAATCAGTTGGTAGATGGGCAAGGCCGGCCTCTAACCGATGCGCAGGGCAACCGAACTTTTCAATACCAACAGTCATCTGCTCAATTGTATGGTTTAGAGGCTACCTTTAACTGGAAACCGACTGTCGTACCCGGCTTTTCATGGAATAATCAGTTGGCACTTTGTTATGGCTTTAACCGCGATTCTTTTTTTGAACATAAAAAACAGCAAGGCGAGTACCTTCCGTTTATTCCTCCGGCCCGGTGGGTTAGTTCGGCTAATCAGCAAATCAATATTAAATCTGGGTGGGCATCGGGGTTCAATGCATTTATTGAGATGGATTGGAATGCCACCCAAAGCCGTTTCCTCGCGCTTTACGATACAGAGACACGCACCCGGGGTTATGCTCTTTTTGATGTGGGAGCAGGGGCTACTTTTTATAAACGATGGCAGGTACAAGTGCAGCTAAATAATTTATTGGATGAAGTGTACCAGTCTAATTTAAGCCGGCTTAAATATTTTGAATACTATGCTCAATCACCCAACGGGCGCACAGGCATCTATGGTATGGGCAGAAACTTTTGTGTTAAATTGATGGTCTCGTTTTAGCTGTTTTCCGGCTTACCCGTTTTGCCGCTTATCCCGTATTGGTAGAGTGTGTCTGTTTTATAAAGTATATTGCTTTTAAAAAAATCGAATGAAAAAAATATTACCTCTTTTCTTTCTTGGAATGACGACCATACTGTTTGCCCAAACGGCACAAGACCAGCAGAGCATCAAAGAAATTTTTAATGAAGCACTTAAAAACGGGAAGGCCTATCCTTTATTAAAAGATTTGTGCCTTAATATAGGGCCGCGACTTTCCGGATCACCGGGGGCGGCTGCGGCTGTAGAATGGAGCCGTCACATCATGGAAAGCAATGATTTTGATTCGGTATGGCTTCAGCCGGTCATGGTGCCGCACTGGGTGCGTGGCCAGAAAGAAATTGCGCGGGTAATTAATTCAAAGAAAATGGGAACGATGAACCTGTCGGTATGTGCGCTGGGCAATTCAGTGGGTACCGGGCCGGCCGGGGTAAGCGCACCAGTGGTGGAAGTAAAAAGTTTTGAAGAATTGAAACAACTGGGAGCAAAAGCAATTCAGGGAAAGATTGTTTTTTTTAACCGGCCGATGGATCCCACCCAGATCAATACATTTGCCGCCTATGGCGGTGCAGTGGATCAACGTGGGGGAGGCGCCTCCGAAGCTGCTAAGTTGGGTGCCGTGGCCGTTATCGTGCGCTCGATGGGCATAAACCTGGAAGATTATCCGCATACCGGCTCTATGCGGTATGCCGAGAATATTCCTAAAATTCCGGCCATAGCCGTGAGCACCAAACATGCCGAACTCCTCTCTAAACTGGTTAAAGAAGAAAAAGAGCTACAGGTGTACATTGAAACTCATTGCGAAATGCTGGACGATGCCCCTTCGTATAATGTAGTGGGCCAACTTAACGGAAGTGAGTACAAAGAGGAGATCATTGCTATTGGCGGGCATCTTGATTCGTGGGATCTGGCTCAGGGCGCACATGATGACGGAGCCGGCTGCGTGCAAGCGATAGAAGTGTTGCGGCTGTTTAAAATGTTAGGTATTAAACCGAAACGAACCTTGCGTGCAGTGATGTTTATGAACGAAGAAAATGGGTTAAGAGGAGGAATGAAATATGCTGAGTTGGCCAAAGCAAAAAAAGAAAAACACATTGCCGCTATTGAGTCAGATGAAGGCGGGTTTACGCCCCGCGGGTTTTCTATGATGGCCACCGAGGCGGTAAAGAATAAAATTAAAAGCTGGAAACCTTTGTTTGAAGCCTATGGGCTAACTGATTTCGACCATCCGGGCGGAGGGGCAGACATTAGCCCGCTGGCCTCATCGGGCACTGCATTAATAGATTTTTCGCCCGACACACAACGGTATTTCGATTACCACCATACCCCTGAAGATACTATTGATAAAGTGAGCCCTCGCGAATTAGAGATGGGCGCTGCCGCTATGGCCGCACTGGTATTTTTACTTGATAAGTATGGGTTGTAATATGTAATAAATGGTATTAGATCTTACAGACACCATACGCTGGTCGAAATAAAGACTATTAGATCCTCCGATCAATACAAGATAGATTTTGATTGAAACCGGTGTTGGGATAAAAATAAACAGCACCAAGCACACGGCAACCCAGTGCTGCCCTTGACTACACCTAATCAAAACCTGAACTCGCATTCGCAAGTGTAAGGTTATGACTATAATGATTGAGCGACTCGCAAGGTTAAGTCGAAACTATTACAAATTATAGTTGAGGTTGTGCTCAGATAACAGGAGCCCGATACGAAATTCCGCTGGAAATGGAAAACGAAAAATACGCGTTGCAAACGCGCTAACAAGGGTATTGATTAATATCTGTTCTTCCATTCTATATAGTATAAATTAAGCATTACTGTTTAGGTTGTTTACGAGGAAAAATCATCCTAAAGTCACTTTTTGGATAAAAATAACCGAAAAATGTAAAAAAGTGGTTGAAAGTGGTTGAAAGTGGTAAAAAATGCTTACGTTTGCTTAGGAGAAAAAAGACAACCACTACAGTCTATGACTTTCTTCACCAGCGAATACGAATGTAAGCTCGATGCCAAAGGCAGGTTGGTGCTGCCTGCGCGGATCAAATCACAGCTTCCCGAAGGCGAAAGCCAGGAGTTGATGATTCGCAGGGGTTTTGAACCTTGCCTGATCATTTATCCACTGGTGGAGTTTAAAAAAGTATTCTCAAAAATTTCTGGGTTGAGCGAATTCAACGAAGAGTACCGCCAGCTTCAGCGAAATTTTTTGTCGGGCGTGGTTACGGCAGAGTTAGACGGCAATGGCCGTTTTCTGTTGCCGAAAAATATGCTGGCCTACGCCCGGATAGACAAAGAAGTAATGCTGGTGGGCACAGGCTCGAAGGTGGAGGCATGGAACCCGGCAATTTATGAGAAGCACCTGATTCAAGACCCCGGTGAGTTGTCGAAACTGGCAGCGAAGTACCTCAATGAGTGATATGAATAAGGGCTCATGGAGACTGAACCTTGGAAAATAGATGAAAGAAATTTCCGGCCCACAGTCATCAGAACCTAAAATCTATCACCAGCCGGTGATGCTTCGCGCGTGTTTGGAAGGATTAAACATCAATCCGGAAGGCACTTATGTGGATGTTACGTTTGGCGGAGGTGGGCACAGTTTGGTCATACTGGAAAAACTGAAAGGCGGACGGCTGATTGCGTTCGATCAGGATGAAGATGCTAAAAGAGAGGCAGAAAAAATACAACATCGTTCTTTTACATTTTGTCATATCAACTTCAGGTTCATGAAACAGTACCTGAAGTTGCACGGAGTAACCCAAGTGAACGGGATTTTGGCCGACTTAGGTATTTCATCGCACCAGATAGACGAGGCAGCGCGCGGGTTTTCTACCCGCTTTGAAGGGCCGCTAGATATGCGAATGGATCGGAATACAAAAATGACGGCCGCCAAAATCGTAGCCAGTTACAGCGAAGAGCAATTGCACAAAGTGCTGGGTATGTACGGTGAATTGAAAAATGCCCGAACAGCCGCCCGGCACATTGTAATGAGGCGAGGTGAAAAACCGTTGCACACCACGCTCGATTTAAAAGAGGCGTTGCAGGCGGTGGCTCCGAGAGGGAAAGAGAACAAATATTTCGCCCAGGTGTTTCAGGCGTTGCGCATCGAAGTAAACCACGAGATGCAGGCGTTGGAAGATTTTTTGCACCAATGTGGCGATGTGATTGAGAGCGGAGGACGGTTGGTCGTAATGAGTTATCATTCGCTGGAAGACCGGATGGTAAAAAACTACATCAACACCGGCAAAATGTATGGTGAAGTAGAGAAAGATTTTTATGGAAATAAACTAAAACCTTTTGAAGCAGTGCATCGCAAACCGATAGAAGCTTCGGAAGAGGAACTACAACAAAACAGCCGGGCCCGCAGCGCCCGGTTGCGGGTAGCCGAAAGAACAATGTATAGAGGGTAATACCCTTACCAATAATGAAAGAATAAAGAACATGGAAAACAAATTCAGAAT
>JAFDYY010000072.1 GCA_018267195.1 Bacteroidota bacterium | reverse complement strand
TTATGGTGGCGCATTTAGCGATGCGGGTAGATCGAGATTGCTTAACTCTAATAACAGAACTAACCCTTTTGTACCTCCTTTAAATTGTGTTTTCAAGTAAAATCATTCCTTCTCTTCTTAAACCCAGATGATGCATTAGGGGTGCATCGTCTGCCCAAAGGGTTGATGAAAACGTCAACCTCGTCAAGGTTTAACCCTGACAATGAAAATCACCAGGGGTATTTTATCTTCATGGGTTGTTGATATTTTCATTGGTCAATCATGCCAATCGGTTTTCTATGGCATGATTTGGGGTTAAGCCAATAACTCTGCCAGATTCAGCCACCGGTTAGTTTTATGCTCTATTTCGCTTTGTAGAGAATCAATTTGCAAGGCCAGTTCGGTCAGCTTTTTGTGATCCGTAATACCGGAGTTGAGTTGTTGGGTTAGTTCAGATTTTTGTTTTTCTAATTTCTCAATCTCCATAGTCAGGCGCTCGTATTCCTGTTTTTCTTTATTCGAAATTTTAGGCTGGTCTTTTTGGGGTTGGGGCAATGGAGACTTAATTTCGGCAGGAGCCGTTTCGGGTTCGTCCGGTTCGCTTCGGTAGTCTGAATAATTCCCGTTAAAGATTTTTATTTTTCCATCGCCTTCAAAAATAAAAAGCTGATCCACCAGATGGTCCATAAAATAGCGGTCGTGCGAAACTAAAACCAAACAGCCGGCAAATTTTTCCAGAAAATCTTCCAGTACGTTTAAGGTGTCTATATCAAAGTCGTTGGTGGGTTCATCCAGAATTAAAAAATTTGGATTGGTTACCAATACCTTCAGCAGTTGCAGCCGTTTCTTTTCGCCCCCGCTCAGTTTATCTATAAAAATGTATTGCTTCTCGGGTGGAAACAGAAACAGATCTAAAAATTTAGAAGCGGACACCTGCGAGCCATCGGCCAGGGTAATAAATTCGGCTATAGCTTTTACTTCTTCAATTACGCGGTGGCCCGGATTCAGGCTGGCTGTTTCCTGGGTGAAGTAGCCGATTTTTGTGGTTACTCCCGGAATAATTTCGCCCGAGTCGGGGCGGGCTCCGGTAAGCAAATCGAGGAATGTGGATTTGCCCACGCCATTTTTACCCACCACACCGATTTTATCTTT
Source organism: Bacteroidota bacterium (assembly GCA_018267195.1). Classification (GTDB taxonomy): domain Bacteria; phylum Bacteroidota; class Bacteroidia; order Cytophagales; family Cyclobacteriaceae; genus ELB16-189. Next base: position 10,372 of record JAFDYY010000072.1, on the reverse strand, counting down.
TTTCTTGAAGATATAAGAAAAATCATCTACCAGTTTTAGATGTCCATAACTTTTTGAGACATGGGTTAGTTCTAATATTTTTCCGCCCTGCCTGCGCTCTTGTATGTCGAGTTCGAGTTTATCTTTCTTTAAATTGACGGAAGCTTTTTCTTGCAGTTCGTAAAAGGCATCAATGCGGTATTTGGCTTTGGTGCCCCGGGCTTTGGGTTGCTTGCGCATCCATTCAAGTTCTTTTTTCATCAGGTTGCGAGCCTTAGCCACTTCGCTTTTCAGCATTTCTTCGCGCTCCGATTTTTTTTCCAGAAAATAAGCATAGTTGCCACGATAGGCATACAGTTTTCCACGGTCTATTTCCAGAATGAGGTTGGCCACGTTGTCGAGGAAGTAGCGATCGTGCGTCACCATCAGCAAGGTGGTATTCTGGCCGGATAAATAATTCTCCAGCCATTCAATAGCTTCCAAGTCTAAATGGTTGGTGGGTTCATCTAAAATTAACAGGTCGGGCGAAGTAAGGAGCATCTGGGCGAGGAAAGTTCTTTTGCGCTGCCCGCCCGATAGTTCTTCAAATTTTTGATTAAGGTTGGTGATGCCCAGTTTACTGGTTACTTCATGCACCAGCGTATCATATCCCCAGGCATTGTGCTCCTCCATTTGTTCCAGAACGGCTTGCATCTTTTCGGGCGATGTGGCCGGATCGTGGATGAGCGATTCATATTGTTTTACTAGGGAGGCAATTTTATTTTTTTCGTCAAACAAAATATCTTGTACGGTAAGGTGGCCGGGGGCGTTGGGTTGTTGTACTAAATCGCCTATCCGTATCCCATCGCGCACGCTTATTTTGCCACTGTCTGATGGCACGCTTCCGATCAGTATTTTTAGAAGGGTGGATTTTCCCACCCCGTTTTCGCCTACCAACGCAATTTTATCGCCTTGCGAAATTCCGATCGTCAGGTTTTGAAAAAGCCAGCGGTCGTTGTACGATTTGGAAAGGTTTTCTGCCGAGAGATAATTCACAGGAATAAATTTTGAGGCGCGAAGTTAAGTACAAATTGCCGATTACAGGTTTCTAATTTGTAATTTGGCAACTTGAAATAGCCACAAATGAATACCCTTATTGCCCCTTCTGTATTGGCAGCCGATTTTGCCAACTTACAGCGCGAAATAGAAATGATTAATACCAGTGCAGCCGATTGGATCCATATAGACATTATGGATGGTGTTTTTGTGCCCAATATTTCCATTGGCTTGCCGGTGGCCGAGGCCATAAAACGACATGCCAAAAAACCGATGGATATTCATCTGATGATTGTTCAGCCCGAAAAATATGTAGAAGATTTTAAAAAGGCCGGAGCTTCTTCTATTTCCGTTCATGTCGAAGCCTGCCCACACCTTCATCGCAACATTCAACAACTTAAAACGCTGGGTGTAAAAGCCGGTGTGGCCATCAATCCCCACACACCGGTTTCGTGTCTGTCGGAAGTGATTGCCGAGATAGACCTGGTATGTTTAATGTCGGTAAACCCGGGCTTTGGCGGACAAAAATTTATTGAACGCACGTATACCAAGATAAAAGAACTGAAAGAATTAATGGCCCGGCATAATTCTTCGGCTCTTATCGAAATTGATGGAGGAGTAAACCAGGAAAATGCACCCCGCTTAATAGAGGCCGGTGCCAACGTGCTGGTGGCGGGTAATTTTGTTTTTTCTTCACCCAACCCAAAAGAGGTTATTCAGCGTTTAAAGGATATGAAGTGATGCCATGGGCAAAAAAACGAAATATAAAATATCAACTTATGAAAGGAATCGGGCTCGTCTTAGCGTTATTAATTTTGGGCAGTTGCTCGCGATCAGTTACCCGTGTTAACCCGGATCAGGCGATTGATTTGAGCGGCCGGTGGAATGACAGCGACTCGCGCATGGTTGCTAATAAAATGATTTCGGATTTGCTGAACAGCGATAAGTTTAAAGACTATACCAAAACGCTCAATAAAAAACCGGCCATTATTGTGGGCTTAGTTAGAAATAAAACCAGCGAGCACATAGATGCAGATAATTACATAAAAAAAATGGAACTGGCTATTTATAACTCCAACATAGCCGACTTAGTTGAATCGGATAGCTTTCGCGATAAACTCAGGCAGGAACGGGCCGATCAGCAGGATTTTGCCAGTTCGGGCACAGCCGCCCAGTGGGGGAAAGAAGCCGGTGCCAACCTGATGCTCTTTGGGGAGATGACTTCCGAAACGGATGTCTATAACAAGAAGCGTGTGGTAAATTATGTTACCACTCTATTTCTTACCGATATGGAAACCAACAAGCGGGTTTGGTATGGCCAGCAGGAAATAAAGAAATTCATCAAAGACTGATACTTGAAACGCCTGGTAGTTATTCTGATTGGGTTGCTGGCGGTTTCGTCTTGTGCCACCTACTACCAATCTAATTTATTTTTTAATCAAGAGTTTGAGCGGGGAAATTTAGACGAGGCTTATAAAACCATTCAAAAAGAATCGTCACAGTCGCGAAGCCGAAGAATACTTCTTTATTATTTCAATTGCGGGTTGGTGCTTTCCATGATGGGGCGGTACGAAGAAAGCAATACCTATTTTGAGAAGGCTTATCTCTATGGAGAAGATTACCGGATCAATTACCTGAACGAAGTGGCTTCTTATCTTACCAACCCAATGGTTACTTCGTATAGAGGAGAAGACCATGAACATTTATTGGTTTTGTACTACAAGGCCATGAACTATCTGAAAATGCACAATACAGACGATGCTCTGGTAGAGTGCCGCAGATTAAATACACGGCTGCAACAGTTGTCGGATCGCTATCAGTCGAAAGAAAAGTATGAGCGCGATGCGTTTGTAAACTTGCTGATGGGGATTATTTACGAAGCCGACAAAGATTACAACAATGCTTTTATTGCCTACCGGAATGCACTCACTATTTACCAGAGCGACTATGCCCGGCTGTTTGGGGTTACGGTACCGGCCCAACTGCGCACCGATATTCTGCGCACGGCCTGGCTTAGCGGGTTGACCAATGAATTTGAAAATTTTAAATCGGATTTTCAGATGGCTGATTATGTGTACAAACCCACCGATGGGGGAGAGCTTGTTTTTTTCTGGCATAACGGACTGGCACCGGTAAAGGTAGAATGGGGAGTAGATTTTGTAGTAAGCCAACAAGGCAATTGGGTTTATTTTGCCAATGAGCAATTAGGGTACAACTTTCCCTTTCAGGTAAATGATAACACCCAACGCAATGCGCTTACAGGCTTGCAAATTATCCGTATTGCTTTTCCAAAATATATGGAACGGAAAACTTATTTTATAGAGGCATCGGTAGACGTAAATAACAATACATACCCCTTACAACTGGCAGAAGATGTTAATAAAATTGCATTCAAATGTCTGCAGGAACGAATGGGTATAGAATTTAGCAAAGCCTTGCTGCGGGTGGCTGTTAAAAAGACCGAAGAGAATCAGATCAGAAAAGAAAATGAAACGCTGGGGGCCATTGTTGGCTTGCTCAACGCGGTTACCGAAAAAGCCGATACCCGAAATTGGCAAACACTGCCCCACAGTATTTCATATTGCCGCATTTCGCTACCCGAAGGAAATGCCAATTTGCATTTTGTGGCCCAAACACCCGGAGGACGCGAAGTAGATCACCCCATTACAGTCTCCATACTAAAAGGACAAACTACCTTTCATACCTTTACCTCATTGGAAACGGCCTATACCGGTTACAACTCGCAATACTGAGCGAACTAAATCGTTGGTAATACAGCTAACTTAAATCAATTTCTTATCTTTAGCGACAAAAAAATATCCTGAAAAGCCGTTCCCATTTATTGCTGACTGCCTTAGTTGGGCTTGCGTTTTCTGTATCGGCCCAGGATGAAGGAAAAGATAAAATTCCGCTGGATCATTTTTATGTAACCCCGCGGCAAGGCAGTAATTTTATACGCAGGGCGTTGCGGAATTTTCATTTTGGTGTTTACACAGGGGCAGGAAGATCGTATCTGAGCACCAGTTTAAGTGGATTTGGTATTTATCAGGCGCCTGGTGCAAGGCCTGAACTTTTTATTAACTCTGCCACCGTACGTTTTACCAACTGGATTAACAATGCAGGAGGGGATAATACAGCACCGGGAAGTTATACGGTAGCCAACGCAGGTAACAATGTAAGATTTAAAGGCCATGCTCTCAATATTCCGTTGGCAGCCACGCTGCATTACGAATACAAACAATTCCGTATAGGTGGTGGGTATTCGTATGAATTGATGTCGCTGGGTACGTTTCGTCCCACCATGATGGCCGATAAAATAGCCGACATGAGAGCGGATGCCCCTACCGGGTTTGTTCGAAAATATTGGGGCATGATCGGATATTCATTTTATCGGTGGAATGATTATTTGTTTACAGGCGATCTGCAGGTAGGGAATTATAAGATGAAGAATAACTACAATGCGGCACAGGTAACGACCAATACATACTTTAATCTGGGAGTAACCATCGAGCGCGATCTTTCGGAATATTTAAAAGTATTTATTCGGCCTGCTTTTGAACTGAAGAGCTATCAGTTAGCGATTGCCGGGAGCGGAAGTTCGCTTTCATATTCCAATAATATGCTGATGGTAAATATGGGCTTTACTTATTCCATCCCCCAGTTGCCCAAGTGCGTTATTAAACAATGCCGGGCTCAGGTAGATCATCATCATGGCAACCGAGAATATCGAAGCCGTGTTCACCCTTTTTATAAAAAGCAAAATCCGGGATACGGTGAAAATTACCCGGGTTTAAAAAAATACTAACTTTTATTCATTGGAAAAATATTTAACAGTTGACCCCCGGGAAGTTACTACCGCTAATATGGTAAGTATTTTACAAGGTGCCGTAGCACCCCGCCCCATAGCATTTGCCAGCACAATAGATAGAAATGGAAAGGTAAACCTGAGCCCTTTCAGTTTTTTTAATTTGTTTAGTACTCAGCCGCCCATTCTTATCTTTTCGCCATCGCGCCGGGTGCGAAACAACACCACTAAGCATACACTGGAAAATGTGAAAGAAGTACCGGAAGTAGTGATTAACATTGTTAACTATTCTATGGTAGAACAAAGTTCATTGGCCAGTTGCGAGTATCCTTCCGAAGTGAACGAATTTATTAAGGCAGGGCTTAATCCATTGCCTTCGGTAAAGGTAAAACCACCCCGGGTGGCAGAATCACCGGCTTGCTTCGAATGTCATGTAAAAGAAATAATTTCTCTGGGCACGGAAGGAGGGGCCGGAAACCTGATTATTTGCGAAGTTGTATTGGCTCATATTAAAAATGAGATTTTGAATGAACAGGGAGGAATAGATCCACAAAAACTTGATGCAGTGGCTCGCATGGGAGGTGATTATTATTGCCGGGCTCATGGTGAAGCTATATTTGAAGTGCCGAAACCGAATACTAAACTTGGCATCGGGTTTGATCAACTGCCGCAAGAGGTTAGGTGCAGTACTGTTTTTTCGTCCAATCAATTAGCTCGTTTGGCCAACATAGAAAAACTACCAGAAGGAAACTTCTCTTCCGATAGAAAAAAACATGTTCAGGCTACGGAACTATTAAAGCAAAACCGGCTTCAGGAAGCTTGGCAGATACTCAAAGAATAAAAATCAGTTTCGGTACATCACAGCTTTTACTGCCTTTACGGTTCGCTCTACACTAGGCAGGATTGCATCAATTAAAGTAGGAGCATAAGGAAGAGGTACATCTAAACTGTTAATGCGATGGATAGGGGCATCAAGGTAATCGAAGGCATATTTTTGAATGTGGTAAGTAATCTCTGATGAAATGGCCGCCAAAGGCCAAGCTTCTTCCACTATTACCAGACGGTTTGTTTTTTTTACGGATTCTACAACGGTGGCGTAGTCAATCGGGCGTACAGAGCGCAGGTCAACAACCTCTGCCGAAATACCTTCTTTCTCCAGTTCAGTGGCAGCAGCCAAAGCTACCTTCATAATCTTACCAAAAGATACAATGGTAACATCTGTGCCGCTTCGTTTTATATCAGCCGACCCGAAGGGTATTAAATATTCTTCGGTGGGTACCTCGCCTTTATCGCCATACATCAATTCGCTTTCCATGAAGATGACCGGATCGTTATCGCGTATGGCTGTTTTCAAAAGTCCTTTGGCATCGTATGGCGTGAAGGGAACGACTACTTTCAGCCCGGGGGTGTTGGCGTACCAATTTTCAAAATTTTGCGAGTGTTGCGAACTTAACATACCGGCATTGCCGGTGGGGCCACGAAAAACGATGGGTACATTAAATTGCCCACCTGACATGGAAAGCATTTTTGCTGCCGAATTAATGATCTGATCAATGGCCACTAAAGAAAAATTGAAGGTCATAAATTCCACTATGGGCCGCACGCCATTCATGGCAGCGCCTACGCCCACACCGGCAAAACCAAGCTCAGAAATCGGAGTATCAATAACGCGGTCGGGGCCAAACTCGTCCAGCATGCCCTGACTTACTTTGTAGGCACCATTGTATTCAGCCACCTCTTCGCCCATTAGTAATACGCTGGCATCTCTGCGCATTTCTTCGTTCATAGCTTCACGAAGGGCTTCTCTAAACTGGATTTCTCTCATGGTAAAAATGAATTATGACACGCAATTATAAACCGTGTAAAAATAATACCCCGGCTACCAATAAAAAAGCCCCGAAAGTAAAACTCCGGGGCTTTATCACGTTTAAATACCTTTGTTACTTCAGAGCGTTACGGAAAGCATCCGTAGTTCTGAATTTTAAGAACTCAAGATCGGTAAGAGCTTTGGCTTTTAAAGAAGGATCTATTTTTACGGCCGAAGTGAGGTTGCTCACAACAGCATCTCCGTTGGCATTGTGGGCGGCAGCAATAGCCGCGCCATAATAAGCCAAAGCAAAATTAGGGTTCTTCTTAGAAGATTCGGCAAAAGAGGCAGCCGCATTGTTGTTATCTTTTGTCAGCAACTGGGCTAATCCTTTGTTGAAGGAGTTGATGTAGTTGTCGGAAGCGGAAGAGGTAGAACTTACAGCATTGCTGTATTGTGCTTTATAGATTTCGGAAGCGCCTTTTACGCCATTTACACCGCGGCTTACATCGCTGCTAGCCCCATTAAGTGCACGGGCTGCATACGAGTAGGCTTTGTAGGGATTGCCTTTCAATAATGAAATAGAAGCTAAATTGGCTAATACTTCGGGAGCTTCTTTCAGTTTAGCGGCTAAATCAAGTTGAGTAGCTGCCTTGTCGGCTAATTCAGAAGCTTTGGCAGGATTTTCGATTATCATCTGAATATAAGCGGCTGCTAAGTTGTTGTGGGCATTCCAATTGTTTCCCTTTTTAGTAGCCGATTCGTAGATGGCAGCCTTCTCATCCAATGAGGGGGTAAGGGTAGCAGAATACATTAATTCTTCAAAACTCAGCGCATCAATACTTACTTCGCCTTTAGTAATTTGCTTGGCCAACACCGAAATCTCAGCATCAGTCTTCTTTACTTTTACCGTAAGAATTTCGGTCTTAGCAGCACGTAATCCGGGATAGACATCCTTAAAAACTTTATTGTAAGTTTTTAATTTTTTCATGGCATTTTCCTGATCTTCAAACTTGCCACCATTACCCAAAATGGTTAGGTACTCATTTTTCTCATCGGCTGAAATTCCATTGTAAGCTGCCAAAGCAGTTTTGAATCCGTTCCAGTCGTCAACAATAGGTTTGAGGATAAATTTAATATCTGCGGCTACGCCTTGGTAGTCGTATTTTTTCATTTGCTCGCGATAATATTTTTCAATTACAGTAGCACGTTCTTCAGACAGTTTGCTGTTGATGCGCTCCAACCCTTCTGGGGAGTGGGTACCGGTAATGGTTACGGTGCGGGTAATGTTTTTAGAAGCGATGAAAGCATCCAACTGCTTTCCTTTGTCGGCTTTAATTTCTGATTTGCGCAATACAGATCTTCCCCGTTCGAAATTAAAATCGGGAATGATAACCGGAACCAATTCTTCTTGATTGTTATATCCATGGTCGGCAAAAGCAGCATAATATGAATTCTGAACCAACTTAGAGGTGGTAATAATGCCATTGGCAATATCTAACCGTGGTGTAGTTTTTGATTTGGTACCTTTCGTGGCTACCCCTTGAATCTGTACAGTGCCTTCTTTGTAGGCATCCTTGTAGGGGAAAGAAAAAGATTTGGTTACCGGGGTTTGCTCTGTTTTATTGGCCGGAAATTCTTCTGCCTTGAACGGGATAGGCTGTAAAGCCAGTTCATTTTCGTTGTACTTATAATACGTGTTCAAAGTATAAACCGTTCCTTTTTTAAGGAGTTTGGCCGGTAGGTTACCGGAAAGATCAAACGTAACCGTGTCTTTATGTACTTCGAGTGGATCAGGTTTTACCTGCAAGTTTTGCTTCGTAGCTAACTTTATCATTTGCGGCAGCGTGCAACCGGCTGCGGCAACCGAGCCAATAATAACGAGGGGATAAACAAATTTTCTCATGGAATTTGGTTTAAAAAAACGAACTTTAACGGGTAGCAAAGGTAAGGTTTATAACCATATTTAGTGCAAGAATAGTTAAAAATATGAAGAACCTTTTCATTTGTTGGGCATGAGCTAACTATATTTGTGGGCAGAAGCCGCTGAGGCCGGGCTGTACTAAGATTAATTTTAAGGTTGGGATATGTATGGTGAAGCGAATTCAATTATTCTTTGAAGATCATGCCTTTGGCGTATGTGCTTTTTTAGGCGAAAAATTGGGGATAGCCACCTCCTCTATTAGGTTGTTTTTTATCTATACTTCCTTTCTTACGCTTGGTTCGCCTGTGGTGCTTTACTTAGCGATCGCTTTCTTACTCAATATGCGGGCTCATTTGAGAAAACGCAGTTCCATTTGGGATTTTTAATCTGCTGTTAATTCTTTGTAGGTTTTTTTCCGATACAGAAAATAATCCAGTACGATTAATCCCTTATAGGTATTGGTGGTTTTAAAATTTTTTAATGTGTGGGCGGTGGTAGCGCGTTTTCTATATTCATGGCCGATTCTGCGCAGGAAACTTAAGTGGGCAATGCATACTGCCTTGGCGTGAACGGGTGAACCCGTAAAAAGGAAATGGACAGCCGCTACCCAGTCTAACATGATTCGTAAAGGGAGTTTCCAAACCAACCGTGAAAACCGTTCGTGTTTCCAGAGCAGACTCAGTCCATTTCTAAAGTTGAGGTATGTCTTTCGTGGGTTGGAAGCGGAGAGCGTTCCACCCCCTACATGGTAAACGGTACTTTTCCCCTGATAGTAAACGAGGTGTCCGGCTCGGTGAAATTTCCAACATAGATCAATTTCCTCCATGTGGGCAAAAAAATCTTCGTCCAGCCCACCCAGTTCATGGAAACGATCGGAGCGCACAAACAGGCATGCACCGGAAGCCCAAAAAACAGGTACTTCATCATTGTATTGGCCATGATCTTCTTCGAGGTGATCGAACAAACGGCCCCGGCAAAATGGAAATGCCAAGGTATCAATCATACCCCCGGCTGCCCCGGCATATTCAAATTTATTTTTTTGTTTAAAGGAGAGGATTTTGGGTTGCACGGCAGCGATGGCCGGATTCTTATCCAACAGGTGCAACACCGGTTGCAGCCAACCTTGAGTTACCTCCACATCGGAGTTGATCAGCACATAATACATAGCCTGAATTTGTTTTAAGGCGGCATTGTACCCTCCGCAAAAGCCAAGATTTTGGTTGAGTAAGATCACCTCTATGGCAGGGTGTGTTTGCCGGACAAACGAAACGGAATCATCTTGCGAGCCATTATCCACAACAAACAGAGGGGCGTTTGTGCTGTACGAAACCAACGCAGGAAGGAACTGTTCTAAAAATTTTTTTCCATTGAAGTTGAGTATGACGATCGCAACTTTTATCATCCCATCAGGTTACTTAAATCCATTCCCGGAATATTGGGCAACAACCCTTCGGTAGATTTTTTTAACAGGTCTTTCGCTTGCACCTCGGCTTCGTCTGTCGCTTTATTGATTGCAGCCACTACCAAATCCTGCACAATTGCTTGGTCTTCCGGTTTGAAAAGGGAGGGGTCTATGTCGATGACCAGTACTTGCTTTTTTCCGTTTACGGTAGCTTTCACCATACCGGCCCCGGCCTCAGCTGTAATATGCAAACGTTCAAGGCTATCTTGGGCTTCTTTCAGCCGGGCTTGTACCTCCTTCATTTTGCCCATCATTTTCATCATATCAAACATGGCACGTGCATTAATATTGCAAAACTACTCTTAAACCCAAATCATGCAATAGAAAATCGATTGGCATGATTGACGAATGAAAATCAAC
>JAFDYY010000071.1 GCA_018267195.1 Bacteroidota bacterium | reverse complement strand
TTGCTATCATTTATCTGATCGTCCCATAAATAACTTGCCACATCGGCATAGTCACTGCCTCCACCACCGCCACCGCTATTATCCACCGGAGTTACACCGCCTCCCTCGCCTCCATCCATCACATCGCAGGTAACTTCGGTGTAATCGTAGGTACAGCCATAACTTGTGCCGTCCCGGTCAGAATAACAAGTACCCCAAATAGTGGATGTGCAGATGGCAAGCGCTCCCTGGGTTGGCACTCTCTTAGAAAGAGTGATTTTGTTCATCTTGCCTCTTTCAAATTTGAACCCGGTAATGTACTCGCCCCGCCAATCCTCTACGATAACCCGGCCTTTAAATTTCTGACCTGGCACGTTATCACTTTTGTCTAAACCGGGCAGAGAGGTAACCACCTCCATGTGCATAGCTTTTTGCTTGTCTTTGTAAAAAAGCAAATGGGTAAGGGCGCTGATCGGTATAGTCGTTTTACTTTCTGCACTTGGCTTGTAATAAATTTCCTGTTCAAATTTTACCGGCACCACCAAGGCGCTGCCCATCGATAGGTTTTTATGATAGGCCTGGCGCCAGCCAGCCATTTTTAACAATTTGTGGCGGGGCAGCGCAGGGGAGCCGGGCATTTCGGTATGGGGCAATGCGGCCGCAACCGAGGCAAAGTGCTGCTGTGCCTCGCTGATCTGAATATTGTTTTCAACTAATGATGGCCTTACATTATTAACCGGGTCGGAGCAGGAAAAAGCAAGAGCCATCATTAAACATGAGAATACTATTTTTTTCATGGGGTAGATGTCTTGGGTTGATTGATTTACTAATTGAAGCAGAAAAAAATTAAAAGTGCAATATATATGTCGTAAATTATTTTTTCTGTTTTGTATTTTTTTTGACCATCATGTCAAAAATCTGTGAAATAAAAAAAAATAAGACAGTTGAAAATGAGTGGTTATTGCCCTTTGCTGATCACCTCAAGCAACTTAGTAAAAATCTTGTTCTTATAAAATCTAAACTTACCCGAATTTTTTAATGGTTTTACCAAGCGTGGTTTTCATAAAAACTGAAAAACGGCTGACTCAATAAAGTTACCATAAAAAAACATTGAGTCACGCTTACGTCCGCTCATTTCTATCATAGCTTTATTCCAATCCGGCAATTTGTTATTCCTGACATTAGATACCAATCTGAAAAAAGCATACATCAATTGGAGCATCCGCTTGTGCCACCATTTGTAATCTACAAAGTCAGTAACAATCCAGACAGCATTTAATTTTAACTGCGGCCTAATTATCTGTATTACTTTGGCTAACGACTCTTCAGGAAACAGGTCCAGGTAAAAATTGGTGACGACCGCATCAAATTGATGAGGCGGAATATCATTCTCCGTTCCGCAAATAAAATGAATGCGTTTATTTTCGTTCAGTTTTTTTTTTGCCAGCAACATCATCTTACTCGAGGCTTCTACGTAGTAAACTTCGGCCGTAGGTATAACAGCAAAAAGCGCTTTGGCTATCCACCCGGAGCCCCCTCCTAAAATCAGTACCTTAGAATGAACCGGTATTTTATTTAAAAAATACTTTTGAGATTCGGTCATGCTTTTACCAAAAACGAATTGGGCTAACCAATCATAGACAAAAGCAATTTTATCGAAGTTGTTTGGCTTCATCCCAAAATGTAAATAACGGGAAGCCAAAAAACAGCATCGCCCAGTAGCCGGTACCGGTCGTTTTTTTCAAAAAAACTTCGGTTTATTAAAATCAAAAACAGCACAAAATTCATCAACACCAAAATAACTGTTGGTTTGTAGTTGGCCAGAGTAAACTGAATACCGGCCAGCACGGCTTGTACAAAAAATAAAAAAAGCAGCGATCTGCGCGTTGCGTTATCGCCAAGCATGGTCGCAAAAGAGGTGTGCTTATCTTGCTCGTCCCGGTGTTTATCAAACCAGGAAAATAACAATAGATTGATTAACGCAGTCATAGCAAATTGTGCAATCAAAATCAGTTGTGGCCATGTTAACCCATCGTTGTTAATGGTTATTGGAATAAGAAGTACCCCGCCCAAATACAGTACTGCCCCGATTAGTTCTTTAAAAAACTTAAGAAATCGTTGAAATAAGAAGTAGATTACAATGGCGAGAGCCAGCCCAAGGCCTTCAACAAAGACTGTTTTCCGAATAAAAAAAAGTTGAACTAAAACAACTGCCGCAGTAACCATTACAACAACGGCAAGAACGTTGAAATATTTTTGATGAAACCGATGCCTTTCAGTAGAGGCTTGTTGTTTAATTTTTCTTGCGTCTATGAGGTGGTCGGCCGTGTAAATAATCCAAACGGTAAGTCCTAACACCAGCAACCCTTGTGGCAGCACCATCACGTTAAAGATGCGGGCAAAAAAAAGAGCACCTACAACGGCCCCTCCGGCCACATCAATGCTGAGAATATTCAGCCACCGATACATACGAAAAAAAAATCCCATCTTCGAAAGATAGGATTCAATTTAGTTATTTTTTTTATGGTCAGGCTGATTTCAGCGCTTCGGCACCGGCCACAATTTCCAAAATTTCTTTGGTGATGGCTGCCTGGCGGGTACGGTTGTAGGTCAGGCGCAAATCTTTCAGTAGCTCGCCCGCATTTTCGGTCGCTTTATCCATAGCCGTCATACGGGCACCGTTTTCAGCCGCATTGCTATCGAGTACAGACTTAAACAATTGTACTTTCAGCGATTTAGGAATCAGGCCGGTAATGATTTCTTCCTGATCAGGCTGGTAGATATAATCTGCTTCTTGTATTTTCTTTTCCTGACTCGATGCTCGTACCGGCAGAAACGGTTCGGTTCGCAGTATCTGGGTAGCTACGTTTTTAAATTCGTTATAAACAATTTCAATTTTATCATAATCGCCCTGGCGAAAATGATCCATCAAAAACTGAGCAGCTTCCGCCACTTTTTCAAACGACAAATCTTGAAAAATAGGAGCGAAGTCGTTTACCATCGGAAAGTTTCTTCTGCTAAAAAACTCTGCTGCCTTTTTTCCGATAGGCATAATAGAAACGTTCTTTTGCCTGAGTTGAGAAGAATATTTTTCTTCAATCAGCCGGGCAACAGCTTTAAATACGGTGCTGTTAAATCCTCCGCACAACCCGCGGTCGGAGCTAATGGCTACAATCAGGATTTTTTTCTCTTCGCGAACTTGGCTATACCATGCCGGGCCGTCTGTTCCGGCAGAGGATACGTTTTGAAGCAGGCCATTCAACTTTTGAGCAAACGGCCGCATTTGAATAATCCGTTCCTGCGATTTGCGCAACTTGGCAGCCGCTACCATTTTCATGGCTTTGGTAATCTGTTGGGTTGACATTACCGAGGTAATCCTGCTTTTTACTTCTTTTAAACTCGCCATTTCAATTTGTTGATTGGATGATTCTTTGATTCGGCAATTAACGCATTACCGAATTAACGCATCACCGAATTAATATTTTGAAGCTAACTCCATCGCTACTTTTTTCACCACATCGGCATCGGCATCTTCAAATTTGCCAACACGGAAATTATCAAGCACCTGTTTGCTTTGTGCTTTCAGCAAAGAAATAAACTCTTTTTCAAAATCCTTGATTTTGTTAACCGGAACTTTATCGCAATAGCCACGGGTGGAGGCCAAAATCATGGCTACTTGTTCTTCTACCGGCACCGGAGCATACTGCGGTTGTTTCAATACTTCAGTGTTTCTGCGACCGCGCTCAATGGTGAGTTTGGTAGCCGCATCAAGATCTGAGCCAAACTTGGCAAAAGCTTCCAACTCGCGAAACTGAGCCTGATCCAGTTTAAGTGTGCCCGCCACTTTCTTCATTGACTTTATCTGTGCCGAGCCCCCCACGCGCGATACCGAAATCCCTACGTTAATAGCCGGGCGGATACCGGAATTGAACAAGTTGGTTTCCAAAAAGATCTGGCCATCGGTAATCGAAATCACATTTGTAGGAATGTAAGCCGATACGTCATTAGCCTGCGTTTCAATAATGGGCAAAGCCGTGAGCGAGCCTCCGCCTTTCACTAAATGCTTAATGCTGGCGGGCAGATCATTCATCTTCTTAGCAATCTCATCGTTGTTAATCACCTTGGCTGCACGTTCTAACAAGCGTGAGTGCAGATAAAACACATCACCAGGATAAGCTTCGCGGCCCGGAGGTCTTCTTAAAAGAAGCGATACTTCACGATAAGCTACTGCTTGTTTAGATAAGTCGTCATAAATTACCAATGCCGGTCTTCCGGTGTCGCGAAAATATTCGCCAATGGCAGCCCCTGTAAAGGGGGCAAAGAATTGCATGGGGGCAGGATCCGAAGCAGAGGCCGATACAATGACGGTGTACGACATGGCTCCTGCTTTCTCTAACGTGGCGGCTACACCTGCCACGGTAGATGCTTTTTGGCCTACTGCCACATAAATACAATATACCGGTTTGCCGGCTTCGAAAAATTCTTTTTGATTGATAATGGTATCAATAGCCACCGCAGTTTTTCCGGTTTGGCGGTCTCCAATAATTAACTCACGCTGGCCTCGGCCTATCGGGATCATAGCATCAATAGCTTTGATTCCTGTTTGTAATGGCTCGTTTACAGGCTGACGAAAAATTACACCGGGCGCTTTGCGTTCCAGTGGCATTTCAAAAAGACTGCCGGCTACGGGGCCTTTGCCATCAATGGGGGCGGCCAGCGTATTAACCACGCGTCCCAGCAATCCATCGCCTACGTTTACCGAACCAATCTGGCCGGTGCGTTTTACGGTATCGCCCTCTTTAATATCTTTTGATTCGCCCAAGAGTACGGCTCCCACGTTATCTTCTTCCAGATTTAACACTAACGCTTTTACACCATTTTCAAACTGGATCAGCTCCCCGGCTTGTGCCTTGGTCAATCCATAAATGCGGGCTACCCCATCGCCCACCGTAAGAACGGTGCCTACTTCTTCCAGTTCAGCATCGGTGCGGGATTTGGAAAGTTGTTCGCGGAGTATTGCTGATATTTCTTCGGGTCTGATTTCTGCCATAATTCGTTTATTTATTGCTTGTCCGTTTCGGTTTAAAATTCTTTTACATAAGGATTCTCATTGAACTTTACTTTCAATGATTTTAATTTGTTTTTGATCGATGCATCGATCTGGCGATCGCCCACGTTAAGGATAAATCCACCAATCAGGTTAACATCTATTTTAGTGGTTAATTCCACTTGTTTTTTGTTGCTCAGTTTTTTAACAATGGCCTCAATTTCTTTTTTCAGGTTTTCATCTACAGCTATTGTAGTTGTAACCACTGCTTTCTGAATGCCTTTGTATTCGTTGTAGGCGTTACTAAATTCTGCCGCGATGGACGGCAATAAAGGTTCGCGGTTTTTTTGGGTTAATATATCAATGATCGAAAGTGAAAGAGGGCTTATCTTCCCTTTAAAAATCAATTCGAGTATCTGTCTTTTTTTATCGTGTTTAATAATGGGGCTGCGTAACATTACCAGCAGGTCGTGGTTGGCATGGCAGAGACGATCTATCAATTGCATATCGGCATGCACTTGCTCCAATGCGTTTTGCTCGATGGCAAGACCGAGCAGGGATTTTACATATCGGGAGGCTACGCGCGAATCGGCCATGGTTAGTTCAACTTAAGATCGTTAATCAGTGTTTCGGTAAGTTCTTTTTGCGCCTTATCGTTGGCCAGATTTTTCTTGATAAGTTTTTCGGCTATCTCTAATGAGAATGATGCCACTTGCGCCCGCACATCGCGCAGGGCAGCCTGTTTTTCTGTGTTGATTACCGCTTTGGCATCTTCAATCATTTTATCAGCTGTTTTTTTAGCAGCTACCTGAGCCTCTTCGTGAATCTGGTTGGCGGCCGTACGTGCCGTACGCAAGATTTTATCGCGCTCTTCACGGGCTTCCTTCAACAATTTTTCGTTGTCCGATTTTAAGGAAGCCATTTCCTGCTTTGCTTTCTCAGCTTGGTCAAGTGCATTCTGGATAGATTCTTCGCGCTCTTTCAGCGAACTGAGAATGGGTTTCCATGCAAATTTGGCCAGTACCAAAACCAAGGCAAGAAAAATAACTACTTGCCAGAAGAGAAGACCATTAGCCGGGAGTAAAAAATCCATACGTTTAAAATTTTATTTTCTGTTTTGTTCACTTCTTTTCAACCCTTCGGAGGGTAGAAAGAAAGGCCGCCAGGCCCATCGCCCAAGCGCACCTTTCTGTTTTCTTTACAGCTTGTTAGAAACAAGGAAGCAAATAACCAACCCAAAAAGGGCCGCTACCTCTACCAACGCTGCGATGATCAGCATCGCACCCTGAATTTTGCCTGAAGCTTCCGGCTGACGTGCCATCGCTTCCATAGCAGAACCCCCGATACGACCGATACCGATGCCCGCACCAATGGCTGAAAGACCAGCCCCAATGCCCGCACCCATTACCGCATAGCTTACTTCGAGAATTAAGGATAACATAGAATTATAAATTAAAGTGAAACAAAAAACTCATTCTTAATGATGTTCATCTTCTGCCGTGGCCATACCAATGTACAAGGAAGTAAACAACGCAAATACATACGCTTGAATGGCCGCTACTAAAATTTCAATCAGCGAAATAAACAACACCATGACCGAAGCGCCAATGCCTACGATATAACTATGAAAAATAAAAGTCATACAAATTAAACTCAACAACACAATGTGCCCGGCCGTAATGGCCACAAACAAACGAATGGTTAGGGCAAACGGCTTGGTAAAAAGCCCGATGATCTCGACCGGTAAAATAATGATCCGCAATAGAAGAGGAACCCCGGGTGTCCAGAAAATATGTTTCCAGTAAGCCGCATTGCCACTAAAATTAGTAATCAAAAAAGTGAGCACGGCCAGTGATAATGTAATGGCGATGTTTCCGGTAAGGTTGGCCGACCCGGGAAGCAATCCTAAAAGATTTCCAAACAGAATGAAGAAAAAAAGCGTAAGTATGTAGGGAAGGTATTTGTCGGTATGATGTCCGAGGTTAGGTTTTACGATTTCATCCCGAACGAAAAGGATTACCGGCTCAATGAACGACTGCAACCCCTTGGGCGCTTTCTTGGGGTTTCTTTTGTAAGACCTGGCTACGGCAAATAATACATACAAAAGCACAGCCGCTGTAAGGAACAGCATGGCTACATTTTTTGTGATTGATAAATCCAATACTTTTTCCCCGGTGGCAGTAAATATGATATTTCGCCCTTCCAACTTGTAGCCGTTGTATTCTATTTCATGGTGGTGTTCGTCATAAAAATGAGAGGACGAAAAAACCGCTAAGCCGCGCTCAGCAGAGTAAACAATAATAGGTAAGGGGAGCACCAAATGCTCGGCAAAATGCCATTGATGGTCATCCAGCACGTGTTCAATAATTACTTCGTTGGCACTAAATTTTTCCGTTTCGGCTGCGTGGGTCGCTCCGGCCGAGTCCAGGCCAGCCTGAATATGCGTTGTATCGTGGTGGCCTGCTTCGTGTTGGGCATAAATGGGGAAGCCAATGGCCGCAATAAAAAACAAGGTTAGAATTACGGGAATAGCAGTAAAAAAGGGCTTTCTCATTGTAAAATGGGCCAAGGTCTGTATTTCGGACTGCAAAAATATTAATTATCCTTACCCAAAAAAATCTTTGGAAAAGATTTTGGAACTGACTTTCGTCAAGGTTCGAATCAATTAAAGCGCTTCAGTAAAAAGGATACTTCCAGCCCAGTAAACATAAAATAAGCAATCATAAAAAAGAGGGCGTTGGCATTGGCATGCGTTTTATCCACAAAAATGAGAATTGAGATGAACCCTCCCCCCAACAACAATTTCAGCACAATGGAAAGAAGATAGTTTTTTACCCATTTTTCGGACGGGGTTCGGTTTATTAGAAAATAGATAACCCAGGTGGCTCCTGCCACAACCAACAAGATGGGAAAAGTAAATGTGTTTTTACCAGCATAGTTTACCGTCAGGCCTAAAATAATAACCAGCAATAACCAACAAACCGTAAATAGCAATACGTTTTTATTCATTAAGCGACTTGTATAGCTTATAGATCATTCCGGCAAAAGAGCTAATTACCATAGCCAAAAGAAAAAATGGAAAGGGTAATTGTAGCCAGCGGTCTGCTTTCCAACCTAACCATCCGCTCACACCAATAACCAGCAGCAGTTGTATGCCCAGGCCGGAATATTTAAGAAAGGTATTAGGCGGATCTTTCTTCAAAAATGAAATGGGTTGATCTAATTCATCCTCGATTCTTGAGGCTGAGCTCGCAAGGTATTGCCTGTTTCTGAAAGTTTGATGTCTTTTACTACTCCCATTTTACAGCTTCCATTAAACATGGCACCCGGTTCTACCACTAACTTGCCGGTGTTGATGTCTCCATAAACTACCGCTGTCGATTTTAACACGAGCAATTCGGAAACATCTATTTTGCCTTTTACTTCTCCCTCAATGTCGGCATTCTGTGCGGTAATATTACCTTCTACATGGCTGCCGTTACCCAGCGCAATTTTTGATTTGGATTTAATATGACCCAGCACTCTTCCTTCTATCCGGATGTTGCCATGGGTTTCAATGTTTCCTTCCAGCACGGTGCCCTTGCCTATAACATTGCTGCTGTTGCTGATTTCTTCGGCTACGCGTTTTTGTTCTTTCGTTGTTAGCATACCAATTTTTTTTTTGACGATTAAAAAGTTACAAAATCTTCCGGATTCAGTGAGCTTCCATTGTACCACATTTCAAAATGCAAATGAGGGCCGTCTGTCATCTCACCGCTGTTGCCAACTATAGCGAGGATATCGCCTGCGTTCACAAAACTACCAACTTTTTTCAATATCGTGGCATTGTGTTTATAGACGCTCACCAAATTGCCATGATGCTGCACCGCTATAACGTAGCCGGCATCTTGCGTCCAACTGCTGAGCACTACTGTGCCATCGGCCACACATTTTACCGGCTCATTGGTTTTGGCTACAATATCTACTCCATAATGACCTTTTTTGCCATCGTACTTATCGCTGATAAAACCGGTGATGGGGGTAAAGAAAAAAAGTTGCTGTAATTCCCGGTACTGACTCTTGAGCGAAACGGCCGAGTATTGCGATTGCTCAAACTCTTTACGAAAGGCCGAATCCGTGGGAGATAATTTCACAGAGCCAACGGCCTTGGTGGGCAAGGTTCTAAACTCACGTGCCGGATCTACAAATCCGCTGGATGTATCGCCCCGCAAAATGCGTTGAAAATTTTGAATGAATTTTTCTTTTCGGTCTTCTTCCTGAGCCAGCGAATCCAGGCGTTGTGCTAATTGAATCAATTGCTTTTTCTGGGCCGCTACTTCATATTTTGGGTCGAACCATTTCGATAAAAGTGTTTTGGAAAGAAAAAGGCTGGATATAAAAATAACCAAAAAGAGAGTGGTGCTGATCACCAGTATTTTGGCATAGGTAAAAGAAACCGTACTTTTTTCTTCCAGGTTTTCTTCGTTGCGCACCACCAGCAGGTAGCGGTTGGTAAGCCTCTCCGACAATGTTTTTTTGGGTGGTTTCAAAATTTAAAATTTCACAAAGGTAGTAATGAATAAACTCGTTTTACTTTGAAAACGTAAGTATAACAACTAATCGGTTGGGTGTATGGCGGCCGAAGAGACCATGGACTGCAAAAAAAGCAGAGGAGGAGGGATTCGAACCCCCGGACCCGTGAAGGTCTCCGGTTTTCAAGACCGGTGTATTAAACCGCTCTACCACTCCTCTGTATTACGGTCTGTTTTTAAGGACTGCAAAAGTAATCGGAAAATTTATTCTTGCAAAGAAACGAATCAGCAAAGGATTACTTGCAGCTTTTTTTTATGGCTGCTTTTGCCTCTTGCGAGCCCAGTTCGTCTGCCCGCTTTAGGTCCAGGCAGCCATCGTAGTTATTGTTCATGGTTAGTTTTACCAACCCGCGCTGGTAATAGGTTTCCGGGTCGGTGGGGTATAATTCAATTGATGATGAATAGTCTTCTACCGCCCCGGCATAATCTTCTTTTTCAGTTTTGCTCAGTGCCCGGTTATCAAAGTAAGTAGGGTTGGTGGCATCTATCTCAATGGCTTTAGTGTAATCGGCAATGGAGCCGTCATAATCTTGCATGGTATATTTTAACACTCCGCGCAGGTTGTATGTTTCAGCATCCTGATTGTTTAATTCTATGGCTTTGTTGTAATCTTCCAAGGCTCCTTTTAAATCTTCTTTGGCACTTTTAGCCAAGGCTCGGTTCTCATATTTCAGCGGATCTTTTGCATCTAGTTTAATAGCCTGATCGTAATCGGCAATGGCTTGCTCATAATGATTTGTATTGTAGTAGGCTACTCCCCGGTAATTGTAAAGATTGGCATCGGTTTTATCTAATTCAATGGCTTTGGTGTAATCGTCAATAGCGCTGACGTATTCGCCCAATTCAGCTTTTACAATTCCCCGATTAAAATATTTATCGTCATTTACCGGGCCTATTTCCAGCGATTTAGAAAAATCAAAGTAGGCACCTTGTAAATCCTCTATGTTATATTTAGCAAACCCCCGGTTAGTATAAGCTTCGGCATAGGCTGGTTTAAATTTTATAGCTTTGTTCAGGTCGGCAATGGCGCCATCGTCATCGCCCAAATTCACTTTCGATTCGCCTCTGTAATTCCAGGCTTCGGCTAGGGTAGAATCTATTTCCAAGGCAAAATTGAAATCGCCAATGGCTCCGTAAAAATCAGACAGTGCCATGCGCGAGCGACCGCGCAGAATAAAAGCGTATTTGTTTTTAGGATTTGTGTCGAGGTATTTGGTAACCTCTAATTTGGCTCCAGCAAAATCTTTCGCTTCCATTTTTTTGCGGATCGCTTCTAATGGGTCGGCCTGCCCCGTGGCCTGAAGGGCTACGGCCAGTATCGAGGCAACAAAAAAAAATCTCACCCCAGCCCAGTTGGTGGTATGTGTTAACCCGTTTCTCATCCTTGAAAATGTTTCAGTCGTACTATTTCTTCGGGCTTTAAAAATCGCCATTGCCCGCGTGCCAGTTCTTTTTTATCGAGGCCGGCATACACCACGCGGTCTAATTTCATTACTTCATATCCCAAGGCTTCAAAAATCCTGCGCACAATGCGGTTCCAGCCAATATGGATTTCAATGCCTACTTGCTTTCCATCATCGCTTACCATGGCCAGGTCATCAACTTGGGCTTTCCCTTCTTCAAAATAGACTCCCTCCAAAATTTTTTGAAAGTCGTTTTGGGTAAGCGCCCGGCTCAATTCTACGCGGTATATTTTTTTGGCTTTGTAGGAAGGGTGTGTGAGTTTATCGGCCAGGTCGCCATCGTTGGTAAGCAATAAAAGGCCGGTAGTATTTCGGTCTAAGCGCCCCACCGGGTATATTCTTTCTTTACAAGCATTGGCCACTATGTCCATAACCGTTTTTCGCTCTTCCGGGTCATCGGTGGTGGTAATAAACCCTTTGGGTTTGTTAAGTAAAATATATACCGGTTGCTCGGCTTTCAGTTTGCGTCCTTCATAACGAACATCGTCAGTAGGTTTTACCTTGTGCCCCATTTCGGTAATGGTTACACCATTTACCGTTACCAGCCCCATCTTAATAAATTCGTCTGCTTCCCGGCGGCTACCCACGCCACTATTAGCCATAAATTTATTCAGACGGATTAATCCCTCCGGGTTTTTTTCTGCCGGGGGCAACGCCACTTCTCTTTCCATGGATTTGCCCGCTTTAATTTTTTTTACCTGGCTCCGGTCGAATTTTTCAGGAAATGATTCACTGCCTTCCTTTCTCGAAAATTTTTTGTGGAAAGGTTTTTCTTCGGACGGCCCAGACCGGCTGAACCGTGGCTTATCGCGATCAGAAAACCGGCTGTCTTCATTGCTCGAATCCCTTT
>JAFDYY010000070.1 GCA_018267195.1 Bacteroidota bacterium | reverse complement strand
GTTGTAGAGTATTGCGATAATACAATAGATCCTAAATTAGTTGTTGCCGGTGCAGGATCGGGTACGATTACTTTTTATAGCGATCCGGGCTTAACCACTACCTTATTTTCGGGCGCAGACCCGGCTACCTATTTTTATAATTTTAATCCGGCCACGAGTAGGTCAGTTGATATTTATACAACTCAAACCATCAGTAACTGTCAAAGCCCTTCCACAAAATTGACTTTTTTGCTTCATCCACAGCCAACTGTTAATTTTAGTGTAGCTAATCAATGCTTCAATGTTTTAACTAATCAGCAACCTACGGCTGCTCTGTTTACTCCTATTATTTCATATTCGCCCACATCGTATGGTTCTCCCTCCACACCCTATACTACGGCTGTCTATAACTGGACTTTTGGTGACGGCACAGCCAATTCGTCAAGTGCGGCACCCTCTCATAGCTATAAGCAATTAGGTTTTTTTACTACACAACTTACAGCTACTTCTAATAAAGGATGTACACAGACTTCGGCTATTCAACAAATTGAAATCGGACCGGTGCCTCAAACTGATTTCACTGTAACGAAACAATGCTTTGGCGATAGTACTGCGTTTTTGTATAGTTCCGGACTGGTTATAGATAATTCATCGCCCGGCCGAACTATTCAAACCTGGGCTTGGGATTTTGGCGACCCGCCCGGTGTTAGTACGTCTGCTTTATCAGCTCCTAAGCATAAATACCTAACACTTGGTTCTTTTAATACATCGTTGACGCTAACTACAAAACTAGGATGCAGCAGCGGGCAATTTAAACCTGTTTATGTTCTGCCGCTGGTTACTTTTAATTCAACTTACACATCGTATGCGGAAGGTTTCGAAAACAACAATAATGTCCCGCTTAATAACTCGGCAACTAATTTTGGAGCCTGGGCCCCCGAGATTTTTATTACGAATACCAAATCGGCCACCAGCACCAGTTGGAACCTGCTAACGCCTGCCGGCTCTGTGATTACTTCGGCATCAGACGGTTCTAAAGCCTGGGTAGCCGGTTTATTAGGCACGGCCAATAACGGGTTGAGCAGCACCTACAACAACAATGAAATATCGGTATTGAACAGCCCGTGTTTTGATATCTCCGGATTAACAAAACCCGTCATTGCTTTTGATTATCTGGCCGATACCTGGACTAAGGATGATGGTACCTATCTCCAATATTCGGCCGATGGCGGTTCTACCTGGAATACGTTAGGCCAAAAAGGAAAAGGGCTGAATTGGTATAACGATAATAACATTATTGCCTTAGCCTCTATCAACCCTAATTTAGGCCAGGCCACGGGGCAGGAGGGATGGGACGAGCCCGGTACGGCTACTAACAGTTGGGCCACTTCGCGCTATTCGTTAAGCGGCAAACAAGTGGGGGCAACTCCCTTGCGGTTTAGATTTTATTTTGGTTCGCAAGCTAATATTGACCCGACTACCAAACCGGGCGACCCCAACCAAACCCGGCTTCCGTATAATGGTTTTGGGCTTGATAATTTTTCTATTCAAAATGCCAACCGCACCGTGCTGGCCGAGTACTTTACTAACCAAACTGCTGCCAGCCAGGAGAAACCAGTTCCGCTAACATCAGATACTAATTTTCTTACTTTTCAAAACACAGTTAACCTCCAGTCGCTCATTAAGATGCAATACCAAACTTCTATTGGTGGTCCCGACTCTATCAATGCATTAGACCCTCAGGATAATATGGCCCGGGCTGCATTCTATGGAGTAACCGGAGGTGTATCTTCATCCATTATTCCTTTTAGAGGTTTTATGGATGGGTTTACCGGCCCCTCCACATTTAATGGAAGATTGCTGTCCGGCCCACCGGCTCTGCCCTCGGCTGTCGATAACTATTTTGATGCGCGCATTTTGGTTACTTCGCCTTTGTCTATCTCATTGGCCACTTCTACGTCATCGAATAGTAAAAAAGACAGTTTGCTGGTAGATGCTACCATCACCGTGCTGAATAAACCTTTGCCTTCAACCGGTCATCAATATGTAGTGCAAACAGCCATTGTAAAGGATGTAAGTGGAACGGGAGCCGGCCCTTACATTATGCGTAAAATGTTGCCCAATGCCACGGGCACACCCCTTACGGTTAAGGCCGCTAACGGGGTTCAGAAAATCCATTACGCGTTTACCGAATCTAAACCGTATGATACTACTAATCTGTATGCCATCACTTTTGTACAAGATTTAGTAGCCGTTCAGCCGCCCAGTTTGCTGGCCGGGGCGCAGGATGTGCTTCAGGCGACCATCCAGCGGGTACGGGTAAATGCGCTTGGGTTAATTACCGAAGTATCGCCTTTGGTCTCAGAAAACGTAAAGATCTACCCCAACCCGGCCGACCGGGAGTTTACCATTGTGTTGCCTCAACCGGCTTCGCAAAGCATGCCTGTTATGCTGGCCAACCAATTAGGCCAACTGATTAATGTAGGCACTTTGGGCGAGGGTGAGGTAAGCAAAAACATAAGTACCCAAGGTTTAGCCGAAGGAGTTTACATACTGCAACTGGGCGGAAATGGGAGTGCGGTGCGCTCGAAGGTGGTGGTATTGCATAGATAATTCACATCATGGTGAGGTTCATTCTGCGCTAAATAACCTCCATAGTCATCGCACAATATGGGTATATTAGGTACTGTTGTTTTGATTTTTATTGTTATCCACCTGAAGTATTTTGGGCACAGATGCACCGGAGAGAGATTGAAATAGTAAATATGATGGTAAAGAATACTGCGACTTGAGTAAGCAGCGTATTGGTTTCAGGTGGAGAGTAGGCTAGTCCAACATGAACCTAATCAATTTCTCATTGAATCTCAGCGTAATATATATTATTTTTGAATTACCTAACTGTCTATCTATTTGAAAAAAGTACTACTCATTTTCATTGGCTTGTTGTTAAGTCAGTTTAGCCTAAGAGGGCAGTGCCCAACCAGTATAATTATTAGTGGACCTACTTCCGTGTGTTTGGGGAGTGCTAACATTTATTCGATTAACAAAGCTTTGGGGCCGCATCAAAACACAGTTACAAACCCATGGTCAGTGTCGGGTGGTGGGACTATCCTTCTTGAATCAGATAATATAACGTCTGTAAATTGGACGACCCTTGGAACATATACTTTATCATTCAATTTGGTCGTTTTCGGATGTGCATCCATTACCGCTACACTCGATGTTACAGTAATAAATTCAATAGCTCCAAGTGTTTCAAGTATTAGCGGGCCAACAAGCCTTTGTGTAGGGCAGCAAGGTACTTATCTGGTGACACCACAGGCAGGAATGACAACAATTTGGTCAACCTTACCTGCGGATCAAGTAGGATTTAGCATAGTAACCAATGAAAATCAGGCTACAGTAATTCCTACGAGTGCAATGGATATAGAAATTCTTGCGTCTTATTCTAATGGTACTTGTGTAGGCTCATCAATGATTATTCCTATTAATGTAAATGCAGGCACCTCAGCTATCAACATAAGCGGACCAACAACAATTTGTTTAGGCAGCATATCATCTTATATGGTTTTTGGCGAAAGATCAGATAATTTCTCATGGTCACTTTCATTACCATCGGGGGGAACAATTACAACCTCTGGTAATAACAATAATATAGCAAATATAAACTGGAGCGCAACCGGGACTTATATTTTAACTGCAGTAGCCACTAACACTTGCAACACAAATACACGAAGTGCCACTTATTCTATTACAGTAGTACCACCGGTAGGCACAGTAGGAAATATTTTATCTCAGAACGCTACATTATGTCACGGGGTTTCTCAAATATTTTCAATACCTGCAGTTACAAACGCAACTAGTTATTCATGGGTTTTCACTCCAAGCTCCGGAAGCCCCTCGACAGTACAAACTAATAGCCCATCAGTTTCTAATATTTTTAGCACGGGGGGCTCATATACTTTGACAGTTACTGCACAAAATACAGCCTGTAAATCTGTTTCTACACCTTATAGTTTTAGTATCATCGGCTTCCAACAAGTCTCCCCAATCATCACAGTCCAGACAACAGTAGCATGTATAAATAACAAAGTTAACTTGAGTGTTACCCCAGCGACTGGATATTCATTCACTTGGTTTATTGGAGATGGAACGATTACGGGCCAATCTAATAGTAATACTATCTCAGCTCAGTGGCCTACCTCAGGAACAAAGCCCATATCAGTGCTTGCTTCTAGCTCTTGTGATCAAATTTCTATGCCTCTTCCTCTTCCTTTGCCTCCAGTAGACGGCCCGCCACTACAACCAATATCAATACTCATTCAACCCCCATTACCAATAAATTTAGGGAGTATAATCCCTCCGCAGAATAGTCAAATCTGTTTGGGAGATTTTTATTATTCTTTGCAAACTGACCCGATTTCAGTATCAAAAGTAGTGTGGAACACTTTGCCCTTAAACTCAGGTTCAATTAATTATTCTAACAATACTATTACTGGTTCTGTCTTAGTTGGTGAAGCTAGTGTCAAGTGGCTTGCACCAGGCAATCAAATACTTGTAGCAACAGCCACAAACTCATGCGGTAATACTGCGCAAACAAGCATTCCGGTTCAGGTCAACAATGCGTCTCAGCCAGTTGTAACTATTTCTGGTAATACTTCAGTTTGCTTAAACTCAACACAGACCTATACTGCAACTCCAAGCGGCCTTAACTATGCGTGGTCTTGTGTTGGTTGCCAGATTACCAATACAACTGGTAATACGGTAACTGTTCTCTGGAATACGTACGGGGGGGAAGCGATTTATGTCACCCCAAGTTTAAACCAATGCCAAGGTAACCTAACCCCATACTACCCTTCGGTAAATGCCTCATTCTTAAATAGCACTTTGACCCCACCTGCAGTTTGCAGCGGCAGCACCTTTACCTACAACGGAACTAGCCAAACTTTTGGGGCGACATTAACTTGGTCTCGTGCTATAATTCCTGGTATTGCGCAAACAATGTCTTCTGGTAATTGTTGCATAAGCGAAGTACTGACAAATACCACCACATCACCGATCAATGTAACTTATGTTTATACCATTACATCAGGTGGGTGCTCTAATTACCAGAATGTGGTTGTTACAGTCAATCCGACTGCCACAGTGGCTGCTGTCGCTAATCAAACTGTTTGCAGTAATACATCGACAGCCGCAGTAGCTTTTAGTGGAAATGCAAATAGTTACAGTTGGGTTAACGATTCACCTTCGGTGGGATTGCCAGCATCAGGGACAGGCAACATCCCAGCCTTTACGGTTGCAAATACCACATATCCGATTACAGCGACAATTACGGTTACAGCGCACGGTAACTATTGTACATCTACTACATCATTTAACATTACTATTAACCCAAGTTTAACGTTTGGAACAAATAGAGCAATAGGTAATCAGACCTTGTGCAATGCGACTTCAACAATACCAATCACATTTAACAGCAATAGTTCAGCAAACTTTTCTTGGATAAATGATACACCTTCAATTGGGCTGGCTGGAAGAGGAACGGGTAGTATTAATCCCTCTACAGGCGTTGGTGCTATCAATGCGTTCACTGCAACAAATACTGGAACTTATACAGTTACAGCGAATATAACAATCAACCTGATTTCCGTTATAAATGGACTCTCATGTGTGGGGGCAAGTTCAACTGTCCAGATAGCTGTGAATCCGACTCCTGTTGTAAATCAAATCAGCAATCTGACTTATTGCAATAATAGCAGTACCAACGCTATTTCATTTTCAGGTATTGCTACCAATTATTATTGGACTAATAATAATACGTCAATTGGGCTTAGTGCTTATGCTTCAAGTACTACGGGGATAAATTCTTTCACCGCTACCAATACAAGTTCAATTCCGGTTACTTCTACTATCACAGTTTTGCCGTACTACGCTTTTTTAGGTGCACAACCGCAAGTTAATACAAGTGGTGCTCTGTGTTATGGCGCATCTTCTTCATTTACCATTGCAGTCAATCCTACACCAGCCATGCCAATGATTACTGCCTCAGGCTCAACTACCTTTTGTCAGGGCAACTCGATCACGCTCACCTCATCCTCTGGTTCGAGTTATCTTTGGTCAACGGGAGCAACTACGCAAGCCATTACCGCTAGTGCGGGAGGGAATTATTCAGTCGCGGTTACCAATGCTAACGGCTGCTCAGTCAATAGTGCCGCTACAACTGTAACGGTGAACCCATTACCCACTATCACTATTTTTCCGAACTCAATTTCTATATGTTCAGGAGCTGTATCGAGGCCTTTCACAGCGAGTGGAGCATTAACGTATAACTGGTTTCCCAATACAGGCTTGTCATCTGGTACCGGGGCGACAGTGACTGCGAGCCCATCCACCACTACCACCTATACTGTAACAGGTACCACTGCAGGCTGTCAAGGAACCGCATTGATCACCGTTACGGTCAACCCTAATCCGAGTGTCAGTATAACTGCCTCACCGGGCATTAATGTTTGTTCACAAAGCATCATGTTGACAGCCTATCCTTCTGGAGGCACGTATGCATGGAGCAGCGATGTCGATGGTACACTTGGCACAAGGCAGACCCAACCGGTGAGCACGGGAAATGTTGCCACTTTTACAGTAGTAGTCACTGTGGCGGGCTGTAGCAGCAGTAACTCCAAGTCCACAGTAGCCACTGGTGGAAACTGTAGATACCAACTCAGGATCGATGCTGGCAACCCTTTACCTGATTCCCCTGTGCCTGATAGCGAACTGCCAACGGTAGATACGATTACTGCGTACCCCAACCCAGCCAGTTCTATCATCGATGTAGCAGTCCCGTGGCGTGCAATGGAAGATACTCCCGTATTGCTATACGATCTTTATGGCACGCCTGTAGCTACAACAATACTAAAAAAAGGAGAATGGAAAACTGTAATAAATGTAAGTGGTTATGCTGAGGGTATGTACATAGTAAGGTTGGTTACGGGCGACTTGATTAACGTAACCAAAGTGATGGTGATACACAAGTAAGGCGAGTAGTCATTGTAAACATACATTTTATTTCTCATATCCTTTTCAGCATATAGACTACTTTTGTACACTTGAAGGTATTTTTTTAGAATTGTTTTTTATACAAACCTTACTTAATTTTCTGCACTAAAACCTAAACTAACTCAGGCTTATTTTTATGGAATTATTTCTAAAAGCAGATACCTGGCTGGCCTTACTTACACTTTGTTTTTTAGAAATTGTACTGGGTATAGACAACATTATTTTCATTTCGATTGTTTCTAATAAGTTGCCCGAAGAACAACGGCAGCGCGCGCGCAACACCGGTTTGTTTTTGGCCATGTTTGTACGCATCGGTTTTTTGCTGGGTATTACCTGGATTATCGGGTTTAAGGAACCGCTGTTTGCGGTGAAGGATATTGTGCCCGATTTTTTAATCACCTCTTTGGGTTTTCATGCGGACCACATGTTTAGCGGGCGCGATTTGATTCTCGGGTTTGGGGGTTTGTTCCTGATCGCCAAAAGCACCATGGAGATAAACCATGAAATGGAAGGCGATGGTATAGAAAAAGAAGGAAAAAAATCATCCGTGCCAACCATGGCCGGCACAATTGTTCAAATCATTTTACTTGATATTATTTTTTCATTTGATTCGATTCTGACAGCCGTGGGAATTGTAGATCGCGATAAGGTGATCATCATGATCTTGGCTGTAATTGTATCGATTGGCGTGATGATGTTTTTCTCGGGAACGATCAGCCGGTTTATTCAACGACATCCGTCTATGGAAGTATTGGCCCTGGGTTTTCTTATTTTGATCGGGTTCATGCTTTTCTTAGAATCACTGGGGATAGCGGTGCCCAAAGGGTACATTTATTTTGCGGTGGCCTTTTCACTACTCATCGAGTTTTTTAATATACGGGTCGTTTCTAAACGCAAGGCCAATCCGGTAAAATTGAATAAACCGTTTAGCGAATTAGAAGCCGAAGCTGCTTTGCTTTCTAAGAAAGGGGAAGAAGTGCAGTACAGCGATGACCCCAAGTACCCAATTGGAAAATTTATCGCTAAAGAGAGTTATACTTTTAAAGAACTGCAACAATACATTGAACAGATTGATTTGTTTCCCTATCAGTTACAAAAAACGGTAGCCGATTTATCCGATACCCAACTCGATACACCCTATCGCGAGGGAGGATGGACTGTACGCCAATTGGTTCACCACCTTTCGGACAGCCATTTGAATGCCTATATCCGTATGAAATGGGCATTAACCGAAGAAACGCCTACCATTAAAGCCTACAACCAAACCGAATGGGCTAAAACACCCGATACCCGATTGGGTGTAGAATACCCGTTATCGTTAGTTAAATCTCTTCACCAAAAATGGGTTGGGTTGCTTAAACAACTGTTGCCCGAGCAGATGAAGAAAGAATACATACACCCGGATTCCGGGAAACACATACGCCTGGACCAGATGACGGCCAACTATGCCTGGCATGGTGAACACCACTTGGCGCATATAAAATCTTTGCGAAAGAGAATGAGTTGGTAGCTGGCTCATGGTAGTATTATCTTTTTCTGTAAATTTTATTTTAAAGTAAACGGTGTATTCCCGCCCTCCGTTTTTATTTAACCGGCACGTAGAAACAATTTACCCGGCATTGTTTCGGAAAGTAAACCTCCCTGCCTATCAGCGCGAGCGGATTAATACCAGCGATGCAGATTTTCTTGATTTAGATTGGCTTCAGACAAACTCTAAAAAACTAGTGGTTATTTCGCATGGCCTTGAAGGCAACTCGCACCGGGCTTATGTGAAGGGCATGGCTCATATTTTCTTTAAAAATGGATTCGATATTTTGGCGTGGAATTACCGTGGATGCAGCGGAGAACTTAACCGTACTTTGCCGTTTTACCACAGCGGGGCTACAGACGATTTACATGAAGTAATTGTACATGGATTAAAAAAAGGATATACCGAAATATATTTAGTGGGGTTTAGTTTGGGCGGAAATCTTACATTAAAATATTTAGGCGAGCGTCTTGTCGATACCAGACTGATAGCGGCTGTTACTTTTTCCGTGCCGTTGGAGTTACACAGTAGTAGCCTTCAGATTTCAAAAAAAAGCAACATAATTTATGAACAACGTTTTCTTAAGAGCCTGAAAAATAAAGTAATTGAAAAATCTAAACACATGGAGGGTATTGATGTTTCAAAAATAAAAAAGACAAAAAAATTATATGAGTTTGATGATTACTTCACTGCGCCTTTGCATGGATTTAAAAATGCCATAGACTACTACACCCAATGCAGTGCGCTTCACTATCTAAAAAAAATACAAACTCCTACGTTAATAGTCAATGCAAAAAATGATCCCTTTCTAAGTGAAGCATGTTTTCCAAGTGTAATTTCTGGCTCTAAGCTGCAAGTTGAATACCCCGATTATGGCGGGCATGTTGGGTTCACAGCGTTTGGACAAAATGGGGTATATTGGAGCGAGCAACGGGCTCTTGATTTTATATTGAATAGAAATGATTGAACGCTTTTCCATAGCCACGACTGCCTCACAACTGGCTTCCCGGTTTGAAGCCGAAGAACCCAAGGCATTTCACGCCAGGTATAATATTGCGCCTGCTCAGTTGGTTCCGTTACTGACGGCAACGGATAGCCGTGGATTTTCTTTTTTTTATTGGGGGCAGCCACCCGCGTTATCTAAAAACAAATCGGTGGCCGAAAAAATTATTAACGTCAGGAGGGAATGGATAGAAGAAAAGTCAATGCTGAGAAAATATTTAAAGCACAATCGTTGCCTTATCCCGTTAGATGGATTTTATGTATGGAAAAAAGTAGGAAAAAAAACAATAATCCCTTGGCGATTTTGTGGCGAAGGAAATGAGCTTTTTTCCATGCCAGCATTTTGGGAAGAATACGAAGATACGGAGGGAAACAATATTCATACGTTTATGGTCATTACGGCTGAGGCTACTCCTTCCATAGAGGCAGTTACCAATCGTATGCCCGCTCTTTTTAAAAGAAAGGAAGAGATGGTTTGGTTGTCGCAGGCATCTTCTGAAGATGAATTATTGAACTTGCTTAAAAAACCAACTCCTGTAAACTTAAAAGGATACTCCGTTTCGCATCAACTTAATGATCCGTTGTTCGATCGGCCCTCGCTTATTTTACCTACGCAGCCGGCTGATCAGTTTGGCAATCTGACTTTGTTCGACTGAAAGGTTTATGGCATTAATTGGGTTTAATTCTCATTAAATTTGATCGCTGCAAACGCCTTATGAGACGTTCGTTTATTTTTTTTATGTTCACACTGGTTCCGGGTTGGGCTATGGCACAGCTTTACACAAAAAAAAATTATCACGACAAAGAGAATAAAAATATAAAAGAGGTTTATCAAGTAAAAGACACTATTTCTAATATTCTTCAAGGACGTTATGTCTCTTATTACCTGAATGGGAACATCGAATCGAGAGGGCAGTTTTCCAACAATGAAACCACGGGTGTATGGGAGTTTTATTATGAAACCGGGAACTTACGGATGCGGGGTATTTTACGCCAAAACTCAAACTATGGATTGTGGGAATACTATTATGAAAATGGTCAGAAAAGTATGGAGGGTACTATTAACGACCGAAATAAAGAAGGAATTTGGAAAATCTATTATGAAAGTGGCGAGCTGAAAGAAGTAGGCGAATATAAAAATGATAAACGTTCGGGACAATGGATTACTTATTTTGAAGATGGTACAAAACGCGGAGAAATAGAATATAACGAAGACCATGGCCGGTACACGGAATATTATCATTCGGGGAAAATGTTAGCCGAAGGCCCTAAAGTAGGCGCGCGCTATGCGGGGAAATGGAAAACGTATTCAGAAAGCGGATCGCTTGATAGCGAAGGAGATTATATGAATGGAAAAAAAAACGGTTTCTGGAAATTTTATTTTTTATCAGGAAAAACAGCTTCGGAAGGAAGATATGAAAATGATGAGCCGGTAGGGACCTGGGTTTATTATTACGAAGACGGAAAAATCAGCTCAAAAGGAAATTTTATTAACGGGAAACGAAACGGCTATTGGAGTTCAAGTCATAAAAATGGAGCACTTAAAAGCGAAATTACATACGTCAATGGATCAGGCGAGTATCGCGAATATTATGGCAGTGGAAAACTAAAAGCAAAAGGCCAGGTGCTGAACGGAAAAAATCAAGGCAAATGGCAATATTTTTATGAAGATGGTAAGCCGGAGGGCGAGTGCGATTTTGAGGCGGGGAAGGGAACCTATTTTGGATATTACCCTGCCGGTAATCTGCAAACGAAAGGACGTATTGAAGATGATCTTCGGGTGGGCACATGGGAGCTTTACGAACAAGACGGAAAATTATCGGGTTATTATAAACCTTTCTATGAAGATAAAGAACTGTCTAACGCTATCAATTCTTTAGTAGAGCGATCTAAAACTCCTCTGCCTATCATAAAAAAAAATCAACATAAAAGAAGGTTTGATTACTTTTCTCCCCGCTATCCGGAATACCACAGTGTAATCTTACAGGGGAACCCGGCCTTTGCCTTTTTAGGTAGTTTTCCTCTTGGAATTGAGTTTTATAATGAAGCGCGATTAGGGCATGAGTTTGGGTTTGAAGGCTTACGCGATCCGTTCTTTATAAGCGATTCGCAAGTGCCGGCCGGGAAGCTTTTTAACCGGGGCTATGCTATTTCATTGAGGCAAAAATTTTATAACCCGATTAAATACGGTATGTGGTATCTGGCACACGAAATCAGGTTTACTAATATTGTACATAATTATAATATAGAGCCGCCTCAACAGCCCATACAGATTACGGTTAGTGCGCCCGAGCAACGGGTAGAGTATGCGCTATTGATTGGAATGCGCTTAATGGAAAAGATTGATAGGAATGGATTTACTATTGATTCGTTTATTGGCTATGGAATCGGCTATCGAAATGTTTCCATCGATCCGCCATTCCGATCTATGTTTAACTCGGTAAGCACAGATCCTTTCTCGCATACATTTAGATTTGGCTTGAATTTCGGGTATTCTTTTTCTTTTGAAGGCAGGTAATATAAATTGTAAATAATTATCAATAAACACCTAATAATCAATATTTTATTATTTAACATCTACAGTAATTTATAAATATTTTTTAGACAAACACCCACTATTATGAAACAACCCGATACGCTTAATCTGGTAGCCGAATTTCACAATACATTTAAACACCCCATTCTGCCCCATCCGCAGATTCCTTCGGAAGACAGATGTAAACTCCGTGTATCATTGATTGCTGAAGAACTAAAAGAATTGGAAAAGGCTATTGCCGATAAAGACATTGTAGAGATTGCCGATGCCCTCTGCGATATTCAGTATGTGTTGTCCGGGGCCATTCTTGAGTTTGGCTTGGCGGGCAGGTTTAACAGTCTGTTTGAAGAGGTACAACGTTCCAATATGAGCAAAGCTTGCCTGTCAGAACATGAAGCGGCTGAAACGGTAGCTTTCTATAAAGCTAAGGATGGTACGGAGTGCTACTACCGCGAAATTGGCGGCCGCTGGCTGGTGTATAGAAAATCGGATAACAAGACCATAAAATCGGTAAACTATTCGCCCGCCAATTTGAAAAAAATAATGGCCGATCATACGTAAAATTCAAATTGAAATACGGCTTCTTG
>JAFDYY010000006.1 GCA_018267195.1 Bacteroidota bacterium | reverse complement strand
GCCACGTAGATGCCTTCAACGACCCGATGATTGATAACAAAGACAGCAAGAAACGATACCGTGCCGATGTGCTCGTGGAAGATGCCCTGGCTAAAATAGAAGACAAGATCGAAAAAGAATCAGAAAAAGCAGCCAAGCGTTTTGGCGAATCGTTTGACCGCGCCCTGTTTTTAAAGACCAATGCCCGTGTATTGGAATACCAAAAGAAAATAGACGAAGCCAACGACCAGTTAAAAAATGCTATGACCAACAACGACATGGCAGCCTTGAAGCAACTGATCCTTGACCTGGAAATAAATGACCCCATCAGCGGCACCAAAAACTGGACAGACGTGCGCCAGTTCAACCTGATGTTCAGCACCGAAATGGGCTCCATTGCCGATGACGCCAACAAAATTTATCTGAGACCTGAAACAGCTCAAGGAATTTTTGTTAATTTTTTAAATGTGCAGAAAACCGGCCGGATGAAAATTCCGTTTGGAATAGCCCAAATCGGTAAAGCCTTCAGAAATGAAATTGTAGCCCGCCAGTTTATCTTCCGCATGCGTGAGTTTGAACAGATGGAAATGCAATTTTTCATTAAACCCGGTACGGAAATGGAATGGTACGAGCACTGGAAACAGGCCCGCATGAACTGGCACCAAGCGCTTGGCTTGGGCCATGACAACTACCGTTTTCACAATCATTTAAACTTAGCGCACTACGCCAATGCCGCCTGCGATATTCAATTCCGTTTTCCCATGGGCTTCAAAGAACTGGAAGGCATCCACAGCCGTACGGATTTTGATTTAAAAAGTCACGAAAAATATTCGGGTAAGAAGTTGCAATACTTTGATGCCGAATCCAATCAGAGCTATGTTCCGTTTGTTGTAGAAACATCCGTGGGATTAGACCGGATGTTCCTTTCTATTTTATCAAATTCATACAAAGAAGAAAAAATACCCACCGCAGAAGGCGAAGAAGGAAACGAGCGGGTGGTGCTTTCTATTCCGCCTGCATTGGCTCCGTATAAAATGGCGGTATTGCCTTTGGTAAAGAAAGATGGCTTACCTGAAAAAGCATTGGAAGTGCTTCACCAACTCAAAACTGACTTCCGTTGCTATTACGAAGACAAAGACACGATCGGCCGAAGATACAGACGCATGGACGCCATTGGCACACCTTACTGCATCACGATTGATCATCAAACACTGCAAGACAATACAGTAACCATTCGTGAACGCGACTCGATGAAGCAAGAGCGGGTACAAATGAATGACGTAAAAGAACGAGTTCTGCAATTTGTTTCCATCAACGAGTTGCTGAAGAAAGTTGGATCATGAACTGGCTCCAACTTCTTTCTTCCAATCGTCTCGGGCAAAAACAAGATTCTATTGATCAATCGCGCAGCGCGTTTGAACAGGATTACGACCGGATTGTTTTTTCGCATCCCTTTCGCAGGTTGCAAGACAAAACACAGGTTCACCCGCTGCCGGTAGAAGACTTTGTGCACACCCGGCTAACCCACAGCCTTGAAGTATCCAGTGTGGGGCGCTCGCTCGGTAAAGGAGTGGGCGAAAAGATTATTCAAAGGCATGCTTCGCTCGGCCATTTTTCGTTATTTGATTTTGGGGCCATTGTGGCGGCTGCTTCGCTCGCCCATGATCTGGGCAATCCTCCATTTGGCCATGCGGGCGAAAATGCCATTTCAGAATTTTTTCTTCAGCACCCGCAAGGTCTTTTGTTCAAACCTTTTGTAAACGAAAGAGCATGGGAAGACCTAACACACTTTGAAGGAAACGCACAAGGGTTTCGGCTGCTTAGCCAGCAACAATATGGAATGAAGCTGACAACCGCCACATTGGGGGCCTTTAGTAAATACCCTTGCCCGGCTTACTTTCCCGGGCGCGATAAAACGAAACGCAGTCAAAAAAAATTTGGCTTTTTTGAATCCGAAAAAGAAATATTTTTTTCTGTTGCTTCCGAACTGGGCTTAATCCAATCGGGCGAAGCGTGGTGCCGGCATCCGCTCTCTTATTTAGTAGAGGCCGCAGATGATATCTGCTACGGCATCATTGATTTGGAAGATGGGTGCCGGCTGGGCTTAGTGAGCGAGACCGAAACAATTGAACTGATGGCCTCTATCCTGCGCGATCAATTCAATCAAGAAAAACTGAATAGACATATTGGCCTAACCGGGAAACTGGGTGTGCTTCGGGCCATGACCATCAACAAACTAGTGGATGAGTGTGTCTCTGTTTTTTTAGAGGAAGAACAATCTATTTTAAATGGGCAATTCGATAAGGCATTAACCGATGTGATTACTTCACAAAAAGAACTCAAAACAATTTCTGAGATTTCGATTAAAAAAATTTACCGGGCTCACTCCGTAGTAGAAATTGAAGCCAGCGGCCATGTTGTGCTGCCGGGGTTATTACAGGAGTTTACATCAGTGGGGCATGCTCTGCTTCAGCACCGTCTTACGAGTAAACAAAAAAACTTGAAGTACTTGTTGCCTGAAGAAATTTGCTGGGCCATTGAGCAAGCTCCCGAAAACACTTATGCTATGTTAAGGGCGGTAATTGATTTTGTTTCGGGGCTAACCGACCGGCACGCATTAAATCTGTATCGAAAAATTAACGGAGTTTAATGGGGCAACCAAAATTATTAGTGGAAAATCCTTACCATCGAAGATATCCATAATTGAAAATTTTATCACAAACAACCTATCCGTTCATTCTTTGAACCCCGATGATGTATTAGGAATGCATCATCTGCCCAAAGGGTTGGCGAAAACGTGAGCCTTGTCAAAGTTTAACCCCGACAATGAAAATCACCATTGAGTATTTTATCTTCATGGGTAGGTTGTTGGTTTTTATTCGTCAATCATGCCAATAGATTTTCTATTCCCTGATGTGGGTTGAAAGAGCCTGAGTTATACAATCGAGGCTCTATTTATTAACTTGCCACATAAACAGTTTTTATGGAGACGTATGGAAAAATATTGCTGGTTGCTATGCCCGTATTTTTGCTGCTGGTGCTATTCGAGAAATGGTATGGCTGGTACAAAGGCCACGATACGGTTCGGCAAAATGACATGATTTCGAGTTTGAGTTCAGGCGTTACCAATGTTACCAAAGATGTGCTGGGGTTAGGCATTGCTATTATTTCTTATCAATGGCTGGTTAGCAAAATTGCCCTTGTTCATATTGAAACTTCCTGGGTTGTTTATCTGATTGCGTTCATTTCACTGGATTTTGCGGGCTACTGGGTGCATCGCCTGTCTCACGAATACAACCTTTTTTGGAATAACCACATCATTCACCACAGCAGCGAAGAATTTAATTTAGCCTGTGCCCTTCGGCAAAGTATTTCATTGGTGGTAAATGTTTTTGCGCTTTTTCTGTTGCCGGCTGCCTTGCTGGGCGTGCCTGCTCCGGTTATTGCTTTGGTGGCACCCCTGCACCTGTTTGCTCAGTTCTGGTATCATACCCAACACATCCGTACCATGGGCTTTCTCGAAAAGATAATAGTTACCCCCTCGCACCACCGCGTGCATCACGCTATCAACCCGGAATACCTGGATAAGAACTACGGGCAAATTTTTATTTTTTGGGATAAATTATTTGGCACCTATCAGCAGGAGTTGCCAACCATTCCGGCTGTGTATGGGGTAACACGCCCGGTTCAAACCTGGAACCCCATCAAAATTAATTTCATGCACTTATGGCTTTTGATAAAAGATGCCTGGCGTACGCAAAATGCCCTAGATAAATTGCGCATCTGGTTTATGCCATTGGGCTGGCGTCCCCCGGATGTGATTGAGAAATACCCTGTTTACAAAATCAGCGATGTATATCATTTTGAAAAATACGATCCAAAAATAGCGAAGGCCATGCTTGCCTGGAGCTGGGTACAAATGTTGGTTATGTTGCTGCTGGTCAGTTATCTTTTTGGAAATATTGCCAACATAGGCTCGCCCGGTATTTTTGGGTATGGTGCCTTTGTGTTCCTCTCCATCTATGCTTACACCGAATTGCTCGATAAAAATAAATATGCCTTTATATGGGAGTTGGCCAAGAATGGTTTAGGGCTTTACCTGATTTGGCAAAACAAAGGCTGGTTTGGAATTGATTTAATGATTCCGTACGCAAGCTGGGTGCTGATTTTTTATTGGGGGTTCTCTTCTATTGTGGTTACCTACTCCTGCGTTAAAAGAGCGGCTGTATAAACACTACTCCTTCCTCAAGAATTTGACAGGGCTATAATGAACAGCCTGAAAAATAAAACCAACCGACACCAATGCGGTTATAAGCAGGCCAATACTAAAAGTCAAAAAAATATCTTGCCAACCTATAGTTATTTTATGAGCAAATACACCAACCCAATCATTTAAAAAATAAATAGATACAGGAATTCCGATTACCGTACTGACCAGAAGGAGAATAAGTACTTCTGTTAAGAATAAAAATGAAATATTAATCCCGTTTGCACCCAGTATCTTACGGATATAAAAAATTACCCTTCGTTGCCTTAGCATTAATCTTCCTTACATCTCTAAAAAAAACGAGGCCGCTTTTTAAGCGGCCTCGTTACTAATTTATTGTGCTGGAGTATTAGAATTTTGGATTCTTTACCGGGGCACTTGACCCGGAAGGCGGGTTTAGCACCGTTTCATCTGCCGGCACATCCCAATAATCCATAAAGCTATAATCGAATGTTCCTTG
The DNA here is from genome assembly GCA_018267195.1 of Bacteroidota bacterium. Taxonomy (GTDB): domain Bacteria; phylum Bacteroidota; class Bacteroidia; order Cytophagales; family Cyclobacteriaceae; genus ELB16-189. The sequence continues at coordinate 82,388 of JAFDYY010000006.1, read as the reverse complement.
TTGCAGGTTGTCGTTGTCGTCCAGATAATTCAGGTTATAACCTCCACCTCCCATGCTGATCGGGTAATTCCAGCCCCACCGGCGGCTGTCGTAGTACGATAAGCCTCTGAACAGCAGAGCTACTCTGCGCTCGCGGGTCAGTTCGCCCAACGCCTGATCCTTCGATAGCCCGGTACCGGAAACTGCCGCAATACCAGCACCCTGATACTGGCGAACCTGATCTACTAAAGCCAGCCCACCATTAATATCACCGGTTTGTATTTTAGCTTCGGCTACCATCAAGGCATTTTCTTCATAACTGCCAACGATATACAACTGGTACGCCCCATCATTAAAACTTCCATACGTTACTACGCCTGCCTGCCCTAGCCCGTCTGGCTCGATGCGGTAGCGTACACTAAACACTCCATTCGACCAAACATCGGGTTCAGTTGGGAAATTATTTGTAAATCTGGCATCGCCCGGTTTATAGTTTTGTACAAACCGTTCAGTAATCTGAAAGGTTGATGCTTCGGTGGGGCCAATGGTGAGTGCAGAAACAGTACCCCCTAACGTAGTATAAACCGGGTTCAGCGTAGTGCTTCGGCCGGTAAAGCAGTTATCGCCTTGCCGTATGCCGTTTCCACCATCGCACAAGGTTAGGATAGCGGCCCAGTCGGCTGCTCCCATGGCCGGCACAAGGGCATTAGAAATAGTAGCGGCTGACGATCCATTAACATACGGAGCCAATTTGTTAACCAATATGTTTCTGGCCTTCATGGTATTAATCGTACGTAACCACTCGGCTCCCGAGGGTGGGTTTCCATTTCCGGTTTGAAAAAACGTGGGGATTAATTGAGACAACACGCTATTGTAATCGGCCGGGCTTCCGGTGGCATTGTCTGTATTAGAAATGGCAGCAATCGCAGAGGCGGCCGAATCATAATAAAGATTTGATTGCGCAATGATTTTATCTTGCGTAAGGTAATTATTGCTCGTAGCCCGGTAGTTATTGGCATTTTTATAGGTGTCGTTAATTAACCCGGCACAATATTGAGAACCGATAGCGGCATAGGCATAGCCCTTCCAAAAATAGCACCAGGCTTTGTATGTATTTTTTTTATCGGCTGCATTGCCTGTGTAATTAATGGTAGGAATCAGAGGCAATAACCAGTTCATGGCATTGTTTAGTGTGTACATGGCCGCCCACTGGTAGTAGGTTACGTTTTCGCCTGCTGCCGTAAACGCACGGGTATTGAACGTGCGAATGTTTTGAGTCTGTGGCAGCGGGTTGGTATAAAATGCCGCACCACCACCTGAAGGTGTTATACTCAGAGGCAGATTAATCGTACTAATGTTTTGATTAGCCGACTGTGCCCCCACTACATCGGCATTCAATTCCGCATAACTATAAGGAAGCGAAAAGTAGGAGTCGCCCAGCCATCCCATCTGGTAAACAAATCCATCAATCCAGGTAGCTCCTTTAAAAAGTTTAACCAACCCCGTTTCATCATTTACGTTTGCCTCGAGCGTGGGCGCATTGGGGTTCTGAAGTTTTTCAAGCTGGTCAGTGCACGATACGGACGCCAGCATCAGTATAAACCCCGTCAACGAATAAGTTATAATGTTCTTTTTCATAGTAAAAGTTTTTCAGGATTACAGTTTAAAAACCAATGTTTACGCCTACCTGATACGACCGCGTATTAGGAATGGTGCTATGATCTATGCCGCGGTCAAACGATGAGTTGGCCGCACCCGAACTAACCTCCGGATCGGCTCCGGTGTATTTCGTCAAGGTCATAATGTTTCTTCCGGTTAATACCAACTGAAGCCGTTTGAATGATTTCATAGGAAACAGTTTAGCAAAATCAACCGCTACCTGCACATTACGGAGACGTAAAAAGGAATTGTCTTCGTAGAAGAAATCTTTGGTGCCATTGTTTCCCGGTCCGAAGATAGACCCCAACTGGTTGTAATACATACCTGCCCAGTAAGCCGTATAAGCTCTCGCCTCTCCATTGTTAACTGTAGGGATCGCTACTTTCTGTTGGAAGTCTTTGTGTATTCCATCGCGGTACATCCATTCTTTTGTTTGGTTGTACAAGCGGCTGCCGTTCAGCCAATCGAACTGAACAGAAAGACTCAAGAAATTTTTGTAGGTAAACGAGTTGATAAAGGCTGCGTTAAAATTAGGGTTCGGATTACCCAGCGGCTGGGCGATGGCCGAAAACTGAACTTGTAAGGTTGTAACATCTACTACGCGCCCATTTACCATAGCATACTGGCTGCTGGGGGTGCCGGTAGTTTGATTGTATGCTATTAATTCAGGGTCGTTAAGACTCTTTAAGGCTTTAAACCCATACAACTGGCCGATGGGCATGCCGGGTGTTAGCACCAACCCTGAACTTCCTGCCCAAGAAGTTAAGATAATATCTTGCCCTCCGGAAATAGAAGCAATCGATGACAACTGGCGGTTGAAGTTAGTAGTCAAATCCCAGGTGAAGGTAGGCGATTTATAGACCGGGATGTTCAATTGAAACGTAGTTCCGTGCGATTCCAGGCCGATCGAGTTAGTGGTGGCTGAGGGCTGACCAGAACCCGGTGCCAGCGGAACCGTAAAGATTACGTTATCGCTGGTTCGTTTCCATACGGTAACCGAACCGTTGATAGAACTGAGCCAACTGCCCTCTCCTATTTTAATCGTAAAATCCGTACCTACTTCTTTTTCCGTAGATACTTCTACTTTTAAGTTGGGGTCATTAGGAGCTTGCTGAAATGCATAGTAATTACCCGTACCAATGTTTCCCTGATCCAATATCGGAATGCGCTGGTAAGGTTGTGGCTGAATACCCGCCTGACCAAAGGCTGCCCGTACTTTAAAATAGGGTAAAATCTTTCCTACGTTGCTGTTTTGCCAGAAAGTGGAAGGCAGCACGTACAAATCGGCATGAGGGAAAGTAAATGGAGCTGATCCTTTTCCGAAAGCAGATGAGTAATCGCTTCGGAAACCGCCCCCCACACCGCCATAGTTGCCAACATCAATCTTCTGGTTTATCAAATATCCAAACGTCATAAATTTAGCCTCATAGTCGCCTCCGGCCGGAATGCCCTGCTGGCCTGTGGCTGTCATTTTAAAGGGCGGGGTGAGCGGAAGGTTCAATCCATAAAAATCCACTTCGTTGTATTTGTTGCTCCGGTAGTCGTACGAAATTTGGGTAGCCGTTTGAATGGGCAGATTCATTTTAAAATCTTCCTGGAAATCGGTTCGGATAAAGGCCGATGCAAAAAAGTTTTGTAATGAAGAAGTATATTGAAAGTTATTAATCTCTCCTTCGTTGTTAGCTGAGTTATAGTTACCGGTAGCCGTTTGATTATAATAGTTTGAACTGGCGTTTAAACTTTGGTTATAATATATCCAACGAGCATTTTCGCTGCGGTAATTAATACCATACTTGGCATCGAGTTCTAAAAATTTGTTGACTTTGTAATTCAGATCAAAATTCTGAATTACATCTACCTTGTTATCCAAACCTTGCGAGTAATATTTTCTGTAATAGGGATTAAAGCTGTTAATGCCCAGAAAATTTCCGCCTCGCTGATACACCGGGGGTGTGCCATCGGCCATTCTATACGTCAAATCAAAAAATGAAGGTGTGTTTAAAAACCCATACACACCGTTTCCTTGTGTACCGGCTTGGTTTCCGAACCCATATCCAACCCCACCCGGTGCCCCTAAGTTGGGCGACATATCGTTGCGGGTGTAAACTAACTGTGTGGACGAACGGAGCGTTAACCCATGATACAACTCCGTACCTAAATTGACCGATAAGTTGGTACGGCTCAGCCCTCCATTTTGTAAAACCGTTGTAATGGTATGGTTATTAGAGAGGGTAATGTTAAAATCCGTATTTCCCGTACCACCCCGCAAGCTAATGCTATTATTGGTGGTAAGCCCCTGCTGAAAAACCTGCCGGAAGTGATCGTAGTATTTTATGTTCCCGGAAAATGGAGTGTTATTAATATTCTGAGTACTTAAAATTCCGTAGCGAGCAGCCGGCCCTGCTACTGTTGATCCGTTCACATACCGAATCCCCGGCAAGTTGCCGATCGCGCCATAGTCTATTTTTGTACCGCCCGAGTTAATAAGATTTCCACTGGCATCGGTAAGATAGGGGTGCAGCGATATTTTAGACAGGTTATTGTCTACATTAATGACTTCATTCGTGGCATAGCTGGAAGAAACATCTACGTTAAACGTTCCTTTTTTTCCTTTCTTGGTAAAAAGTTGAATTACCCCGTTAGCACCCTGCGCTCCGTATAAGGCCGATGAAGCCGCACCCTGCACCACCTCTACTCTTTCAATATTTGAAAGATCGAGGGAGTTTAGGTCGGTACCGCCTAACCCCACATTGCTACCCACTTGCACACCATCTACCAAAATAAGCGGGCGTGTGCCGCCTTGTACGGTGTTAATACCGCGCAATAAAATATTTACCGGGTCGCCCGGGTTACCACCTGTAGAGGTAATCTGGGCACCTGCTATTTTACCAATCAATGCCTGGTCAATAGAGGCGGTGGGCGCGGCCGGAAGTTTATCGGCCGTAACGGCCTCTACGGAGATGCCTAATTTTTTCTTGTCGGTAGCTACCCCGGCACCGGTTACTACCACCTCAGAAAGCTGCTTGATATCAGATCCTAATTGTATATCTACCACAGCTCGTGCACCAATTTCCACTTCCTGGCTTTCCAGGCCAATGAAACTAAAAACCAACGTACCCCCCGAAGCCGGTACGCTGATTTTATAATTTCCTTCCGAATCGGTTGCTGTTCCGTTGGTGGTTCCTTTCAGAACTACGTTTACACCGGGCAAGGCTGTACCATCTTCTTTAGAGGTTAGCTTTCCCGTTACCACCCGGTCTTGTGCCCATACGCTGAGTACAAAACCGAATGAAAAGCACATCAGTAAAAACTTCTTCATCATAGGTTTAGGTTTAGGTTAGATTGGTTTTAAAACCAGCTAAATGTAAAGTGAATTTATAATAATAAGCAAATTAAATTGGGGTTTTTTTTAAAAATAAAGAAGTTTCTATTGTCTGTGGCGAGTATCTCTGAATAAAAAGAGATCGTATCCTGCTATGTATAACTAAACCAATGGCTCATTCTAAATTAAGGGCATCAATAGCAAGAGCGTATTAGAAAGAAGCTAGCACTGAGCTAATAAATATTGAGATAACGTGCCAGCAAAGAACACCGGCACGCATAAATTATAGTTCTTAAACCTTCACATAAATTTTTTTCTTATCCATCCACCGGCCTGCTGCCCAGCAAGCTAACATCCACGATACGGCTGCCAGCAAGGAACCTGCATAATCGCCCGCCAGGCTAAACACATGTTGGTATAGCCAGCCGTATAGATTTTGTCCGTCTATCGTTACCATCGTTAGCAAAACAAAACCAATTTCGGAAAGCAGGTATATAAATAGTGTATTCTTGCCAAAGACTTCAAAAAAATAAGTCCAGTTTTTTTGTTTTTTAATATCAATGATAAAGATTAGAATAGGTAAAATTAACAGGTCTAATCCTACCGTGTAGAGAACAAACGAACTCGTCCACAGTTTTTTGTTGATGGGGAACACCATACTCCAACTTAGGGCAACCAACAAAAGCAAGGAGCCGGTTACCATCAGTTTGGCAATGGTTTCGTAGGTGTTTCCTTTTTGTAGGATAAACCGGCCGGTAAGGTAGCCGGCAATAACATTAACGATGGCGGGCAGTGTGCTGAGTAAGCCTTCGGGGTCGAAGGCAATTCCTTCGCCATGATACAAGTGGCGTTCGCCCAATAACTCTCTGTCTAATTTTAACACGGCATTTCCGGTAAGCGTATAATCGCCAAACACAAAAAGCAATAGCCAATATCCCAGCAAAGCAACTACACTAAAAATGATGGCTCCTCTTTCTTTCCAATAATGTAAAATAAGCGAAGCCAATAAATAGCCCAGAGCAATACGTTGCAGCACACCGAAAATGCGGGTATCAGCAAAAGAATTAAAAATCCATCCACCGTCTTCTTGATGAAAAAACGGGAACCAGTACATTAAAAAACCTAACAAAAATATAACTGCAAATCGTTTACTTATTTTTTTCAAAAAAGTTTTATTTCCCTGTTGCTCATACTTCACTAAACTGAAACTCATGGCATTGCCTACCACGAACAGAAAAGTGGGAAACACCAGATCGGTGGGGGTAAACCCGTGCCAACCGGCATGCAGTAAGGGGGCGTAGGTAGTGGCATAGTTGCCGGGGGTATTCACCACAATCATAAGTGCCACCGTCATACCGCGAAGCACATCGAGCGAAAGAAAGCGTTCGTTCATTTTTAGTTTTTTCTGAAGTTGAAAAATAATAAAAAAAACCCGGTGTTTAGGCCGGGCTGCTTCATAATCATTGCGATTTTGTCTATTTCAGATTGGTGCTTCCATCCGGCTGGTACACATACCGGAAGGTATAGTATCTGTCGTTAGGGGTTAGCGTTGGTGCCGATGGCATGGTTTGGTTTTTGTAATAGCTGATGATTTCCAATTTGGCATATTTACCGGCCGTTGTCTTTACCAGAATAATTTTTCCGGCAATAGGGGTGATGAGGTTGGTGGTATAATCATAGTTATACCATCCTTTGCCCGACCCGGTAGGGATCGCATAAGGCGCATTGGCCGATGCCCGGTTGTCGGGCGAATAGCCGGTGGCGGGGGCGGTGTTGTAACTTTCAAAAGTACCTGTAATTACTTGTGCTGTGGTGCTGCCCGAGCCGCTGGTGCCGCTATTTACAATTATGGTGGTGCCGCGAAAACCCAAGTCCCATTTGTTGGTGGCGCTATCTGAATTAGCTACCACGACTCCGGTAGAAAAACTAAAAAAAGTAAACTTATTGGTTACTCCAATGGGAGCCCCATTGGTAGGGTTGTATCCCCCGGAGGGCGGATCAGCCGGCAAGTTATTATAGGTAACGGCATTTAAGGCGGGGGTTACGCTGTTGTTAGATTGGCAAGCTGCCAACCAGCCGGCTGCACTAACCAGAACGACATAAAGAATCGGTTTTATTTTCATATAGAACATTTTTAGTTGATTGATTTTACTTTTTACTAAACGAATAACTCACACTGAAATAAATCTGCCGGCCGGGCAAGTTGGGAATGTACAGGGCATCTTTGTAATTAAACAGGTTATCTACTCCGGCTTGCACGCGCAGTTTCTGATGAACTGTTTTGGCAGCCGATACATTGCATAAGAAATACCCACTCACAAAATTATCGTACACATCCAGAATACCGTTGTTGTTGCGATCAGACGGAGGGATCGTTAGTCCCTGCACGTTTCCCTGCAAACTTCCGGCTCCATACTTTCCGCGATAAATTACACGCAGACTGGCATCCCAACCTCTCTCTTTATTATTGTAAAAAATTTTAAAATTGCCGGTATGGCGCGAGCGGTTGGCTAATCCAAAATATTCTGAAACTGAAAGTCGTTTGGTTTCGAGTGTTGCCGGGTCGCGGTAGTAGCTATACACCCCCCCGCTTCGGATGTTGGCAATCACATCTTTGTCTTTCGCATAAAGCAGTTGGTAGCCTAACGAGGCCGAAATGTTTTTGACAAGCGGATAGCTGGCGTTGAACTCTAACCCATCGGTATAAACACGGTGTAAATTTTTATAACTGTAAATATTTTGATTAGCCGTGGTCCTGGCCACCACTTGTGTTTCAATCAGGTTGTCAATATCATTTCTAAAAATATTTACATCGAAGTAAAACCCCGGGCTCGGTGTGTAACGCCCACCCACATTCAACGCCCGCGATTGCTCCGCCTGTAGTTTACCGATCTGGCTCAGGTCATAAAAAAGGGCTCCTAATTGTCCTTGTGCCTGTAATTGATTGATGCGCTCCACCACTATTTCCGTGCCCAGCACGCTGTAGCCGCCCGCTGCCGTATTATTAAAGTTGAGATAAAGCTGGCGAAAGTCGGGCGACTTAAATCCCAACCCATAAGAGGCTTTAAGGGTAAACCGGTTGTCCGGATTCCACAACATAGAAAGTTTAGGGCTAAACTGTGCGCCATAAATAGAATTATGATCGTACCGGCCCCCGCTTATAACCTGAAACCGATCGGACGGCAACCACTCGTATTGGAAAAAACCATATTGGGTTTGCTGCAGCCGTTTGTTCTCGTCTCCGTAGCGCGAGGTCTGTACGGTTTCTAAAATAGTGCCTGTTCCGGCCATTACTATGTGGCGGGGCGTAATAAAGTATTCCGTATTTATTTCGGGGCGTGTATAGCTTTGGCTAAAATCATCATGATAATAGAGTGTATCCACCGGTTTTACATTCAGGTTAGTGGCCGTAGCGTAGTGCGTAGTATAAATTTTGGCCATCGCCTTCAGCATCTTAGAAAAGCGATGCTCTACCGAACCAAAAATATTGGAATCATGAATGGTGCCCGTGCCCATAGTTTGGATTTCAACTGAATTAGAGTTGACTACAAATGACTGCGCCTGATTTTCCTGAAGCGACCGAGCCGAAAAACTGATGTCAGTTTGAGGTGTAATTTTATAATTGATTTTGCCCTGAAGGGTAGTATTAATAAAAGGAGAAACAGTTTTATTGGTGTTGGTACCCAGCGAATACCCATCGGTGCTGTATCGGTTGGCAAAAGCATACACCCCCAACTTATTTGCAGTCGTGCTTAGATCGCCCGTAAAATCGGTCGTATTAAATGTACCATATCGGGCCGATACGGTTCCGCGTGTAAAAGCAGGGCGTTCAGTAATAATGTTTACTACCCCGGCCAATGCTTCCGATCCATACAAACTGGAAGAAGGCCCTTTTACGATTTCAATTTGTTTGATGTTGCCCACTGCCAGCCGGCTCAGATCCAGTGAGCCGGTGTACCGGCCAATGAGTGGTTCGCCATCAATCAAAATCAATGTGTAGTCAGGGTCAAACCCTTGCAATTGCAAACCATTGCCCAACCCGTTTACCTGAGGCACTATTACTAGCCCGGTTTGTTCGGTAAGTACATTATTCAGACGAAGGGAGCCCATCGTTTTAAGTTGATTTTTACCGATAAGCGTTACCGGCATAGGCAATGCGCCCAATGCTTTTTCGTTGCGTGTAGCGGTTACTACAATTTCATTCAGTTTTTGTGTGCTAAGCGAGTCTTGTGCCGGCAGGGCAAACCAAGCACATCCTGTCAGAATAAATAATATAATAGATCGGTTGCTCAAAGGTGCGCAAAGATGGCCTGAGCAAAGACCATAAAATACCCTGAAAAGTATAATTAATACCTCATTATAAATTTTTTAATTTTTCAGGTATTTTTATGAAAAAAATGTGATGCAAATCACTATTAAAACTAATTATCGTCATTATTAAAATATGGAAGAGACAAAAACTGACTTGCCGAAAGATAAAAATACCGGTATCGGGAAATATTTTTTATGGCTGGATCAGGATGCTATTTCGCTTCGGGCCTGGGAAAGCGAAGAGCCCGAAAATTATCAGTTGCCCGGGTTGATCAACCGGAATAAAATTCATTTTTATTTCTGCCTGTCGGGCAAAGCTCGTTTTCAGTTTGGGCCTCATTATGCACGCGAAATTGAAAGCCGCCACAATTATTTTTTCTATAACCCTGAAAAAGATTTGCCTTTTGAGATGACCCTTTTCCACCCTACCCGCATGGTAGAGTTATCTATTTCTTTAGAGGGGCTGCATAAATTATTTACACACGATTCTATCCCTTTTCTGAAACCGGAAAATGCCAAAACAAAGCTGTATGACGAGCGCCAGATTCCGGCCGCCCTATTTGTAGTGCTCAACCAACTTTTTACCGTTCATCTAGACGAAAACGCACGCAGATTGTATTATCACGGCAAAGCCTACGAAATTTTAAGCCTGTACTTTTCAGAAAAAAAACCGGATACGGAAAGTTGCCCGTTCCTTAATAACGAAGAGACCGTGCGAAAAATTAAACAGGCCAAGGAATACCTGTTAAAAAATGCCGATGCACCACCCGGCTTAAAAGAACTTTCAAAAATAGCCGGCCTAAATGAGTATCAATTAAAAGCCGGCTTCAAAGAAATTTATGGCAACAGTGTGTATGGTTACTTACTCGATCACAAATTAGACCATGCCCATGCCCTGCTCGACACACACCGGTACCAAGTAGCTGAGGTAGCGTATGAAATAGGATATACCAACCCCAGCCACTTCATTGCCGCCTTCAAAAAAAAATTTGGTATCACGCCAAAAAAATACCTGATGGGCAAAAGCCATTAATAAATTTAATTTTTCTTCAACTAACTATGCACCATGGATTTTGCTTCGCCTGATTACTTTATGACAGAGGCGCTGAAAGAAGCGCAAAAGGCATTTGATGATGGCGAAGTGCCCGTGGGGGCTGTAGTCGTTTGCCAAAATAAAATCATTGCCCATGCGCATAATCAAACCGAACGGCTTACCGATGCCACCGCTCATGCTGAGATGCTGGCCGTTACGGCTGCCGCTAACAAACTCGGCTCAAAATACCTGGATGAGTGTACGTTATATGTTACCCTGGAACCTTGTGTAATGTGTGCGGGAGCATTGCATTGGGTGCAGCTTCAAAAATTGGTATATGCTGCTGACGATGTTCAGCGTGGGTTTTCATTGGTAAAGACTCCATTGCTTCATCCCAAGACTGAGATTATCAAGGGCATAAAAAAAGATCCTTCCAAAGAATTGATAGATGCGTTCTTCAGAAGGATCCGTTCGTAAATATGCCGGGTTATGCCTTTTCTTTCTTGGCTTTGGTTGCTTTTGCCTTTTCTTTCTCTTTCTTCATGCTATCTTCTACCTTCTTGCCATTGCGGTGCTCTCCGAGCAAAATAATATCCTTCGTGGTTTGATATTGGCGGGCTGCCTGCATCATCGCTTCATAGCTGTCGCGAATGAGGATCAGGCCTGATTTAGCGCCTTTGTTGCGCACTTCAATGTACCAGCCATCTTTCTTTTTCTTAGGTAAAATCGGTGGTCTTCCCATATTTTTATTTGATTTAGCGGCTTGCCAAGCCTGTTTTTTTGATAAGCAACCGCAAAAGTACAAATTTTGTTCCAATCTGCCTCATTTTCTGTTAATTAGGCTAGGTTAGGCACCCTCTCTATCTCAGCTCTCCAAGGTATCTTCTCAAAATAAACATTATATAAAAAAGAATAAAAACACATTCCATTCTATCAATCATTACCTTTTCCAATTATTAATTTGTAAACTCGAACCTCACAAAAAATTGTATTATGACTACCCGCAGAAACTTCCTCAAACAAAGTGCTTTAGCCACGGCTGCTCTGGCTCTTTCTTCTCAGTCGTCATTTTCGTTGAATGTTCCCCAGAGGCTATTGGGTATTCAACTCTACTCCGTGCGCGAAGACATGAAAAACGATCCGCTCGGCACCCTTAAAAAACTAGCTGCTATTGGCTATCAATATGTAGAACACGCCAATTATATGGATCGGAAATTCTATGGGCACGCACCGGCTGATTTTAAAAAAATCCTTTCCGATTTAGGTATGAAAATGCCCAGCGGGCACACGGTGTTAGGGAAACAACATTGGAACGAATCAACAAAAGATTTTACCGATGCCTGGAAACACACGATTGAAGATGCAGCCGTGGCCGGCCAACAATATGTGGTAAGCCCTTGGCTCGATGCCTCTATTTACGAAACGGAAGAAAGCCTGAAAAGATTTATGGAAGTGTTCAATAAATGCGGAGAACTATGTAACCAATCCGGCATGAAGTTCGGCTACCATAATCACGATTTTGAGTTCAGTAAAAAAGTAAATGGAAAAGTATTGTATGATCTGATTCTCGGCCTTACCAACCCGAAGGTGGTTGTTCAGCAACTCGATACCGGCAATCTTTTTAATGGTGGCGTAAAAGCCATAGATATCATTAAAAAATTTCCAGGCCGATTTGAAATGATGCATGTAAAAGATGAGATTCTGGCAGCTGGAGGTCATGAAAAATATGAAAGTACTATTCTTGGAAAAGGGATAGCGCAGGTAAAGGAAGTAATAGACCATGGTGCCTCAGAGGGAACTAAACTCTTCATCATAGAGCAGGAGGCCTACCAGGGAGTAGCCCCGATGGATTGTGCCAAAGAAGATTATGAGGTGATGAAAAAATGGGGATACTAAGCCGGTTAAAAAAGTTCAATCTTATAATGGGTTACCTTTTTTTGATATTTTGATATTTTGATATTTTAATTTTTTTAAATTGAATAAAGAATCATCGCAAGGCCAACTGGTTCGGTCGCTGGGTTTATGGTCCGTTTTTTTTCTGGTTATCAGTTCTGTAATTGGTTCTGGAGTTTACAAAAAAGTAGCTCCGATGGCCGAAGTGCTTCAGTCTCCGGGGTTAGTTCTGCTGGCGTGGCTCTTGGGCGGGGTGCTCACCTTAATTGGCACTTTAAGTAATGCGGAGGTAGCCAGTATGCTGGCCGATTCGGGCGGTGAGTTTGTGTACTATAAAAAAATATTTAACAGGTTTTTCGCATTCCTTTATGGGTGGGCTAATTTCACGGCCATCCGTACAGCTTCTATCGCTTCCATCGCGTATGTTTTTTCTCAATCGGTAAATTCATTATTGCCACTCCCCAACTTATCGCCCGAGTGGGAATCTATAACCGTACTCGGGTTTCTTACTCCTTTTGATAACATCGGAATAAAACTCCTCACCATTGGCCTCATCGCTTTTTTATCGTACCTCAATTATATAGGATTAAAACTGGGCGAGGTTTTCAGCAAGTCTATTTTATATATTGTTTTGTTCAGCATTCTGGGGATTATTTTGCTTAGTTTTTTTTCAAAAGAAGGAAGTTGGGCTAACATACAAACTCCCGGAACAGCCTATGTGGCGCGATCCTGGACTGATACTGTTTTTATCAGTGCCATGTTTACTGCACTTCTATCTGCATTTTGGGGGTACGAGGGATGGAGCACCATTGGCTATCTGGGTGGAGAAATAAAAGACGCACAGCGTAACCTGCCATTGGCTTTAGTATTGGGCATGGTAGCGATTATGATCATTTATTTACTTACCAATTTTGCTTATTTATATGTGCTGCCGGTAGACCAGTTAGTAAGCGATTCGGGCAACTCTATTGCTGCCGTAACAGTCGTGCAGCACATTTTGGGGCCTACCGGGGGCATTTCCATTTCTTTGCTTGTATTGCTTACCACATTAGGTTGTACAAACACTACCATTCTTGCTTCCCCCCGCCTGTTTTATGCTATGGCTAAAGAAGGGTTATTTTTTAAAAGTGCGAAGGAAGTTCATCCCCAACATCATACGCCTACCAAAGCACTAATTTATCAGGGCGTGTGGTCGGGTGTATTGGTACTGAGCGGCAGCTTTGATCAGCTTACCGACATGTTAATTTTTGCTTCTTTTATCTTTTATGGAGCCACTACTATCGGAGTTTTTGTGTTACGAAAAAAAATGCCCAATACGCCCAGGCCTTATAAAGCATGGGGCTATCCGGTGCTGCCCGCTCTGTTTATCGTTTTTTGTATTACACTATTGACCGTCTCGCTCATCAGTAAACCACGCGAGGCATTGATGGGTCTGGTGCTGATGTTTTCAGGAATACCTTTTTATTTTTATTGGAAAAATAAAAACTCAGACGAGCAACCTTCCTCCACTTAAAGTGTATTTCCTTCCCCAAAAACTTCCACTATTTTTGATTATCTTTGACACATGGTACAGCAAATTCTATTAGCGGTGGTAACGGTGGCAGCCGTGGCCTATTTGGGAAAAACTATTTATCAATCTCTCCACTCAAAAAAATCATGTGCCACCGGTTGCGGAAAATGTGCAGCATCTGGTTCTATGCCTAAAGCTTAATTTCTTCTCTCCTTTCTAATGACTATTAATGCCGACTTAGCCGCTGAAACTTTAAAAGGCGTTGCTTTCAAAACCCCGCTCCATCTTCATAAAAAATTATCAGAAAAATTTCAGTCTAACATTTACCTGAAACGAGAAGATTTACAAGTGGTTCGCTCCTATAAAATCCGGGGTGCCTACCATCTTATTCAAAGTTTGAGCGAAGCACAGCGACAGCAAGGTGTAGTGTGCGCCAGTGCCGGGAATCATGCGCAAGGGGTCGCCTTCTCGTGCCGGCTTCTTACCATTCAGGGAACTATTTATATGCCGGCCATCACGCCTAAACAAAAAATCAATCAGGTAAAAATGTTTGGCAACGGACTGGTGGATATTATCCTTACCGGAGATACTTTTGACGAGTGCCAGGCGCATGCCTTAACATTTTGCAAAGAAAAAAATAAAGTATTCATTCCTCCATTTGATCATTTAAAAGTAATAGAAGGGCAAGCTACGGTAGGCAAAGAGATAGCTGATGAACTGACCAACATAGATTTTCTTTTTGTACCCGTGGGCGGAGGCGGATTGAGTGCCGGAGTGGGGAGCTATTTCAAAACTCATTCGCCCGCCACTAAAATTATTGGTGTTGAGCCGGAAGGGGCTCCCTCTATGAAGGAGGCACTCAAAGCAGGAAAACCGGTTACCCTCGATAAAATTCAGCGATTCGTAGATGGCGCTTCCGTAAAAAAAGTAGGAGATATTACGTTCTCAATTTGTCAAGCTATTTTGAGCGATATGTTGCTGGTGCCGGAGGGAAAAGTAAGCACCACCATTCTTCAACTCTACAACGAAGATGCCATTGTAGCGGAGCCGGCTGGGGCACTCACCATTGCAGCCTTAGACCAATATGCTGATAAGATCAAAGGCAAAACTGTAGTATGTGTGCTGAGCGGAGGAAACAATGACATAGACCGCATGCAGGAAATAAAAGAACGGTCTTTACTGTACGAAGGGTTGAAACATTATTTTATTGTTCGTTTTGCTCAGCGTCCCGGGGCTTTAAAGGAATTTGTTAACTCCATTCTGGGGCCTACCGATGACATCGTGCGTTTTGAGTTCATTCAAAAAAATAATAAAGAAACCGGCCCGGCCTTGATCGGCATTGAAGTAAAAACGAAAGACGATTACGGTTCGTTAATTTCAAGAATGAATCGGCATAAACTAAACTACACGGAAATAAACCAAAACGAAAATCTTTTCGAGTACCTGGTGTAATGAGAATTTGTTTAGCCCGGCAAACAGGCCTCTATAAATGCACGTTTAATATTCTTAGTCATCGGGCTTTGCTGGTCAGTCATCCGTTCCGGGTGCCACTGCACCAACATTAAAAAAGATGAGCCTTCTGTTTTTTTTCGTTCAATTGCTTCGACCACTCCTTCTTCAGAAAACGCACAAGCCACCAATCCTTTTCCAATTCGGTTAGCGCTTTGGTGATGAGCACTGTTTATCACACCATCAGTTGCATCAACCATCGAATGTAAAAAACTATTGGAATCAATTTTTATTGAGTGGTGCCGGTCGGTTCCTTCTTTAAATTTGGAATGGTTAAATTTTCCAAATGCCGGCAGGTCGGGTATTAACGTGCCTCCAAAAAACACATTAGCAATTTGTAACCCCCGGCAAATACCGAGCAACGGTAATTTATATTGTTGGGAAAGGTCTATTATCTTGAGCTCAAACGCATCGCGTCTTTCATCCATATCATCATCGCAAAATGGAAGCAGATCGGGTTGGTTATAAAATTGAGGATGAACATCTTCTCCGCCTGTCAATACTATACCGTGGCATTTTTTTACTTCTTCCTCATTAGCCGCAGGGTAGCTCAACCGAATAATTTCAACCTGCGGTTCCGTGCACACCCACCGTTCATAGTTAGCAAACTTTCCACAGTCTGTTATACCAATACGAATTTTTTGACTCACGAGGTTTTCAAATAAAGATTAGGCTTCTCCCATTGTGCCACCAAAGTTCATAGGAAACTGAGGCACCTCATTCGTTTGTTTGATGGGGCCGAAGCTAGCCTCGTATTTATTGATGTTATCTTTTAGCGCAGCCAGCAAGCGCTTGGCATGTTCGGGGGTAATAACAATTCTCGATTTCACTTTTGCTTTGGGTACGCCCGGCATCAAGCGAATAAAATCAATAACAAACTCACTGTTGGAGTGAGCAATCATAGCCAAATTGGAATAAACGCCTTCGGCAATTTCTTCCGACAACTCAATGTTGATCTGATTGGGGTCGGGTATTTGTTTGTTCTCTGCCATAAAAATTTATTTAACGGTATGTCATCTCAAGAATTTATAGCTGATCGTCTGTAAATGAAAAGTGCGAATGAACCTCACTCGCACATTTTCAAATCATCTCATTTTATATTAGGCTTTCAATCTTGCAATTCTCTTTCGCGTTTGCGTTCGGGTGCATTTACCAACTGCTGGTATTCTTCTTCCGAGCCCACCAGTAAGTTTTCAAACTCACGCTGCCCGGTACCAGCCGGAATTAAGTGACCCACAATTACGTTTTCTTTCAAGCCCATTAGTTGGTCTGCCTTTCCACGAATCGCAGCTTCACTCAATACTTTGGTAGTTTCCTGGAACGAGGCCGCACTCAGCCAGCTTTCCGTCTTCAGTGAAGCCTGCGTAATTCCCTGCAACGTAGGGCGGGAAACGGCCGCTAATGCTTCGCGTGTTTCTACCAACCGCTGATCTTTGCGCTTCAACGAAGAGTTTTCATCGCGCAGCTCGCGGCTGGTAATGATCTGCCCTACTTTAAAGCGGGTTGAGTCGCCTGCTTCCGTTACTACCTTTTTATCCAGCACTTTATCATTCACTTCACGGAATTCAAATTTGTCAACATATTCGCCCGGCAAGAAGGTAGTATCTCCTGAATCAACAATTTCTACCTTTTGCATCATCTGACTTACGATGGCTTCAATGTGCTTATCATTAATCTTCACCCCCTGTAGGCGGTACACTTCCTGAATTTCGTTTACCAAATACTCTTGTACCGCGGTCGGTCCTTTAATAGACAGGATATCGGAAGGGGTAATGGCTCCATCCGATAATGGTTGGCCTGCTCGCACAAAATCATTGTCTTGTACCAAAATATGTTTTGACAACGGAACGAGATAACGCTTCTGCACCCCGTCTTTCGACTCGATGAAGATTTCACGGTTACCCCGTTTGATTCCTCCATACGTAACCACCCCGTCAATTTCAGAAACTACGGCCGGGTTAGAAGGATTCCGTGCTTCAAACAATTCCGTTACACGTGGCAAGCCTCCGGTAATGTCGCGGCTCTTACCCATGGTGCGCGGAATTTTTGCCAACACATGACCAGCTTTAATTTTTTCTCCCTGATCTACCGCCAAGTGAGCCCCCACCGGAATGTTATACGATTTGGTATCGCTCTTTCCGTTTACTACAATGGCTGGGTTTTTAGTTTTATCGCGCGTATCGGTAATTACTTTTTCGCGGTGGCCAGTCTGCTCATCTGATTCCTCTTTATAAGTAATCCCTTCAATGATGGCCTCATAGCCAATCTCGCCATCGAACTCAGAAAGAATAACGGCATTGTAAGGATCCCAATAACAAAGTTCTTCGTTCTTCTCTACCTTCTGTCCGTCTTTCACGCGCAAGAAGGCACCATACGGTACATTGTTAGCAATGAGCACACGTTTTTCAGAATCTACGATTCTGATTTCACCGGTGCGGCCCATCACTACTTTTACTTTATTATCGTCTTTATCGGTGGTATCTACCGTGCGGATTCCTTCAAACTCTACCGTGCCGGCAAATTTTGCCTTGATGTTGGCATCAATGGCAATGTTTGATGCCGTACCTCCCACGTGGAATGTACGAAGCGTAAGCTGCGTACCCGGCTCACCGATCGATTGTGCTGCTATCACACCAACGGCTTCGCCCATCTGCACCACTTTACCAGTGGCCAGGTTGCGGCCATAGCATTTGGCGCAAGCACCGAACTTGGTTTCGCAAGTCAGCACCGAACGGATCTCCACCTCTTCAATGGCGGTTTCATCAATTTGCTTGGCAATGTCATCGGTGATTTCCTGATTGGCCTCACAAATTAATTTATCGGTAGCCGGATCATAGATATCATGCACCGAGGTGCGGCCTACAATTCGCTCAGACAAAGGCTCAACGATATCTTCGTTATCTTTCAAGGCTGTTACGGTTAACCCGCGTAGTGTGCCGCAATCTTCTTCCGTGATTACTAAATCTTGTGCAACATCCACTAAACGTCTGGTGAGATAACCGGCATCGGCCGTTTTCAAAGCCGTATCGGCCAACCCTTTACGGGCACCGTGTGTAGAAATAAAATATTCTAACACATCCAATCCTTCGCGGAAGTTGGAAAGAATCGGATTCTCAATAATCGAACCAACGGAACCTGCCAAATTCTTCTGAGGTTTAGCCATCAGGCCGCGCATCCCACCCAACTGGCGAATCTGCTCGCGCGAACCCCGGGCACCGGAGTGCATCATCATGTAGATGGAATTAAATCCTTGCTGATCTTCTTCCAACTGTTTCATCAGAGTGTTGGTCAGCAGGGTATTGGTTCTCGTCCAGATATCAATTACTTGGTTGTACCGTTCATTGTCGGTAATTAACCCCATCATGTAGTTGTTCCAAACTGAATCAACTTCTTTCTGGGCTTCTTCTACCAATTTTTTCTTTTCGGCAGGCACTTTTACATCTCCAAGCCCCATTGACAAACCTCCGCGATATGCCATTTGGAAACCAATTTCTTTGATGTCATCCAAAAACTTAGCCGTTTTTGCCTGGCCCGACATTTTATATACTTCGGCAATGATGGTTTGTAATTTCTTCTTGGTAAGCAATTCATCTACAAAGCCAACTTCTTCAGGAACTACCTGATTGAAGATGACCCGGCCTGTTACCGTTTCAATCATCTTTCGGGTAATCTCACCGGTTTTCTTGTCTTTAATGTTGGCCTTTACTTTTATGAGGGCATGCTTAGAAAGTTTGCCTTCATTGTAGGCTACAATTACTTCCTCGGCCGAATAAAATTTCTTTCCTTCGCCCTTCTCTCCTTTTCTTCCTTTGGTTAGGTAATACAATCCCAACACCATGTCTTGTGAAGGCACCGTGATAGGCGCTCCGTTAGCCGGATTTAAAATATTATGCGATGAGAGCATTAACAAAGAAGCTTCCAAAACGGCTTCCTGCCCAAGCGGCACATGCACCGCCATCTGGTCACCATCAAAGTCTGCGTTAAAGGCCGTACACACCAACGGGTGTAACTGAATAGCTTTCCCTTCGATCAGTTTAGGTTGGAAAGCCTGAATCCCTAATCGGTGAAGCGTTGGAGCACGGTTGAGCAACACCGGGTGACCCTTCAATACGTTTTCCAAGATATCCCACACTACGGGGTCTTTTCGATCTACAATTTTCTTGGCTGACTTAACCGTTTTTACAATTCCTCTTTCAATGAGCTTGCGGATAATGAACGGCTTAAATAACTCAGCGGCCATATCTTTCGGAAGACCGCACTCGTGCAGTTTCAATTCAGGTCCCACAACAATTACTGAGCGGCCTGAGTAATCAACACGTTTTCCCAGCAGGTTCTGGCGGAAGCGGCCTTGCTTGCCTTTGAGCATATCGCTCAAGGATTTTAGAGCACGGTTTCCGTCTGAACGAACTGCATTTACTTTTCGTGAGTTATCAAACAACGAATCAACGGCTTCTTGCAACATCCGCTTTTCATTGCGCAAAATAACTTCAGGAGCCTTAATGTCTATCAAGCGCTTTAAGCGATTGTTTCGGATGATGACGCGTCTGTATAAATCATTCAAATCTGAAGTAGCAAAACGGCCACCGTCTAACGGCACTAACGGGCGCAACTCAGGCGGAATAACCGGTACCATGCGAATCGTCATCCACTCGGGTCTATTTTCAACCCGTGTGTTGGCTTCGCGGAAGGCTTCTACTACTTTCAGTCGTTTTAAAGCTTCTGCTTTGCGCTGCTGCGATGTATCGGTAGCGGCCTGATGGCGCAATTCATACGATAAAGTATCGAGGGTTAAACGCCCCAACAACATTTCGAGAGCATCCGCCCCCATTTTCGCTATAAATTTCTTCGGGTCGCTGTCGTCTAATAATTGATTTTCGCGCGGGAGTTTATCTACAATTTCAAGGTATTCTTCTTCCGTTAAGAAATCAAGACGATTCACTCCGTCTTCTTCTTTAATGCCCGGCTGTATTACCACAAAACGTTCGTAGTAAATAATCTGATCCAGTTTTTTGGTAGGAAGGCCCAGTAAGTAACCAATTTTGTTTGGCAACGAACGGAAGTACCAGATATGCGCTACCGGCACCACCAACTCAATGTGGCCCATACGCTCGCGTCTTACTTTCTTTTCGGTAACTTCTACACCGCAACGGTCGCAAATGATGCCTTTATAACGGATGCGTTTGTATTTTCCGCAATGACACTCCCAGTCTTTGGTAGGGCCGAAAATCCGTTCGCAAAACAAGCCACCCATTTCCGGTTTGTAGGTGCGGTAGTTGATGGTTTCGGGTTGCGTAATCTCGCCATGCGAGCTTTCCAAAATAGATTCGGGAGAAGCTAAGCTAATGGTGATTTTCGAGAAATCGTTGTTGATCTTTTTATTTTTTCTGAAAGACATGTGTTGTGTTTTTTCAGTTAACTAATTCTTTTAAATAATGAGTCGTGAGTAGCGAGGGATAAGTTTTTTTATCTCATCTCTCGCGTCTCTATACTATTTAATCCATCGTAATCTCCAGAGCAAGACCTCTCAGTTCATGCACCAATACATTAAATGATTCGGGAATATTTGGTTTGCGCATGTTCTCGCCTTTCACGATCGATTCGTAGGCTTTTGCACGACCAATTACATCGTCTGATTTAATGGTAAGAATCTCTTGCAAAATGTGCGAGGCACCAAACGCTTCAATCGCCCAAACCTCCATTTCACCAAAACGCTGCCCTCCAAACTGAGCCTTTCCGCCCAATGGTTGCTGGGTAATAAGTGAGTATGGACCAATTGAACGGGCGTGCATTTTATCATCAACCAAGTGCCCCAGTTTAAGCATATACGCCATCCCCACGGTTACAGGTTGATCAAATTTGTGTCCCGTCAAACCATCATACAAATAGGTGCGGCCAAACTCCGGCAGGTTCGCTTCCTTCAATTCGGCTGATACGTTATCAATCGAAGCTCCATCAAAAATCGGAGTAGCGTACTTCCGGTTTAGTTTTTTACCCGCCCAAGCCAATACCGTCTCGTATATCTGGCCTAAGTTCATACGCGAAGGAACACCGAGTGGGTTCAAACAAATATCTACCGGGGTGCCATCTTCCAAGAAAGGCATATCTTCTTCGCGCACAATACGTGCTACTACACCTTTGTTGCCATGGCGGCCAGCCATTTTATCGCCCACTTTCAGTTTGCGCTTCTTAGCCACATATACTTTGGCCAGTTGCACAATGCCTGCAGGTAATTCATCGCCCACTTCTAAGGTAAAGCGTTCGCGCTTAAATTCACCGGCAATTACATTGCGTCTGTTGAGATAGTTTTTCACTAACTCGGCTACCAAATCATTGATTTTATCGTCTGACGACCAACCTTCTAAACTAATATCGGCAATCAGGTTCACTTCTTCAGGAACATTGTAATTGCTTTCATCGCGATAAATATTCTTATCGGGGAATAAATTGCTCTCAATGACTTTGGCCGAAAACTTCACGCCTTTGCTGATCAATTCATCGCCAAACTTATGCTTCACGCCCTGGCTGGTAGTGCCAGTTAAGAGTGAGGTAAGTTTCTTGATCATATCGTTACGCAGTTCGGTTAAGTCTTTGCTGTAACGGTTTTTCAGGGTGTCCAATTCTTTTTTAGACTTGCTGCGCACATCTTTATCGCGCTTCGGGCGAGAGAAAAGCTTAGTATCAATCACTACACCTTTCAAGGATGGAGGTGCTTTCATAGAAGCATCTTTTACATCCCCGGCTTTATCGCCAAAGATGGCACGCAGCAATTTCTCTTCCGGAGTAGGATCGGTTTCTCCTTTCGGAGTAATCTTGCCTATGAGAATATCGCCTTCTTTTACTTCGGCTCCCACACGGATAATTCCGTTTTCATCCAAATGCTTAACGGCTTCTTCGCTTACGTTCGGGATCTCGGAGGTAAGTTCTTCTTCCCCGCGTTTAGTATCGCGCACTTCCAACTCAAATTCTTCAATATGGATGGAGGTATAAACATCATCGCGCACCACGCGTTCGGATATAACAATGGCATCCTCAAAATTATAGCCTTGCCATGGCATGTAGGCCACCAACAGGTTTCTTCCTAAAGCCAGTTCGCCTTTTTCTGTTCCATATCCCTGGCACAGCGGCTGGCCTTTACTTATCTTCTCTCCTTTCTTTACAATCGGAGTAAGATTAATACACGTATCCTGATTGGTTCGCCTGAACTTAATCAGGTTGTATGTTTTAAACTCATCTTCAAAACGCACTAATTTCTGTTCCTCAGAAATATCGTACTTGATGGTGATTTTTTTAGAATCCACATACTCTACCACGCCCGGCCCTTCGGCTAAAATCAATGCGCGGGAGTCCATCGCAATTTTTCCTTCAAGTCCGGTGCCTACAATGGGGGCTTCCGGTTTTAACAAGGGTACAGCCTGACGTTGCATGTTCGAACCCATCAGGGCACGGTTGGCATCATCATGCTCCAAGAAAGGAATCAGGGAAGCTGCAATGGACACAATCTGGTTAGGGGCTATATCCATGTAGCGGATTTCTTTCGGCTCCACCACCGGGAAATCTCCTTCAAAACGTGCCTTTACTTTCTCTTCTTCTAACTCACCATTGGGTTTCAATTTTACATTTGCCTGAGCAATGTTAAATGTATCTTCTTCTTCGGCTGTAAGGAATATTACACCTTTGCCTACAATTTTCCCATTCTCCAATTTGCGATAAGGCGTTTCAATAAAGCCCATTTTGTTCACCTTGGCATGCACACAAAGTGATGAAATCAATCCGATGTTTGGACCTTCGGGGGTTTCGATGGTACACAAACGCCCGTAGTGTGTGTAGTGTACATCGCGAACTTCAAAGCCGGCACGTTCGCGCGAAAGACCGCCTGGCCCGAGTGCCGACATTTTCCGTTTATGGGTAATCTCAGCCAACGGGTTGGTTTGATCCATAAACTGTGACAATTGGTTCGTTCCAAAGAATGAGTTGATTACCGAGGATAATGTACGCGCGTTGATTAGATCAACCGGTTTGAAATCTTCATTGTCGCGCACGTTCATTCTTTCTTTGATGGTTCTGGCCATACGTGCAAGACCAACACCGAACTGCGAATACAATTGTTCGCCCACGGTACGCACACGTCTGTTGCTCAAGTGGTCAATATCGTCTACTACAGCTTTTGAGTTGATCAGCCCTATCAAGTATTTTACGATAAGGATAATATCCTCGGTGGTTAACACACGTTGGTCGGCACTAAGATCAAGTCCTAATTTTTTATTGATTCGGTAACGGCCTACTTCCCCTAAATCATAGCGTTTTTCACTGAAGAACAAACTCTGAATAATATCGCGGGCGGTTTGCTCATCCGGAGCTTCCGTATTTCTTAGCTGGCGGTAGATTTGCTCCACAGCTTCTTTTTCGGAGTTGGAGTTATCTTTCGCTAACGTATTGAAGATGATCTGAAAATCGGCCACGTTTACATCTTCGCGGTGTACGATAATTGATTTTACACCTGATTCGATAATTACATCTACATCTTCGGCTTCAATTACGTGATCGCGTTCTAGCAGTACCTCATTGCGGTCTATGGAAACCACCTCACCGGTGTCTTCATCAACAAAATCTTCCGTCCAGGTTTTTAAAACACGGGCAGCCAACTTGCGGCCCACCATTTTCTTTAATGTATTTTTGTTGGCATCTACCTCTTCGCTTAACCCGAATAAATCGAGAATATCTTTATCTGTGCCGTAACCAATAGCACGGAGCAGCGTGGTTACAGGGAATTTTTTCTTACGGTCGATGTATGCATACATTACCGCGTTTACATCGGTTGCAAATTCAATCCACGATCCTTTAAAGGGGATAATCCGGGCGGAGTACAGTTTGGTGCCGTTGGTATGTTTGCTCATGGCGAAGAACACACCGGGCGAGCGATGAAGTTGCGATACGATCACACGCTCGGCTCCATTAATTACAAAGGATCCTTTCTCCGTCATGTAGGGGATATTGCCGAGAAATACTTCCTGCTCTATAGTTTCAAAGTCTTCGTTGTCTTCGTCATTGCACGTTAGGCGAAGTTTGGCTTTTAACGGAACAGAAAAAGTGAGCCCGCGGTCAATGCACTCATCTACACTGTATTTAGGTGGATCGATGGTATAGTCCACAAACTCCAGCACAAAGTTTTCGCGCGAATCGGAGATAGGGAAGTTTTCTGCAAACACTTTAAAGAGACCTTCATTTTGGCGTTTTTCGGCCGGTGTCTCAATCTGCAAAAAGTCTTTGAACGATTGAAGTTGAATGTCCAGAAAGTCTGGGTAATCCAGTACTTTATCGATGGACGAAAAATCAATTCGGTTGTTAGGTGTTTTCTTTGCCAAGGTACTTAGCGGTTAAATTTTCCCGAACTAGAAATTTTAAAACTCAGTAGATACGTTTACGCTTGCAGCATAAATAGGGAAAGACCCCATTCCTTAATATAAGGTATGGGGCCTGAAATCCCTTTCAGACGGTATCTGCGCCTCTCAAAAGTTACTTCAGTTCTACTTCAGCGCCTGCTTCAACCAGTTGTTTTTTCAGGTTTTCAGCTTCGTCTTTAGGTAAGCCTTCTTTGATGGTTTTAGGGGCTCCGTCAACTACGTCTTTTGCTTCTTTCAAGCCAAGACCCGTTAATTCTTTTACCAGTTTCACGATCTGGAGTTTGTTAGCACCTGCGCTCTTCAATACAACATCGAAGTTGGTTTTTTCGGCAGCAGCAGCGCCACCACCAGCAGCAGGACCAGCAGCTACGGCTACAGCAGCTGCAGCCGGTTCAATGCCATAAGTTTCTTTAAGGTAAGAAGCCAGTTCGTTTACTTCTTTTACGGTAAGTTCTACCAGTTGATCGCCAATTGCTTTGATATCCGCCATGATTGATAATTGTTTAAAAAGTTAAAATTCAGTTTTAGTTTTTTCTTTCTTCCAATGCCTTTACCAAGCCTGCTACAGTTTGTTTGCCGCTCAGCAGAGCCGACAATACATTCTTGGCAGGTGATTGAAGCAGTGAAATAACATCGCCAATAAGTTCATTTTTAGATTTGAGCTCACTCAGCGTATTGAGGTGTTGTTCCCCAACAAAGAGGGCAGACTCGATGGAAGCTGCTTTTAATCCGGGTTTGCCCTCCTGTTTCTTACGGTACTCTTTAATTACTTTAGCGGGTGCATTTCCTGCTTCTTTCGAGAACATTACACCCGAAAAGCCTTTTAGAGCTCCGAAAATATCTTTGTAGTCTGCGTTTTGTTTTTCGAGTGCCTTGCGGATTAATGTGTTTTTATACACCACATACTCTACACCGGCATTGAAACACAACTTACGAAATGCGTTTATCTGGGCTACGGTTAACCCCGAGGCATCGGTAATATAAAAATGGTTGTTCTGAGAAAATTTCTCAGCCAACTCATCAATAATCTGTCCTTTTTCTTCCCTGGTCATGTTTTTGTCAATTAAACGCCCAATGAGTTAGAATCAATTTTAATACCCGGGCTCATAGTGGTAGAAAGCGATACACTTTGAATGTATGTGCCTTTGGCTGAGGCCGGTTTCAATTTTACTACCGCACTAAGCAATTCAGCAGCGTTGTCTTTAATTTTTTCAGGCGTAAACGAGGCCTTGCCTATGCTCGCATGGATGATTCCCTGCTTGTCAATCTTAAAATCAACTTTACCGGCTTTCACTTCTTTTACTGCTTTACCTACTTCGAGTGTAACCGTTCCCGATTTGGGGTTAGGCATCAGGCCCCGGGGGCCCAGTACTTTACCCAGCCTTCCTACTTTGGCCATTACGGTAGGCATGGTAATAATTACGTCCACATCGGTCCATCCGCCTTCTATTTTCTGAATATACTCGTCCAGCCCTACGTGCTCAGCTCCTGCATCTTTAGCCTCTTGTACTTTATCTGGGGTGCAAAGCACCAGTACCCGCACTATTTTGCCTAAGCCATGTGGTAAAGAAACCACTCCACGCACCATCTGATCTGATTTTTTGGGATCAATGCCCAAGCGGATATCCAAATCAACCGAGGCGTCAAATTTGGTGAAGGTTATGTCCTTCAGCATTTTGGCCGCATCCGTCAAAGAGTATTCTTTCTCCAAGTTAAACTTGGTCAGAACCGCTTTTCTATTTTTTGATACTCGTGCCATTTTCTTTGTTAGTTATCGTTAACTGTTATTTGTTAGTAGGTTCGATTTGGAAGCGTTCTTACTTGTAACTTAACCTGTTAACTATTTTACTTATTCCACGGAGCAACACCGCTTACTGTAACACCCATAGAGCGTGCTGTGCCGGCAATCATTTTCATAGCCGCCTCCACTTTAAATGCATTGAGGTCGGGCATTTTTAATTCTGCAATTTTTTTAACCTGATCCCACGAAATAGACCCTACCTTAGCACGGTTGGGCTCTTTAGATCCTTTTTGAATTTTGATAGCCTCCATAATCAGTACGGCTGCCGGAGGGGTTTTGATGACGAAATCGAACGACTTGTCATTATAGATGGTGATCAGCACCGGAAGAACTTGGCCTTGTTTGTCTTGCGAGCGGGCATTAAACTGCTTGCAAAAATCCATGATGTTCAGTCCTTTTGAACCCAATGCCGGGCCAATAGGGGGGGCAGGGTTGGCTTGGCCGCCTTTTACCTGCAATTTTAAATAACCGATTACTTCCTTTGCCATGATATTTATCTTCGTTTAAGCCTTTGTGTGGCCTTGATTTTCAGTGTTTTATAACCTTGATATGCAAAAAGGACTGCAAATGTATGGAAAAACCCTTTTAAACAAAAAGCATCCCCAAAATTTTTATTGAGGGATGCTTCGTGAGGATTGAATAGTTTTTTTTGGTATTTCTAAAAAAGGGGGCACCCCTTTTATTAATATCCATTTAGATAGAATTAATTTTTAAGATCAATCCAGTTTCTCTACCTGCATATAGCTAAGTTCTACCGGGGTATTGCGCCCAAAAATCTTCACCATCACGTTCAGTTTTTTCTTGTCTTCAAAAATTTCTTCCACACTGCCGGTAAAGCCGCTAAACGGTCCATCCATTACTTTCACGGATTCTCCTTTTATGAAAGGGGTTTCCAGTTTTTCTTCAAACTGATCTACTTCATCTACCTTGCCCAGGATGCGGTTTACTTCCGATTGCCTCAAGGCTACCGGGTCTTTGCTGGTGGCGCTCGATCCGCTGGCTCCCAAAAAGCCGATTACCCCGGGTATGTTGTTTACTTTGTGGTACGCCTCCCCGTTCGACAAGTCGGCCGAAACCAGCACATAGCCCGGAAAGAAGTTTCTTTCGCGCACGCGCTTTTTGCCATTCCGCATCTCATAAACTTTTTCTGAAGGAATTAATACCTGCGGAATAAAGTCTTTCAATTTCGAGCGCTCGATTTCGGTTTCGAGATACGATTTGATTTTCTTTTCCTGCCCGCTTATTACGCGCAGCACATACCATTTTAGCTCTGCCATGATCTTAAAATTCTCGGTAAAACCAATGCAAAGCATTATTGAACCCAAAGTCAATCAATCCAATAACGATTGCAAAAATTAAGGAAGCCACCAATACCAAAATAGCACTGTTTTGCAGCTCGTTAAATTTGGGCCACGTAACCCGGCTGCGTATTTCCTCAATCGAATCGAGGACGTAATTTTTTAACTTTTCCATTTTAGATTTCAGTTTTGCACGGGTGCCTGGATTCGAACCAAGATCAACGGTTTTGGAGACCGCTATTCTACCGTTGAACTACACCCGTATCTTTAAGTCTTTCCTTTTGTTTCAGCCCGTTTCGCCTATTTTCAAAAGGATTGCAAATGTAGGGCAATTGGTAAATAAAACAAAAGCTACCCTAAAATATCTGGTTAGCAAGGTCTTAGAACTAACTTAACCCTTACCATATCTTAAACTCAATCCTTCGGTTTGCCTGCCGGTTTTCTTCGGTGTCGTTCGGCTTAATAGGTTTTTTCGAGCCCCAGCCTACTTGCCGGAGCCGTTCGGGCGCAATCCCTTTCAATACCAGGTAATCGGCTACCGATTGGGCTCTTTTTTGCGAGAGTATCTGGTTATAATTTTCATTGCCTACATTATCAGTGTGCCCGCTGATCTCCACCTTCACCGAAGGGTTTTCTTTCAGCAACCTCCATGCTTCATCTAACTCGGTGTACGATATGGGGTTGATCTGATATTGATTGTACTCAAAGAATATATTGTTTAAAACGGTAATAGCATTTTTTTTAATAGCCTGCATAGCAATATCCATTTGGAGCGGACGATCCTGGTCTTTTTCCCGATAATTAAAATGCAAACTGCTGAACAGATATCCTTGTTCGGCCACGTGCAGGGCGTACTCAGACTTTCCGGGGATCACAATAATATATTGGCCGGTAACGGAGTCGGACGTAAATGAAGAAATTTTTTGATTTTGTTGCAGGTCAAACAATTCAACTTTTGTTTTAAGAAATTTCCTGGTGTCGGCATCAAAAACCACTCCTTTCACTACGTTACCCCGCTTATGCACACGCAGGGGCTCCGGAATATAGGTCTGATATATTTTACTTTTATTTCTGCCCTCTTCACGCGAATAAAATGCCGTGGCTCCATTGCTGGTTACCACAAATGAATATTGATCTTGAAAATCATTCAGCGGAGCGC
This sequence comes from Bacteroidota bacterium, assembly GCA_018267195.1. Taxonomy (GTDB): domain Bacteria; phylum Bacteroidota; class Bacteroidia; order Cytophagales; family Cyclobacteriaceae; genus ELB16-189. The sequence goes on along the minus strand of JAFDYY010000006.1, from coordinate 53,513 downwards.
CCAGATTTTCAGGCGTTTGCCATTGGTTTGCTTTTTTCTCGGAAACGAAAATATCGTAGCCGCCAAAGCCGGGAAGCCCGTTCGATGCATAATATAGATTCTGATTATTTACATGAATGTAAGGAGCGATCTCATCAAACGGAGTGTTTACCGGTTGCCCCATATTTTTTGCTTTCATCCATTTGCCGGCAGAGTCTTTTTGGGAATACCAAATATCGTACCCTCCCACTCCGCCTTTGCGGTCGCTTACAAAATACAACTCATTGCCGTCAGCCGAAAGAGAGGGTTGTGCTTCCCATCCTGAGCTATTTATGCTGGGACCCAAATTTTTTGGTTTGCTCCATATTTCTCCTTCTTTTTTACTTTCAAACAAATCGCAGCCACGCGGGCCGCAAATAGTAAAAATTAAATGACGGCCATCGGCCGACAGGCTGCAGGCCCCTTCGCGATAATCGGAATTAATGTTTTCGGAAATAGAAACTGGCGCTTGCCACTGTCCGTTTTCTTTCCGGGAAATAAAAATATCTTCGTTATCATCATGAGCCCTTCCGTAACGTACGGTAAAAACCAACGCCTGCTCATCGGCTGTAATGGCCGGAAAATATTGCATGGGGTAGGCGTTTACGGTGTCGCTCATAGGTTTGATGAGGTATCCCTTATTTTCATTCCGATGAAGGATGGCGTACTCAGACTGCATCTTCCACAAGATTGCCTGATCTATCTTGGGCTTATCATTCTTTTCTATAGAAAGATATTTTTCGGTATTTGTTTTTGCCTCTTCGTATTTACCTGAACGCAAATTATTCTCAGCTAACCCATAAAAATATTTTTTTTGTTTTACCGGATAAGGCGTGAGAGCCAATGCTTTTTCAAAAGCATCGCAGGTATTTTTTAAATCTTCGGCTCCTTTATAGGTAAGCCCCAACCGGTAATAGGCTTCTTCAAATTTTTTATCTTTTTCAATGGCCTGCTTCAGTAAACGAATGGCCTGATCGTACTGCCCGCGCACGCGGTAGTTATCGGCTTCCACATACAGTGAAATGGCTTTTTTATTTTTTGTAGATAGCGCCTGACCTAATGAAAGGAGGGGCAAAAATAAAAAGACAAAATATTTCATACCCAAAACTACTGCTCAATTTGGTTTATATCTATCGCTTGCCCGTTGCCTTCCAGCAGGGCATTAATTAGTTTCACTTTTTCATAACGATGAAAATCTTTAATCCGGATAGTTTCTTCTTCAATTATTTTTTGATTTAACAGAAACTGGCGCTGGGTGCCGTTCAGTAAATAGGCATGAGGCGTAACCCATTGGTCTTTTCTTTTAAAAAGAAGGTTGGCAAAAGAAGCATCTGTTACAAATCCGTTTTTTACAATAATAATTTCATCGGCCTTTCCTTTTTGCAAGAATAATTGATTCAATTGAGAACGGTCTTCAAACTTATGAGCATAATCTATTACGTCATCGTACACAATTTTTAATCTTTGGATCGGTTTGGCCACGTATAAACTTATTTTTACTTCGTGTGCATCTCGGCCATAGGTCAACCTGATTTTATGTAAACCGAGGGTGGGCAGCGGGCATTCGCTTAACAATTTTTTCAGTTCAACCGGCTTTTGTTTTGGAAAAAACGTTGCCGTGGTAAAGTTTACCCTCTGCTGATGGTGCTCTAAATTTTGAATAGTGCCTTCCTTCAGCCGAATGGTTTCAATAAACCGGCACATAAATTTTATCTACTATTTCCTGGTATTCTTTCCTTGCTTCGCTTTGCGATGTAATACCGCCTCCGCTTCGGTAATAAAATCGGTGACTAACTTGTTCTATAAAACGAATCATGACCGCGCTATCTAAATTTTGGCCATCAAAAATTCCCATTACACCGGTGTAGTACCCCCGGGTTCTTTTTTCGGCTTCTTTGATAATTTTAATCGTTTCGTTTTTAGGCGCTCCGCTAATACTGCCGGCCGGGAGCAGCGACACGATGATGGTTCCGAGTTTCGATACATAATTTTCCGGCAAGTCGCCTGCAATCTCAGAGCTGGTTTGGTATAAATCTTTCGTATTCGTTTTTATCTTTTCAGAATACCGGAATTTTGTTACCTGCACATTGGCCGACACGGTACTCAGATCATTGCGGATCAGGTCTACAATGGTAATATGTTCTGAAAGTTCTTTGCTGTCTTGCATCAGCATTACTTCCGCATTGGGCAGGGAGGCATCCACCGTACCTTTCATGGGGTATGAAAAAATTTTTTTGTTTTTTATCTGCACAAATGTTTCGGGAGAAAAAACCAAAAAACTTTCTTTCCACCAAAATTTGTATGAGGCGTTTGCCCGAAAATAAATTTCTTCCAGTGTGCAATTCAAATCAAGGGGTGTTTTTATAGTTAGGTTAGCGAGGTAGGAATCGCCCAACAAAATTTTTTTTTTAACAAAGTTAAATTGAGAGTCATATTCGTCCGGTGAAATAGGTTGTGGGTTCAACTTTATTTCCGTTAATGGAAAATGGGGAGGGTCCGTAACATTCGAAATTCCATTCATCGAAAATAAAATATCATCGGGCACTTGGCTCAGCGGCCAGGCACACGGTTTTTCCATTTCAAAATCAACTAAAAACAAAAAAGGAATTTGCTTTCTTCCCCAATCGTTCAATGTCAACTCAAATTCGGAAATCGTCATGGATGTTAATAGATCAAGAATCGAAACCCCTTCTGTATTACATACACTTTTTCCTTTACGGAATGTTCATGTATTTATGAATTTGCAACGATACCCTCCATGCCGGATTAGCCTTAACATAGTTAATGATCTCCGGCATTACCTCTTTTTCGCGCGACCACTCCGGTTGCAAAAATAAATGACAGTTTTTGGATACGCGTGTTGCATTTTCTTCTGCCCAGCTAAAATCACTTTTATTGTAAACAATGATCTTCAGTTCATCTGCTTTTTCAAAAATAGATGGATTTGGTTTTTTAAATTTTTTAGGCGACAGGCAAACCCAATTCCATTTCCCGGTAAGGGGGTAAGCGCCTGATGTTTCGAGGTGCGTTTGTCGCCCGGCTTTTTGAATTTCGTCTGTTAAAAATTCCAGATTATGCTGGGCAGGTTCTCCGCCTGTAATAACAACCAATTTACAATCCGAATTTTTTACTTCCGTTACCATCTCCGTAACCTCTTTTACCGGATGTGCCTGTTCATTCCACGATTCTTTTACATCGCACCAAACACAGCCCACATCGCATCCGGCCAGACGGATAAAATAAGCAGCATGCCCCTGGTAAAAGCCCTCGCCTTGTATCGTATAGAAAGACTCCATGACCGGAAGTGCCGTAGCGGGGTATGCAGGAGAGGTTTTCATATTTTTAAATAACCGTAAATGTATTTACACCCGGTGGCCCGCAAACGCTACGGATGGCGCAGCTCCGTAGCTTTAAGGGTATTTAACAGCAACGAAGCAATCGTCATAGGTCCTACCCCACCCGGCACGGGCGTGATGAACGAAGTTTTAGGAGCTACATTTTTAAAATCCACATCGCCTTTAATTGAAAATCCATTAGGCCTGGAGGGGTCATCTACTTTACTGGTGCCAATATCAATTACCACGGCTCCTTCTTTCACCATATCGGCCGTAATTAAACCGGGTTTGCCTACGGCCACCAATAAAATATCAGCCTGTTGTGTATAGCTTTTTATATTTTGTGTGTATTTGTGACAAATGGTTACCGTGGCATGGCCTTGTTCGGTCAGCATCATGCTAAGCGGAGCTCCGGCAATACGGCTGGCGCCTACCACTACGCAATGCCTGCCTTCGGTTTCTATGTGGTAGCGTTTTAGCAACTCCATTACTCCGTATGGGGTGGCGGGCATCAGCAGCGGGTTTTTAGAAAAAATACTTCCGAAGTTCCGGTTAGTAAATCCGTCCACATCTTTATCGGCCCGTATTTTTTCGGTAATGCGCTCTACGCTAATGTGGGCGGGCAGCGGCAACTGCACAATAAAGCCATCTACATCTTCATCGCGGTTTACCTGGTCTATGTGCTTAATCAGTTTGTCTTCACTGATGGTATCGGCAAAACGCATCATCGTATAATGAAAGCCGGCTGCTTTGCAAGCCTTTACTTTATTATCTACATACGTTTGACTGGCTCCGTCATCGCCTACTAAAATAATAGCCAGGTGTGGCACTTTCTTATTTTGCTGCTTGCGCTCGGCTACCTTCATGGCAATCTCCGCCTTGATGTCGTTCGATACCTTGCGTCCGTCTATTAGGGTGTAGGGTGTTTTCGTCATTCGTGTAAGCGTTAGCGCAAAACAAGTTTATGGTTAATTTATTTTCAATACGGCCATAAATGCCTCCTGCGGCACTTCCACCGTGCCGATCTGCCGCATCCGTTTCTTTCCCTTTTTTTGTTTCTCCAACAATTTTCGTTTTCTCGAAATATCTCCGCCATAACATTTGGCCAACACGTTTTTGCGCATGGCGCTCACGGTTTCTCTGGCAATAATTTTCTGGCCGATGCTGGCCTGAATAGCCACCTCAAACATGTGGCGGGGGATCAGTTCTTTTAATTTCTCGCACAATTTTCTTCCCCATTCGTACGACTTGGCCCGATGCACAATGGCCGAAAGGGCATCTACTCGGTCGCCATTCAGCATCACATCTAATTTTACCATATCGCTTTCGCGGAAACCGATAAGGTGGTAATCTAACGAAGCATATCCTTTAGAAATGGTTTTCAATTTATCGAAGAAATCAAAAACAATTTCCGAAAGCGGCATATCAAACGACAGTTCTACGCGGTCGCTCGTCAGGTAAACCTGGTTTTTTATGATTCCGCGTTTATCCATGCAAAGAGTTATGATCGGCCCGATAAACTCGGCTTTGGAAATAATTTGAGCAGCGATAAATGGCTCCTCGATAAAAGACATGGTTGTGGGGTCGGGCATTTCGGAGGGGGCGTTAATGGTAATAACTTCTCCGTTGGTAAGAGTTGCCCGAAATTCTACAGAGGGCACGGTGGTAATCACCGTCATATCAAATTCACGCTCCAGGCGTTCCTGCACAATCTCCATGTGCAACATGCCGAGAAAGCCGCACCGGAAGCCGAACCCCAAGGCGGCAGAAGTTTCCGGTTCCCACACCAGCGCGGCATCGTTAAGCTGAAGTTTTTCCATGGAAGCGCGAAGCTCTTCAAACTCGGATGTTTCTACCGGATAGATCCCGGCAAACACCATAGGTTTTACGTTTTCAAAACCTTTTATAGCTTCGCCCGGATGGGCTGCATGGGTGATGGTATCTCCTACCTTCACTTCTTTGGCTACTTTTATACCCGAAATAAGATAGCCCACATTGCCGGTGCCAATTTCTTCGCGCGGATGTTTATCTAATTTCAATACTCCGATTTCATCGGCATTGTATTCCATGCCGGTATTAACAAATTTTACTTTGTCGTTTTTTTTGATCACTCCGTTAAATACCCGGAAGTATACTTCAATACCCCTGAAGGAATTAAACACCGAATCAAAAATCATAGCCTGCAAAGGGGCCTTTCCATTTCCCTTGGGGGGCGGAACACGATACACCACCGCCTTCAGTATTTCTTCTATTCCTATACCTTCTTTGGCGCTGGCACGAATTACGTCTTCGCGTTTGCATCCGATTAAATCCACAATCTGGTCGGTTACTTCTTCCGGCATGGCAGCCGGCAAATCAATTTTATTAAGTACCGGTATAATTTCCAGGTTATGATCGAGTGCCAAGTATAAATTGGAAATAGTTTGTGCCTGAATACCCTGAGCGGCATCTACAATTAAGAGCGCCCCTTCGCACGCTGCAATAGAGCGGCTCACCTCATACGAAAAATCTACATGGCCGGGCGTGTCGATCAGGTTAAGGGTATATTCCTGATTGTTCAGCTGGTAATTCATCTGAATGGCATGGGCTTTAATAGTGATTCCTTTTTCCCGCTCCAGATCCATGTTATCGAGTACCTGAGCCTGCATTTGGCGCTGGTTTAGGGTGCCGGTAAACTCCAGCAGGCGATCGGCCAGTGTGCTTTTGCCGTGATCAATATGGGCGATGATGCAAAAATTGCGGATGTTATCCATCTCCTTCATTCAGTTCCTAATATTTTTTAGGGCGCAAAGGTAGAAAAGAAATGGATGTTAAGGGGCGATTTGTTGGCAGGAATCATTCCGAGTCGGTAATTCCTAAAACTTTCCTTCCATCTTATCAAAATCCCTTTTACTTTTAGCATTCACTGTAACTCCTTTTTTATGAAACTTCCATTTTTTGTTTTCTGCCTGCTGCTTTCATTTACCCTCTTGGCACAAACGCCTCCTGCACTGGAAGGCCGTTGGGATCTGGCCATATCCAAGGATGGCCATGAAATACCCTCCTGGCTGGAAGTACGACACTCCGGCCACAAAACATTAATCGGCCGGTTTGTTTATGCCTTTGGCAGTGCCCGGCCGGTGGCGGAAGTAAAGTGGCAAAATGGAAAATTCAGTTTTTCGCTTCCACTGCAATGGGAAGTAGGCACTCGCACAATGGATTTTGAAGGAGAACTGAAAGGCGACAGTCTGAAAGGCTCGATGGTTTTTGTAGATGGAAAAAACTACCCGTTGCGAGGTTGGCGAGCCCCTTCTTTGCTCCGCGAAAAACAGCCCGAGTGGGGCGAGCCCGTAGCTTTGTTTAACGGTAAAGATTTGTCGGGCTGGCACGCTTCGGGCACGAATCAATGGGTGGCCGAAAACGGGGTTTTAAAAAGTGCTAAGCCCGGATCTAACCTGATTACTAATTCTGTTTTTAACGACTTTAAACTGCACATCGAATTTAAGTATGCCAAAAACGGCAATAGTGGTGTTTACCTGCGTGGCCGCTACGAAGTGCAAATTACCGATAGCAAAGGCCACACCCCATGGGACGACCAGTTTAGCGGTATCTACGGTTTTATAGAGCCTAACCAAATGGTAGCCAAAGAAGCGGGGGAATGGCAAACGTTCGATATTACTTTAGTAGGACGAACCGTAACCGTAGTAGCCAACGGAGTAACCGTAATTTGCAATGCGGTGATTCCCGGCATTACCGGGGGTGCCATTAACAGCCGGGAACATGAGCCCGGCCCAATATTATTGCAAGGCGACCACGAAGCAATAGAGTATCGGAATATTGTGATTACACCAGCAAAATAATTTTCGAAAAATGAGAATCAATTTCTCATTTTGAAACTTTCTGAAGAAGACACATTGCTTATTCTTGGGATAAAGAGTATTTCCTCTTTGGCACTGTTTTGTACAAACTGCCGGTGGCATGATTACCGGGTACAAATCAATTTTATTCAAACTGATACACTTACTGGTGTATGCCGATAGTAGCCCTAACGAAAAAGAAATTCAGTCTGGTTTGCACGCAGCCAAGATAGAAGGTGTTTCCGAAAATGAATTTGTAGCGTTGATCGAAGCCCTAAAAAAAAGAACGGGCTCCGTGGTTTACTCAGAAGCGATCGAAGATCTGAAAAAACAATCGCGCGACACACAAATCCGCTGCATCGCCTGGCTGTGTTTAATTGCCAATGCTGATGGGTTTATGGATAAAACAGAGTGGCAATTCATTTACAAAATATATCATACCGAACTGAAACTTCCGCTGGATGCAGTTCTTCAAAAACAAAAGGAACTTCTCACTCTAAAAATGAAAGCTTAATTCGATCGGCCATTTCGCTCATCCACTACCTCGGCCAAACATTGTCTTTGCTATCGGCATCCGGAAACCGGGCAAAAGGATCGTAGGTAATTTTCTTTATTTTACGAGCACCAAAAGTAAGATCAGCCACAAAAGTTTTACTCCCGGAAAACCAGACATCTACCGGCCAGGTTACAAGAGCCGTATTTTTATCAATCATTTTGGCATTGGGCATAGTGGCCAGTGCAGGCCCTTCGTTTTCAAACTCTACTTTTAATACAATGGGCGATGGCATTTGCCCTGCCTGATGAATGGTAACCTGTGTTTTCTTTCCTGATACCGTTACCGTTTGTATTGATCCCTCTACCGACTCGGTAGTCCATAACCAGTAATACCAAAACCATTCCAGATTTTGACCGAGTTCGTTATCCATAAAGAAAATATAATCCCACGGAGACGGGTGTTTAAACGCCCAAGTGGCGGCATATTTCTTCATGGCTTTTATCACGGCTTCATCGCCTACGATACCTCCCAGCATAGAAAGCATGAGCGGAGTTTTGCCATACGTTTGAAACCCGTATCCGACTCCTGCATCATTCGCACTCCACATCATGGTGGCTTCGTTTTCGCCTCCGCTGATAGAACCGTAGCGCTGCCCCAGGCTATCAAGGTTATACGGTTTTCCTTCGGCATTGGCCTCTGAAAGAATATTCATGTATTGATTAAACCCTTCATCCATCCATCCATAGCGGGTTTCATTGTTGCTCACCATCATTGGCCACCACTGGTGCCCGGTTTCATGATCGGCCGCCCCTTGATTAGAATTGATTACCATGGGGTATTCCATACCGGCACTAGGGCCATCTTGCAACGTAAGCTGCGGAAATGGATACGGTACCCACAAGGAAGAATAAAATTCCAGCGCATGGCGGGCTATCTGCCCGGCCTTTTCAAAATATTTTGCACGGGTGGGAAGATACACCATGTAAATAGGGATCGGCCCTTTCTCCGGAATAATGGCTCGCGTTGCTTTCCAAATAAAATTAGCTGAAGTAGCCCAGGCAAAATCATTTACCTGATCGGCCACGAGGTGCCAGGTAAGCATTTTACCGTTGGCTGTTGCCTTACCGGGGCCGCGCTCATCTTCTCCCACAATGGTTATTTCTTCATTTGAGTTCAATACTTTGGTGAGTCGTTGTTGTATCGTTTCGGTTAGCACTTCTTTCGGGTTTTGCAATACTCCTGTGCCGCTTACGATCCATCCGGCCGGAACGGTAAGGCTTACATCAAAGCGGCCAAAATTATTGTAGAATTCTGATGGGCCAAGATATACGCTCGTTTCCCAGCCGCGCAGGTCATCGTAATTGGCCAATCGGGGATACCATTGTGTAGGCTGAAACAAAGTGCTGTCCCACCGCTGCGTCATCCGGTGGCCACGGCCCGTAGTGCCTCCCGGCAGTTTTGTGTTCCAGTTTATTTCGAGTGTCGTTTTTTTACCCGCCTTTATCGGCTCATCTAATGTAATGGTGGCTACCGTTTGTGTGAGCCCAAAGACAGCGAGTTTGGCGGGCTCACCCCTTTTTGCCGGAGTTGCTTTGAGGTCAACATTTTTTCCTCCTACCATCAGACTGGTAATAATCATTCCGTTAGTTGTTTCGGCCGGGGTAGAAAAACCGCGCGGCACATCGGCCCGGAAAATATTGTGATCCAGACGCAAGACAATTTTGGTTAATTCTTCCGGACTATTATTATAGACATCAATTTTTTCAGAGCCCGAAATAGTTTGTGTATGAGGGTTCAAACTAGCTTGAATTGTATAATCGGTTTGCATCTGCCAGTACTTAGGTCCCGGTTTGCCGGAAAAATCGCGCGTTCCGTCTTTCATCGCTTTTTTGATGGGGTTCGTTAAGGGCACTTCACGCCTGATGGCACGCTGTTGTGTTTCTGCGGTTTTGCGAACAGGCGCAGACGGCTGGGCCATCATGATGGTGCTGCTACCAAGGATTAAAAGAGTAGTTAAACGTGCAAACATGGATTTGTTTTTTTGAAGGTTATATCACTAAATAATGCGGGTGTCCCGCAATATATTGAAAAGTAAAAATAAAAGACGGTGTTTTTTATAGAACCGGCAACCTACACAGGCCGATAAAAGAATACACTTTAATTCCTGCCGTCAGCAAAGAAAAATCGCCTCATCTGGAAAATATTCGATGATTTACTTAGCGAAGATTATTTTCGGGGTCTTAACCTAAAAACCAATATGAAACACTCCCTAATTTTTTGTTGTGCTCTCGTGCTGGGCCATGCCGTTATGGCCCAACCGGGTATGGGAAACCCCAAACCATTGCCCAAAGACCCCATGGCCGAAGCGATCATAAAAGAAGCTACCGAAAATTCTCAGTTAGAAAAATTGGGGCACGAATTGTTGGATGGTATTGGCCCGCGCTTGGTGGGATCACCAAAAATGCAACAGGCGCACGATTGGGCTGTAAATAAATATACCGGTTGGGGAATTAGCGCCCGCAACGAAAAATGGGGTGAATGGCGCGGGTGGGAAAGAGGCATTACCCACATTGATATGGTTTCGCCCTGGATAAAATCTTTGGCCGGAACACAACTTGCCTGGAGCCCCAGCACAAAAGGCAAGACCGTAACCGGGGAGGTAGTCATTCTTCCGGAGATGGCCGACTCATTGGCTTTCCAGAAATGGCTGCCGAATGTGAAAGGAAAATTTGTAATGATTTCGATGAACCAGCCCACCGGCCGCAATGACGACAATTGGGAAAAGTTTGCTACAAAAGAATCTTTCGAGAAAATGAAAAAAGAACGAGCCGCCCAAACGGATGCCTGGAGAGAACGTATTAAGAAAACAGGAAAAACCAACGCCACCCTTCCGGTAGCATTAGAAAATGCGGGCGCAGCCGGCATTGTTATGTGCTATTGGTCAAATTGGTCTGGTGCCAACAAAATATTTGGGGCGCGAACAAAAAAAATACCCACTGTTGATTTGATGCTGGAAGATTACGGGTTGTTGTACCGGCTAACCGAATCAGGCAAAGCCACTAAAATCAGCGTACAGGCCGACTCAAAAGAAACGGGGGTTGTGCCTACTTACAATTCAGTGGCTGAGATTAAAAGTACCACCAATCCTAATGAGTATGTGATGCTTTCGGCTCACTTCGATTCGTGGGATGGCGGAACCGGTGCTACCGATAATGGAACCGGCACGCTGGTAATGATGGAAGCCATGCGCATTTTGAAAAAAGTTTATCCTAACCCCAAACGTACTATTTTGGTAGGCCATTGGGGAAGTGAAGAACAGGGACTGAATGGTTCGCGTGCATTTGTAGAAGACCATCCGGAGATTGTGGCTAACCTACAGGCCTTGTTTAATCAAGACAACGGAACCGGAAGAATAAGGAATATTTCTGGGCAAGGATTTTTGCACTCGTACGAATATCTCCAACGCTGGCTGTCAAAAGTACCGGCCGAATATAAAGACAAACTTGAAACTACTTTTCCGGGATGGCCCGGGGGCGGAGGATCAGACTTTGCCTCGTTTGTAGCAGCCGGGGCTCCGGGTTTTTCACTGGGATCGCTCAGTTGGGATTATGGTACGTTTACCTGGCACACCAACCTTGATACGTATGATAAAATTGTATTTGATGATATTCGCACCAACGTTATTATGACCGCCATACTGGTTTACCAAGCCTGCGAAGATTCAAAAAAAGTTTCGCGTGAGAAAAGCGTATTATCTATTAGCCCCTGGACCGGTGAACAAGGCAAATGGCCTGAACAAAAGAAGCCTACCCGCAAAGGTGGCCTCGACTAATCAGGCATTCCTGCTATAAATTCTCTGCCAAGAATTTTAGAATGTTTAATCGGTACTTTAAAAATTCAGATGATGTTGTAAGCACTCAACCTCCTCATGGTGGGTGTTTACAACTTCTTTCTGCCACTTCATCTCTTCGTTTAGTCGCCACCCTCTTTCGGTTCCCATAGTTCTATTTTGTTTCCTTCCATGTCCATTATATGAATAAATTTTCCATAGTCATAGGCCTCAATCTTATCTAGAATGGTTACGTTTTCTTTTTTTAATTCTTCCACCAGCAATTCCAAATTTTCTACCCGATAGTTTATCATAAAATCTTTTGCCGAAGGTTGAAAATAGTTGGTTTTCTCGGGAAATAAATTCCACTGGGTAAGGCCCTTTTTCGAGCTGTCATCATTTTGCCGCCACGTAAAGCTTGTTCCATAAGGGCCTGTGTCAAAGCCGAGGTGTTTTTTATACCATTCGTTCATGGCTTGGGGGTCTTTACATTTAAAAAAGATGCCTCCTATTCCTGTTACTTTGTTCATTTTATTTGTTTTTTGATTTGGTATGATTGTCTTGAAACCGAAACCCAATAGAAATGATGCGGCTATTAAAGTGGTCGTTAAAAGTGTGCTTTTCATAGTAGTGAAGATAAAATAAATTGTCTAAAAAAGAGAGGCCACTCTTTTGAAGCGGCCTCGTTTTTTATGCTCTTGTTTCAGTTTAATGCCGGTCGCCATACAGCACGGCCTCATCTACTTCTTTAATGGCTTTGTCGAGATACTCTAGTGATTTTGCTTTGTGTCCTCCAAATTCAGTAGCGGCTTTCTGCAAGTTATTTTTAGCCTGCATCATGTGGTTTTTGGCAGCCGTTAATTCAGGGAATTCTACGGCTGCGGCAACGCCCGCGCAAAATGCACCTGCTACAAGTGCAATAACGGACATGGTTTTTAAGGTTGTTTTCATGAGTTGGTATTTTTTATGAATCGGTAAGACTTTTTAGTGTGCTAAAAGTTTAACCCTGGCCATGAAAATCACCATGGGGTATTTTATCTTCATGGGTAAGTTGTTAATTTTCATTCGTCAATCATGCCAATCGATTTTCTATTGCATGATTTGAGTTTAAACGAAGCATCTTTAAGAACGCAAAAAAATAATTTTACATTTAACCTATGGTACAACGCGCCCACGGCTTTAAAATAGGTATCTTTTTTTGATGACCCATGCGGCCATGGCTCAATTCGTTGGCCAGCCCGGCAATGTTGATATCGTGGGGACCGGTGGCACTGGAAATGCAGGCTATAGCGGCTTAACTAAAGGATTCGTCAGTTCGGCTAAAATAGTTTCATACGATGATGTAGATGGAAATTGTTTTTGGGATCAGAAATGGAATCGGGCTGTTCTTTTCCTTTCTACAGGTCTACAGGCAATAAAATCAAACTACCAAAAGTTAAGCTTAATTTTTACACGAATGATGTTCATTATCTTAATGAAAAAAATGAGGAGTTTACTTTAGTGAAAAAGCTGATAGACAAAATTGTATTTATTGATGCTACTGATTCTTCTAAAAGCATGGGTGTCTTTAAACGTTTTAAAGACCCCGAATACACCCATGAATTTTTTGAGATACTGAATGGAGGAAATACTCAGTTAGTAAAAATGGTTCAGGTTACGTTAAGAAAAATGGATTACAATCAATACCGCAATGAAAGTCGTAACCGGTTTATACCCAAGACAAAATATTTTATCGGTACTAACAATGTCTTAGTTAGGCTAAGCGGATTAAACAAATCGGCTATTCTATCGGCTCTTCAAATTATCGATACCCACGAAGTGGATGAATGGTTAAAGTCTTCTAAAAACAAATTGAAAAATGAGAAAGAAGTAATCGGGTTTTTATCCTTTTACAATACAATAATCAAGCAGCGCTAACCGTTCGTTGCCTTAATTCAAAACCCTAAAAATTACCGGCTGAGCATTTTATTCTCAATAGCATTTATTTTCCGCTTATTTTACTATTCTAGGTTACGCCATCCATGTACCCACCAGTATATACCCTACTGTTGATAGCACCAGTGTAATCAACACATAAGGAAGTTGAGTCAGGGCATGCACCATGGGTGGGCATTCGGTGGACGATGCACACAAAATAGTAGAGTCGCTGAAAAAGCCGGAACCCGATCCAAACGCCCCGGCCCCCACCACCACACTTACCGACAGCCACACGTTTACCTGCAAACTCTGCGCTAACGGCACAATCAGCGGAATGGCAATGACATATAAATCCCACGAGGTGCTGGTTAGAAAAGCAATTACGGCCAATGTAAAAAAGGCGATAGCCGGAAATAACTCGCGGCTCATATACGGCTTTACATGCGAGATAACATACGGAACCAGATGAAGATCATCGTTTACCAATTTCATGGCAAAAGCAAGGATGACCAAAATAATGGGGAACAAAATAGTATTGAATCCTTTCAAAATAGCATCGGACAACTGACGAAGCGATAGGGTCCGATCAATCAAAAAATAAAAGAAGGTAAAAAAATTAGCGATGAGTGCGCCTTTCAGAGCATCGAAACCAAAATAAACAGTAGTGACCAACAGCACAACCAATGGCAAGACAAAATAGCTTAGTTTATTTTTAGTTGCCGTTTCCATTTCCTTCTCGGCCTCCTCCACCACTTGGCTGGGTTCGTACGGAACGGTTACACCCGTAGCCGATCGGGCTTCTGCCTTTTTCATTTTTCCCAAAATCGGTACCCACCCCAGCACTACGCCCAGCACCAGCACAATCCCCACAAACCCCACTATCATAAACGGCATGGCTTTCATGTATCCATACATCCCCTGCCCCACCGGCACCACACCATTCTTTTCTAAAATACCGCTGATGAAAATAGACCATGTCGTGATCGGTAGCAAAATACATAAGGGCGCAGAGGTGGCATGCACAATGTAAGCCAACAGTTCGCGTGAAATAAAATATTTATCGGTTATTTTTTTCATGGCGGCACCTACCGCCAGTGAATGCAGGTAATCATCTACAAAAATTAATATACCCAGTACCCAGGCGGCCAACAATGCTCCTCGTCTGTTCTTTACAAACTTCAATAAAAAATTTCCAAACGCAATCGTTCCGCCTCCGCGAATCATCATTGTAATCAGCGAGCCATACATCATGCAAACCAATATTACCCAGCCGCTGCTTTTGTCGGTAAGGGCCGTGGTCAGGTGTTCAATAAACTTAGTCAGGAAATTTTCATGGTACGCAATAATGCAGCCTGTTATTATTCCCACCACTAATGGCTCGAATGAAGAGCGTGTGATGACGGCCAGCACAATCATAACTAACACGGGGAGTAATGTTAACAAGCCGAAGTCGTGCATGAAAAAATTTTAACTTCTAATTACTGTTTATAAAATTATAATCCACCTATACTGATTAATTTTCTTTCCTGATATTCTTCCAGTCCGTCTTTGCCACACTCATAGCCTAACCCACTTTGCTTCCAGCCACCAAAGGGAGCTTCAAATGCCTGCGGATACCATTCGTTAATCCCTACCATACCAAACTCAATCTGCTCCGATACGCGGATCGAAGTTTTGAGGTCGTTCGTCCACAAATACGAAGCAAGTCCATATTGTGTAGCATTGGCTAACCGAATGGCTTCCGCTTCGTTGCGGAAAGAAATAACCGGCATAACCGGTCCGAAAATTTCTTGTTGAAAAACAGGGTTATGCTCATCGTTGGGCTGGATTAACGTAGGCTGATAAAAATACCCTTCTTCTTTTCCCCGTTTTCCGCCTACTATTATTTCTGCTCCGGCAGCTTGCGATGCCGCTACCAATTTTTCTAAATTTTCGCGCTGGGGTAAATTGATCATCGGTCCCATTTCTGTAGTAACTTCTAACCCGTTGCCCATTTTTATTTGCTCCATTTTAGCGGCCGCATACTCAGTAAATTTTTTTGTGATGCTTTCATGAACAATATACCGCTGGGGGGCAATACATACCTGGCCGGCATTGCGCAGTTTGGCTACCACCGATTCTTCCGCCACTTTTTTTACATCCACATCCGGAAATATAATGACAGGGGCGTTGCCGCCTAATTCGAGCGAAAGCCGTTTGATATTTTGAGAAGCTCCGTCCATCAGAATTTTACCCACGCGGGTACTTCCTGTAAAACTGATTTTGCGCACATCGGGGTTTCGCAGCATTTCCTCGCCTATGCGAGCCGGCTCTCCGTTTACTACATTTAATACCCCGGCCGGCAGGCCTGCCTCATGAAGACATTGTGCCAGCAACATGCCGGTAAGCGGAGTATATTCGGAAACTTTAGCTACCACTGTGCAGCCGGCCCCCAATGCGGCCGACCAGCACCGAGCCGGGTTGTAGGCGGGAAAATTCCATGCGGTAATGGCTCCCACCACACCCATCGGCTGATGCACCACCGACATGCGTTTATTGTTCCGGTTAGCCGGCACAATACTTCCGTAATTACGCTTCCCTTCTTCGGCATACCACTCAAAAAAATTAGCTGCTACCCGCCACTCGCCTACGGCTTCGGCCAACGGTTTGCCGCTTTCCAGCACGGTTACTTTAGCATATTCGGCCAAGCGTTCGTGCATCATAGCCGAAGCCTTTTTTAAAATAATGGCTCGCTCAAATGGGTTAGTTGCCGACCAACTTCGGAAAGCCGCACGGGCCGCGGAAATAGCCAAAGTACAATCCTGATCATTGCCGAAAGGAACTTCAACAATTATTTTTTCGGTAGCCGGGTTAATTACTTTCCAGGTTTTTCTGTTGGTCGCTTCACACCATTTTCCATTAATGTATTGCTTGGGTACAAAGGGCAACTGGAGATCGCTAAGTTGAAACATGCTATTTTAAATTTACATACTCTTCCATAAACACTTTCCATTTACATACGTTTCTTTTACCCGAATAGAATCCAATTCATTCGTGCTCGTAAGGAATGGGTTTTTATCGGTTATAATAAAATCGGCCACATAGCCTTTTTCAATTTTTCCTTTGGTGCGTTCTTTCTCTTCTGCAAAAGCACTCCCTAGGGTGTAGGCATGCAATGCTTCTGCCAATGAAACAGATTCGTCTGGTGAAATTACTTTACCATTGGCCGTTTTTCTGAGTATGGCATCTTTAATATTGCTGAATGGGTTGATGTTGCTTACCACGGGGCCATCGGTTGAGAACGCCACCGGAATATTTTTTTGTAATAGCGATTTTACCGGATAGCAGTGCGATAAAAAGGTATCATCTAATGCGGCACAAAAATTTTCTCCCAGTTCATGCAAAAAAACCGGTTGAGGTACCGCCACCCACTGGTAGGCTGCCATATCGTTTTCGTGTGCCGGGGTGGGCAGCCCAAAATGTTCGATCCGGTTTCGCGTGTAACCAAATAACTTGTGTAGTTTTTTATAAGTTTCTACAACCAACTCAATGGCGGCATCGCCTATGGCGTGGGTGGCGATGCGAAATCCCTTTTGTTGTGCTTCGCAAGCCAAGCTAAAAAACAAATCGGCATCTAAGCGCAACACACCACAATCAGAAGAATTTTTGTATGGACGCGAAAGAGCTGCTGTTTGGCCGCTCAGACCGCCATCTGAAAAAAATTTAACGGTATCAATATTCAAAAAATCAGAATGGAAAAGTTCGGGCAACGGGTAAGGTTTTTCTCCACCATCGGGCAAAAGGATGGGAAAAATATTGAGCCGAATGATCGCTTGGTATTTTTGGCAATAGCTGTGATACGCCTTTAGCAACTCGGGGTGAGCAGCCGGATCCGTAATGCTGGTAATACCCAGCGACAACATTTTTTCTATGCCCCGTGCAATCATCTGCTCGTATTGTTCTTGCGTGGGAGCAGGAATGTGGCGGGTTATCAGCCCCAACGCAGTTTCATAAAATATTCCGTTCAGATTTCCCCGGCTGTCTTTCCCGATGACGCCACCCGCTGGAATTTGTGTTGTTTCCGTTACGCCTGATTTTTTTAGTGCCAGCGAATTAACGGAAGCAATATGGGCGCACGTGCGAATCAGGTAAATGGGGTGAGCGGTGCTCACTTCGTCCAAATCATTTTTATCGGGCATTCGTTTTTCTTCTAACGTATGCTCGTTAAAGCCGCGCCCCATAATCCACGTACCCGGAGGCAGGGAAGCAGCACTTTGGTTCAATAATTCTTGGAGGGCTTTAATGCTTTTGGTACCGCGCAAGTCCAATAAAAAAGTTTCTAACTGGCCCACCTTCCATAAATGAATATGGGCATCGTTGAAGCCGGGTAAAATGGTTTGACCTTTTACATCTATCCGTCTGCTCGAACTGGTAAAGGAATCTAAGAGATCGCTCTCCTTACCTACTGCCAAAAATTTTCCGTGTTCCACCACAACCGCTCCGGCCTGAGGCCTATCCGGATTTTGGGTGTATATGGTAGCGTTATGATAGAGGGTGCGTTCCACGCTGACGTTAGGCGTTTTTAATGGCCGCTTCAAGTATGTCTAATCCTTCATTCAACTGATCCTCGGTGATGACCAAAGGTGGCAACAGGCGAATGCCATTGCTGAAGAGCCCCGCCCGAATGAGCACGATTCCATTGGCTACGGCTTCTTTAATAATTTTCAACGTCAGGTCGGGGTCGGGTGTTTTGGTTTTCCGGTCTTTCACAAACTCTACCAACCGCATTGCTCCCAACCCGCGCACATCGCCAACAATAGCATACTTATTTTTCCATTCTTCCAGCCGTTTTGCTAATTGGTTGCCCACCTTTTCGGCCTGCTGCCTAAAAGCCGGAGAGGTCATTTCTTTAATTACTGCGATCGCTGCCGCACAAGCTACGGGCGAGCCGCCATACGTTCCGCCAATACCGCCCAGATGTACACTATCCATCATCTCTGCCTTGCCTACGGTAGCCGAAATGGGCATGCCTGCGCCCAATGATTTGGCGGTAGTAATTATATCCGGAGCAAAATCATAGTGATCGAAAGCAAACAGTTTTCCGGTCCGCCCAAAGCCGCTTTGAATTTCATCGGCAATCATCACGGCACCGGTTTCGTTGCAGATATTTCTGATCTCTCTTAGAAAGGGTTCGGGTATAGGAATAAATCCGCCTTCTCCCTGCACCGGCTCAATCAGAATAGCGGCCAGATCGGATGCATCAATCTGCGCTATGAGTGCATTGCGCAAATTTTGGATGCACTGGTCAACATATTCTTTTTCGGTAAATGGATCGGGCTTTCTATAAACATTAGGTGCCGGCAGCCGGTATATGTCTCCGGCAAAAGGCCCCATTCCTTTTTTAAACAATCCATACTTTGAAGTTAAGCTCAACGTAAGCAAAGTTCGGCCATGATAGCCTGCTTCAAAACAGATTACTCCTTTTCGTTTGGTATAATAGCGGGCGATGCTTACTGCATTTTCTACGGCTTCGCTGCCAGAATTAGCTAACAATGTTTTTTTGGCAAAGCGGCCGGGCGTAACCTGGTTAAGCAGTTCGCACAACTCTACCATTGGCTCCATGGTGGTAACCAGCGTGCAGGTGTGCACATATTTTTCCATTTGTTGTTGCACTGCCTTTACCACCGCTGGGTTGCAGTGACCTATATTCATCACCCCGATGGCTCCGGCAAAATCAAGTAAGGTGTTACCATCTACATCCGTAATCACGGCTCCTTTGGCATCGGCCACGACCACCTCCGTTGATTTGGCCAAGCCGGCCGGTGCTGCGTTGGCACGTCTGGCTAAAATAGCTTGAGCCTTAGGCCCGGGGATCGGGGTGTTCAGTTTAATCGTTTTTTTTGTTGGGGCTGTCATATCGGTTTCGGTTTGTAATTTTCGTTTTCGCGAATTAAAAAAGCGCAATACCCGGCACACACCGGGTCGTTAACATACCCGGCCACCAACCCCTGAGGAACAAATCCATTTTTTATTTGTCGGGATACGGTCGGGTCTTTTATTTTATTTGAAACGACTTGCTGATAATAATCCTCTGCTTTCATTTTATCTTTTACCGCACCGTAGCCACTGAGCATGCCATAGGTAAACTGACCTTTTAAGTTCAATTTTTTTACGGTATCCTGCCGGGCATCGTACAGGTACGTGGCAATACCTTTCCCTCTAAAATCGGGGTGGGTGCCAATATCCATACCGTATAGCCAGGCTCCGGTTGGGTCATGCGTGTTTAAAAACCCTCCGTCCAGCATTTCATCAAAGGTATGTTGTTCGCCCAAAGTGAGGTGATAGCGGATGCTGGTAGTCATACCTACTACCTGATCGGAATGCAAAACAACAAACTGACCTTCGGGGAAAATACGGATATGGTTAAGGTAATGTTCTTTGCGCATGAGCGACTCCGAAGCCAGGGTAGGGAAAACAATTTGCTGTAGTGCTTCTAACTGGGGGGCGTGTTCTGGCTGCGTAGTCATGATCACCAACCCTTCTCCCACGTCTTTCCGGTAAACAAAAGATGGATTGCCAATCATGCTATTATTTTTGTGTGGTTAGTTTGATCAATTCAGTACGAATGATTTTCAACCCCTTCAATAAATCATCGGTTTCAATTACCAAGGGGCTGAGTACCCGGATGATATTAGATGAGACACCTGCGCTGATAATGAGCAACCCCTGTTGAGCACATGCCTGAATCATCTTTTTGCACAGATCGGTATCGGGTTGGCGAGGGTCATTATTTTTTACCAACTCAAAAGCCACCATGGCACCCAGCCCGCGTACATCGCCTATGGCGGGGCAATCTTTTTTTAAATCATCGAAATAGTCTTTCACTATTTTTCCTACCTGCTCTCCTTTTTTGGCGATGTCTATTTTTTTCATCAGGTCGATAGTAGCCAGCGATGCCGCACAAGCCACGGGGTTGCCCGGGTACGTGCCGCCCAATGTTCCTTTCGTGGTTTTATCCATGACCTCTGCCCGGCCCATAACCGCGCCAATCGGCATGCCGCTGCCCATGGATTTAGCCCACGTAGAAATATCCGGCACAATATTGTAGTGCTGGTAGGCCGCCCACTTGCCCGTGCGGCCAAAACCTGTTTGCACTTCGTCAACAATAAGCAAGATGCCTTTGCTTTGACAAATTTTATGAAGCTCTTGCACGTATTTTTTTGGAGCCACCACAAAACCGCCTTCGCCTTGCACCAACTCTAAAATAACAGCCGCTACTTGCGAGGCATCTGCCACGCTGTGCAGGTACGATTCAAATGCTTGCAGTTCGCGCACAACAAACTCATCCATGGTGAGCCCATCGTGGTGCTGGTAATAATCGGGAAAAGGAATGCGGTACACTTCGGGGGCAAACGGGCCACACCCGATTTTGTAGCCCACTTTAGATGTGAGTGTCATCCCTAACAAGGTACGGCCATGAAACCCGCCCGTAAAACAAATGATACCCTGGCGGCCGGTAGCCTGCCGGGCAATCTTCACAGCATTTTCCACCGCTTCGGCTCCTGAATTTACCAACATCACTTTCGTTTTTTTTCCGTGAGGGAAAAGGGCGGCCAGTTCTTCGCAAAGTTTTACGTAAGGCTCGTATATCGCCACCGGAAAACAGGCATGAATTAATTTTTTTGTTTGTTCCACAATGGCATCCACTACGGGCTGGGGACAGTGCCCACCGTTTAGCACCCCGATGCCGCCAGCAAAATCAATAAATTCTTTTCCATCGGCATCGGTTATTCTGGCTCCCTTTCCCGAACGGATCGTAAGCGGGCTAAACATACCCATCCCTTCCGGGACGATGGCGTTTCTACGGGCTACTAATTCTTCTGATTTTGTCATAGCTGTAAGTACTGATTTTATTTATGTAGTAATCGCTTTTTGAATAAGCCGGGAAACCCGGTTGGCTGTTTCGGCAGCCCCATTCATAAACCCCTGGTGTAAAACACTACAGTGTTCACCAGCAAAAAAAATATTTTCGAAAGGCTCAAACTCCACTCCGGCAAACTCTGAAGCCTGCCCTTTGGTATAGGAAGCATAACTACCTTTAGAAAAAGGATTGGTAGCCCAGCAAAACTTAGCAATGCGACCATTATACTGTTCGGCCAAGCCGGGAAAAAATTTTTCGGCCCCTCCCAGCCATCTTTCTTTAATGGCGGCATAATCCAGGTTTTGAAAATCTATGGATTCTTTGCCTCCGGTAACAAATGTGAGCGAACCTTGTGAGGTATCCACCCCTTGCGAGCTGTCCCAAATAGTGGTGCGGTTAATATCGGAATAGGTGTATCCCTGATAGCCCTGTTCGCGCCATATCCGTTTCTTAAAACCCATGGCCGTTTTAGCGGCTATGCCAAAGCCTAATTCGGCAATACATTTTTTCTTGCGGGCGGGAAATTCAAAATTCAATTCTACCTGTCGCAGCACGGTAAAGGGCAAGGTAAGCACAACGAGGTCTGATTGAATCGTTTTAGTTTTTCCATTCACTTCAAACGTCAGGGTGTAATCATGTTTATTCTTGTATAACTTAATAAGCCTCCAGCCGGTTTGAATCTGATCTTTTACTTGCTCTTCCAGTTTCGTAATCAATTGCTGACTTCCGCCTTTAAATTTGAATACCTCATGCTCCAGCCCCAGCGCATGGTAAGGGCTTCCTATTTTTACCGGCAACGCCAATACATAAATTAAATTGATAGCCGATTGCTCCGATGCTTCCATACCATACTCGCTGGTAATAACGGTATCGAAAAAATCGTATAGCCAACCTTTCACGCCAATTTTTTGCAGGTATTCGGTTACCGATAAATTATCTAACTGGCGGTATTCATCGCCTTTGCTGTAATGCAACTCATCGGGAATGGAATCAATGTCTTTGGTAAGCTGCGGCACAAACGGCTGCAGTTCTTTCACTAATTCATCTTCCGTAATTTTCTTTCCTTGAAAAAAATAATAATGCGACTCCAGTTTATCTTGTTGCAGATCGGTTATTTCTACGCCCAACTCTTTCGATAAACCCAGCAGATCGGTATGGGTAGAATCTATGTACTCGGCCCCAAAATCTACATAGGCTCCATCTACCACGGCATCGGGTATGGTAAGAATTCTGCCTCCGGCCCGGCCTTGGGCTTCGTAGAGAGTAGCAGAAATCTGATTTTTCTTTAATGTATATGCTGTCGTAAGCCCGGCAATGCCCGCCCCTACAATGGCAATAGATTTTTTATGATCTACACAACTTTGCAGGGGCAGCGCCAAGGCCACTCCAGCCATCGCGCTCTGGCGCAAAAATTCTCTTCGGCCGGGTTGAAATTTGGCTGCCGACCGGGCAAACGATCTCTTCAAAATAAGTGTCAGTGCTGATCTCATAATCCCTTCAAAAAATCTTTCTCCTCTTCTTAAATTTAATATCCCGGGTTTTGAAACATCAGACTGGAATTATTAATCGCTACCAACTCGCGGTTGGGTATGGGAAAAATGTCGGTATAATCATCCGCCCCCGAGCCGTTCAAAACCAAACTTCTTCGTTGGGTGCGGGCCAGGTCGAACATACGGTGGCCTTCAAAATTCAGTTCTGAAAAGCGTTCATCAAGTACGGCCGCCACAAAATCGCCCGCATAAAGATTACTGATATCGGTACTGGTGTAGGCCGCCAACCCACGGTTAGTGCGCACCGAATTTAAGTCGGCAAGCCCACCGGGCATATCTCCGCTCAATGCTTTTGCTTCGGCCCGGATCAGATAAACTTCGGCCATGCGAATAATGTAGGCCGAATTGTCTTTGTTAATTTCACCCCGGTATTTCTGTGTTCGGCCATAAGGCAAAAAATTACTTTCCGTAGCCGCAGAAAAATCGACCAACTGCGCACGCAAGTCGGCCGGGTGGTTGTTGTAAAAAATATTCATGGTGGTATCGGCCTTAAACAACACCTCCGTTACTAAAGCCTGTGTGCGGCTATAAGTATATGAATTATAGGCGCTCTGGTTTTGCACATTAAATACCAACTCAAAAACAGATTCTTTCGACAGCTTGGAAGAATAAATCTGGGTGAAGTTCCCGGAACCCAGTAATCCAAATGATCCATCGCTGATTACCTGACTGGCCGCGGCAATGGCATTAGCATAATCCTTTTTGTAGAGGTAAACACGGGCGAGCAATGCCTGCACCGCATCGGGATTAATGTAAGCGTTTAGATACGGCTTACTTTGCGGCAACAACGAATTAGCTTGCTGCAAATCGCTGATGATAGCCTGATAGGTTTGTGCTACCGTGCTGCGCGATACCACACTGTTATAACTCTGCACCGAGGTAACCACCGGTATGCCATAATTAGAACTTAGGTCCCAATGTTGACCAAAAGTGCGCAGCAAATCAAAATGAGCCATCGCTCGAACGGCATACGCCTGCCCTACTATGCTGTCTTTCTGCGCCTGTGTAAAGGTAGGGTCTTTAATGCCCGGCACATTGGCAATAATGCCGTTGGCTGCTGCAATGGTGTAGTAGATGGCCACATACATATTCTGCACCAATATATTGCCGGTGCTGATCTGGTAGTTGCTGATCTCATCCAGTGCGGTAACATTAAACCCACCGGCTTTGCTTACATCGCTGTACACATCCGACAGCAGCGGAAAATAAGCCCCATAATAATAACTGTTTTGCATTGAGCTATACATGCCCACTAATGCCGACTCGGCACCCGCTGCGTTAGTAAAGACTGTAGCGGTATTTACCTGACTGGGCGATACCTGATCAAGCACGTTACAAGAAGTTATGATGGCTGCGAAGATGAATAAGTAGATATAAATAGTTTTCATGATAGCAATGCTTAAAAAGTGATATTAAAACCTAACGTGTATGTGCGGGGTTGCGGGTAGGCTGCATAGTCTATGCCGGCTGTGTATGGATTGCTGCTGCCGGTAGAACTCACCTCCGGGTCAAAGCCGGTGTACTTAGTCCACACAAAAAGATTTTGCACTTGAGCATATACCCGGATGCGATCGAAAGCCATCGACTTTGGTTTGATGGTATAGCCTACGGCCAGTGTGCGAATGCGCCAGAACGATCCGTCTTCAATAAACTGGGTAGAGTTGTTAAAATAATTTTGATTGATAAACGAAGCCCGGCCTATGTCGGTAATATCGCCCGGCTTGCGCCAGCGCCTCAGCAAAGCCGTAGAGTTGTTGGCATAAATCTGAGCCGAACCTCCGCCATTCGACCAGCCCATGTTTACATACGTTTGTTTAATCAGGTTATAGATTTTGTTGCCCCAGCTAAATTGAGTAGCCAACAGCACATCAAATTTTCCAAAATTAAAATGGTTATTAAATCCTCCAAAAAATTTGGGAATGGGGCTGCCCGATATCTCGGCATCTTGCATACTGACATTAGAGGCATTTACTGCCTGGCCGGCTGTGCCTCCGGTGTGGCTCAAAAAAAGTTCATCGCCATTGGCAGGGTTTACACCCAGGTATTTTACGGCCCAAAATGCCCCAACGGGTTGTCCCTTTTTCAAAATATTGGTGGGCGCATTGTCGAGGTAGGCACTTACCTGCAACCCATCGTTGGTTAATGAAATGATTTCATTTTTGATGAACGAAATATTAAAATTGGAAGTCCACTTTAATTTTTCATTTTGAATGTTGGTCGAGCTGACGGAAAACTCCCATCCGCGATTTTCAATTTGCCCGGCATTTTGCACCACGGTAGAAAAGCCCGTAGTGCCGGCCACACTGTTGTTGCTCAGCACATTGGTTTTGTCGGATTTAAAATAGTCAATCGTACCACTGATGCGCCCCTGAAATAATTCCCAATCCAATCCCACATCAAATGTTTTATTGGTTTGCCAGCGAAGGCGCGGATCTACCAACTGGGCTGGGGCAAGTCCTCCAAAGTTGTTATACTTGGTAGGTTTGTAGAGCGATACATTCTGAAAATTTCCAATTTCCTGATCGCCCGTAAATCCGTAGCTGGCACGCAGTTTTAAATTGGTAAGGGTGGGGTTGTTGCCAAAAAATTCTTCGCTCGAAATGCGCCATCCGGCCGATACGGAAGGGAACAACGCATAGCGGTTGTTTTTCGGGAACCGGGAGGAGCCGTCAATGCGCGAAGTAACCGACAAAAGGTATTTGTCTTTGTATTCGTAATTGATGCGCCCGATGTACGACACCAGCCCAAAGCCGGTGCCGGTAGATATGCCCTGCGTAATAATGGCAGCACTCGAAATATTTTGAAGGCCGCCCGAAGGGAATCCCTGCCCGGCCAGCCCGTTGGTGGTAGAGCCGGTTTGCTGCATGGTGTATCCCGCCAACGCGTTGATTTTACTTTGACCAACTGTTTTGTTGAAGGTTAAAATATTTTCGTTCAGCCAGGTAAGCTGCTGAAAAATAGAAGCCCGTGCTATGCCGCCTTGCGCCTGGGCATTGGCCGTAATAGGCGAGAAATATTGATTGTCGATCAGGTTATTATAATCGGACGACCAACTGGTTTTAAATTTCAGACTCGGGCTGAATTTATATTCGGCAAACAGCGTACCCAATAACCGGTAGCTATTGGTGTAGGCTTTAATTTCTCTGGCCGATTTTACCGGGTTATCCGAAAGCCACGAAGTATGGTAATTCTGGTAGTTGGCGTACCCTCCGTTGGCATCATACACCGGCATAAGCGGGTCTGCCCCGATGGCATTGGTAATTACTCCGGTGTACGAGTCATCGTTAAAGCTGCGGTGATTTTTAGAATACGATGCATTGAAGGTAAGACCAAACGATAATTTATCAGTAGCCTGATGATCCAGATTTACACGGGTGCTGAACCGTTTATAGGCCGACTCAATCACAATACCGGTTTGGTCGAAGTAGGTGCCGGCTACATAGAATTTTGTTTTATCATTTCCACCCGTGGCCGATACCTCGGCATTGTTAATCGGGGCATTTCGCAAAACCTGGTGCAGCCAGTTGGTGTTTACTTTCTGGTCGCTGGCACTGCCAAAATTAAAAGGTGCATCCAGGCCGGAGCCCACGTACGTAAAGCCCGGGCCAAACACATTGGGGTTGGCCGCATAGAGCAATTTATCCTGAGTAATGGCATCATTAATTAAATCCATAAACTGCTGATTGTCGAGAAATTTTATTTCACGGGTTGGTGTCTGCACACCGGTGTAATAATTAACATTGAATTTGGTCTTGCCCGATTTCCCCCGCTTGGTGGTAATAAGCACAACCCCGTTCGAGGCACGCGCTCCGTATATCGCTGCGGCCGAAGCATCTTTCAGCACTTCTATCGATTCTATATCGTTCGGATTAATATCGGAGATGGTGCTGACCTGCTGGCCGCTGCCCTGCACATTGCCCTGCACATCGGTAGACGTCTGAATAGATGAATTGCTCTCGCTCAGCATCGGGATGCCATCCACCACATACAAAGGGTTAGAGGCTCCCCGCACACTTACGCTTAAGCTGGCACCGGGTGTACCGGAAGTTTGGGTAATGTTTACGCCCGCCAGTTTTCCCTGAATGTTGCCGGCCAGGTTTGTAGTAGGTTGATTGGCAAACTCTTTATTGTTGATGGAGGCGATGGAGCCCGTCAGATCTTTTTTCTCCATGGTGCCATAGCCTACCACCACCACTTCGCTCAGGGCTTCCACTCCTTCTTTCAGTGTAACATCTACCACGGCCCGCTTGCCTACGGGTACTTCGGCCGGGGTGTAGCCAATAAAACTAATAACGAGTGTGGCCTCTTCGTTCACTACAATAACATAGTTGCCCTCATTGTCTGAGGCTACCCCATTGGTGGTTCCCTTTTCAACTACGTTTACACCGGGCATGGGTGTTCCGGTGGCCTCGTCTGTAATTTTTCCTTTTACGGAAATTTTATTTTGCTGCGCACCGGCCGCCAGGGCAATCAGCAAGAGGAGCTGGAGAATGTAAAATTTAGTCATGCAGAAATAGGTTAATATAAAATGCGATTTGGTAAAATGAGCGTTGGATAAAATTTTGTATTGCAATGGTAGTTCGGTCAAATTCAGGAGAAAAATCGCGCACACAACATTCTTTTTATTTTTAATAGACTGACAAACAAATTATTATACCGGCACAATCCGATTGTGTTATTTGACGGTCAAATCTTCGTCAAATTTTGTATGTTTGAATGTGATCTCTTCCAAAATAAAATCGGCTCTTGAAACCACCCCCCTGTTGGTGGACGTGCTGAGCGACCATGGCATCGAACCAAACTGGAAAAAATTTAACCGCACTACGTTTGAACTCATTGCCCACGCAATCAATAAAACCGTATCGGGAAAAATTTCTGCGGCTCCCTTTTTAGTTACCGAGCGTATGATCATGGGCGAAGACCAATTGCAAAATTTTCTTTTTGAGAAACACCTAAAAGATGAAGAGGCGCTGGTGCATTTTATTGCTACCATGAAGCGGCCTTTTCATTGGGTGAGTGGAAAAACCTTGCACAGCTATTGGAATGGAGGCAAGGCCAAAGCAACGAAATTAAACGTGCTGTTGGTTTTTTTGGGCGTGGACTTGGCCGAGTGGGATGCCTGGCGATCGCCCAAACTGGGGTTTCCTGCGGTAGCCGCTCCGAAGGCCGGACGTAAGTCGGCAAAAAATGACGTGCTGCTCAATTATTTTTTGGGTAACTACTATTTATACTATCAAAAATCAGATGGCAGCAACCATCTCATCAAAGCACCTTTCACCATCGAAAAAGACAGTAACGACCAAATAACGGTGCAAACCATTACCGAAGGGCATCTCTATAAAAGCGCCTTGGTAGAATTGCGCGAAGGCATTTTATACATCCACCTGGAAAATCAATTTTTCAACGACAAGGAAAACCACATTTTTAATGTGGGCAATGAAACCAACCCAGAAGTAATCTTTGGCATCTCTAACACCATTACGGTAAAGAGCAAACTGGCCATTGGCTTGCGCAATGTGCTCATCAAACAAAAAAAAGGATTTTCGTTTCCCGCCTTTGAAGAAAAAGAACTGCCAATCAGCCCTTCCGAAAAATTAGAGGAGGAAGAGAATCTGGTGTGTGGTTTTTTCCGCAAACAAAAAATAAACCAGCTCAATTCGCACACAACCTGCTCGCTGGCTGTGCTTCAGAGCATGTCTGTTTAATATCATCTAAATTTGATATTAATTAATCATTAAAATAATTCGTATTAAAGAGGAGTTTTAACTAATTTTAATTATTAAAAATTCCTTACGTATGAAAGCATTTACTCTCGTTTGCATCTTTTTATTTCTCTCATTTTATAGCCAAGCCCAAACTGTAACCATTAAAAGTGTCGAGCTATCTGGCGATAATATTATTGTTAACTATGATTTAGAGTATTCCAACTCATCCAGCGAGTTTTTACTTAATCTTTATGCATCGAATGATAATTTCTCTGCTCCCCTAAAGAAAGTTACAGGCGATGTAGGAGCTGAAATAAAGCCTGGAACCAATAAAAAAATGATCTGGGCCATTCGCAACGAATGGGGCGGGTACAAGGGAAAGCTTGCACTTGAGGTGAGAGGCAAAGTATTTGTGCCCTTTATAAAATTGCAAAGTTTTACTACTACAGCGGCAAAATACAAAAGAGGTAAAAGTTATGATTTATTGTGGAAAGTAGGCAATAGCAACCCTATTAATATAGAGCTATACAAAGGCAACACCCGCATACAAGGAAGTATGCAACAACCTAATAATGGGGCTTTTACTCTCTTTATCCCAGCCGATTCTAAAGCCGATGACGATTACCGATTGAAAATTTCCGATACCCGTAATGCTGAGGAAGTTATTTATACACCCTACTTTAAGATCGTGCGTAAAGTTCCCGCCTTAGTAAAGGCGATTGTTCCGCTGGCAATAGGCGGAGGTATAGTAACCCTGCTTGGTGGTAACAAAAAAGAATCTGGAGGGGGCGCTTCGGCCAACTCAGATTTACCGGTACCTGGATTTCCCCACAACTAGAACCTGATTACATATGAATAAATACTACTTATCATTAGCCTTTCTTGTTTTAATAGGCACAAAAATTTTAGCACAAACTTCAAACTGGTCGTGGCAGGCTACCAGCGGCCCCTATGGATCTACTGTGAATGATCTTGCCATAAATTCTGGCAACGTTTTTTTTGCAGCTACCAATGGGGGGGTATTCAGTTCGGCAGATGGTACGAATTGGAACCGATTGTCCGTTATTGCGAATAATAACTATCCTCAGTCTTTTATCGATGTGGAGGTTTCTTCTACCGGAATGATTTACGCTATGCAAGCGTCTTACTCTCCCCCAGTTTCAGGGCTATACTCCTCCGCAGATGGCATTTCCTGGACTTCGCTGGCAGGCACAGGATTACCCTACTCATTAAAAAAAATAAAAGTAGCTCCTAACGGAACGATATACATATTGCCTTCTTTCAGCAACCAACTGTATCGGTCTACCAATAACGGGGTAAGTTTTTCGGCAATACCCAAGACTTTTTCAAGCTACATTACCGACATTGCCGTGGACGGAAATAATCGGTTAATTGTAGGCACAGCTACTAATTCCGTTCAGGTTTCAACAGACAATGGCATTAGTTTTAATGCTATTGGGTCAGGAATTAGCAACACTCTTTCCTGTAGTTCTATAACGGTAGATGGAAGTAATAACTTGTATGTATTAGGTTCTGATGCGCCCTACCGTTCTACTAATAATGGCGGTTCGTGGTCTTCCATTAAAGGCAGCATTTCAGATGTATATTTTGGAGGTATTATCACTACCGATCTTTTGGGAAATCTATATCTGGTAAACCAAAATTCTACCAAGATATACCCCTGCACAAACCCTGCCGGGGCAAGCCCCACCTGGTCGTCAGGAACAAATTATTCATCTTCAAATGCCAATTTTCTGAATTGTGCATTTTTTAAAAATCTTACCGCTTGGTATATCGGGCGAACCGGCACAGGGGTAGATAAATCAATCGATGGTGGAAACACGTGGAACGTTAACTCTAATGGTATGAAGGGTTATACTCCTGGGCAATCTAAATTATTCATTTCTTCTTCGGGAAGATTATTTCAATCTTCTGGAAATTTGGGGTATAATCTTTCTATTGATGGCGGCATTACCTGGAATCTACTATTTCCAAGTGGCACGGCCAATGTACCGTTAACAGGGTTTGTAAAGTTAGCCGATGGTTCTATTTTAGGGTACGGATACAATGGAACAGTCCGTTCAGCCAACGATGGCAATACTTGGACCCTTCAAAGCAGCACTTCTGTTGTTAATGGCCTATATACGGGCGATGGAAATAAGCTCTATTACTTTGTTGGCAACACAATCTATTTAAGTACAAACCAAGGGGTAAGTTGGAGCCCTCAGAGCATTTCAGGATTACCCTCTGGAACTATTAGTTCTTTAGTTATAGATACTGCAGGAAATATTTATTTATCGTATTACAACAATACAACATCAACTACCGAATTATGGAAAATTAATTCCAGCACAACAACGGCTAATAAGGTAAGCGCTTACCCGGGGTCTGGGGTTAATACGTTGAATGTTACAGCGTCTAACTCTATTTTTCTTACTGATAATGTTACTAAGCTATATAAATCAACCAACGGGGGTAACACCTGGACGACCATTACTCTACCGACCGGACAAGGCATTGTACGTTCCATTTATTTTTATGATGACAACAATATTATTGTACAATTCAGTGTTGGAGGAGTTCAGGGCACGCTTGATGGAGGAGCTTCCTGGCAAAACCGGTCACTTACTGACCCGGCTCCTGTCCAGCTATCAGACGTGAAGTTTGCCCCTGACCAAACGGCATATGCTGCAACAGCTTACTCCGTGGTACAAAAAAGCTCAACCCCCATTATTCCACCAGTTGCTCCCACCAGCCTTGTATTGCTTTCTAAAAGTATACAAAGTATTGATTTAAAAATGAACTACCCGGAAATCAATACTGCTCAAGATATTTATATACAGTGGTCTGTTGGCAACAATACCAGTTACAATACTACTAACCAGACGCGTCTTGGTTACGCTCCCAATTCTCCTCAAAATATAGTAGTAGTATATAATACTTCAGCTGACTCAACTGTTACCTACTACTATCGGGCATATGCAATTAATGCTGCCGGCAACTCGGCTTATAGCAACGAAATATCAGGAACTGCATTAGCCGGAAACCGAAGCAGCACCATCCCCGACAACCGTAGTTGGACAGCCGTTGTAACTGCTGACCCGGGCAGCACTGCCTCCGGAGCCGGGCCATTTACCTCCGCTACGATTTCAATAGTAAAAATACCCAACACCATTAACCAATTTACCATTTCTAAATATGATCTTGGGATTGTGCCTCCGGCTATCCATCCTTCTCTTGGAGCAGCTAATTTAACAGAAACACAAGGCCAGACTTATTTTCAAGGGGATCCTAACGGCAATGACGATGCTAATGGCAACGGAACATGGAACAGTACATCTAAAACATTAGTATTAAAATGGCAACCAGATCCCAATTATTACACTTTATTTCAAGGTACTACCACTCTTACACTCAATGCCACCGACCCGATACCCGGCTCGGCAGCAATTAATGCTTATGCTTTTTCATCTTCTCAATCAGTTTTATTATGGACCACAGTGCCTTTTGCAACGCAATATATTATTGAGCGATCTACTACCAGTAATACTTTCAGCGGTCCACCCCTTGCAACTGTTAACTACCCAACAACCCAATATATAGATGCCGGGCTTTCTTCTGGCACCACCTACTACTACCGAATTACGGCCAAAAACTCGGCAGGTAGTGCTGCTGCCTCTACTCAGTCTGCTGTTACTCTTCCCAACTCTACTTTATTTTCTCCCGTGTTAAATAACTTTGCTACAAACACCGATTACCAGCAAGGAGTGTCGTGGGCCGATCTGGATGGAGATGGAGACGAAGACTACATTTCGCCAGCGTTTTCTAATCAGGCCAGCCAAAATTCCGTACCCTCGTTTTATGAAAATGTGGGCAGCGGTCAGTTTAACAGAAGAAGTATTGCTGTTTTACAAAATGAAAATATTGCTACCTATCGTGGAGCTTATGTAGCAGATGTAAATAACGATGGAAAATTAGATGTGTATTTAGCCCGAAGTTCTTCTGGAGCTTATGCTGATCTTTTATTAATAAACGAAGGAAATTGGTCTTTTACCAAACAGCTTATACCCGGCACGGCAACATCCAATGCATTTAGGAGTGCGGCTATGGCTGATTATAACAAAGACGGGTTGGTTGATATGGTTATAAGCCAACAAACACAGGATCAATCTCCATTGCCTCCCACATTACTAGCCAATGCTTCAGCAGGATCAACCATTACGTTTAATGTAGTTAATAATGCCGGCACAATAACCACCAATACGGTTATGGGGATTATGTCTTCGTGGGCTGATTTCAATAACGATGGATGGCAGGATCTTTTGGTTTTATCAAAAAATGGATCTCCCCCCACCATCCCCAACAGACTTTATAAAAACAATGGAGATGGCACTTTTACTCAAGTAACCGGAACTATTTTTGATAGCGATATTTTTGTGAATTCCCGAACGGCCAGCTGGGGCGATATAAACAACGATGGGTATTTAGATGTCTATATTGGCAGCCAAACTTTAAGTGTAGCCGACCGCCTCTATAAAAATAACGGCAACGGTACATTTACTTCTCTTAGCGGCAGCGCTGTGGCTGAAACCGGCACTCAAACGTATGGTAGTGCTTTTGGCGACATTAATAATGATGGCAGTTTAGACTTAATTGCCATCAATGGCAATGGTAACTCCATCTTCATAAATGATGGTGCAGGCAATTTTACAAAAACATCTGCGGGGCAAGAATTATTTACTTTGCCTATAGTATCAAATATTGGCGGTTCTTTTGTAGATTATGACCAAAATGGTTTTTTGGATATCTCCACAGGCCGCATAGCAGGCTCTGTATCAGTGCCACCTTATCTTTTTCGGAATACCTTAGTAGCTTCTTCTTCTCGTAATTGGGTAGAAGTAAAATTAAAAGGAATTATTTCTAATACTGCTGCCATAGGTGCACGTATTATTGTAACCACCCTTTCTCCGACCCGAACTCAAATCCGCGAAATATCGTCCTGTACCGGTTATGGAAGTATGAGTAGTTTAATTCAGCATTTTGGTCTTGGCTCAGCATCAACCATAAGTACTATACAAGTAAAATGGCCTAACGGGGGAGTACAAACTCTCACCAACCCGGGTATCAACCAGATTATTACAATCCCTGAAGTATTAACAGGCCCTACCTTCAGCAATTTTAGTCCGGCCAATGGAGCCCAAGGAGTATCTATCAACACAACCTTGTCGTTTACGACTAATACCCCGACATTAACGACAGCGGTAGCCGGAAAGAACATTAATGTTTATCTATCTTCTAATACCAGCACTCCAGTATTTTCAATAGCTGCAACAAGCGGTTCTGTATCGGGTAATACCTACACCTATAATCTACCTGTAGCACTTAATCCTCTGGTTAGTTATTCGGTTTCAATTGATGCTGGTGCATTTATCGATATCTACGGAAATTCTTCGTTGGCAATGCCTCTCGCAAATTGGCAGTTTACTACTATAGATAGTAGTCCACCGGCTATAACTTTTACTCCTGTGCCCACCCTCGCAAAAGCAGGGTTAAGTTCATCTTCATTTTCACTAACCGCCACCGATAATATATCGGTAACTTCAGTTGTAATGAACTATCGGAAAATTACTGCTACGCAGTATCAAACACTAAGCGGCACGCCAGGTACGTCAAATACATTTTCTTTTCCCCTTCAATCCTCCATGTTTGATGATATGGGTATTGAATATTATTTCACTGCCAAAGACCCCTCTAACAACACATCATCAAGCCCAGCTTCGGGTACTTATACTACCCGCCTCATTTTTGATGGCACAGCTGCTGCCGTAGTAGGTGTAGCAGCCGGCTCGCAGGCATCAGATTATAAAATTATTTCTGTTCCATTAGAGCTCACCTCTAACAGTATCGCCAATATATTTAATGACTTTGGTCCGGCCGACAACACCAAGTGGCGCATGCTAAGCTACAAAGACAACCCACAAGCATGGCTGTATTACCCTAACGATTTTAATAGTGTTGTTCGGGGCAATGGCTACTTTGTGATTAGTCGGTCTGGTCAAAATCTAGCCTTTCAGGGAGCCACCTCGCCTAATTACAATCAAAATAATCTATTTCAACTTAGCCTGTCTGCCGGGTATAATTTAATTGGCAACCCGTACACAACCGTTATTGATTGGGAAGATTCTCGTTCCGGCCAAACTGGGGTAGGAGCCATCAAGCTTTTTCAGAATGGCAACTATAAAGACAACACTACTGGCGGAAGCAGCCTTATTCAGCCTTTTTCTGGGGGATTTGTTTTCTCTCAAAATGCTACAACAATACCCGTAAAACTTAAACTCACTACTACCGGCATCGTAAAAAACGAACGTAGTATTTCAACACGCAACTCTACCGACTGGGTAGTGCCCATACAAATGAGGCAAGGTGAGCGAGAGTTTAATTTTGGTGGAGTGGGTATGGCCGAGAATGCCAGCTTTTCATATGATGACCACGATGACCTGGCTCCACCAAACCCTATGGGTATTTTTAAAATAGAGTTTCCTCATCCTGAACATTTTATGAAGAATTTCTCCAGAGATATCATTCCCAATCAAAATGGATACACCTGGACATTTCATGTAAATTCAGATAATGATCAATTAACCACCCTAACCTGGGATAGTCAAAAGATAAATACCACAGAGGATATATACCTGTTAGACGTTTCCCGGCAATATCCAATAAACATGACCTCTCAACATTCTTATTCTTTTAGCCCTCAACAATCTAAAGAATTCAGAGTTTATTATGGGTCGGATGTTCGAGACAAACTAAAACCACAAGCTATATTTCTCGGGCAGGCATATCCCAACCCGGTTGCCAAAGAAACGACTATCCCTTTTAACTTGCCGGAAAGCCCCAATCCATTTTTTGTAACTATTGAGGTTTATGATCTAATGGGCAACCGCGTTACCTCGCTGGTCAATAATTCATTAAACTCAGGGTTTTATACCACCGTATGGAATAGCTCAGAAGCTAATAGCGGCATGTATGTTTACCGTATGAAAGTGGAACAAGGAGACACTTCCCAATCGTTAAGCGGAAAAATTATTGTCATCAAATAAGTATAAGCATATGAAAACAATTTTCATTTTTTCAGTCTGTTTAGTTGGCCTTATTGAATTCAGTTTCTCTCAAAATGTTTCTACCCGAACCAGCGAGTTTCAAATAGACCTGAGCGATCCTTCCAAAAAGGCTAATTCAACTATTCCGGTGGTGAGCTGGATTACCCCTACGGCCGAAAGTAATTTTTCGGGGGGACAGCAGTACAAAATTAAATTTGAGATTGAATCCTCAACTCCTCTCAAAAACATTCAAATCATCATCAAAGAATCACCCGAATCTTCCTCCCGCGGAATGCTCAGCATTGAGCCCACTACGGAAGAAGAAAAACACAAAACCATTATTGAAAAAAATCTAACATTAATGGACGGCAACAATGTGGTTGAAATTGTTGCTGAAAATAATGACGGTGTAAAAACAATCAGCCAACGCACCATACGTGTCGGTACAGCCGCTTTGGCTGACGCCAGTAAACTCGATCGTACTGACTATGCTATTTTATTTACCACTAACGACTACGACAACTGGCCTGATCTGGTAAACCCCGTCAATGACGGCCGCATGATTGCTGATGAATTGAAAAAGAATTTTGGGTTTAAGGTAGAAGTATTGGAAGGTGGAACCCAAACTGAAATTTTAAAAAAATTGCGAGAATACGCTGAAAAGAAATATAAACCACTCGATCAGTTATTTATTTTTTTTGCCGGACATGGTCAGTTCGACCAAACCTTTGGCGAAGGCTTTGTAGTAACTAAAGAATCATTGGCGAATGATGAGGCCAAAACCACTTACCTCTCACACAACCGCTTGCGTTCTATCGTAAACAATATTCCTTGCGAACATATTTTTCTGGCAATGGATGTATGTTTTGGAGGTACGTTTGATCAGGCTGTGGCTCACCGCGGGTTAGATGATGATGTATACAAAGAAGCCACACAAGCTGAAATTGTTACCCGCAAGCTTACCTACAAAACAAGACGCTACCTTACTTCGGGCGGAAAAGAATATGTGCCCGATGGCAGACCCGGCATGAACTCTCCTTTTGCCAGGAAACTGTTAGAAGCATTTCGTTCGAAGGGCGGAAAAAGCATGATTCTATCTTTAGGGGCATTAACTACGTATGTAGAAGCATTAAAGCCTCAGCCTCGCTCGGGCGAATTTGGTGATAATGCACCGGGCAGTGATTTTGTATTCGTAGCTAAATGATAGCCTCTTTAAAACTTCTCGCTACGCCATTTTTTCTTGTGGCTTTGTTTTTGTTTATGTTCCATTCGTTTCTGCTTCGATGCCTTGGTGGGCCGGGTGGCACGCCTGGGCTTCGGCCGATGCATTAATTTTTTTAGCAACCGCTCTAACTTAAGCAGAACCTGTTCTTTGTTTTGAAGTTGCGATCGTTTCTCTTGCGAGGTAAGAAGAAGCTCACCGGACGAAGTAAGCCGGGAAGCCCACTGGCTCAGCACAAATTCTTTTTGTTCGGGCGAAAGAACCTCCGAGGTTTTTACCGGCCAGCGCAACGTTACTTTGGTGCTGGCTTTGTTTACATGTTGCCCACCCGGGCCACTGCTGCGCGAAGTAGTAAATTGTAGTTCGTGTCTGATTTGCTCTAAAGTGAAGGAAGGCATCATAGCGGATGCCACAAAAATAAGAGAATCGTCATTTTTTTTTCATTTTGATTACCTTAGTTGCTTAAAACCAACATCAATGGACCCCAACGAAAAAGGCGGATCGATGCCCATCAAATACAAGTACCGCGATCTAAAAGTATATTCTTCTGATGAATGGATGGCCGATGCCACCAAAAAATACCGCAAGGTGTTTGACCGGTACGAAACCACGTACATGCGGATAGAGTTCTCTTTTTACAATAAACTGTTTGATGAAGAAGTATGGGAAGGAAAATTTACCCTGAAATGTTTTTATATTAATGGTAGCCAAAAAAGTGAATTGTGCAGTTTGGATCAAGCCCGTAAAATAGAAAAAGACGAAAACATTGTGTACCTCCGCGACTCGTGGGGGCAGGCCACCCTGGGTACCTACTGGTTTAAAGGCGACTACGTGTGGGAAGGGTACATAGACGGAGTAAAAGTGGGCGACACCAAATTTTATGTAGAAGATCTGGGGCAAGCCAAGCCGGGCGAAAATCTTTATTTTGATATAGACTCCATCAAACTTTTTGAGGGAGACGGGCAAGCCAGCTCGCAGCCTCAAAAAAAATTCCTGAAAAAATTCAGTCAGGCCGACTCCCGCTATGTGTGGGTGGAGTTCAACTTTAAAAACAAATCCCCGAAAGATTATTTCACCGAAATCTTTTTTAATTTTTACGACAAAGCCGGTCAGCACAAGGGTTCTACCTCGGCCATTCAGTTTGTAAGTGTAAACACAACCGACAAAATCTATTCGGTGTACGCGGGCTGGGGAAATGAAACCTCGGGGCGTTGGAAGAGCGACTATTATACACTGGAGATCGTATTCATGGATAACCTGATTGCCACCGTTCCATTTCAGGTGGCCGAAGCGGCCGATGAAGGTCAAGCCTCCGTCATCACCGATTTTTCGATATTCAAACCCAACAGCGGCTCCTCGGCTCCTTCCTCACCTGAAAAAAACCTGGAAGACCTGCTGAATGAAAGCCTGGCCGAACTCAATTCGTTGGTGGGGCTGGACGGCATCAAAACTGAAGTAAATGAAATGGTAAAGCTGGTTCGCTTTTATCAGGAAACCGGAAAAGATATTTTAAATAAATTTTCTCTTCACACCGTCTTCACCGGAAATCCCGGCACAGGCAAAACAACCGTGGCACGCATTCTGGCTCGTATCTACAAAGGGTTAGGTATTTTGGAAAAAGGGCATCTGATTGAAGTCGATCGCGAGGGGCTCGTGGCGGGGTATGTGGGGCAAACCGCCATAAAAACAGGCGAGAAAATAACCCAGGCCTTAGGTGGGGTTTTATTTATTGACGAGGCCTATTCGTTAGCACAAGAACATGGCAGCCAACACGA
This sequence comes from Bacteroidota bacterium, assembly GCA_018267195.1. Lineage (GTDB taxonomy): Bacteria > Bacteroidota > Bacteroidia > Cytophagales > Cyclobacteriaceae > ELB16-189. The sequence continues at coordinate 14,827 of JAFDYY010000006.1, read as the reverse complement.
TTTTGGTGGCGAAGCCATCGCCATCATTTTAAAACGAATGGAAGATATGCGCGGAAAATTTGGGGTAATTGTGGCCGGCTATACCGACAACATGAGCGAATTTATTAACTCCAACCCGGGCTTGCGTTCGCGGTTTGATAAATATTTCCAGTTCGAAGATTATTCGCCTGACAATATGTTTGCCATCGCACAAAATTTATATCAAAAAGAAATTGTTTCGCCCGATGCTGCCGCCACAGACCATCTGAAAAAATATTTCGCTTCCCTGCATGAAACCCGCGATAAGTACTTTGGCAATGCGCGCACCATACGCCAAGTGGTGGCCGAGTCGGTACGAAACCAGAACCTGCGCCTGGCCTCATTAAAAAAAGACGAACGCACCCCAGAACTAATGGAAACTATTATTTTAGAGGATGTAAAAGAATTTGAACTGAAAGAGGGTGCATCTAAACCCAGGCTTGGCTTCCGCACAGGCGGAAACTAATTTTTAATCTTTCGTATGCCAACTCAAACCATTTTCTTGCCGCGAATTACTACGCTATGACTCTGTTTACTCAGGTTGCTGTGCCGTTTAAATTTTTTATCCTGACCTGGTGCTTGGCCGGCATTGCCCTTTCACTAAAGGCTCAATCTTCCTATCCCGCGTACGGAAAAGATTATTACCATTTACTGGACCGCTACGAAATTTCGTCCAATCATCTGATCACCGAATTTCACAGTTCATTTCATCCTTATCAACGGATGGATATAGCCCGTTTTGCCTCCCGCATACTAAACGACTCCGCTGCGCTTTCAAAACAAGACCGCTTCAACCTGAATTACCTGCTTACCGACAATTGGGAATGGGTGGATTCTTCGTATGGAAACAGCCGGAAGCCCTTCCTTAAAAATCTATACACCAAAAAAAACGCTCTCTGGAATCATCACGACAAAGAATTTGATCTGCAGGTATTGCCCATTATCTATTGGACAGCCGGCAAAGAAATGGTAAACGGAGCGGCCAACCCCGACATGATGATTACCAATACCCGTGGGGCAGAAATCCGCGGGAGCATTGGCCATAACCTGGGTTTCTATTCGGTGCTTACCGATAACCAGGCCTTGTTCCCAACCTACGTAATGAACCGCATTGGCGATTTTAATGCCGTGCCGGGCGAAACTTTTTATAAAATTTTACCGGGATCTTCCACGAAGCTTTACAAACATTTCTTTTCCGGAAACGGAGTTGATTTTTTTACCGCACGCGGAGCGGTGTCATTCAATCTGTACAAAAAAAACATTCAGGTACAATTGGGGCAAGACCGTTTATTTCTGGGCAACGGTTACCGCTCGCTGCTGCTTTCCGATTACTCAGCGCCCTATCCGTTTGCCCGGATTACTACCAAAATCTGGAAGCTGAACTACACCCTGCTCTATGCACAAATGATGTACAACACTTCGGCTATTCCCAACACACATTTTCCTAAAAAAAACCTGGCCATCCATCACCTGAGCCTGAACCTGAACAGGCATTTGAACATCGGTTTCTTTGAGGCGGTAATGTCGCCCGGCAATTTAGATCTGGCTTATTTTAACCCTGTTATTTTTTATAAAGCGATCGTTAACCAAACCGGAGCTTCCGATAAAGCCATTATCGGGTTCGATACCAAGTACAATTTTGCCAATCATTTTTCCGTTTACAGCCAAGTGTTGATTAACGAGTTTGTATTCCGCGAAGTAACGGGCGGGCGTGGTTGGTGGGGTAACAAGCAAGCCGTGCAAGTGGGGCTTAAATATGTAAATGCGTTTGGCGTGCGCAACCTCGATTTGCAAGCCGAAGCCAACGTAGTGCGGCCTTATGTATATTCAGCGATGGATTCGTCAGCCTCGGCTTACACCAATACCAACATGTCGTTAGGGCATCCGCTGGGAGCCAACTTCAACGAATTTATTTTTATAGGCCGGTATCAGCCCACCAACCGGCTAACCCTGATTGGTAAAGCTTTTTTAATTAAGCAAGGTCTAGATCCGTTGGGCAAAGATTATGGATCCAACCCTTTGTTGCCTTACACTTCGCGGGTAAATGACTATGGAAATTTTATTGGCCAGGGGGATTTGAGCCGCACCCATTTTTTTGATTTTACTGCTTCGTATATGCTCCGGCAAAATTTATTTATAGACCTGAAGCAAACCATGCGCAACCAAACCAGCGCCTCCGGCCTTCATACCCTCACCAACAATATTACGTCCATCAGCCTCCGGCTAAATATGCAACCCCGGCTTCATGAGTTTTAATCGCTAATTCTTTAGGAACATTGAATTTACTTTCTCATTGCTTTCAATGCTTCGCTCCATTTTTGCAGTTCGGCTAAGGTATTCTCGGCTGATTTAATAATGACATCGTTAGCCTGAAATACTCCGTTATCATCAATTAGTTTTGCAAAAAAGGGAATATTTACCTGTGCCGAAACGGGCACCATACTCATCGTAGTTACTACTTGTTTTAGCATTTGGGTAGACCTTAGTCCGCCCGAAACGCCTCCATAACTCACAAATCCTACCGGCTTATACATCCACTCGTTAAAAAGAAAATCCAATGCATTTTTTATGGGTGCCGGAAAAGCAAAGTTATACTCTGCCAAAACAATGAGGAAGGCATCGGCTTCGTTTATGGCAGCACTCCATTTTTTGGTGTGTTCGTGTTGGTATTTTTGTAATCGCGGATGGTGAGGCTCATCCATAAAAGGAAGGTTGATAACCGATAAATCTAATAGTTCGGTATTGAATCCTGGTTTAGATTTGGCAACGCTGGTTATCCATTTTTCAATGGCTGTTCCTGCTCTTCCGGGACGGGTAGTGGAGGTAATAATTTTTAAGTTTGTCATACTGGCAATACGGATCAATTGTTTGTTTTCAAATTTTCAAATTCAATGGTTAACTGCTTTAAGTCTTGTTTCATAATGGTAATGTTGGCTTCAATTTCATCATACATAGAGGCTCTGTTTTTGAGTTGATTGGCCGTGTATTTTCCTCCTTTCCCAAAATATAATTCATTGTTCTTTTTGTCATTTTTTGGATTCTCCAGTTGCCCAAAGTTAAGCCATCTTTCGACCAACAAGTTTCTTAATGATTTTTCATTTTTTGAAAGATCTTCATAGCTTAGGTAATACCATATAGATGGAGGCAATGTAGACGAAGTGGGTTGTTTGTTCCAAATTTCGCCCAGCGTATTTCGGGTATGATAAAACAAAACCTTCTTCTTATTTACCAACATCAGCACGCCCAGCGTGGCACCTGTAAGGCTGGCACCTAAACCCACGACCGTGCTCGCATTTCGGCTATTTTGAGAAGATAAAATTTCTGTGGCTATTGCACCGGCAGCGCCCACAATGATGGAGCTGATGATTAAATTATTTTCTCGTTGCCCCTCTTTCCCTTTTAAAAAATTGGCAATCTGGCTGGCCCTCTCTTTTTCGCAATCTAACTCGCTGGCAGCGGAAGATATTTCTAATGAGGCAATATTGATCTTATTATTAATGGTGTGTGAGAGTGCTAAAAGCGTTACCCGGTTTTCTAATGTTTCATTCTTATTATATGTAGCTTTTAGTTTTATGTACTGTTGAATATAGTCTATGATGCCAATAGCATTGGCCACATTTAAAGCTCTAAATGAAAAGTTATTATTTAGCACTGTATCAAGCTCAATTTTATAGATTGGTTTTGCCAATTCGTCACGTGTGTAATGATAATTTGTTTGATGGTTACAAAAGCTTTTTTCATTGTTCATACTCCCTGAAATAGATATCACTCCGGAGCAAGAGCTTAAAAAAAAGAGAGGTAAAAGAAAAAAATTGATTGGGTTAGGAAAAAATATGCCCGGTTTCAATCTTTCAAATAATGCCATAACGCTTCGTATTTATTTACAAGCAAAAGACACTAATCACGGCTGTCTTACCAAAGAGTAAAGAGTAAAAGGGAAGGCCCATGAGCAAAGTAGCAATTTGGCCACATAGTATCTATATTTCACACAAAGGTAATCACGTTACATACGGCTCATTCCATCTTCACTACTTTGTCAATCATGCAATAGAAAATCTATTGCATGATTGGGGTTCAAAAAATACCTGTCCTTTTTTTAATATTTTTGATTGATCAATAATGTATGACTTTACCGCATAAAATTTCATCTTCACACAAACCCATTGAAGAAGTATTTCTTGAACTGCTTCTGAAACTGAGCCTCACCGGCATACTCATTATTACGGCAGCCGATATGGCCTTTACCCACTTAGCTGCCCTGCGCTCGGTGATCGTTAATTTTTCTGTATTGTTTGCCGTTATCCTGGCTTTTCTGTTACACCGATTGGGGTATTATAAACTTACCGTGTTGTTGTTAGGATTTATTATTCTGGCGGCCATGCTCTATCAGGATATTGCAGCCGGATCCATAAGTACGCTTTCTATGCCTGTAATAATGGGTATTGGGTTTGCTTACTCAGTCCTGCTTAAGGAAAGGTTGTTGTATTTCGTGCAAGGATTTAATTTTTTAAGTATGGTGCTGGCTTTTGGCTGGCAAATTAAACACCCGCAACTTTACGGCAATGCTCATGCAAACGACTTTGTTGTAAGCGGAATTGCTCACTGTACCTTATACCTGATCATCGCATTTTCTACCTGGATGCTTAAGAGACGATATGATGAAGCCTTAAAAACTTTAGCCTGCCAAAACCTGGAATTATTTGAAAAGACCAATGAAATAGAAACTCAAAATGAAGAACTGGTGCAAAGTCATGAAAACCTGGCCCAGCTTAATAATCATTTAGAACAAAAGGTGCAGGAACGAACCATCGAATTAGAAAAACAAAATGAGTTACTGATAAAATACGCCTACACCAATGCCCATCATTTGCGCGGGCCGGTGGCCCGGTTGCTCGGCCTGATCTACTTATCCAGAATGGAGCCGGAAGCAGACTGTGCCCATTTTTTTAATTTGATTGAAGCCCAAGCCAAAGAGATTGATGACGTGGTGAGAAGAATAAACAAAGAATTAGAGTAAACAGAATGAGCCTAAAGAAGTATTGCACCCTGCTGGGTTGCTGTTTTTTAATAACGGGAGCCTCATCGGCTCAGTCTAAGCCGATACCTAACGACTACCCGGTCATGAAATTAATTGAGCCTACCGGCTACACCCAGTCTGCCCGCAACTTAACCGGGAAAAATATTTTGTTTCTTTATTTTCCCGACTGCGACCATTGCCAGCGCGAGGGATCTGCCATGGCTCAACATGCTTCGGCATTTAAAAATTATCAGGTGTGGTTTATCTCTACCGCCCCCCATGAAGAAAATCAAAAATTTGCCCAGATTTACCGGCTGGCTATTCATAAGAATTTTCATTTTGTGCGTACCGAAATGCAAGATGTACTTACCAACTTCGGCAGCATTCCTACGCCCTCGGTTTATATTTATAATGCTGAAAAAAAACTGACACACGTCTTTAAAGGCGAAACAAGAATAGAAGAAATAATAAAAGCGTTGTAATGGCTACCCGATAGTTGCTATTTCAATTTTTCTTTTAGCAACTTATAATTTTCTGTTTCAGTATCTATTTTTAATTGAGCCAACAGGGTATGCGCTTTTTTCATATCTATTTGTCCGTGTACATCATCTGCACTGTGTAGCAGGCTTTCTAAAATAAATTCGTGAGTAGTAGGGTCTTTAAGCAAGTTGTTATATTGAATTTCTTTTAAGGAAAACGGTACGGGGCCGGCTACCTCTATTAATTTCAACAATGATTTTTTGTCGGTGTAATTGTTTATCAGCCCCTGCCAGGCTTCCCTTACCAGTATTTCGTCTTCAAAAAAATTAGCCCATAAAACGTACCCCACCGGGTCGGCATAACAATGAGGGGCGGCTAAGTATTTCATAAAATGAATCCAAATCATTTTCTTTTCTTCCGGTTGGATAATTTCCTTTTTACTTACCCCTCTGTAAAATGGAATTAAGAAATGATAATAGCTCGGAAATGTTTCATAGAGCTGAAACCCCAAAGAAATTTTTTGTACGATGGGCAAGGCCGAACTCCAAACCTGGTCTGAAATGGCCTCGAACAGATTCCACGTTTCGGGCGAAAGCTTTTTGATGATGCCCTTCTTACCGTAATCAACGGAAACCATTTTTGCTTCATTGCTGAGTTTGTCTATCTCAGGGGTACTTAGTTCATACAATGAAAGAATGTTGCCAAGAGTTTGCATACGCTGTGCTCTCCTACTTTAAAATCCGGGTTACATACCCATCATGACAAAAGCACCCCAGTAATAAGGTTCTTTGTACTTCTGCATAAGTTGTAGCTGAGCTTGCTTAAACGCTTTTAATTTGTTTATTCCTTTCGAGAGATTCGTGTAGAAGCCGGTCATCAGCGCCTGCGTGGCAGCATCATCCACTTTCCACAAACTCATTACCAACGCTTTGGCTCCGGCTACCTGAAATGCCCGCTGCAAGCCATACACGCCTTCACCTGCCCGCACATCGCCCAATCCGGTTTCGCAGGCACTCAATACAATTAAACTGGTGCCGTTTAGATTTAAGTTCATGGCTTCGTAAGCCGTAAGCACACCATTGTCGTTGCTTTCAAGGTTGGGCAATATTTCGCCAGAAATCGTTTTGGCTGCCCCCGCCAACAGCAACCCCGAACGAAGCAACGGATTATTCTTGGCGTTTTCTGAACTTACCCCGATGGTGCTCTCGCCTTGCTGAAAATAGCCGTGGGTGGCAATGTGTACCAATGCAGGGCTGTTAATGGATTTGATCTTTGTTTCGGTAGCCTCGTTTTGCTCAGACAATGAAATCTGGTATCCGTTCTGTTTCAAAATTTTTGAAATACTCTCCACTTCGGTTTTGGTGCCGGGGAGGGCATCTACATTCGTTCCTCCGTAATTAGGAAACCCTAATAAAAAAGCATCTTTTTTGGCCGATGGTGCTGCCTGATTTTTCAAAGCTACCAAGTCTTTTGAATTGCCTACAATGGCGAGGTCATACTGATTCACTACGTAATTGCCATTCGGTTTTTTCAAAGTGTTGATATTAATTTGATTGTAGATACCATCGGGTGAAACGAAAATTATTTTCTTTCCGGCCAGGGCAGGTTCGATACGCCCCCAGTATTGATCGTATGAATAGGCATCGTCTAATTTTTGCTGAATGGCGTTTCGGTAAAACTTGGCATAGCGGGATTCCAACTGTCCGCCATTATCAAGGATGGTTAGTTTAGGCGATCCGTTTTTAGTAAGCACTAAAGCGGCATATTTAGACTCGCTGGTAAAATCTTTGTCAAAGGTTTGTATGCGAATCAATTCTACCACGGCCTCGGCATCGCTGAGCAAGGGAGCAATTTTCTCAAAAGTAATTTTTTCGGTGGTATAGCCTTGCGAGAAATCGCCCGACTTCTGAGAGAGGGAGCGCTCCATATTATTAGCTTCTTGTTCAAGCGCAGCCAAATCAATTTTTTGATCTTGCAAATCTTGTTTTGAAAGCGAGTAATATCGAGCTAACGTTTCTTTTTTATCCAACCAGGCCGTGTACTCGGCAATCAGTTGCGCATTCCCGCTCGACAAAATGATTTGTTTGATTTTATTGGTAGAACTGAGCAGCAAAGCTTTGGTAGCGATCTGGTAATTATACATTTCTTTGGCAATGTCGGGATTGGTTGTGCTCGCTTCGAGACAATAATTAAAAAACCGCTGAAAGCGCGGCTGAAGCACATCCCAATATTTTGTTTTTTCGGCTTCACTCATCGGTGGAAAATAACGGCTTACAAAGTCCAGCGATTTATTCATAGCTGCCTGCAACATTCCCAAGGCTTTGGGTAGGTCGCCCTTTTTCCAATATAAAATACCCAGGTCTTCTTCCGATTTTACATAATCTGGGTGGTTGCTATCCAAAATCGCTTTACGTATGTTCATCGATTCGTTTAGCATTTGTTCGGCTTCGGCAAACTTTGTCTGCATACGGTAGAAATTCCCCAGATCGTTAAGCACTTTTGCATAATTAGGGTTTTGATTTCCAAAGCGTGTTTTATACACCTCGGCCGATTGTTTAAAATACGATTCCACTTTATCGAGCTTATTCATTTGAATGTAGAGCAAGGCCAGGTTATCGAGAATGCCTGCGTAGTAAGGGTTCTTGCTCTGTGCCCGCAGATTTTTTTCCAGATTCAAATAAATAGTTTCGGCTTCGCTAAGCTTTCCTGTTTTTTGATAAAGCAATGCCAAATTCGATTGAAATCCGATGGCATTTTTAGAGTTCCCATCTTTGGATTCAAGAATCGCAATAGCTGATTTTAATCGCTCAATCGCCTGATCGTACCGACCTACTTTCGAGAAAAAAATGGCTTCATTGTTCAGCCCAATGGCATACTCCTGGCTATGCTCGCCCAAGGTTTTTTTTACTGTTGCCAGTGCCTCCTGAAAAAGTTTCTCGGCTTCGTTGTAGCGAGCCATATCCTGTGCCAATACGGCATTATTGTTTAGCGAGGCGGCATACGCTTTACTGTTTTTTCCGAGCGATCTTTCGCGCATATCCAATGCCTCGGTGGTATATTGGTAAGCCAGATTTAAACGCCCCATCGTAGCGTATAACAACCCCTGGTCGGCAAACACTTTACTGTAATTAATATTATTAGTCAGGCGGTTGCTTTCGTATGCCTGCTGGGCTTCTACAAATTTCAGTTCGGCCAATTTGTAAGCTCGCACTTCATAGAATTTTTCTGCGGCATCAAGGATATTGCGGCTTCGCTGAGCCGGGGTTACAGCCGATTCATCTTTAAAGAGGTTATTCGAAATAAAATCGGCCGTTTTGGTAATGCTCTCCCCGGCATCGCGTATGTTCATCATACCCGAATTATCAATAACCGAAATGGCGTAATTAAAATCCGAGGAATCAAGTTTATCGCGCGAGCGATCTACATTATTGGTAAGCACCTTTTTACCTTTATCCAGCAATTTCTTCTTTAACATATCAAACTGAGAAAAAGCCGAGGTGGCCAGGGCCATGTACAGCAAGGACAAGAAAATTCTCATAAGTATTTTTTTAACAAGGTGGTTTGTGTGCGAAATAAACTCCCTAATTTCAGCAAAAAAATTTGAATGCGCCTGTACCGGAATTTATGCGAGGCGGTAGTCCTAACCTTGCATGAAATTGTTGTTGAAAAAAAGCATGCCGATAAGGCGATTGAAAAGGCCTTAAAACAAAATCCAAAATGGGGGGCACGCGACAGGCGATTCATTGCCGAAACAACGTACGACATGGTGCGATGGTATCGCTTGTTTAAAGAAGTGAGCCGGGCAGGTGAATTTGATTTTTGGAAATTGCTGGCCGTGTGGTGTGTGTGGAATGATTGGCCCCTGCCCCCTTGGCCTGAGTTGCTGATAGACACCAACCAACTCCACGAACGGTTTGAGCACATTAGCCACGACAGGCGGATAACCGAATCCATTCCCGATTGGCTCGATGAATTAGGCGAGAAAGAATTGGGTACACGATGGCCACGCGAACTTCACGCCCTTAACGAAGAAGCCCATGTGTATTTGCGTGTCAATACACTCAAAACCACCCGGCAGAATTTGCAAGGAGAACTGGCCGATGACGAAGTTTTTACTAAAGCGGTTTCAGGAATACCCGATGCCCTTCGGCTCGAGGAAAGACAAAATATTTTTGGTCTTCCTCAATTTAAAAATGGATTGTTTGAAGTACAAGATGCCGGTTCGCAACTGATCGCCCCGTTCTTAAATGTAGAACCCGGTCATCGCGTAATTGATGCCTGTGCCGGGGGCGGAGGCAAAACATTACATCTCGCTGCCCTCATGCACAACAAAGGCCGCATCATTGCACTCGATACCGAAGCCTGGAAGTTAGAAGAGCTAAAAAAACGAGCGCGAAGAGCCGGAGCCTCCACTATTGAGCCCCGTGTAATAGAATCTTCAAAAACAATTAAGCGCCTCGAAAACTCAGCCGACCGGCTACTGCTCGATGTGCCCTGCTCAGGCTTGGGTGTATTGAAACGTAATCCGGACGCCAAATGGAAACTGTCGTTAGATAGTATTGAAACCGTAAAGCAAGTGCAGGAAAAAATACTGAGCGAATATCCTCTCATGCTTAAACCGGGCGGGTTAATGGTGTATGCTACCTGTAGCATTTTGCCTTCAGAAAATTCGGGGCAAGTAAAAAAATTTCTGACTGAAGAAAGGGATTTTGAGTTAGTGCGAGAAAAATCGGTTTTGCCATCAGAAGGGTATGATGGTTTTTACATGGCTCTCATCCGAAGAAACAGCCCTGCATGATTCCCTTCCGGGCAAACAACAAAAACAAAATGATTGTTTCTGTTTTAATGCGGCCTTGTCAATTAACCAACAATAGAATAACTATTTTTTTAAAAATCGGCATCGCTCACTACGTGGCGAGGGTTTCCGAAAAACAGAATCTTAAATATCCTTTAAGTAATCAGTGATTACCTCATCCTCATCCCAGGCCCGCCCATTCTTCCGCGATCGCGCCCATTCATCGGGTTAAGTTGTTTATTAAGGGCATAGGTAAAGCTCACCATCAGGTAACGCCCCAGATTGTTGTTGGTTTGTTGTTGCAGGTAATTGGATGTAGCTGTTTGCGTAATGCTAACGCCATAATTCAATAAATTGATGGCGGCTATTTTTATTTCTCCACTATTATTTTTCAACACAAAACGAGACACCGACATATTCCATAACGGAATAGCCTGATGAAAATTAGTAGTTGTACTGTTGTAGATGAAATAATTCAATTCCGTATTAAAAGCGTAATTTTTTAATAGGGTAATGTTGGCCTCGGCCGTATAGGTTTTATTAAAATAAATCTGGTTTTGCTGTGGGCTAAAACTGTAATTGGTTTGTTGTTGGCTCAGGTTAGCGGCCAAATCTAAAATTAACACATCGCCCAAGGTATAATTGTATCGAGCCGTGCCGCCTAATGTTTTCTGTGTTACTGTGTTATCCATGTTATTAAGTAAACTGGCATTGGCAGAGCCAGAGTAGTTAGGCCCGATATGGAAGCGGCTGTTCCATTGTTTTACCGGAAGGCCCAACGAAAAATTACCCGACCAAGAAACACTGTTAGCCACATTTACAGGTTTGGTGGTACGAACCAGGTTTTTATCTACTGACTGCGAGTTGGAGATGGCGTTAGCGGTATAGTTGGCGGTAATTAAAGCAAACACATTAAGAAAGCGAGAAGGATCGAAAAAAGAAAAATTAGACCGGACGTTATGGGCATAAGCCGGACTTAGCTGAGGATTACCCACTGTTAGGTTGAGCGGGTCAGTATTGTTAATAATTGGTTGCAACTGCGACACGGTAGGTTCTTGCATATTGCTGGTATAATCTAATCGCCAGCGTTTATACTCCGTAAAATCATAATTGAAATGCAACGATGGTTGGATCATTTGAAACTGCCGATCAATGGGAAAATTTTGCAAAATCAGCAAACCATTCAAATGAGTTTCTTGCAATCCGGCTCCGACAGAAAAATTATAGTTATCACGGTTCATGCGGAAATTAAAACCTGGTTTATTGTATAAATAATTACTCCTGTATTTGTTGCTGAGTTGGGTATTCAGGCTGGTTTGCCCCATATCATTTACATTCAATACTTCTCTGTCTATGTGGTTAATATCGTTACTGAAATTATAATTAAACTCAAGGTACTTCCTTCCGCCCAAAGGTTCTGTATAAGAAACCACTACTCCATACGTTGGGCTGGTTAGTGTTTGTGTGTTAAGTTGATTAGCCGGGGTTGTAACGGTGCCGCTGTTCCGATATTCAACCGTAGAAGAAAGCAACGTTCCTTTTGAAAAGTTGTCGGCATAGGCAAAAGAAAAATTAGAAGATATCGTTCGGCCTTTTTTCTTAAACCGATGCCTTAACAACAAATAAGAAGTAAGGGAAGCATTGTTTCCATTATTGGTAGTGGTGCGGGTGTTTTCATTCTGTAAAGCCGTGTTGCCCACATTCATGGTTTTGCCTGTACTGAAGAGGGGCTGACTAGAAATAGTGTAGGCTACATTCGTATTGAACTTAATAGAGTTGGCCGAATCTATTTTATGATCAATAGTAATATTACCGCGATGATTGTCGGTTACCGAATTTTGAGTAGTCGTTTGATCAAAGTTGTATGTACTACTCTTGGTGCTGTCATTGGGCAGGTAATTGATCCGGTGAATATTGGTGGTGATATACTGATCGAGGTGATTATAAAAATAACTTGCATTAATTTTTGTTTTTCCGTTGTTGGATGTTCGGTTCGTGTTAAGCCCTCCGGCATAATTGGTAACAATACCGCTTTGTAGCCCCGTGTTAACAGTTGCCCCGGAGCTGTTGTTTCCACCGCCACCCGTGTTGCCCGTGAAGTTGGCATAGTCGCCAAAAGAAAAGCCCTGCTGGTTTACATTGTTTCCCATTCCTAAAAACGACAACTGGTTTCCGTGATCAAATCGGTTTATACTGGCTTTAGCCTGAAACCGGTTATTTGTGCCGGCTCCTCCCATTTCATTACCAAAGTAGGCATGACGTTTCTCTTCTTTCAGAGCTAAGTTGATAGTTTTGGTGCGTTGACCATCATCTACTCCCGAGAAGACAGTTTGGTCAGATTTTTTATCATACACCTGCACTTTGTCAACCGCATTAGCTGGAAGATTTCGGGTAGCCAGTGTAGGATCTTGTCCAAAAAATTCTTTACCATCAACCAGCACCTGCTGCACTTGTTCGCCTTGAGCGGTAATGGTACCATCATTGCCCACCTCTATGCTTGGCATTTTTTTTAAAAGATCTTCAACATTCGCATTGGCTTTCGTTTTAAATGAAGAAGCATTAAACTCAATGGTATCGCGTTTAATTGTAACCGGGTCTTTTTCCGATTTAACAACCACTTCGCTGAGTAACTTGGATTGAGGTATCAGCTTAATTTTTCCTAAGTCTATTTCGGTAGATGTTTCCGGGTGTATAGAAATTTTTTTTGTATAGGTGGCATAACCAACGTATGTAATCTTAAAAAGAAAATCACCTTTCGGAATATTTTTTAATTGAAAAAACCCTTGGGCATTGGAAGCTGCAAATTGTACTAACGAAGAATCTTTCTGAGTTAGTAGAAGTACTGTTGCCCCGGGTAAAGTATGAGTAGAGTCTGTAAGCTGACCTTTAATTTGCAAACGCTGACCCCAAACCGTCTGGGTCAGAAAAACCAGCCCCCACCAAATAATTTTTTTCACAACAATTTTAATTTCTAAAGCGGCCGGCACGTTGCTTGCGCTGCTCTTCCATAATTTTTTTAAATTCCTCAGCCGTTACTTTCTGCCCATCAGAAGGCACTGTTATGGTTTCGTTTTTGCCCAATGGTCTAAGTTCTATTTTCTTTGCCAGAAATACACGCTCAGCATTATTCACATCTACAGCCAATACCGCCCCGGGAAGTGTATTATATTTTTCAGGCCCTAAATTAGGTGGCAAACTTGGCGCATACCATGCCGTGATTACCTGTTGTCGGCTGCCCTCAGATACCCTATAAAAAGCTTGCATACATTCATGCCCTTGAATGGTCTTGGTTTCTTTCCCAAATTTCCATGGCACAGTTTTCAACGTATCAGTAATCAGGTATTTTTTCCCAAAGATGCTGGTTTGTGTAAGATACAGGGAAGTTAAGACGTTGGTATAGTTTAGCGTGTTCATTCTAAACCTTCGCCCTCGGCTGTTGCTTTCTTCGTCCTCTTCCTCCAATAAAGGTTTATAGACAGATTCCGTATCCTTAAAAAAAAGTTGTTGCTTAAATGTTTGATATTGAGGCACCATGGCTTTCATCCCTTCCTGGCCTGCCGGGATCGTGCGATGGTTGTTCACCGTTATCTCATACGTAATCACGCCTTCTGTTTGGGCGGATACCCCCTGCACCACAAACAGAAATACAGCCCCAACAATATACCGAAATGGAGTGGTCATAACTTTTTTGTGTTCGACACTTGATGTGCCCACAATATTCCCTGCTATGCCAATTTTTTTTATAAAAATTACTTAAACGGTTTATCCGTTAAGATTAAACCCAAATCATGCAATAGAAAATCGATCGGCATGATTGACGAATGAAAATCAACAACCCATGAAGATAAAATACCCAATAGTGATTTTTCATTGCCCGGGTTAAACATTGACAAGGTTGATGAAAACATCAACCTTCGTCAACCCTTTGGGCAGATGATACATCCCTTATGCATAATCTGGATTAAACACAGCCTTTGTGTTTTACAGCTTAGTGGCTAACTTCCGAAGTTTTCTGTTGGTAACGGCTTAGATGGCTTTTTGTAGAGAACTATAATTTCAATAAATGGTTGTTAAAACTTTTGGCAGTGCCGTACAAGGAGTGGATGCGCGAACAATTACCGTAGAGGTGAATGTAACACAAGGAAAATATTTTCACATGAGCGGCTTGCCCGATACGGCCGTAAAGGAAAGCGAGCATCGTGTAGAGTCTGCCTTAAAAAGTTTGGGCTATTTTATGCCACGCAATAAAGTAGTGGTCAATCTTGCCCCGGCTGATCTGCGTAAAGAAGGATCGGCTTATGATTTGCCCATTGCCTTGTGTGTGTTGGCTGCCTCGGCTCAGATAACTACGGAAGTATTAGATAAATATGTGATCATGGGCGAACTTTCACTCGATGGTGAACTGCGACCGATCAAGGGTGTGTTGCCCATCGCCATTCAATCACGCAAAGAACAATTTAAAGGTTTCATATTGCCTAAATCAAATGCAAAAGAAGCCGCCATTGTTAACAACCTCG
>JAFDYY010000069.1 GCA_018267195.1 Bacteroidota bacterium | reverse complement strand
GCTTGCCGTCATAATAACTTTTCAGGGTGTTAAATACATTGTCTTCGCCCAGCACACCCACTACAAAATCGGTTCCGCCATCGTCCGGCCATTGAATGTATTTTAAGAAATTATAGATCATGGCGGCATGAATTTCATGAATTGGTTTTTCGGTTTGGGCCGACAAAGTGCCCACGCTTACCCATAACAAAGCCAAATAAACTATCTTTTTCATTTGCTTCAATTTTATAGTACGCTAATTAGGAAAAAACTTTCTAAAAGCGAAAACCCCGGTTTTACCCGAGGTTTTCTTTCACACAAACAAACCCAATTAAATCAATATCGCCATGCTGGCCAGCGCGCTGGACACTTTGAGGTTTGATGCTTCGATAGCTTGTTGGTTCAATTCAAAACGCAGTTTCTCATCTACTGTCTTAAAATTGATGCAGCTTCCTTTGGCCCCTAATCCGGTGCGGTCGGTTACTATTAACGTACTCTTTCCTTTTACTTTGTTGTTTACAGACTCAAACTCACCGCTTTTGCTTTTATCGATGAAAACAACCTGGCATTCGGTTAATTCAGAGGCATTGGCAAATTTCTTAATTACATACTTCTTGTTTCCTTTTGCTTTGCCGCCATACCATGTATTGAGCGTATTGTAAATGTCATTGTTGCCAATTACACCAATGATAAACTCCTGGCTGTTGTCGCCAGCGGGCCACTGCACATACTTTACAAAATTGAACACCATCATAGAGTACACTTCGTGTACCGGACGATCTTGCGCCTGGGTCATAAATGAGCCTGCGAAAAGAACTGCGAAAACTAAAACTTTTGCCTTTTTCATAATCTTATTATTTGTGTTTGTGTTTAACCTATTAACGATACAAAAGTAGGCTCCCCCACCGAGGTGGAAGAGCCTACCTTCATCCGTTCCTTTCTGATGTAAGTTTTTTGAGAATCTACTTAATATAACGGAAATCGTGGCCGGGTTTAACCTGGAGAAGAACTTCGTAGATCAGTTCTATAACGTTTTCAACATCTTCTTTGTGCACGGTTTCCACGGTGGTGTGCATATATTTCAAGGGTAATGAAATCAGGGCTGATGCCACTCCTTCGGCCGAATATGCAAAAGAATCGGTATCGGTGCCCGTAGAGCGCGAAACGGCCTGGCGCTGAAAGGGTATTTTTTTCTTTTGCGCCACCTCAATGATCATTTTTAGAACATTGTTTTGCACGGCCGGCCCATAACAAACTACCGGCCCCAAGCCGCATTTCAGATTCCCGCTCTCTTTTTTGTTATACATAGGCGAGCCGGTATCGTGCGTTACATCCGTGCAGATAGCCAAATCGGGTTTAATGCGCCTGGAAATCATCTCCGCCCCGCGCAATCCTATTTCTTCTTGCACGGAGTTTACTATATATAGACCAAAAGGCAGTTTTTTCTTGTTTTCGTTCAACCGGCGGGCTACCTCGGCTATCATAAAACCGCCCATCCGGTTATCGAGGGCACGGCCAGTAAGGTAGTTTTTGTTCATTTCCATCAATTCGTCTATAAAAGTGATAACGCAGCCCACATGCACGCCCAGAGCCTCCACTTCCTTCTTTGATTCAGCTCCAATGTCTATAAAAATGTTTTTTAAGGAGGGGATTTCTTCTTTGCCGGCATCGCGTACGTGTATGGCCGGCCAGCCAAATACGCCCTTTACAATTCCTTTGTCGGTATGGATATTTACCCGCATAGAGGGCGCTATCTGATGATCGGATCCGCCATTGCGCCTTACGTAGATATAGCCTTCCTCGGTAATATAGTTTACAAACCAACTGATTTCGTCTGCGTGTGCTTCAATCACTACTTTATATGATGCCTTGGGGTTAACAATGCCCACGGCCGTACCGTAAACATCTACCATGTGGTCATTAATATAAGGTCGGATGTAATCCAGCCAAATCTGCTGCCCCGATGACTCAAAACCGGTGGGCGATGCATTGTTCAGATACTGGTAAAGAAACTGTTTGCTTTTTTTGTCCATGAAAAAATGTAGTTATACTTCAAAAATAAAAAAAATAGGGGAATAGGTCATCGGCTTGTCGTTCGGGCGACAAAAAATCTTTTTTTACGGCAAAAACCTAATCCTTCCTTTAGGTGTTCCCCGTATATTCACTAAAAGAAAAGCCATGCGAAAATTTATTTTCATTATAGCTATCCTGATAACAGGCTCGTGCCGCGGACAAAATAAAAACACAAAAGAGAAAGCCATGGAAAACTCCTCAAAAGAAGTACATCATACCGAAGAAGAATGGAAACAAATCCTTTCCCCCAAGCAGTATCACATTTTAAGAGAAAAAGGAACCGATCGGCCCTTTACAGGTAAATATTATCTAACCCGTGACAAAGGCATCTATAAATGTGCGGCTTGCGGCAATGAACTTTTTACGTCTGATATGAAGTTTGATTCTGAGTGCGGCTGGCCCAGTTTTGATAAAGAAATAGCGGGGGGAAAAATCAAAAAGAAAACAGATTACTCATTTGGCATGGTGCGTACGGAAATACTTTGCGCACAATGCGGTTCGCACTTGGGGCACTTGTTTGATGATGGCCCCACAGCTACCAAGTTGCGTTATTGTGTTAACAGCACCTCCATTGATTTTACCAAAAAATAAAATTTACAGAGGAATGTTGCCGTGTTTCTTCTTGGGCAAAACAGCTACTTTATTTTCCAGCATCTGAAATGCCCTGATCAGTTTTTCGCGGGTTTGTTCGGGGAAAATTACTTCGTCTATAAATCCGCGGCTGGCCGCAATGTAGGGATTGGCAAACTTGGTGGTGTATTCATCCACTTTTTCGGCAAGTTTCGCTTCGGGGTCCTTCGCTTCGGAAATTTCTTTTTTAAAGATAATCTCGGCAGCCCCTTTGGCTCCCATCACAGCAATCTCGGCTGTAGGCCAGGCATAGTTTAAGTCGGCCCCTATGTGCTTGCTGTTCATTACATCGTATGCCCCCCCGTATGCTTTGCGTGTAATAACCGTTACGCGGGGTACTGTAGCTTCGCTGAAAGCATATAAAAGCTTAGCCCCATTGGTGATGATGGCATTCCACTCCTGGTCGGTACCGGGTAAAAAACCGGGCACATCTTCTAATACCAGCAAGGGGATATTAAACGAATCGCAAAAACGAACAAACCGTGCCCCCTTTACGCTGGAGTGAATATCGAGCACACCGGCCAGTGAGGCAGGCTGGTTGCCCACAATACCTATGCTTCGTCCGGCCAACCGGGCAAAGCCCACTACGATGTTCTCGGCAAAATTTTTATGTATTTCAAAAAATGAATTTTCATCCACAATGCCATTTATTACCTCCCGCATATCGTAGGGCTGATTGGGGTTAGCCGGAACGAGATCGTTCAACTGAGTTCTTTTTTCATCGCCAGATGTATAGGGCAACCAGGGTGCTTCGTCTTCGCAGTTTTGAGGAATATAGCTCAGCAATGTTTTAATGTGACTGATACACTCGGCCTCATTAGCACAGGCAAAATGAGTAACCCCGCTTTTGGTGCTGTGGGTAGAGGCTCCCCCCAATTCTTCGGCTGTTACATTTTCATGGGTTACGGTCTTTACCACGTTGGGGCCGGTAACAAACATAAACGAAGTATTTTCTACCATAAAAATAAAATCGGTCATGGCCGGAGAGTATACCGCGCCTCCGGCACACGGCCCCAAAATGGCGGAAATTTGTGGAACCACCCCCGAGGCTAAAACATTACGATAAAATATATCGGCATATCCGCCCAATGAAACCACGCCTTCCTGAATACGCGCCCCGCCACTGTCGTTCAAGCCGATGACGGGGGCTCCGTTTTTCATGGCCAGTTCCATGATCTTCACAATTTTTTCGGCATGCGTTTCAGAAAGAGAGCCACCCAGCACCGTAAAGTCTTGCGAAAAAACATACACCAGCCGGCCGTTAATGGAGCCGTACCCGGTTATTACCCCATCTCCCAGAAAGTGTTCTTTATCAAGACCAAAATCATTGCTGCGATGGGTTACCCCTTTACCCAGTTCTTCAAAAGAGCCTTCGTCTAACAGCAATTCTACCCGCTCGCGAGCCGTTAGTTTTCCTTTGGCATGTTGTTGTTCAATGCGTTTGGCACCTCCTCCCTGTAGGGCTTCTTTGTTATGGCGGGTTAGTATATCAAATTTTTCTTTTATTTTTTTATCCATAGTGAGTCTGTCTTGGCTCGAAAGATAAAATAGAAAATTGAAAATCGTTTGAAAAAGGAAGAGGCCGGCATTTCGGCCGGCCTCTTTAAAATGATAAGTAAGAGAATTACCTCAAAAACAGCATCTCCCGATATTTTACCAATGGCCAATCTTCATCATCTACCAGCAATTCCAGATCATCAACGGCTTCGCGTATCATTTCAAAATATTTTTCTTTTACGTCATCGCAGTAGGCAATAGCCCGTTTATGCGTGTCGGTCATTTTATTGATACGCTTACGTTCTTCAATCATGGCCCGCACGTTTTGCTTAATGGTATCAATATGCTCTGAAATTTCTTTAATGGTTTGAACCACGTTTTTGTTATCTACCCCCAGGCCTTTCAGGCCGTTGGCATTGTTTATTAATTTACTTTGGTAATTAATGGCCGTGGGCACAATATGGTTCATGGCCAGATCGCCAATTACGCGGGCTTCGATCTGCACCCGTTTAATATATCCTTCCAAGCGAATTTCATTTCTGGCTTCTACTTCTTTGTGCGAAAGCACCGCATGCTTTTCAAATAGTTCTACCGATTTTTTAGTGAGGTAGGCATCGAGCGCGCGAGGCATATTTTTAATGTTATTCAATTTTCGTTTTTCAGCTTCCTTCACCCATTCTTCCGAGTAGCCATCGCCTTCAAATCGAATATTTTTCGATTCTTTGATGTACTTCCTCAACACGTTTACAATGGCAATTCTTTTTTCTTCGCCCTTGTCTATCATATTGCTTACTTCTTCATAGAAAAGCAAGAGTTGGTCGGCTACGATTAAGTTAAGCACCGTCATGGGGGTGGCACAATTATCGCTGCTGCCTACGGCACGGAATTCAAATTTATTTCCGGTAAAGGCAAAGGGTGATGTACGGTTGCGGTCGGTGGCATCGAGAATAATTTCAGGAATCTGGTCGATGCCCAGTTTCATATACATATTATCGCCTTTTTCAATCTTCACATTTCCTTTTTTCTCTAATTCATCCAGCACGGCTGTCATCTGTGCTCCGATAAATACCGAAACGATAGCGGGAGGGGCTTCATTGGCTCCCAGCCTGAAATCATTTCCGGGGGTGGCGATGCTGGCCCGCAGCAAATCGGCATGCTCGTGCACGGCTTTGATGGTGGTAATGAAGAACGTAAGGAAGAGTAGGTTGTCACGGGCGGAACTGGAGGGAGCGTACAGGTTTACTCCCGTATCGGTAATGAGCGACCAGTTGTTGTGCTTCCCGCTGCCATTTACTCCGGCAAAAGGTTTTTCGTGGAAAAGAATTTTCAGGCTGTGCTTTTCGCCTACCCGGCTCATCACATCCAGCATCAGTTGGTTGTGGTCGTTGGCCACGTTTACTTCTTCAAACAAAGGGGCTACTTCAAACTGGCTGGGGGCCACTTCGTTGTGGCGGGTGCGCACGGGTATTCCCAATTTCCAACATTCTATCTCAAACTCGCGCATAAAATCATACACCCGCGAAGGGATGGTACCAAAATAATGATCTTCCAACTGCTGGCCACGGGCGGGCGAATGACCAAATACAGAGCGGCCAGCCATGACTAAATCAGGGCGGGCCATGTAAAGCGATTTATCTACTACAAAATATTCCTGCTCCGAGCCCAGCGAAGCCACCACGTGCTGGATGTCTTTGTCAAACAACTGACAAACTTGTGTGGCGGCCGTATCTACGGCTTTGAGCGCTTTTAATAAAGGCGATTTGGCATCTAGCGTTTCGCCCGTATAAGAAACAAAAACGGTAGGGATGCTGAGCGTACGGCCATACAAAAACATGGGCGAGGTAGGGTCCCAGGCAGTGTAGCCGCGCGCTTCAAACGTGCTTCGGATGCCACCACTGGGAAATGACGAGGCATCGGGTTCTTGTTGCACCAGTTCACTTCCTTTAAATCTTTCTATGCCGGCCAGGGCATCGAAAAAAGAATCGTGTTTTTCAGCCGTACCACCGGTAAGCGGTTGAAACCAGTGGGTAAAATGGGTGGCCCCTTTGGCCAAAGCCCAGCTCTTGGCGGCCGAAGCTACGGCATCGGCTGTGGCTTCGTCTATTTTTTCGTGGTTCTTAATGGCGTTGCTCACTTTTTTGAAAACGGCCGGAGCCAACGTGGCACGCATTTGTTCAATACCAAAAACATTCTCACCAAAAAATTGGGAGATATTGGGGGTAGGTATCTCTACATGTACCTTAACCCGCTCATCGAGTTTTTTAAGTGCTTCAAAACGAAGTGTAGCCATAAGTGGTTGTTTTTTATCTGTTGTGGCGCAAATAAAATTATTTTTTAATAATTCAAGTGTATTTTATACCCTATTTTTTAAAATTTTATATGATTTTTAATGTATCATGGTAAAAAACAAACACATCAAACGTTTGTGTTCGGTTTTTAAGGTCATTCTATATTTGATCCCTTACATTTCGTCTTTATGCCTCGAACCGCCATTATAGATATGGGCACCAATACGTTTCACCTGCTGGTGGCTGCCTGGGGCGCCTCTGAATATCAAATGATCGGACACGAATCTTTGCCCGTGCGGATTGGTGCCGGTGGCATCAATCAAAACAGCATCTCAGAAGAAGCGGCCGAAAGAGCAGTGAAGGCACTTCTTTCTTTTAAGAGGAAAGCAAAGGAATGGGGTGCCGATACCATTCTTGCCTTTGGCACCAGTGCCTTGCGCAATGCCACCTGTGCCGATGAGATCATTCAAAAAATAAAAGAAGCTACAGGCATCCATCCGCAAATTATTTCCGGAGAGGAAGAAGCCTCCCTGATTTACGAAGGCGTGAATCTGGCCTTGCGTCTGGGAGAAGAAAAGAACCTGATTGTGGATATCGGGGGCGGAAGCGTGGAGTTTATCATTGCCAACGGAAAAAAACTTTTTGTAAAACAAAGTTTTGAAATCGGTGGGCTGCGCCTGATGGAACAATACCAGAAGCACGATCCTATTTTACCGGCTGAAATAGACTTAATCTATCGTCATTTAGAAAATTCGCTGAAACCGTTGCTGCATCAGTTAAAAATCCATCAGCCTAAAATCCTAGCCGGATCATCGGGTGCGTTTGATACCCTCAGTGCTATTTACTGCGCCCGGCAAGGTCTTCGGCCAACAGACACTCCCGAAACTCCATTTGCTATTTCCTCCTTTCAAAATATTTACCAGGAAATTATTTCTAAAAACAGAAAGGAGCGCATGCTCATTCCGGGTATGATTGAACTGCGTGTAGATATGATGGCGGTGGCCTGCTGCCTGATCCGGTTTATCTTACAACAATCTCCGTTTGAAAAAATGAGGGTTTCTTCATTTTCATTAAAAGAAGGTGTGCTGGCTTCGCTCATGAAGGGGTCATTTGCTTTTTAAATTAATGAGTACTTCCGGATCTCGGAGGCATTTCTTTAACCCTCAACCAGGCAATAGAAAATCAACCCCTTACGAATGAGCCAAAAAACTCAAATGCATCATTTGGAATTAACTCGTACATTTCTGCTGTTAAAAAATTGACAGATGAATAAACATTCCATTTTAGTTACCGGTGCTTTGCTGGGCGGCTTAGCCGTGGGGTTGGGCGCTTTTGGTGCTCACGCCCTTAAAAATATTCTTGTACAAAACGGCCGTGTCGATACCTACGAACTGGCCGTGCGGTATCATTTCTATCATGCGCTGGCTCTTTTGCTGATCGGTACGGTAGCTTCATCCGGCAGTAAAAAATTTTCTTATCCCGCCTTTTTTATTCTGGGCGGTGTGCTGGTGTTTAGTGGAAGCCTTTATTTATTTGCCCTCACCAACATAACCGGCTTTGCTATGGCTACCCCTGTAGGTGGGGTGTTATTACTTACCGGATGGATTTTATTAGCTCTGAAACTGGCCTCTAAAACGCCTGAATCCTAAATTTTGTCTGTCATGAAATTTAATTTTGTTTTCCTCCTTTTGCCAGTTGGTTTTTTCTTCTCCTGCTCAAAACCAAACTCTCCTATTGCCCCCCCCACAACTGCCGACTTCGTAAAAGGAGCCGATGTAAGTTGGGTAACGGAAATGGAAGCGGCCGGTGTAAAATTTTATAACAGCCAGGGTGTTCAACAAGAGTGTTTATCTATTTTGAAAGACAAAGGCATGAACGCCATGCGCTTACGGGCTTGGGTAAACCCCGCGGCCGGCTGGAATAACACCAAGGACGTAGTAGCCAAAGCGCTCCGCGCCCAGGCATTGGGCATGAAGATTATGATTGATTTTCATTACAGCGATACCTGGGCCGATCCCTCTCACCAAACTAAACCGGCAGCCTGGTCATCGCTTACTTTCGATCAATTAAAAAATACTCTTTCTTCTTACACCACCGGAGTAATGGATACCTTAAAACGTAACGGCATTACGCCCGACTGGGTACAAATTGGCAATGAAACCAACGATGGCATGCTGTGGGAAACCGGCCGTGCCTCCACGTCTATGGCCAATTTTGCTGCCCTTATTAAAAGCGGATACAATGCCGTGAAATCAGTAAGCCCCACTTCAAAAATAATCGTGCATTTATCGAATGGGTATGATAACACACTTTTTACCTGGATGTTTGACGGACTGAAAGCAAATGGTGTAAGTTGGGATATTATCGGCCTGTCGCTCTATCCGGCCTACGCCCCACAAGGAAACAGCGGCTGGGCAAGTGTTAACACCAATTGCCTGACTAACATGAACGCCTTGGTGGCCCGATACAATACTCCGGTTATGGTTGTAGAAGTAGGCATGCCCTACAATGACCCCACCGATGCCAAATTATTTTTGCAAGACATTATCGCGAAAACAAAAAGTGTTGCCAACTATAACGGTTTAGGTGTCTTTTATTGGGAGCCCGAATGTTATAACAACTGGAACGGCTACACCCTGGGTGCATTCGATAACACCGGCAAACCCACGATAGCAATGGATGCTTTTCTGAATTAGCCAGCCAGCATCAATTCAATTCTAAAATTATAGCGGTCATGGCCGGAACGGTAATTTCTTTCAGATTTTGTACCGACTCATTTGTCAGTACATTTCGAGCAGTTGATTTTTCTTTCAGGCATTCGGCATAGCGATCCGTTTTCAGATTCATGGGCTTGTCGTTGCCATTCATCACCACCATTACGGTTTCATTGCCCAGGGTACGGAAATAGACATATACGTTATCTTCAGGAATAAAGTGTGTAAGCTTACCCTGATGAATGACTGATTTGGTTTTTCGCCACTGCAAAAGCTGGCTCATAAAATCGTATGCTTCGTTCTGTTCTTTCGAGCGGCCTGCCTGCGTAAACTGATTAATCTTATCGCCCGGCCAGCCACCGGGCACATCCATGCGCACCGTGGGGTGAATGGAATAGTTGCCATCCATTAATAATTCGGTACCATAATATAATTGGGGAATGCCACGGGTAGTTAATAGAAAAATCAACCCCATTTTAAATTTATTCATGTCGTGGCCCATATTAAAATAATACCGGCTCATGTCGTGGTTATCGAGAAACGTAACGTTGCCGTTGGCATCCGGGTAAATAAAATCCTGGCTAAGGGTAGTATAAAGTCTGGCGAGCCCTCCCTCCCACGATCCTTTTTCGTTCAGGCCGGTGTTAATGGCATTGGTTAGCGGAAAATCAATTACCGAAGGCAAATGCGATTGATAACCATCTTTATTGATTGCTCCATTTTGCCAATAGCCCACCATGGGTTTGGAGTTGACCAGCACTTCGCCCACGATATTAAATTTTGGATATTCTGCCAGTACTTCTTTAACCCAGCGCGCCATAAAATCGCGGTCGGGGTAAGGATAGGTATCCATGCGGATGCCATCAATGCCGGCATATTCTATCCACCACAATGTATTTTGAATCAGGTACGTGGCAAACAGTGGGTTGTTCTGGTTGATGTCGGGCATGGTGTAATCAAACCAGCCATTGCTCATTTTGTTCAGATCGTATTTTGATTGGTACGGGTCGGAGATGACTTCGCTGCGATAGTTAGAACGGGTAAACTCCGGAAACTGGTGCACCCAATCCTTCTCGGGCAAATCGAGCATGAGCCAGTTGTAATTGCCCATGTGGTTGATGACCATGTCCTGCACCATTTTCATTCCACGGGCGTGGCATTTTTCTATTAGCGCCACATACTCTTCGTTCGACCCAAAGCGGGCATCTACTTTATAAAAATCGGTAATGGCATAGCCGTGGTAGCTTTCTCTTTTTTGATTATTCTCTAATATAGGATTGAGCCACAACGTAGTAACGCCCAGCTCGGAAATAAAATCGAGATGATCTGAAATTCCCTTCAGGTCTCCCCCGTGGCGGCCAAACGATTCATGGCGATGCACGCCCTGATAAAAGCCGGGAAGCGAATCATTTTTGATATCGCCATTGGCAAAGCGGTCGGGCATGATCAGGTACAACACATCGCTCGCAGTAAACCCCTGCGCGCGGGTAGTAGCCGCTGATTTATTTTTTAATTCGTACGAATAGGTGAACGATTTCTTTCCTGCTTTAAATTGAATAGGCACTATTCCGGCCTGAGCCGAAGGGCTTACCTCCAACTTTAAAAAAAGATAATGTGGATTCTCTACGTTAATTTTTTTTTTGATGGAAACACCCGCATAATTTAATGAAGCCTCGTAGCTGCCCAGATTGGCTTCGCGGTTGTAAAAAAGAATTTGTAATTCGGTATTCTTCATACCCACCCACCAAAAGGCTGGCTCAACCCGCTCAAATTCTGGTTTAATTTTTTTTTGGGCTATCAAAAAAAACGATGGCATCAGAAACAACGCCAGTAAAATTTTTTTCATCGGTTAAGCGATTAATATTTAATAATTTTTGTTCGTACCATTCCGGAGGTCGTTCTCACTTCAATAATATACAGACCGGCCGTAAGCCCGCTGAAATCCCAGGTGGTATTATCTATACGGGTGGGCATTACTACAGCCCCCACGGAGTTTCTCGTCAATAGGTCAACTACCTGGTCGGAAGTGCTAATATGCAGGCGGTCGTGGGTAGGATTGGGGTAAACCGATACTTCCACCGAAGGCAAATCGCTGATAGCCGTAACGACTGATGGCACACTGATTTTTACATCGGTGTAAAGTTTGTAAGTGCCGGGTCTCATGTTCACCGTAAGGCTTCCTCCGGGCACACTTACTATTGCACCTCCCTTATAATAATCGTACCAGGTGCCCGCATGAGGAAAATTAACGGTTGCGTTTTGATAGGACACATCCATGTTGGCTACCACTACGGCATTCATTTGGGTAGAATCTGTTGGAGTAGCCGTGTAAGGCGAATTTTGTAACGCAATCTGCTGCACCAACCCCGACTGGTTAAACTGAGCCGTGCCCTTCGTTGTAAAAAGTGCATAGTTTTTTCGCAGTCTCATCAGGTCTTGCGTGTGCTTCCAAAGCGACAGGCGGTTTTTATTTTGCAGGTAGCTCCACAAAACCGGTTTAGGGTCTAAGCGACACTGGTTGTTTACTGTGCCATCTACACATTCATTAATACTTTGGTCGTAGCCCATCTCGCCAAATTGCCACAGCATTTTAGGGCCGGGAATGGTGTAGAAAAGTAACGAAGCGGCCTTCATCCTGACCAAAGCCGTATCCAGCATTTTAGCTGAATAATTTCCGGATATATTTCCGTACTGCTCATTGTTGTACATCAGGCGTTCTTCATCGTGGCTCTCCATATAACCCACGGCACGCGGGGCTGTCCAGCCTTTGTTGCCGTAATACATCTGGCCAATGCCCGAGCCGCTGGCAAAACCCATGGTGTTTTGGTTGTAAGCATAGTTAAAATTTTCCCACAACATCATGCCTTGCTGCTGAGCTACCTGGTAGTTGGCTAATACAGTTTCTTCCGAGTTATCGGCAAAGTGCTCCAGAATAATGTACGCATCGGGATATTTCGACCACAGCACGTTAGACATGCGCTGTAAGTTATTAACCCGCGACTGATCGTACTGCCCCCACAAGCCTACGTTGCTTCCGCTATTAAATTGTGTAAACCCTTTCGATAAATCGTAGCGGTAGCCATCCACCTTAAACTCGTGCATCCAATAGTAATTAATCGTGTCTAAATATTTTCGGGTATAGGGGCTATCGTGATTAAGGTCGTTAAACACACTGTACGGGTGAGGCGCCACGACATTAAACCATTTGTTAGATGCTTTGGGTCGGAAGTTTACAAAATCATAATCCAGCATAGCATACGAATTGGGGATATCCTGGTGGTTCATTACCAGATCCATTATTACCGCTATGCCGTTGGCATGGCACTTGTCTATAAATTCTTTCAGTTTGTTTTTGGTGCCGTAATATTTTTGCACCGCAAACATAGACGTAGGATTATATCCCCACCCGATTTGCCAGTTAAACTCGGCCACCGGCATCAGCTCTACCGCGTTAATGCCAAGCCGTTTAAAATACGAGATGGTATCTATTAAACTTTGAAAGTTGCGGTGGGTGGCATCAAAAAAATCGCGGATGAGCAATTCATAGATTACCAATTTTTCTTTGGCCGGTTTGGTGTAATTGGTAGTCTGCCACGCATACGGGGTTTGCCCGGTCTGAAAAACCGAAAAATGATTATAATACCACTGCGAACTTTGGGCTTTGGCCGGAACCGTTTTCAGGTTAGGGTAGGTAGTGGCCGGTATAACATTATCGTCCGGGTCTAAAATTTTATCGGAGTATGGATCGGCTATGCGCAAGGTGTCATTTACTAAATATTGAAAGGCATATTCCTGGCCGGAGGTAAGGCCGGTTACTTCTACCCAAAAATGTTCGCCATCGCGGTTCATTAAATATTTTTTATCCAGATTCCAGCCGGTAAAATCGCCAAAGGCATACACCGATGTTTTAGCAGGTGCCCAAAAGCAGAGCGTTACTTTGGTTGGATCGCTGGTGTTGTAATT
>JAFDYY010000068.1 GCA_018267195.1 Bacteroidota bacterium | reverse complement strand
AGAGAACAAAAATCTTATTAAAACGCAAAAAAAATTTGGGTTAGTGCCTGTAACGTGGTGTGCGGACAATTTTCTTCCCGGCTCCCGGACTTGTAGGCAACTCATACATTAGCATAAACTCATGCGAAGTAGGCTGTTTGGCAGCCTGATTCTTAATGATATAATCCAAGGAGTAGCCCAACTTCATGGATTTGTCTTTTAAAAAGCTGTAGCCCAACATTAAGATGGCCGCATCTCCCTGCCGAAACGAAAGCCCTCCCCACATAGTATCTTTCAGGTAAGCAATCGCGCTAACGTTGGTAGTGGTTTTAATAAAATCGCTCTGCACCAGTGTAGTGAAAAGGAATTTTAAATCGAAGTTTACTTCATGAGTGTAACCGGCCGTAAAATAGGAGTGGGTTTGCAGTGAGCTGCTAATCCCGGTGCCAAAATTGAAAGAGCCTCTGGTGAGGTGGTTAAAACCCAAACCGGCATAAAATTTTTCTTTCCGCCAAAAGGCACCCACCGCCATATCGGGCCTTATTTGTGTAAGTGATCCTTTATTTTCAAACGACTCCGGGTCTACCGACCGATAAAAATTAGAATTGATGGTTTGCGAAATAATCCCGGCCCGCACGCCCACACTGAGTTTACTATTCTTTATCCCTAAATGATAGGCATAGGATGCTTGCGCTTCCAGGTTGTTGAAATTCGCCAAGTTATCATGCACAATGTAGCTGCCAAACCCACTGTTTAGTTTGTAAATGGGTGTTGTAAACGTAATTAACTGTGTGGTAGGGGCACCTCCGTCTCCATAGGTTGGGGCATAGCCCATCCACTGACTACGGTGAAGAGCCGTCATTTTAGTGACCCCCTCTACCCCGGAAAACCCGGGATTGTAATACAGGTTATTAAACATGTATTGCGTGAACTGCGGATCTTGTTGCGCAAAAGTAAAGGTTGCTTTTGCCAGCATCATGATACACGCTAAAAATAGCCTTCGCATAGTTTTTTGAAAAATACTGGGTTTAAAGTTAGGCTATTTATTTTAACACTTTTATCAAAATGTAATTAAAGTGTAATAAAATCCTGTTTCGGGTAAAAACGTAACCCTGAACTAGTTATTTAATGCCGTTGACTTTCTTAATATACAACTCGAGAGCACCTGCCATAGAGGGGGCATTGGGCAGAGGAGCTTCTATATCGAGGATGAAGCCATTGTCTTTTACTGCTTTAGAGGTAGTTGGGCCAAAAGCAGCCAATCTCGTATTGTTCTGTTTAAAATCCGGGAAATTAACCATTAATGAGTTTACCCCGGAAGGACTGAAAAAGGTAATTACATCATAAAAAACATTCTTCAGGTCGGAGAGATTGGCAGCCACCGTGCGGTTAATAACGGCCTCGGTATATGTAAACCCATTCTCTTTCAAAAAATCGGGAATATCATTTTTACGGATATCGGAACAGGGGTACAGAAATTTTTCGTTCTTGTGTTTCTTCAATATTTCTAACAAGTCTTTCGTGTCTTTTAGCCCGGTAAAGATTTTTCTTTTCCGTATCACGATATATTTCTGAAGGTAGTTCGATGTCTGGTCTGAAATACAGAAGTACCTCATCTCGGCAGGCATTTCAATTTTCAGCTCACGGCATAAAATAAAAAAATGATCTACGGCATTGCGGCTGGTAAAGATGATGGCCGTGTGTTGTAAAATTTCTACCCGCTGTTTGCGAAATTCTTTTGCTCCCACTGGCTCCACCTGGATAAACGGCCTGAAATCAATCTTCACGTTAAACTTTTCAGCCAACTTTAGATAGGGGGAATTAAGGTCGGTGGGGGCTTCTTGCGTGACTAAGATGCTTTTTACCTTGCGCATCCGGTCAGTAGTTGTTTCAGTCATATCAGCACGTAGCGGGTTCAGGACTTAAAACAATAACACTTTAATTAAAATCATCAAAGGGAAAATTTCCGTGGTACAAAGGTAAAAAAATAAATGGAATGTGCTGAACGGGGAACGCCTCAATAATTTTAAAAAAATAATGATCGACCCGGCCAGCAGCAGAAAGCACCCAAAGTATAATAAGCCAGCATAATTTACTTTGATGCCCAAAGCAAAACCCAATAGCCCCATCACGGCAAAAGAGAGCAGGGAAACCAGCAGTATGCGCACAGAATTAAAAAACTGAACCCCGGTCATGTCGCGGCACGAAAAAATTCGGGCAACCATTATATCTATCAATAGTTTTAAAAATAATAAACTCAATATTAAAAGCGACAGAAACAACCACACCTTCAGATACTGTATAAAGGCATCTGTTGCCAGATATTTTAGTTGTTCTAACAAAGAAGAATAATGTGCTGTAGTAATCAGTGCCTGCGAAGCCAACAAACTGCAAAAGAAATAAATGAGCAGGTTGGCGCTCGATGTAATCCGTAAAAGGTTAGGGCTTTCATCCTGGCTCATAAAATAAAATAATTTGGCTATATTAAGATAATCCCAGGTCAGCTGAGGGTTTGTCTTTAATAGAACTGTAAAGAAAATCAGCAAGCACAAAGTGGAGAATACCAGAAAATCAGAAAAGGCAGAAGGGGGGCGCGGTAGATTGTGCCCATTGCCTTCACGCTCTTCTGAAACAAGAACTGTAGAAAGAGTTAAAATTTTTTTAGGATGAAACAAACTGACAAACACTGTGCTCATTCCAGCCTGCCTCAAACTATCGCAGCTTAGCGAAACGTAAGCCGTTTGGGTTATCAATTTAGCGTTAAGGAAAAGATAAACGGGTTTGTTACTTTGAATTAAAAGATGCTGTCCTTCTGTTTCGCGCAAGGTTACGGAGAAATGAATTTCTCTTCCGGGCTGCCCGTTAGCCGGAATTAATTTTCCATCCTGAACTATTTTCCAGTCGGATGTTAAATCTTTTATCACATACCTTTTGTTCCCGTTCTGTGCATGAGCCGCACTGACCAGCAACAAAAGCCAAAAAAAATAAAAAGTCTTTACCACAGATCGCCAAAGTTATTGATAAAACTTATTCAATTTTGTGCCTTGTTAATGTATGGCCGGAATTTATATCCACGTTCCTTTTTGCAAACAAGCTTGTCACTATTGCGACTTTCATTTTTCAACCCAACTGGATAGCCAGCCTCAGTTGGTTGGCGCCATTTGCCGCGAGTTGATTTTGCAAAAAGATTATTTAGCCGGAGATGAAATTGAAACTATTTATTTCGGAGGAGGCACCCCTTCCTTACTAAACGAATGGGAGTTGCGTTCAATTATGGATACGCTTTATTCTAACTATAATATTGTCGGCATGCCCGAAATCACACTTGAGGCAAACCCCGATGATTTGTCGTTCGCTGCTCTTTCCCAACTAAAAGGATCCGGCATTAACCGGCTAAGTATCGGCATCCAGTCTTTTGATGACTCGGCTTTAAATTTTTTAAACCGGTCGCATACTTCTTCAGACGCTCAAAATTCATTTTATGTAGCCCGGCAACTGGGCTTTACCAACATCAGCATTGATTTAATTTTTGCCATTCCGGGCCAAAGCCACGCACAATGGGTAAAGAATATACACGAAGCGGTGGCGCTGGCACCTGAGCACATTTCCTGCTACTCGCTCACGATCGAAGAAAAAACTGTTTTTGGTAACTGGCAAAAAAGGGGGAAGCTTCTACCCGAAACAGATGAAGTGGCCGCTACCCAAATGGAAACGATGATGAACCTGCTTGACTCAGCCGGTTATGAACAATATGAAATTTCCAATTTTGCCAAACCGGGGTTTTACTCACAACACAACCGCCACTACTGGAAACAAAAAAAGTATCTTGGTATCGGGCCGGGGGCCCATTCGTATAATCTTGCCTCCCGGCAATTTAACCGACCCAACAACTGGTTATATATTAAATCCATCAACGAAGGAACCATACCGTTTGAGATAGAAACTCTGACGAGGGCAAATAAAATTAACGAATACATCATGACCTCGCTGCGCATGATCTCCGGCTGTAACATAGATTTTTTAAAATCAAATTATCAATTCGATATTCTTGCCGAGTCTTCACCCATCCTAAATGAATTTGTAGCCAACCGGTTGTTGCATGTTACCAACAGGCACTTGGTACTTACCCCGAAAGGGAAATTAATGGCCGATAAAATTGCGGTTGATTTGTTTGTGGAAGAATAATTTTAATTTTGAGCATGACCGAAGAGGAAAAAAAGGTGTACATGCTGCTGAAGGCCGTTATCTTTCACTATC
Source organism: Bacteroidota bacterium (assembly GCA_018267195.1). Lineage (GTDB taxonomy): Bacteria > Bacteroidota > Bacteroidia > Cytophagales > Cyclobacteriaceae > ELB16-189. The sequence continues at coordinate 9,510 of JAFDYY010000068.1, read as the reverse complement.
ACGGGTTAGATGAAGCCGAAGAACAAGATCTGGAACATACTTCCAACCAATTAGAGGCCGATGCCGCTCTCCGTTGGGCGCTTGATTTTATCGGTAAAGATTACATTACTGCCTTTGAGCGAGCTCGTGCTTACCTCAACGATATTATTGGTGATTATCCACGGCAAAAGCGTACTGAATTAATAAATATGGTGTGGGAGGCCAACAACCTAAAAGGCTATGTTACCGAAATGGAAGCCACGGCCATGCTTAAACTGGCCAAAGACTGGGGGGTAGAAAAAGAGTTGATTGCGCTGGTGCTGCAATAGCTATTCTACGCTTATTTCTTTCCATTCCGATTTTTTCTCCGCTAAAAACAATTTCGATTCTGTGTGGCAAATAAGTTTGTCGTACATCATCGGGATCAGGTTAACGCCCTTCTCTGAAACAGTGCCCCATTTTCCTTCAACACAGACAATCAATGCGTCATGGCTGGTCTCTTGCAAAAAATCAAACCGCGGTTCTATTAGTACTTCCCCAGTGGCATTAGCCAATCCTTTTTTTCCACCCGCCACAATTACCATCTTATTATTAGATTTTCGTTCAATACGTTCATATCGAAAGGGCAATATGGTTTTCCCCTCGCGGTTGATCACTCCTTTTTTTCTATTGTGCGAAACGATAGCAAGCCCTTTGTAAAAACGGCCCGGCTCATCATAGTTTGGATTAATCGCTATGTGATCTTCGGTATTGACAAAACCCCATTTGCCGATCAGCTTCACAGCTGCCAAGCCCTCGTGAAATTCATCAATACTATCATAGCGGTTGGCAATGCGCAGTTTCCCTTTTTCATCAATAAACCCAAAACGTCCGTCTTTTTTAAAACCCTGAAGCCCTTCGCTTTCTTTAAAATAGAAATCGGCCGGCCTTGATAATTCAACAGGTCGTACCAGTTGACCGGTGTAGTCCACTTTCTTTTCGCGACCATCAGAAAATTTCTCTACAAAAAAATCGGGTTCAAATTTTAATGGATTGGGAGTAAAATAAATCAGCGATCCGGAAAAGGATTTGATCAGAAAATTTTGCGATTTCTTTTGTAAATAAATATCCGAACGAATCAGATGTAACGCCTCCCCTTGCGGGGGTACCAACCAATCTTCTTTTGTATTTACTACCCCATACTGGCCTTTAAATTTTACCGACCAGTTTTCGCCTCTATTTTCTTTCAGCGAATCAAACACACAGTGAAGGATTTCTTTTCCGTTTTCTCCCAGCAACCCCCAGTAGCCCGCGCTTTGGGCCGGGTACATGTTTGCTGGGGAGGAGTTTATCTGTTGATAATATCTTTCGCTGATAATTTTACCTTGATTATTGCACAATTGCCAGCCGATGCCCCTTGTAAATATTTTCAGCGTATTTCCCAATGGCTTAATGGAATCGTATAGAAACGGAATGATGGTTTTGGTTTTATCTATCATCCCGTACTTTCCATTTTGTTTGGCAATAAACTGATCAGATGAAACTGGCTGCAACGACTCGTAGGGCATGCCAAGGGGTTCGCTCCAATCGGGTTCTAATAAACCCCAGTAGAGGCCGCGCTTAATTAAATAATCTCTTCCGGCCGGCTGCAAATCATCTGCCTGAATTATTTTTTTTATTTCATTCTTTTCGTCTATACAGAGCCATTGCGAGGGCAACCGCACCTTCAGTTTCCCGGCTGACATAATCTCTATGGATGAATATTTTATTTCTGTTTTGAAGACCCCTTCTCGATCTATTAGCCCTTGTAAATTGCGCTGGTAAACAATAGCATAGTTTTTATAAAATGGAGAGATGCTATCTATCAAAAAATCGGTTATGTTTTTCCCCTCTTCCGAAAAAAGAGCAATTTTTTCCTGCTCATTTTCTATGGCATAACGCAAGGTGCCCAGCGGTAAAATACTTTTATAACGGATCGGTATAATGATACGATTGGCCAGATCTACTAACCCAAATTGATAACGGGCATTGCTCAGGATAAAAACAATAGCGCGAAGCCCGTGCAGGCTGATGCCATCGTAGATGAACGGTATTTTTACTTCTCCGGCCAGATTAATGCAGCCCGATTTAATGTGTACCGCATCGGTTTTTTTTCGTCCTACCAAGTAATCTCCGGAAGCATAGACAAGCGATTCAAATTCGGGGGCAGCCATGATCGGTTTTTTTAAATTGATTATGCCCCATAAACCGTTTTGCCGGTATCCGGTAACATCGCCCACTACTGAAAAACTGCCGTCCGACCAACCTAAAGCATCAAACTTAGGTGGGAGTACGATAACCCCTTTTGAATCTTTGATACCCACCTTTCCGTTCTCTTCAAAGGTTTGGTAATCGGTTGCCCAACCCATCAGCGGCCCAAGCAGAATACCCAATAGCAACAACTTCATCCGGCAAATGTAGTTTACTTTAATAAGGTGAATGGAATTTTTCAGACCTTTGTTGGGTTGTTTAACCAACTGATAGCCCATGTACATCGAACAACTTTACACCAACTGTTTGGCCGAAGCCGCCTACTATATTGAATCGGATGGCGAAGCGGCCGTAATTGATCCCATTCGCGAAACTGAACCCTATACTGAACTGGCTCAAAAAAGAGGAGCTAAAATCAAGTATATTTTTGAAACCCACTTCCATGCCGACTTTGTAAGCGGCCACATTGATTTGGCTAAAAAGACAGGCGCCAAAATCATTTACGGGCCCATGGCCGAAACCAGCTACAAAACCCACAACGCTGCCGATGGAGAAGTTTTTATGTTAGGCAAATTAAAAATCAAAGCGCTGCATACCCCGGGGCACACTCCGGAGTCAACCTGCTATTTGTTGTTAGCGGAAGACGGAAAAGAACATGCTGTTTTTACAGGCGACACATTGTTTGTAGGCGATGTGGGCCGCCCCGATTTATTAGATGGAAAAATTAGCCGCGAAGAATTGGCCAGCATGCTTTACGATTCGCTCAATAAAAAAATAAAGCCGTTAGCCGATGATGTGATCGTTTACCCGGGGCACGGACCGGGTTCGGCATGTGGAAAAAACATAGGCAAAGAAACCTACTCTACCATTGGCGAACAGAAAAAATTCAATTATGCCATGAAGGCCACCTCGCGCGATCAGTTTGTAAAAGAAGTAACCGATGGCATTTTACCTCCGCCCTCTTATTTCTTTGAAGATGCCCGCATCAACAAAACCGGCTACGATCCGGTGGACGAAGTAGTGAAACGAAATCTGCATGCGCTAACAGCCGAGCAATTTGCAGAAGCCGGAAAAAATGGATTACTCATTTTAGATACCCGAAGTGCCGATGATTTCGAAAAAGGTTTTATTCCCGGTTCGATCAACATAGGCTTAAATGGACAGTTTGCTGTTTGGGTCGGCACATTGATCGACATTCACCAACAAATTATTTTAGTTACCGATGAAGGGAAAGAACATGAAACTGTTTTGCGTTTGGCTCGGGTCGGTTTCGAGAATGTATCGGGCTATTTGCAGGGCGGAATAAAATCTTGGAAAAGCAATTTGGATTCCGTTCGCACCATACAACCTCATGAAATGAAAGCCGAAATGAACCGTGGGGGAAAAGTGATTGATGTACGCAAACCAAGCGAATGGAATGTAGCGCACGTAAAGGGGGCTACGCTTTTGCCCTTGGCCGATCTGCCCAATCATCTTTTGCCCTTAGATAAATCAAGCCCTTATCTCGTTCATTGCGGGGGTGGCTATCGTTCGATGGTGGCCATTTCTTTGATGAAAAAAAACGGATTTACCCATTTAACAAATATTTATGGCGGATTCGGTGCCATGCAAAACGCAGGACTTGAAATAACAACCGATAACGAGGTACTTGCTTAAGCCAGTACGATAAATATTGCTCCACATAATTCGTAACCATTCAAACTATTTCTTATGGCACACGCCCAAACCAAACTCGGCCCGAACACAGCGAATCTGATAGGCCAATTGCCCCCGGTAGGGAGTGCAGCTCCTGCCTTTACCTTAACGGCTAACGACATGAGCAACAAATCGCTTGCCGACTATGCCGGGAAAAATATTGTCCTGAATATTTTCCCGAGTGTCGATACCAGCGTATGTGCCGCTTCTATTCGCACGTTTAACAAACGTATCGTTTCGTTACCCAACACGGTGGTGCTTTGTATTTCAAAAGATTTACCCTTTGCTCAAAAACGTTTTTGCGGAGCAGAAGGCATAGACAAAGTAGAAACACTTTCTGATTTCAGAGGAGGTTTTGGAAGATCGTATGGCGTTGAACTAACCGACACTTCCTTTGCGGGATTGTTCGCCCGTGCTGTCGTGGTGATTGATCCCTCCGGAAAAATAAAATATACTCAGCTCGTGCCACAAATTGGCGAAGAGCCTAACTATGATGCAGCCCTAAAGGCCATTTAACATTAGGCTTTGATAAAGGCATCCGCTTTTTTCTCGCGAAAGAGTTTTGTTTTGCCGTATCTTTTCTTTCCGCTAAATTTATTTTTCTAAAGAAATAGAATGAAAAGATTCTTCTTAATTTTTCTGATCCTTTCATTTCACGTTACCTTTTCGCAAACCTACTTCCTCACGGCAGAACGCGTGTTTGATGGTGAAAATGTGTATACCGGTTGGGGTATTTTGATTGAAGGAAATAAAATTGCATCTGTCGGTCCCGTTAGTGCCCTCTCTATTCCGGCTCATGCCATAAAAATAAATTACCCTAACTCCACCCTATTGCCGGGGTTAATCGAAGGGCACTCGCATTTATTTCTTTATCCGTACAATGTAACCGATTGGGATACCCAAGTATTGAAAGAAACCGACAGCTACCGCACTGTGCGTGCCACTGTGCACGCCCAAAATACATTGATGGCCGGCTTTACCACCGCGCGCGACTTAGGCACCGAAGGTGCGGGATATTCTGATGTGGCTTTGAAACGAGCCATTAATGAAGGGATTGTTCCCGGGCCTCGATTATTAGTGGCTGGCCGTGCTATTGTTTCCACCGGCTCGTACGGCCCCAAGGGGTACGACCACGACCAGCAGATTATGTTGGGCGCTGAACCTGCCGATGGCAATGACTTGATTCGTGTTACCCGCGACCAGATAGGCAAAGGCATTGATCTTGTTAAAGTATATGCTGATTACCGGTGGGGCAAGAACAACGAAACCATGCCCACGTTTTCTATTGATGAGCTTAAGCTCATAGTAGAAACAGCCAAAAGCAGCGGGCGACCTGTAGTGGCACATGCCAGCACAGCCGAGGGTATGCTCCGGGCTATTTTAGCCGGTGTGGAAACCATTGAACATGGCGATGGCGGTACTCCGGAAATTTTCCGCTTAATGAAAGAAAAAAATGTTGCCTTGTGCCCTACGCTCGCGGCTACCGAATCCATTGCGCGCTATCGTGGTTGGAAAAAAGGAAACAACTCCGATCCTGAAGCAATCAAAAAAAAGAAAGCCAGTTTTAAATTAGCCATCGAGTCGGGAGTAACCCTGTTAGCCGGTGGAGATGTGGGTGTTTTTGCACATGGTGAAAATGTATTAGAACTGGAGCTGATGGTAGAATATGGGCTTTCTCCGTTAGCTGCGTTAACATCGGCCACTCTTGTAAATGCCAAAGCCTTTCATTTAGAAGAGCAGTTGGGCTCTTTAAAAAAAGAATTGAAAGCCGATATTATTATTGTCTCGGGAGATCCTACCAAAAGTATTTCTGATCTGAGAAAAGTTAAATTTGTAATGAAGGATGGTGTAATTTATCGCCAGGAAAAATAAAAAACATGATGAACCGTAAACAAGCTCTTAAAACCATGGCCAGTGCAGCCATAGGATCCATTGCGCTCCCTCAAATGGCCAAATCAATGAACGCCTTGCCGGCTGATTTAAGAGGGAACATCAACCACAGTGTTTGCCAATGGTGCTACAGCGATATTGCTTTAGAAAAACTATGTGAAGCTGCCAAAGAAATGGGGATCAAGTCCATTGACCTTCTCAACTCCACCCAATGGGCTACTGCGCAAAAGTACGGACTCACTTGTGCTATGGCTTATGCCAGCGACCTTGGTTTACAAAAAGGACTTAACGATTTATCCCTTCATGAAAAGCTGATCAAAGATTACACCACGAATATTCCTAAAGCAGCCGATGCCGGGTTAAAAAATGTGATCTGTTTTAGCGGCAATGCAAAAGGGCTTAGCTCTGAGCAAGGGCTGGAGAATTGTGCTCGCGCGCTAGATCCCATTTTGAAGGTAGCGGCTAAATATCATGTTACCGTCAGCATGGAATTGCTCAATAGCAAAGTAGATCATCATGATTACCAGTGCGACCACACCGAGTGGGGCGTAAAACTTTGCGAAAAGCTAGGCTCCGAAAACTTTAAATTGCTGTACGATATCTACCACATGCAGATTATGGAGGGCGATGTTATTGCTACCCTCACCAAACATATCCATTACATCTCGCACTTCCATACCGGAGGCGTTCCCGGCAGGCATGAAATTGACGACACACAAGAATTGAACTATGCCGCCATTATGCGGGGCATTGTAAAAACCGGATTTAAGGGGTACGTGGCTCAAGAATTTATACCCTCACGAGCTGATAAATTAGGTTCATTAAAACAGGCTATTGGTATCTGCGATATCTAAAAGTTGTTAGATCGCTTTACGAACAATGAAACGTCTTAAGTAGCCTTCTACCGGAAGAATGAGCAATGCTACACCTACCTGTAGAAAAAAATCGAGTACCGGTGAGTCTTTTATTGAAACCTGTGTGCTCACAACAGCCTGCACAAACTGAATAATCATTACAATCGTTAATAACGAAAGCAATTGGCTGATCATCCTGTATTTTGGATTGCCGGAACTCAGGCGCATCGAAAGAAATACCATGCCTCCAAAAAAAAGAATTTCTATCAGGTAAAACCAGGATTGCCTCCAATAAGGCGGAGCTACTTCTAAAACGATCGCCTCTGCGTTGGTTATTTTCCCCATCATGTTCCGGGTTTGTACTTCTATTTTGTATTTACCGGCCGGCAAATAAGAAAAATTAAGAGTGTTGTTGTTTACCGACCAGTGTGTCCAATCGTTATCAAGTCCATTTACTTTATAACGGTATTCCACTGCCTTGGAGCCTACATACCCGGCCTGAACATATTCAAAAGAAATGGTGGATTCTAACTGACTGACTTTAATTGAGCGGCTGAGCAACTGTTTATTCTGTTGTCCGTGTACCTCTTTTAAAAATAACGGATAGGTGTACTGGTCAGGCAAAGGCACGGTGGGCGAAAATTTGTACAATTCATTACCTGAGGTAATTATCCAAAGGCTTTCTTTATCGGCATGGCCAATGAAGCGAATGTTGGAAAACAGGCCGAGCCACTCCAACCGCAAGGCGGCTTGCATACGCTTGTCAACCGTATTCCACCGATGGCCATCATAAAACCAAAAATATCCGGCTGAGGCAAAATATTTTTTAGTGCCGGGGAGTGAATCATATTTTTTAAAAATATTTTCTTTTAAGTCGTAACGATGAAAACTTCCGCCCGTGGCCATATACACTTCGCTTCCGTAAGCGAGCCCCATACTTTCATCTACCGTGGGGTTAGAAAAAGAAATCCGTTCTACGGCTGTAACCGCTCCCTCTACTGTTTCGATTTTGATTGCCTGTGTTCGGCCGCACAGCCAGATATTTTCCAGCTTGTCTTCAAAAATGTAACTAACATAATCATTCAGGGTATCAAACAACTGGGTTTCTTTCCAACGACCTTTCGTCTGTACAAAAGTTTTAATTTCATCTTCTTGCGTGCTGGCCAGCAATTGCGAAATAGCGGCTGACTTATAAACCGATCTTATCGGAGTGTGCGAAATTTCTACCGCTTTCAACCCGCTTACAGAAACCATTCCAAAGTTTCCGGCTGCCAAAAGTTGATTATCCGTTTCCAGCAGTTGTAAAACTTTACCCTCCACTCCATTTACCCGCTTAAAGAGATACGTTGATTTTGTTATGGGTTTAGATGCGATGGGCTTTTCCGTTTCACTGGTTTTTCTTTTTAAAAACGAAAAAAGACCTTTTTGTTTTTTGTTTTCTTTTGTGGGTGATAATGGCGGCTGGTTTATATAACCCTCTTCCGTAACATCCTGTTTTGCCAGTATAAATAGTCCCAGTGTGGTGCCTACATACGTTTGGCCATTAAATGTTCTGGCGCAGAGTAAATTTCCTTCAAGCCCAGAATAATGACTGAATAACCTAAACGGAAGAGTAGGTGCTATGCGTGTAAACCCATAATCATGAGCTACCCACAAGCCCTGGTTGTGGTCCGTTAGCAAAGCATATACTTCATTGTCGGGCAGGCCGGTATAAAAATTGGTTATCTCTTGTGTTTCGCCTGTGTTGGGGTTAAGAAATAGTACTCCACCCCGAAGGGTTCCCACGGCCACCAAATCTTCGTTCAGCCAGGCGGCAGAAATAGCCACATTACGAAGCAGATAGTCGCGGTCCGCTATTTTAATTTCTGTCAGCCCCGAAGTGGTGGCTAAAAAAAGCCGGCTGCCCGAAACCCCCAGAAGAGAAAAATTTTTATTGGAGGCAGTAAAATCTACAGCTAAATCATCTGTCCATGGGAAAGAAGGGGGAACGAACTTACCATCTATAATTTTTTTTAACCCCTGATCTGTTTTGGCATAAACATTTCCGGTTATTTCGATCAGCCCATTTAATTCTACATCCGATGCCAAGACGGATTCGATCTGATCGGTCTTAGGCGAAAGAACAAACACTGCGTGACTGTTGGCAAAATAAATTTTATCATTTAATAAAAGTCCCGAGAATATCTGGGTAGCCGAAGGCTGCTGTTGCGAAAGCAACTGGTAGGTTTGCGTATGGTCTGCCCCTAAAGCAATTTTTCCAAACCCCTGGAAGCCTCCGGCATAAATTCCCTGTTGGCAACTTACTATTGTAAAAATCGGGCTTTGTGTGGCAATTAAATTCCAAGTGTGTCCGTCAAACTCTAAAATGCCACTGCGGTTAGCTACATGGAGAATGCCGCGGTTATCTTGTGCTATGGCAAAGGTAAGGCTGCTCACGCGCTCATCGCTGGGGGCGTAATGCGAAAGAAAATAATTACCCGGTTGCCCTAGTGCCTGCTGTACAAAAGCCAAAAAGACGATTAAGAATTTTGATCGCATACTTTTCAAAATTTCAAAAAAGCCTTCAAAGTTAGAAGATTAGCTGAATGAAATGATACATCTTGATCATTTGCCCGATGTATTCCAAAATAAAAAATGTGATTTGTTTTCATGAGATTTTTAATACTGCCCGTCTTAGCCAGAAAATTTAACCCCAATCATGCAATAGAAAATCGATTGGCATGATTGACGAATAAAAATCAACAACCCATGAAGATAAAATACCCCATGGTGATTTTCATTATCAGGGTTAAACCATGACCAGGTTGGCGTTTCCGTCAACCTTCGTCAACCCTTTGGGCAGATGATGCATCCCTCATGCATC
>JAFDYY010000067.1 GCA_018267195.1 Bacteroidota bacterium | reverse complement strand
CCCAGTGTTTTTAACCGTTCTTCCATTTCGGCCAGCATTTGTTTTGAAATAGCCTCCGCTTCTTCAATGGTATTCTTGGCTCGCGTCTTGGCTTCGTTTATCAGGGCATCGGCATTCAACTGGTTTTCACGTAAAATCAATTCAGCCGTTTTGTTGGCTTGGTCAATAACGTTGGCACCTGTATCTTCCGCAGTTTTTAGTGTTTTAAAAAGAGAGCTTTCTACTTCGCGAAGTTTGTTTACCTCGCGCTCAGTGGCCTCCAGTTTAATTTTAAGTTCTTTGCCTTCATCCAACATGCGTTCCCATTCTTGCGAAAGCGACTGCAAAAAGGCATTTACCTCATCTTTGTCAAAACCACGCAGCGTGCGCTCAAATGTTTTTTGACGGATTTCTAATGGAGTGATTTTCATAAAGGTTCTGTTAAGGTTAAAAAATAACTCATTTAAGTTTAAAAAATTTCCCACCTGGGAATAAAAAAGTATCGGCTTAAAAAGAACGTCCTTACAAAAATAGTAAATCCCAGGCAGAAATGATACGGTCATCGCCTGCACTTACCAGCTGTTGGTTAAAGGGAGTCCATAATAGTTTATTTACCGAGGTGCCATGGCCGGCATGGCGGCCTTTATCTATTACCTTCAGCAACTTGCGTTCTGGGGTGCTCCATACTTTAACCGATTTGTCCATACTGGCCGTAGCCAAGTAGCGGCCATCGGGGCTAAAGGCGAGGTGGTTAATAGCGTACAGGTGGGCGGCAATTTCCTCGCTCGAATTATAGTGATCGGGAACCTCCCAAATTTTTAACCGGGCATCGCGTCCGCCACTAAACAAAAATTGACCATCGGGCGAATAGTTCACTGTAAAAACAGAATTGCGGTGGGCATTGATGGTTTCTTTTAGTGTATATTGGTTTAGATCAAAAATACGGATGCAAGCATCGCTATACCCAACGGCTACTTCGCCCGAAGCGACATTGACAGCCAGGCAACGAGCGCTTCGTTCAGAAGCCTGTATCTTTTTTTTTACTACCCACTGGTTCAAATCAACAACTGAAACGGAGCCATCGCCCGAGGCGACAATCAAATCATTTTGAAAAGACTGAATATCGAAAATAGCCGAAGCAGTAAGATGGAGTGAGGCCAGCTCTTTTTTATTCTGATAGTCTATTAAATGAATGCCCGAATAGTTTTGCCCCGCTATCAATAAATTTCTATTGGGTAAAAAGTGTAATGCATAAATAGAGTTGGGCAGTTGCGCCACAAGTTGGCCATCGCCTCCGGTTTCCAGATTCCATAAAGCTACCAGTCCATCGCCTCCGGCAGAAAAGAACAGATGAGGCAGATCGGCCGGCTGCAGTGCATAGATACTGCCGCGGTGGCCGGTAAACGTATTTTTTTTAAAAACCTGAACAGGCAATTTTTTAGAGTAAAATATTTTAACAAAATTGAAGGTTAAAGAATGATTTTCAATGCCTCTGAATTTTTTTTTTAAAGACGGATTTCAAAGTGGCTGGGCCCTCTGGCGCATAGAAGAGACCGAAGCACAACTAACCAGCGATATAATTGGCCTGCCTCCGCCTGAGATTACCAATGAAAAAAAAAGACTGGAGTGGCTGGCCGGGAGGCACGCTATCATGGCCTTGTGCAACCATGTAGGGCTTCGCTATTTTGGTATTTGCAAAGATGCGTTTGGAAAACCCTTTCTCGAAAAATACCCTCATTCCATTTCACTTTCACATTCGTTTCCCTATGTGGCCGCCCAAATAGATAAAACCCGTGTTGTGGGGATTGATATTGAGCAACCCCGCGAAAAGTTGCTGGCCATTGCTCCACGTATATTATCCTCCTCCGAACTACTCGATGCCGGAAAAGATGTTACAAAATTGTGCATTTATTGGTGTGCCAAAGAAGCCTTATTTAAAGTGCACGGACGGGGCAGCCTGTTTTTTTCTCAGCACCTGATCATCGAATCTTTTTCGTTGAGTGATAAAGGAGCCCTGACGGGACACATTGTAAATGGAAGAGCGATACAAGAGGTGGCCATGAGCTACCGGGTAGAGAAAGAGTATGTGCTGGTAACCGGAACAAGTGAAGCCAAAAGCCGGCAATAGGAGGATGGTAAATCTTTTGGCAACTTTGTCTCTTAACTCAACTAGGCTAGATTCTTCGATCTTTAAATACAAAAACATGAAGGTATTTTTCATTGCTGTTTTTTTAGGTGTGTGTCTGATTAGCGCAGCCCAGGAAATAAGCCCGCGCTATGAACTCGTAAAACTGAGCGATGCCGTAAATGACCGATACAATGAAGTATCTCCGGTGATTTCGCCCGATGGTAAAAAGCTTTACTATTTTGTAAGCAACCATCCTGAAAATACGTATGGCAAAGAAAACAGCCAGGATATTTGGGTTTCCACACTGGACGACAAAGGCAACTGGAGCAAAGGCAAGCACCTGAGTGCGCCTTTCAATCAAAACCGGTTTAACCAGGTTTTTAATTTTATGCCCGATGGGTCGTTGTTCATTCGGGGGGGGCGTTCAAAAAATTCAATCGGGTTTTCATTGGTTAGCCCTTCGGGCAGTTGGAGCGACTTGCCTGTAACCGATTTCGACAAAATGAATAAAGGACTTTTTTACGGAGCTTCGCTCTCGGCTGATGGGCGCTATATGGTTATTTATTTTTCGGAGAAACCCAACGACCGCTCCAGCGATCTCTACATAAGTTCTCTGCAGCAAGATGGCCGATTTTCTAAACCAGCTAAATTAAAAATCAGCTCGGCTGCAGATGATTTTGCACCGTTTATCGGCCCCGACCAAAAAACACTCTTCTTTGCATCGAACCGCTACAACAAAGACCGGGTGGGGGGCATCGATGTTTACCGGTGCACACGGCTAGACGAAACGTGGGAAAACTGGAGCGAACCGGCCAATCTGGGGCGGGCGATTAACACCTCTGCCGATGATGCTTATTTTTCGATTGATGCCAAAGGGAATATTTTTACTGCACGATCCGGAGCGGCCGTAGATGGTGGAAATTTTGATTTGTTGATTTTGAAACCTCGCAATGTAAATGTTCTTCTGGCAGGCACCGTGTATAACCAAAAAACCAAGCAGCCGATTAATGGTGCTTCGGTAGAAATAAAATACAAAAATCAGAAGCAGCCCTTTTCTTTCAAATCGGCAGCCGGAGGAAGGTTCGATAGCAAACTTCCAGAAGTAGATGGCTTTTCCATTGCTACCACCGCCACCGGGTTTATCTCCGCCACGAATGATTTTACTGTACCCAAGCTGGTGCGCGACACTACGTTGAGAATAGAAATTTTTTTAATCCCCATTGCCAAACAACTGATGCTGGCGGGCGATATAATAGACAAAAAAACAAATTTTAAAATTCCGACTTCCAAAATAAAAATCTTCTCCAAAGAAGACCCCGCCCCACTCATGCCTTCTGCTGAAGGGGGAAGTTATTCTCAGAATATTCCGGGCTTGGGTTGGTACGTGTATAATGTTTCGGCCGAAGGCTACCTCAATGCCGCAGATAGCGTGCAGGTAATAAACGAAAATTTAATCCCATTAAAAAAAGACATTTACATGACCGAAATAGAAGTGGGAATTACCGTGCGGTTAAAAAATATTTATTTTGATTTCGATAAAACAACATTAAAGCCGGAATCATTTATTGAGTTAAACAAAGTGGTAGAGTTTTTAAAACAAAATCCTAAAGTATCTGTTGAGATAGCCGGCCACACCGATGGCAAAGGGTCTGATTCGTACAACCTTACCTTGTCGCAAGGCCGTTCTCAGTCGGTAGTAGATTATCTGGCTGGGCAGGGCATTGAAAGCGGACGGTTGCAGGCTCATGGCTACGGCAAAGCCAAACCCATAGACACCAACGATACGGAAGAAGGCCGAGCCAACAACAGGCGAGTGGAGTTTACGGTTTTGAAAATACAATAAACAAAATTGATTTTAGTCATTCTTCGGGTCGAAGGATATCGGCTGCCTGATTCATGTCTTGCTCGAAAATGTGCAGACGCACACCGGGAAATACGTTGTTTCGGATAGGATAGACACCCGTAAAACTTTCGTCTGTTAAAAAACAAGGAATGCCGTGGGCATCCAGTTTGGTTTTAGCCAGGTTGGCCTCCACGGCCGTATCATACGATTGATAAACAATAATTTTTTCTTCCGAACGTCTCATATTTTATAAAAAGAAGGGTGGAGCAGGGAAACAGACATAAATATTTTTTAGGGATGTGACACTCTTTATTTTATTTTTGCATCGAAGTTAACAGAAAAGGGCATTTCTAAAGCCCGATCCGGCTCCGTAGTACAATGGATAGTATTTCAGATTCCGATTCTGAAGATGCAGGTTCGATTCCTGCCGGGGCTACTTACCATTTTTACTGAAAGAAAGTGCAGTTGCACAATATCTATTTCAGGGCTCCAAAATGGAGTATCTAAAAACAATTTGTAATGGTTTTAATTCATTGCATTTTTATTTCATAGCTTATACCTTGTTGCCTGAAACAACATCCATGATTGTTGATCTAGGTCTTTAGTAAGAACCGGGAGAAGACCACCTCATGCATCCTATTTTTAAAAAATTTCTCTAGAATAATATGGCTCTCCTCCTCACACCTGCGCATAAACAAAACACCACCCGCTGGAGTGGAGGCACGACCACGCAACTCTGTATTTATCCATACTCGGCTACTTATTCCGGGCGAGATTTTATTTTCCGGATCAGCACGGCCACCATCGAATCGGAAGAATCTGTTTTTACAAAACTGCCGGGCTATAACCGAATCCTCATGGTTTTAAAAGGTAATCTTACACTTACTCATGCCGGGCAGCACAACAAATCCATGCAACCTTTTGACACTGATAGTTTCAAAGGAGAATGGAACACCGCTTCAAAAGGCAAAGCAGTTGACTTGAATGTGATGGTATCCGATAAAGTCTCTGCGGTTATTTCCATTTTGAAACAGCCAGCCAGCCTGGTCTCTTTAAATCAGACTGACGATTTTATTGCCGGGTATATCCGGGAAGGTGGTGTTACCCTCCAATCGTCTGACGCAGCCACTCCCCCTCTGCAGAAATATGATTTTTTCTTATGGGAAAAGGATGGCCTTCCTCCTCCTTCTCTTCTCTTGGCAAAAGATTCCATCCTGATACTTATCCGAATTAATCTAAAACCTTAATCAGACCCCGATCCAACTTCTACAGAGGTATAATCAGAGTTCTAATTTGTTGGGTGGATACGAGGTATAAAAAAAAGGCGGCTCTATTGAGGCCGCCTTTTTTTCATAAAATAACTCCCTATTTAGAAATAATTAAAGTATTTCCATTATAGGCACCACCATTATAGGTAAAATTTAAAACCAGCTTAATGTATCCTACACAAGAAAACACATAACCGGCTCCGTCAGTGTATTCTTTATCATTAGCTACGTAGCCACCGCTAAATTGTTTCGTAACCGTAGCAATGCCCGAGTTAGGATCAACTGTAATGACCAAACCATGGTGATTGTTGCCATACGTTGCAGGGTATTCGTTAATAATAATATTATTAGCGTCAACCTTGGAAACTGTAAGTGTATTTCCCACGCTATAGTCAGCCCAGTCATCTTGTATAACATGGTAAGTACCTACTGCATCATCTGCCACAAACGGGCAGGTAACAAAAACTACCAGATCTTGATATAGATTTTGATAAACAGTACCTGATAATAACCCACCGCTGGACGTTTCTGTGTTATCCTTTGACCACATTTGACCGCTTGCCGAAGTTAATCTATTTCTCAACTTTATCTGATTGCCAGGGGTAAAGCTAGAAATAGGCTGGTTCATTGCTGTGGCTACATCCTGAAGTGTAACCGTATACGTACTACTGGGTAGTGGTATTGTTTTTACATGGGTTTCTACCGTACCTGTAACAACATATACATCCAGCTGTTTGGCAGGTTCTGGCCCACTTAGTGCCATAGCACCCGAATAAGATGATGTAGGCTGATTGTAATAGAACAAGGTGCTGGTGGGAGTTCCTTTTATATAAGGATAGACCCCCATAACCTTTGTCTGATCAAAAACACCATACGGTTTTTCGCAGGAAAAAAATAATAGTATCCCGCAAAACAGTAGTAAAATTTTCATTGTATTTTTCATAGTATCGAAATTATTGAGTTAGAATAATGGCAGACCTGGATCCCAAAATACTTTTGCATCAACTCCACTCTTTTGTGTTATAGCAGAGTTTCGGTTAACAGCTACAGCCGGGTAGTATGCACTTCTAATGTAGGGGTCAGCAGCATCTGTGTTATCATGTGCTAACAAAAACTGCATACCTGAGGGATATCCAGTTCTGCGATACAGGTTATACGCTTCAATACCGTTTCCGTATGTAGCGATATAAAATTCTCTGCTGGATACATCTAATTTACATCCGGGGGTACCAGTGGCCGCTGCCGGAGCAGTTGCAAACCAATTTGTTACCCAGTTATAATAAGTGGCTTTGGCTCCGACCGTTCCAGCGGCTGCATTAAGTGTCGTTATCCGTGCTGCTGGTATTGTTACTCCTGCCACAGGCCCGAAAGCCACTACCTTTTCTACAGAATTTGTTACCCCTGCAAGGAAAGCAGAGGGGGCATCTATCCCTGAGCTTTGGCTTACACTTAAGTCAACACCCAATGTCATAGCCGCTTCGGCTTTTAAAAATTCAGTGTAAGAAGCCAACCAAATAGGGGCAATCCCTTGCCCTTTACCGCCCAAATTTATTGAGGTAGCTCCTGAAATTGGAACATATTGGCTATCATCAAATAGGCCTCCGGCCGGATAAACGCCATACGTTGTTCTAGCTTGACCATCAGGAGGAATACCCGAGTTATCTCCATGATCGCGCCCCCAATAACCGGTTGCTATGGGCAATCCTAAATTTCCTAGTTGGCAAAATGGCATTCCACTGCTGCCGGCATACCAATAAGTATAACTCGAGTACCAAGCCGGAGCCGTTTGGGTAGCACAAGGCAATGCCGTAACATCAATACTTCCAACTGTATTTCCATTTTGACGGTAGAAATAAAACCTCCTGCGTGGATCATCTACAGTAGATCCGTTAATAATGGTTTTTTCGGCAACAGCTACATACATAAACCAATTGCCTATAAAATCGGAAGCCCCTGATGAGTTGTAGTTATTATTGTATTTGGGGTGACGCGAATTAGGATTGGTGTAGGATGTACCATAAGAAAATTGAAAATCTGTTCCTCCTCCAGCTGAATTATCAATAACACCTCCCGGAGAAGCCAAAATTCCTTTTATGGATGTTGCTATGGAGGCCTTATTTGCCCCAGGTGCCTGAGCTAAATTCATGTAGTTCTTGAACATGAGCGTATTCGCTAAGGCAACCCATTTACTTGCACTACCGCCATAGTATAAATCTGTGGCAGGCAAACTGGCAGACGTTCTTCCTAAATTAACTACAGCCGAATCGAGGGAAGCCATTGCAACTGCGTAAACCTGAGCGCCCGGATCAACTGTAGGTGTTGTGTTTGAAGCACCTCCAAAGGCTTTTGAATACGGCACATCTCCAAAAAAATCAACCAGCGTCATTAGAGTATAGGCTTGAAGAATCTGAGCGATCGCTACGTGTTGATATTTTTTTTGTGATTTTCCAAGTGCAATAACAGTTTGTGCATTAACCAACACGCCCTGATAAGCATCGCCCCAGGCACCGTCATAACTTTGTGCATTGTATGCATTTTTGTATAGTGGACCATACAAAATTTCCTGACGGGTTAGTGTTGTTCCAATGTTCGACATATCCCAGTAGAAATTCTGGAAGTTTAGCTGCACGCTATTCAGCACCAAATCCAGGTTACCCTGAGTGATGAGCGGCAAATTGGGGTTTTGTAAATTATTAGATAAGTCATTGCAGGATGTAACAACCAACACACAGCTGATTGCAATATATATTAATCTTTTTTTCATATTCAAATACTTTAAGATTATCAGAATGTAAGGTTGACATTTACACCATAAGTTTTAGCAGACGGGGAAGTCATGTATTCAAAACCTCTTCCGTTACCAACACCCAAACTGTTTTGTTCGGGATCTACGTGCGTATATTTTGGAAGGCCAAGCCCGCGGTACCACAAATTGGAGCCGGTAATAGAAATAGCTGCTGCTTTAATATATTTTGTTTTAGCCAGCATAGACTGTGGCAAATTATAGCTCAGCGAAATCTCTTTCAGGCGAAGTACTGTTGCGTCATAAACTTTAGTATCATCTGAGTTATTCAACAAGCCATTGAAGTATGCATCCGATGCGGATACCATCACGCGGTTAGGTGTTCCATCTTTATCGCTTACGCCATTTAATACAATGGGTAGGGTTCTATCGAAGTCAGTATCTTTTGTTACACCTCTTGCTAAGAGAATATTAGAAGTTGTAGAATAGATCTGTCCGCCTTGAACAAAATTCCACTGCATACGGAAAGTGAAACTCTTATAAGATAGGGTAGAAACACCGGTAAGTTTATAGTTGGGGTTAGGGTTCCCGATAATTGAAATCTGAGAGTTTTTATCCCATATACCAATATTTTGATCTACCAAGAAGTTTCCATGAGAGTCTCTCATACGGGCAATTCCCTGAATGGTGTTTATGGGCTGATTATTGATAGCAAAATTGCCTAAGTTCGTATACCCTGATAATGCAATCTGTTGAGCGTACGAAGGCATATTGTACACCATGTTGCGATACAAGCTATAGATGGCTTCCAGTTTCCAATTCCAGTTTGAAGAGCGGACTACATTTACGCCTATATTAGCTTCAATCCCTTTATTATAAACCGAACCGGCATTTACTTGATAAACAGAATAACCCGTGGAGGGGTCAAGTGGTCTATCCAATATCTGTTTGGTTGATCTTTTATCAAACGCAGTCAAATCAAAGGTAACCAGATTATCAAAGGCTTTACCTTCAATACCAAATTCAAGTTCGCCTAACAACTCAGGTCTTAAGTTAGGATTTGCCAAGCGTGCATTGGTATAATTGATATTGAGAACATTGCCCGTAGGCCCAACAAATGTATTGGTTGAACTACCTAGCGATTGGCGTGTTGAGTAAGGATCCGGAAAGCGGGCGCTAGTTGCATACCCGGCACGAACTTTCAAAAAGCTTAGTGCTTTACTTCCTGAAAGAGAAGGAATAGCATCCGACAAAATAATAGATGTACTCACACTGGGGTAGAAGATATTGCGGTTGGCTTGTTCAACGGTGCTACTCGATCCATACCGGCCTCCCAAATTCAAGAACACCATGTTTTTATAATCAAGTGCTGCTTGGGTAAACACGCCTAACGAAACTTGTTTTCTAATATAATCAAGGTCATTTCCAGCTTCATCAACATCCTGATGAGTAACAAAATTAGAGTGGTCAATTAATCCATACACCAATTGCTGTTGGCTGAACATCCCTGTTTGTCTGTATTCAATATTGCGGAAGTTAAAACCTGCATCCACATTAAACCCAAAATTTTCTCCAAAATTGGTTTTGTAATTACCTAACAAGTATTGATCAAAAATTGAGTTTAAAGAAACGGTGCTGCGATAGGCACCTTGGTTAAAATTAGCACCGCTACCCTTGTTAACATAAAAAGAACCTGATTCAGAATACACATCCCAACCGGAACGATAAGTAAATGATAAATTTTTCAGCGGTGTGTACCTAAACGCCATTTGGCCATACGTTCTTGAGGTTAATTGACCATTGCTTGAATTCGTGGCCGTCCAACGGGGATTAGTAATATCGTTTGTTGGGCGGTAATAAACTGCAGAATTATCTAAGGGGTTTATGTATGGCAGACCCATTAAATCAACAGTTCTGGGTGTGTACCAAACATCGGCAAACAATGATACTCCACTTGAAGCACCACTCCCAAAACTTACCGCGGTAGGAGGCTGCACCACGTTAGATCTAACAAAGTTAAATGTTCCACTAAAATTGAATTTATCAGAAATATCAAAAGAACCTCCCAATCCAAAATTCACTCTGGAGGTAGTATTACCCGGGGCAAAGCCGTTTGTATTTTGAAACCCAACGTTCGCATTCAGTTTGGCTCTTTCTGTTCCACCTGAAATATTTATAGAGTTAGTTTGTGTATATCCGGTATTAAAAAAACGGGGAACACTATTGTATGCCTTGTAGGCATATTTAGCTCCTACATATTGCGGAAATGCCACATTAAGTGCGGGACGATCGTAGGGGTGACTTATTAAGTGCCCATCGGTTGGCCCTCCCCAGTTGCTATAATAAGCTACACCCGAAATCTGATTATATCCTCCTCCCCAATGATCTTGATAATCTGGAAATTGTGCCACCGTTACAGCATTTACCGAACTATTAAAGTTAACTGTAACAGGAGCCTTTCCTTTCTTCATAGCAGAAGCTCCATTTTTTGTGGTAATAAGAATAACACCGTTTCGTCCGGCTTCTC
This sequence comes from Bacteroidota bacterium, assembly GCA_018267195.1. Taxonomy (GTDB): domain Bacteria; phylum Bacteroidota; class Bacteroidia; order Cytophagales; family Cyclobacteriaceae; genus ELB16-189. The sequence goes on along the minus strand of JAFDYY010000067.1, from coordinate 3,533 downwards.
CGTAGAGTACGGTGGCATTCAATCCTTTCAAGATACTTATCGATTCGATCGAGTTAGGATCTATGTCAAAAAAACGACTTCCGGTTTGGCTGCCATAAACAAAACTACCCTGCGAATTCGTTCCTCCATCAAAGGCAACTCCGTCAATAACAAACAAAGGTTGAGTACTTCCTGTAATGGAAGAGAATCCACGGATGTTAATGTTTGTTCCACTTCCGGCCAAACCACTAGTCTGGGTTATATCTACCCCGGCTGCTTTTCCGGAAAGAACCCTCATTACATCACCTTCGGCCCGTTGGTTTACAAGATCAGAACCAACCGTAGCCACTGCGTAACCAAGCCCCTTTTTTTCTTTAGCAATACCGAGACCGGTAACTACCACTTCAGAAAGTTGTTTTATGTCATTTAATAACTGCACATCTACAACTTGTCTATCTCCAACCTCAACTTCTTGAGATTCGTACCCAATAAAGGAGAATACGAGTGTACCGCCAGATCCTACAGGAAGTTTGTAAGTTCCTTCCGAATCGGTTGCTGTTCCGTTGGTCGTTCCCTTCAGCGTTACATTTACACCAGGTAAGGCTCCTCCGTCTTCTTTGGAGGTTACTTTCCCCGTTACCACCCGGTCTTGCGCCCAGACACTGAAAGCAAAACCGAATAAAAAGCACATGAGTAAAAACTTTTTCATCATACGGTTATTGTTTAGTTAATAAATTAAGTGCAGAAATTTAACGTGTCTCTTTGCATACATCAAAGATGTTTTTCATTTAATTACATAAACTAATAATGATTTCATTTTAATTTTATTTCAATTATACAGCTGATTAATTTCATTTTTAATTTTCATCATTTTTTAAATTTTTTGATTGGCTCGCTCCAAAAAATGAGCAAACCAATTTCTCAATTTATAAGTGAGTAAATCCTATTCAACTACAACCCTACAATTGAAAACTGACAGCATGATTGCAAAATAAAAATCAACTCCTTATGTGGGGCGGTAAAAATCTGATAAGTGATTTTCATTGTCAGGCTTATACCTTAACAAATAGAAATCAATTATTAATTGAGTGTGATAAGAAAAAATTCTAGCTGAAGTTTATTAGCCAACGCGATAGAATAAAAAAGCGAATGAAGATGTTTCCTCATTCGCTCAATATCAATTTTAAAAAAAGTGTATTGCGTGCAGTTAAAAAAATAAGAGAGTTATTTTTTTATTCAGCTTGGTTTATTTGGCATACGCCACACTACGCATTTCCCGTATTACGGTTACCTTAATTTGTCCGGGGTATTGCATATCGCGTTCAATTTTTTGCGAGATGTCGAAGCTAAGTTTACTGGCTCGGTCATCGCTGGCTTTTTCGGCATCTACAATTACCCGCAGCTCGCGGCCGGCTTGTATGGCATAACATTTTTCTACACCCTCAAAACTCAAGCCTACCTGCTCCAGTTCTTTCAGGCGTTTCATATATTGTTCCATTACCTCGCGTCTGGCTCCGGGGCGGGCGCCCGAGATGGCATCGCAGGCTTGCACAATGGGCGAAATCAAACTCGTCATTTCAATTTCATCATGGTGTGCCCCTATGGCATTGCAGATAACAGGATGCTCTTTGTATTTCTGAGCCAACTCCATGCCTACAATAGCATGAGGTTTTTCCAGTTCTTCGGGCCATACCTTACCGATGTCGTGCAGCAGGCCGGCTCGCTTGGCTTGCTTTACATTCAACCCCAGTTCGGAGGCCATGATGGCGCAGAGGTTTGCTACTTCGCGCGAGTGCTGTAATAAATTTTGTCCGTACGAAGAACGGAAGCGCATACGTCCTACCATACGTACCAAATCGGGGTGTAAGCCGTGGATGCCCAGATCAATCACCGTGCGTTCGCCTATTTCATTAATCTCATCTTCAATATTTTTACTCGTCTTGGCTACAATCTCTTCAATGCGAGCCGGGTGAATACGCCCATCTTGCACCAGGCGGTGCAGCGACAACCGGGCCACCTCCCTGCGCACCGGATCGAACCCTGAAATGATAATGGCTTCGGGGGTATCATCCACAATAAATTCTACCCCGGTGGCGGCTTCCAGCGTGCGGATATTTCTTCCTTCGCGGCCAATAATTTTACCTTTGATGTCATCGCTCTCGATATTGAAAATAGAAACACAGTTTTCTACAGCCTGCTCAGAGGCCGTGCGCTGTATGGTTTCTATAATAATCTTTCTGGATTCTTTGGTGGCCGTAAGTTTGGCCTGCTCCATAATATCCTTAATGTAACTGCTGGCCTTAGTTTGTGCTTCTTCTTTCATAGACTCTACCAACTGATCGCGGGCCTGATCGGCCGTGAGTTTTGATATCCCCTCCAGCACGGCTACTTTTTGAGCATTAAATTTATCAAGTTCTTCTTTGCGTTTTTTTACCAAGTCATGCTGTTGAGCTAAACTTTGCCGCTCTTGGTCCACATCGGTTTCTTTGCGTTTCAGTTGTTCCAGTTCCTTGCTCAGTTGGGCTTCGCGCTGCTTTACCTTTTGTTCGTTGGCAATGATCTGGTTTTTTTTACGGTTCGCTTCTTCTTCAAATTCCTGCTTCATTTTGATAAGCTTTTCTTTAGCTTCGATGATGCGGTCTTTCTTAATGTTTTCAGCCTGAAGTTCGGCTTCTTTAATAATCAGTTTTGATTTTTCATTCAACTCGGCCTGGTTTCTCTTCACTCTTCTTTTGTAAAGAAACTGACCAATGAGCAGGGCTAAAATAAGGGTGGCCGCAAAAGCAATTGATGCCACCGTAATGATTTCCATCTGTTCCATATACTAAATGGTTAACGTTTAACAATGACCCGTTTAGGTTGATGAGAAATGAATTGAAATAGAAAAGTGCCAATTCATTCAGATCAAGCCCGAAGAAGAAAGGAGGATTGAGAGGGAAAGATATTTAGACGGCCTGCGATACCAAGCGGTTGAGATTTTCCAGTTTCTCAAGCACGGTTTGGTCGGTGGTGTGCACGGTTTCTTCGTCAGCCATTTTTTCTACTAAACAATCAAAGGCTACCATGGCCAATAGATCTTGTTTATCATCTATGCCAAACTTTTCGCGGTAGCTTTTTATTTTTTCATTGATGGTTCTGCCCGCAGCCCGTACGCGTTCCTCTTCGGAGCGCTTCACTTTCATGGGGTACTCGCGGTCAGCAATTTTAATTTTAACAGAAAGATCGTCCATCAATGTTTATCGGCTTACGTTAGCGATGCACTTGTCTATTTCGCGGATGTATTCGTCCACTTTTGCTCTCAATTCCGAAATACTTTCGTCTTCCGGGTTTATATAATCCACAATTTTAGTGATTTTAATCTGATTTTTAAAATTGGCCAACTGCTCATCTCGTTTGCGCAAATCGGTGCGCAGTTCGTGGTTTTCAAGTTTAATGGCGCGCATTTCGTCTTTCAATGATTTGTGCTCATTGAGCAGCAACATAATTTTCCGCTCCAGGCCACTGAGGTTGTTTTTTATTATTTCTTGATTCACGCAGGTAATGTTAAAATCAAA
>JAFDYY010000066.1 GCA_018267195.1 Bacteroidota bacterium | reverse complement strand
AGAAGTTATTCTTATCAAGTTCTCTCCAGTTTCCGGCAGAGAAATAAGGATTGAGATACCAAGGATTGTAGAAGTTATTAGGATTACCAATAGACGCAGCACCTGGAGTGGTGTTCTGCCAATTTTTATATTTGGTAACCTCCACGTTCAGCGGCATATTCAACATGTTTTGGTAAATAGTGGCCGTGGCACTGGATATATCATACAAATTGGGGGCATACCCTACCGAATAAGATACATTTACCTTGTCGGTTACTTTGCGAGTACCGTTTACACGCAAGTTGCCTCTTGTAAACTTATCGCCCGGGGTGGTTCCGGTTACAGTTACAAACTGACCCGATACATAAAGAGACGATTTATCATCGCCCGATGAAATGGAGATATCCGTTTGGTTGGTTTGTCCCACATTCCAAAACTGATTGTGGCCATCCTTATAGCTGAAAGTAGTTTGATCTTGATAGCCGGTTTCCTGAGGAGCGCCCAACGGTTTGATTGATCCGTCAAAAACGGGACCATACGATTGGTTTTCATACTGACTGAAAAAACCTGTACCATCAGGGTTTACACCGTACCCGGAACCGCCAGAACCCCAGCGGGTTTGGAATTTAGGGAAAAATGCTACCTGTTGGAATTGAACGTTTTGAGAGGCCATTATCTCCAATTTGCCTTTCTTCCCTTTTTTGGTTGTAATAATTAAGGCTCCGTTAGAAGCTTGAGAACCATAAAGAGCGGCAGCCCCTGCACCTCGCAGCACGTTGATGGACTCAACGTCATTCATGTTCATGTTTGCCATTACATCACTGGGCACGATCACACCATCTAAAACGATAAGGGCTTCGTTGTTACCAGTCATGGAGCGCATCCCGCGCAACACGATACGGTAGTTGGGGTTAACCCCGCTGGATACCGCACTGATATTAAGCCCGGGAACTTTACCTTGCAGACCGGCCATCATATTGACTGCTTTACCAGCCGATAAAATTTCTTGAGAAACAACGGTATTCGCTGTACCCAATTCGCGTTCGCGGGTTTGCAAACCGCCTGCGCCCACTACCACTACTTCACTCAACTGTTTGGCATCATTCTCCAATTGCACGTCTATAACAGTACGCGCGCCAACCAACACTTCCTGAGTAGCATAACCAATAAAAGAGAACACCAATGTTACATCTCCGGAAGGAACAGAAATCTTAAAAACTCCATCTGCATCCGTAGCCGTTCCAGTCGTGGTTCCCTTTACAAGTATGTTCACACCGGGTAAAGCTGTTCCATCGTCTTTTGAGGTCAACTTCCCCGTCACCACCCGGTCTTGCGCCCATACGCTGATTGCAAAACCGAATGAGAAGCACAGTAGTAAAAACTTCTTCATCATAGGTTATAGGTTTAGGTTAATAAATTAAGGGGGGAAATTTAGGCTACATTAAGTTAAATTCAAATGATATTTAATATTTTATTAATCTTATTAATAAAATAGCCCTGAATAGTAAATATCGTTTTAATTCAATTTTTATTTCTAAAAAGAAATAGAATCAGTCATAAATTTGGTTTATAATTTAGTTATCAGAAAAATATGCTTTCTTCTAATCCTAAACCAAAACTTTATATGCTTTTGCTGGGCTCTAAGGCTCCGGCCCGCCATGTGGAGCAACACGATTTCTTTTTTGGTATTGCCCATTCGCTAAAAGAACTAGTTCCTCACATAAAAAAATTTTGGCCGGAAGCCGGTGAAAAAATCCATATTGACGGATGGCGGGAAGTAAATGCCGTAGAGGGATACCGGGTTTCTGTTCAACTTCGCGAAGAGCCTGTTGTGCCTTCGATGATGAAGCTTTTTTTTATTAATCTGGGCGGCTATCAGAAAAATAAATTTGAAGAACAGCACTATGTGCTGCTTACCGTAAAACCCAATCGTGCAGAGGCATTTAGTGAGGCCAAGGACACCTTGTTTTTTAAAACCAACCATTTTGCCGGTGCCAACAGCCACCTGGACGATAAATATGGTGTCGATGTGGATGACCTCTATGAAATAGATGATATCCTGGTGTCATCTCAAAAAGAGAAATACCAAATTATTCTCACGCCCGATACTTCGGTGGAAGAAGACCCCATCAACCTCGGGTATCTTAAATTATCTACCCTTTAGGTAAGACACAAAAAAAACACTTACCCCAACTCGTGGTTTTCGGTAAGTGTTTTTTGTAAGCGTAGTTTATTTCTGTCCGTTTGCTTTTGTCCCTTCCGAAGTCCAGGTGTTATTGGCAAAATTAATATCCGGAAGGTTTTTATCCGGGTCAATCGTTACCGACTGAATTTTTTCGGTGGAGTGGAAAAGAAATTTCCAGGTTCCTCCATGTTGCCATACTTCTACCGGCAACTGCACCCGCTCTGTTTTCCCTGCCGCATCTTTAATCTCTACTACGGCCGGCATGGGCAATTTTTCGAGATTACTGATGCTGATAATGGCTCCGTTGGCCGGATCATTTTTTACATAGGAAACTCCGTTTACCGACTGGTCTATCTTCCATTGATTAAAAAACCAACCTCGCCAAAACCAATCGAGCGTTTCTCCGGTGTGGTTTTCCATACAATGGAAAAAATCCCATGGAGAAGGGTGTTTAAATGCCCACTTGTGCACATAATACCGGAAGGCACTATCGAAGCGTGCCGTACCAACTACTTGCTCGCGCAGCAACTGCAAGCCCAGACCGGGTTTGTAATACGCTGCGGCTCCCAGGTTTCGGGGCTTCAATACATCGGGGATGTTGAGGATACTCTCGGCACTGTCGTTAAAAAAATAACGAACCAGAAAATTTACCGGCATCCGGTTCTTAGAATGGTATTCGCCCTTGTTAAAATCTTTCTCGGCCAAGCTGTTGATAAAGGTGTTGAAGCCTTCGTCCATCCAGGGAAATTTTCTTTCATTCGAACCGACAATCATGGGGAACCACGTGTGCCCGAACTCGTGCGAGGTAACGCCCCACAACCCACCTTTCTTGGCTTTGGCAGAGCAAAACACAATGCCGGGATACTCCATACCGCCCACTATTCCTGCAACGTTTACAGCTTGCGGATAAGGAAAAGGGTACAAGTATTTTGAATAAAATTCAATGGCTCCTTTTACGTATTCGGTAGAACGAGCCCAAGCACTATCCTGGGCGGATTCAACCGGATATACCGACATGGCGAGCGAGTTTTTGCCATTGGGTAAATTAATTTTTGCGGCATCCCACACAAAGGCGGCCGAAGAAGCCCAGGCCACATCGCGTGTGTTGTTGCACTTAAATTTCCAGGTCAGTCTTTTGCTGGCCGTAGGGCGCGAGTCGGGGTTCGTAACTTCGGCTATCGAGCGAAGCACCACCGTTTTGTCGCTGCCTTTCGCCTGGCTCCATCTCTTCATCTGTTCGGCTGTCATTACCTGTTGTGGATTGAGCAACTCGCCCGAACCTACCACAATATGATTGGCCGGTGCATCTATGTTGTAAATTATGTCGCCATACTCCAGGTAAAATTCTCCCTGCCCCAAATAAGGCAGCGTGTTCCATCCCTGAATATTATCGTACACGCACATTCTCGGATACCACTGCGCAATCTCGTAGATCCATCCGTTTTGGGTTTTCAGTCTTCCCATGCGGTCGGTTCCATATTCAGGAATGTCAAATTCAAATTTGATTTTAAATTGAACCGTCCCTCCTTGAGCTTTAAGGGGAGTTGGCAATTGAATCTGCATGCGTGTATCGCTCTCCAGATGATGGGCCTCCCATTCTTTTCCGGGTTGAATGATCTTCACTTCTTTTAGCGTGTATCCTCCATTAAAAGCATTGCGATTGGCCCATCGGCCTCCCAAAATGGCCGTAGCCGCCACGCCTCTCGAATTCACACTATAAATATTTTGATCTAACTGTAGCCACACATACGAAAGAGCCTGCGGGCTGTTGTTGGTATAGGTAATCACTACATTGCCTGATACATGATGGTTGACATCATCTATAGAGGCGTCAATTTTATAATCGGCCCGGTTCTGCCAGTATTTAGGGCCGGGCGTACCCTCTGCCGTGCGTACTTCATCTCCATACGCAGGGTAAAAAAACGGGGCAAACGCTTCGTGCTGATCGTACCCGGAGGGAGTTTGGCCCAGCAGGGTGAGCGGCAACAAAGCCACCCATAAAAAATTTATTTTTTTCCAATTCATAACCATGGGTTTAGTGTGGGCGTAATGATAACGTTTTCGATGAAATAATATAACTGATTTGTTTTATCAGGTTTAAAAAATACATAGTGAGTAAACATGGCCGATGAGGTTTTTTCTATCTGATTTCTGTATCAACCCATCTTTATAAAAATCTTTATTTGCACCATCTGTTTCTCAAGCTTATAAACATACCCCTACCTTTGGGTGTAAAAAGAAAGAGCTATCCGCCTTTTGGCTAAAATCCTTCAACAAAAAATAAACAGAATGAGAACCGGAATTTTATTGACTCTATTGGCCGGGAGCTCGTTTCTAACATTTGGGCAAACTGATGATTCCAAGAAAAAAAAATTAAATGCCGATACTACTTTGTGCGAACCGGGCACACGGGCTATGCCATCGCCTTTGCCTTCCGGGCCTTTTCCCGGAGCCGATTGGACGGGCTCCTACAAAATCGGAGCCTCCAACGACCCGGCCGACTGGGCACTGCAAAAAACCTTGGGATTAGCCAAAAACAAAAGCCGTATCAAAATTTACGGGTGGGTGGATCCTTCTTATAACTTCAGCTCATCCAGCTATACCAACATCCCTGTATCCTATTCTATCCAGCCCAATGCCCCGCATCTCAGCCAGCTTGTTCTGCGATTGGAGCGTCAGCCCAACACCATCCAAACTGATCATGTTGATTGGGGCTTTCGCCTGAGTAATGTCTATGGCCTTGACTACCGCTACACGGTAGCCAAAGGATGGCTGAGCGATGGGTATTTTAAAGACAATAATCTATATGGGTACGATCCGGTGGAAGCCTATGCCTTGGTGTATATACCCAATGTGGCACAAGGTATGCTTTTACGCATCGGGCGATTTATTTCTCCGGCCGATATTGAAGCGCAGCTTTCGCCCGATAATTATTTATACACGCACTCCGTTATGTTTTCTTACGACCCCTATACCGAAACAGGTGTGCAGGCAACGGTAATGCTTACCCCGCAATGGACGGTGGAGTTTGCCTTACATGGCGGAAACGATTTGGCACCCTGGGATAAGTCGGCCGGCTTGTGCGGACAGGCTTATGCACGGTATGTTTCGCGCAACAACAATAATTCGCTATGGGTAGGCGTAAATGCGTTGGGTCAAGGCAAATACAGCTATGGTCATGATAACCTCAACCATATTTCCGGAGTTTGGGGCCACCGCTTCAATCGCACTTTTCACATGATGACGGAAATGTATTATGAGTGGGAGAAAGAAGCGGCCTTGGGCGGATCCGCTTCGTATGGGCCAGTGCGGTATGGGGCAGGAGGCGGTCCTGGTCCAATTATTCCCGGCACTTCTTCGGCTCTTGGGTTCGTCAATTATTTTCAGATTTTGGTTTCCAAAAAAAATTATTTCAGCATCCGTACTGACTACCTAAACGATGCCAACGGCTGGAGGACCGGATACCCTACACAATACACCAGTTGCACACTTGGATTTATCCACCAGGTTACCGACTACCTGATGTTGCGGCCGGAAATCCGTTTCGACCAAAACCTGAACAACACTATAAAGCCATACGATCTGGGAACAAAGCCTAACCAACTTACCGCTACCGCAGATATGATCTTGCGGTTTTAACCCAATAATGTGTAATAGAAAACCTATTGCATTATTGACGAATGAAAATCATCAATATGCCAATGAAGATAAATACCCCATGGTGATTTTCATTGTCAGGGTTAAACCTTGACCAGGCAGACGTTTTCGTCAACTCTTTTGGGCATGATGCATTCCTAATGCATCATCTGGGTTTAATTGAGCAATCATTATGCTCTCCATTCAATCTTTCTCACCACTTTAGCCGGCACTCCGGCCACGATAGTATTGGCATCCACATTTTGTTTTACAACTGCCCCGGCCGCAACTACCGCATTTTCTCCAACCGTTACACCCGGCAAAATCGTTGCGGCTGCCCCAATCCACACATTTCTTTTTAAGAGTATGGATTTTAAATCGAGCGATTTGCGATGGGAAGGATCGATCGGGTGATTTTCTGTAATCAGATTAACCTTAGGACCGATTTGAACATCATCTTCAATGGTGATTCCGCCTAAGTCTAAAAAGGAACAAGCGTGATTAATGAATACATTTTTTCCTAATCGGATATGCCGGCCAAAGTTGGTATAAAACGGCACGAATACGATTGTGCTTTTATCTATTTCACTTCCTATTATTTCACTTAGCCGTTGCCGAATTTGATCAATGTCGGTAGAGACATTGAGAGCCGGAGATAATTTTATGGTGTTAGAAACCACTTTCCACATTTCGGGTAGCCTTGGGTCATCTTGCCGAAGGAGGCCTCCGACCCGCATTGATTCAAAAATATCCATACCTTTTTTGATGTATTCTATCAGCCCCATTCAGAGTTCCTTCCCTCGTACGGTTCGCTCTGTTATAAAAGCATTATCATTTCTCTCCGGCAGCCGCCACCATTTGGCAAGGGGCTTCAAACCCGCTCGCTGATTCAAATTTTAAAAATTCATTTTCAATTTCCAGCCAAACAGACTCTTTCTCTGCCTCAGCCAAACCATTCATCATCTGATGCAACGCTCCAAATGATTCTTTTTCAAATTTCAGACACTCTTTTACAGACGAAAGCCGCAAAGGAGAATCAATATACTCTGTTTTGATATTTTTAAAACCTGCCTGAGAAAATGCTTTTTCAATTACTCCTTCTGCCCCTAAACTAAAAGGCCCAGGTTGGTTGGGCAGAGGAGGCGGTAGCTTTGCCCGGTTTTGAATAATTGAAATAGGGATTGAGAAGAATTGATTCTTTTCGGGAGTAGAATAAACCAGAGCCGCTATTTTTCCTCCCGGCTTAAGCATACCCAACATTTCCTTCAATGCTTTTTGCAGATTAGGAAAATAAATAAGCCCAACTCTTGAAATAACGGCATCAAAACTGTTTTCTTCCAGTGTAAGGTTTTCGCCATCCATTACTTTCGTTTCTATGTTATCTATTCTTGCTTGATGTGCTGCTTGTTGAGCATATTCCAAAATATTAGAAGAAATGTCGGTAGCTAAAACATATCCGTTAGCCCCTACCTTTTTAGCTATTGTCATAGATTGGCTACCGGCTCCAGCCGCAATATCTAAAACCCGGTATCCGCGGATAATGCCCGCCATCTCTAACATTCGGTCGGTGGCTTTGCCGAGCCATTGATTCAATGTTGGGCTCCAGCGATACCAGGCTTCGGCTGTTTCCTGCCACTGATCATGCGTGGTAGCCTTGTATTTGGCAGAATCAAATCGAGAAACTGATTCCATTTGGATTTTGAGTTTTATTAAAACAAAGTTTCTGTGGCAGCTGTTTAATTTCAAAACAGCTACAACTTGGTTGAACTTAGAGTTTACTAAAAGTAAGTAAAATAGAGTTGCCATTATCTATTTGACTTAGGGGCTTCTCTAAACTTACCAGATTCTAACCCTATCTTCTGTTTTCAGGAAGGTTAGGTATTGGCAAAAAAATGGCTCTTAAAAATCATCCGCTAAGTAACCGTTCTCCCACTCTCTACTATTGCTGCCGTCAGTTAGTTTTTGTTCGCACCCTGTTAATTCTTGCCCTACTCATAATCATCTGGTTCAATATGAATAAGCACGTGCCCTAATTGAGGGATATTTTGTCTAAGTGTATTTTTTAGATTGTGGGCAATATGGTGTCCCTGCTTTACTGAGATATTGGCATTCACTATGGCATGCAGATCTACATGATAAGTCATCCCGGCCTTACGAATAAAACATTTTTCGGTTCCGGATACGCCCTCTACCGTAAGGGAAACTTTGCGTATTTCTTCAATCAGGTCTTCGTACAGGTTTTCATCCATGATTTCTCCGAGTGCCGGGCGGAATATTTTGTAGCTGTTATACAGAATAAAGGCAGAAGAAAACAAAGCAGCCCAGTCGTCTGCCGACTCGTAGCCCTTTCCAAAAATTAAAGAAATAGAAATTCCTATACAAGCTGTCATAGAAGTAATAGCATCGCTACGATGATGCCAGGCATCTGCCTTCAGGGAGGTGCTGTGTGTTTGTTTTGCTTTTCGTAAAACCAGTTGAAAAGAAATTTCTTTCCAGAGGATTAAGGGAATCAGAATATAGAGTGTAAATTTTTTAGGTGATTCGTGAGGAGTACCTATGTTCTGGATGCTTTCATAAGCAATAATAGTGGCCGAGGTAACAAGAAAAGCAACTACCATAAATGTAACTAAGGGTTCAAGCCGCCCATGGCCATAAGGATGATTTTTATCGGCCGGCCGGTTAGTATATTTTAAACCCAGCAATACCAGCAAAGAAGAAAATATATCGGTAGTAGACTCAATGGCATCGGCAATTAGGGCATAGGAATTTCCGAAATAACCTGCCAGCCACTTAATTATTGCCAGCACAAAATTGCTTACGATACTAAAGCCGGTTGTACGGATAGCTGTTTTCTGATTGGATGTAGGGCTGACCGCCATGTGTATGCAACTGTTAAAGCTAAGAATATCCCGCTTCACTTTAGGCAATTCGCAATTATTGTGCTCTCTTCTTTGTAAAGTAACGAGAGCTCCCCATTCGTTAGTGATTCTTTTTTTGGAAACGGACGAAGAACTCCATTCTAAATTTTTTGAATGCTCGCCCCAAACTCAACAAAGGCACCTCAGCCTTTCATTTGCCAATCAAAACTGTTGGTTCAAGTTATGATATTCAATTTTAGCCATGTATGGAAAGTATGGCAATGTTTCAATAAGTTTCTTTATTTCGTCTTCGTTACTATTTTGAAATATTAACACGGCTTCCTTTTTAGATACTGAAATATAGAAGCGCTCTAAAATTTCGTCTGCTCTCCACCGGTTAACAAATTCCGTTTCTTTCTTGGGTAGATCCGGATTTGATTTTATAGTTGTTATGCCCTCGTCCGAGAGTGTGATTAATACTAAAATTCTATTCATTTTCTATAGGGTTAAAGTGGTTGATCTGATCTGTTAAATTTCGAGTAGAAAGATTTTAAAAATACAGCATGCGCAGATCGGATCCGGCCAATCCAAAACCTGCCTAAGTAGGAGCAAAATTAGAGTAAGGCTTGGTCTAAAAATTGTATCAAATCACTTTTTTGCCGAAGTTTCAATGGCGCAATTCCAAACATTTGATACATGTATTTATTCATTTGTGAGGAGTCATAAAAGCCACTTTCAAATGCAATATTTGTCAGCGTTTTATCAGGAGCCGACAGAATATTAAAAATAGCAAACCTTAACCTTGTCCATAAAATATATTTGGAAATGCTGCTGCCTACTTGTTGTTTAAATAAAAATGATAACCTGGAAGGGGATAAATAAACCTGCTTTGAAATATGGTTTATCGAAAATTTTTCAGATCGGAAATTGTTCTCAATAAATTCAATCGATTTTATAATCCTGTCATCATTTATTTCTTCCTCACCTTTTAATTCGCCTGATGCCGTAAGGTCGTCCATAGCAAAACTTTTTTTAAAAAAGCTAAGATAATTTTTAACGTCTGGCTCATTCTTAAAGATTTCAAAATTTGAACTTCGTAATTTTTTCAAGATACGTTTTCCTAAAGATGAATAAGGTTCTATGTTAATGATCGTTAGCGTGCTGTTGCTACATACACAAGCGTGCGCCACTTGCGGCTTAATGACAAAGCCATGTATATTTTGGTGTTGCTTGTTTTCTATCGTTGTATGAAAAGGATTATCGTCTGTTATGACAATTTGATAGGCCGAATGTTTATGTATTTCAACATCTGATTGATACGCCCTTAGCGATAGTATTAGTTTATTTGCCTTGTCGTTCATTAAGCTTGCGGGTAATGTTTCCGGCTTTGCGGTGGGGCGGGCTTTAGCATCGTTGAATGGAAATAGTTCACTCTATCGCTAATTTATTCGTTTTACTCTGTGTATTTCAATTCTTAATTCTTTTCGATCTCGTTAAACAGCTAATAAGCCTCTAAAGCCTCTTGCTTCGTAATATGATTCGGCTCCGTTGTGATATGTAAATACTTTACCAAAACGGAAATCGCAAAAGATGGCTCCGCCTAAACTTCTTATGTCGTCAGGCGTCAATACCCAGCTTGATGTTTTCCCGTCAAACTGTATTAACTGATGATAGTTTCTATATTGTTCTTCTGTAAGAATTGTAATGCCGATTTCTTTTGCGAAATCAAGGGCATTGTTGCTTGGTTTGTTTGCCTTTCTTGAGTCCAGTGCTTTTCGGTCGTAACAAAGACTTCTACGTCCCGAAGGGCTTTCTTTTGAGCAGTCAATAAAAATATATTCGTTTGTACGTTTGTTAAAATCAACAACATCTGGCTCGCCTCCCGTAAGCTCCATTTCGTTCAGTATCCATAATTTTTCAGGATTAGCCTCCAGTTTCTTTTGTAATACGATCCAATCAATGTCTTTATGCCGGTGCCTATTCTCTTTAAACCGGTCTTCAAGCGTTTTGATTAGTTCAAGTTTAGTCTGATTATTTAATGACCTTTTCATTGTTCATCGGTTTACCTTGTTATGGCTTGCCGGCATGGGGCATCACACCTCAATATATATTATTTTAGGATTATAGAGGACAGCCCGGTTGCCGACATCCGTATGGGAACCGTGTAATTTAATTACCGCTTTAGGGCTTGGGTCAATCCATCAACCCAAGAGATGGGCTGATGGATTCTATTATTATGTGTTTACTTTCTCGGAACTAAACCCTCGCGGTTGGCGGCCTGCCAGGCAAAGGAAGCCGTGATGACGGCATTGTGCTTTAGGTCGTCTTCAATGGCTTTGTCGTACACATCCATGCTGGTATGGTGTGTGCGGTTGCCATACTCAATCGGATCTTGAATAAACTGAAATCCGGGTAAGCCGATGGCATCGAACGATTGGTGGTCGGTGCCTCCGGTGTTTTCTAAGGTGATGGTGGAAGCCCCCATTTTATTGAAAGGTTTAAACCAGTTGCGGAAAATAGGCCCTGCTGCTTCGTTGCCCTGCAGGTATATGCCGCGGTATTTGCCCGTACCATTGTCCATATTAAAATATACGGAAAATCTTTCGGCTGCCGGTTTCAACCGGATCGAATCATACGGGCGCATTTTGTCGAGCCGTTCGCCAAAAGTTCGCTTCACATAATTTCTCGAGCCGATCAGCCCTTGTTCTTCGCCTCCCCACAAGCCTATACGAATAGTTCTGCGCGGGCTTACGCCCACTGATTTCAGTAGCCGCATGGCTTCCATCATCACGGCCGACCCAGCTGCATTATCGGTAGCTCCGGTGCCACTGTGCCAGGAGTCTAAGTGGGCTCCGATCATCACCACTTCGTCTTTTAAATCAGTGCCCGGGATTTCGGCAATTACATTAAAGCCATTGGCAGCCGGTGTAAATTCTGTCTCTAAAGTCAATTCCATTTTAACCGGAATCCCTTTTTGGATAAGCCTCACCAACCGGTTATAGTGCTCGTCTGCTACTACTATCTGTGGTAATATTTTGGGGGCATCGGCCGATTGGGCCCGCTTTCTTTTATCGAACGGTACATCGGGTGGGTACGGAATGGTGGCCGCACTTACCATAATGGTACCGTCCTCCAGGCGGGAGCCCGGGCTGGCTTCTAATACAGCCACTACTCCTTCTTTTTCGCACAACTGCCATTTGGCATAACTCAATTTCATTTGTTGCAGCATGTTGGCATTCGGTCGTCTGAAGAAGAAGCCGCCATCGCTGTTGTTATCCAGCGTGGCGTCAGCCATTTTCAGCAGGAGCGAATCGTTAAGGCGTGTGGCATCGGGTTTAAAGCCGGGCTTTACCGCTACCGGGGCACTGAGCAATACCAGTTTGCCTTTTAGTTTGCCTTTGTATTTTTCTAAATCGGCTTCGGTTTTCGCTTCGAGGTAAACCGCCTCAGTGGCCACCGTACCTTTTATGCCGGGCGACCATGCTTTAGGATGAGATATAAGTTGCAGCACCGAAGGCTCTTGTGTTTGCAGGTTAAATTTTTTCAGTTGCCATCCTCTTCCAAATGGTTCATCCCACACATCTATGGCAGCATTTTGTAATCCCCACGATTCCAGGGTTGACTTGGCATAATCGGCTGCTTTTTTATGGCCGGGCGAGTTAGTCAGGCGCGGGCCGTACACATCGGTAAGCATGCTCAGTATTTCCATTACTTTAGAATGGTTCAGGCCTTCTTTCTTGATTTTAGAAAAAGTGGCCGTGTCAATTTTTTCCGTATGCTGGGCGTGTGCAACTGTCGAAAACAGAATAGCGAAAAGAAGTGTCCATGATTTGTTTTTCATATAGGCAGGGGTATGTCGTTCAAAATTAGATTACGGTTTAGAGAAGTCTATACCGTTGGTGTAAATTGATGAGTGGATTATTTGAGCAGTTCACTAACCGCTTCATCCGGTTCGAGGTTATCCATCTGCTCCATTATTTGCGGATAGCGCTGGCTGACATAATTAGACGGAGGCTGCACCCGTATTTTTCGGGGGCTGGGCAAACAGGCGGCAATCATGGCAGCTTCAGCCCGCGAAAGTTTTTTGGCTGGTTTATGGAAATAGCTTTGTGCTGCTGCTTCAATTCCAAAAATGCCGTTGCCCATTTCGCTTACGTTGAGGTACATTTCCAAAATGCGTTTTTTACCCCACGTCCATTCAATCATAAAAGTAAAATAGGCCTCCAGCCCTTTTCTAAGCCAACTCCGGCCTTGCCACAAAAAAACATTTTTAGCCACTTGCTGGCTGATGGTGGATGCTCCCCGCATTTGTTTTCTTCGTTTGTCTTTTTCTTTCAGCGCGAGTTTTATGCTTTCCACATCAAATCCATTGTGCTGAGGGAACAACTGATCTTCCGATGCCATAACGGCCAGCCGAATGTGGGGCGACATCGCGGTATATGGAACATAGTGGCGCGCAAGCCCCGGGCCGTGCAGCCAACTCGAAAGCTGGGTGGCTGTAATGGGCGGGTTTACCCATCGCAGCATGAAAATGTAAACTAATTGAGCTATGAATAATACCAGGAATAATTTCCAGAACATGTAAAGCCAACTGAAAAGTTTTTCGCGCATGGCTCCGGGTGAGTTCAGTTATTTTTTACCAAGCACGTAGTAAAGCACAGGGCCGAGGAGCGGCAGAAAAATAACAACAATGATCCACAAAATTTTTTTTTCGCTGTCTTTAATGCTTTTTAAAACATCCATAATCGTAACGATGTCTAAAGCAAGTATGGCTAAGTAAATCAAGCTCATGGTGGGGTGGGTTAGTTGGAATCCAGAATTTTAAAAATTTCGTCCAGGTTAGGGGTAATGATAATTTCGGTACGTCTGTTTTTCTGTTTGTTGGGTGCCGTGTCGTTAGCGGCTACGGGCGAAAATTCGCCCCGGCCGGCCGATGTAATTTGGTTGGGCGACACACCGGCTTTAGTTAATATTTTAGTAATGGAGGTGGCGCGCAACACACTTAAATCCCAGTTATCCTCCATGTATTTGGTTTTGGCCGAGATCGGCACATTGTCGGTGTGCCCTTCGATCATCATGTGTATATCTTTCTGGTCTTTGATGGCTTTGGCTAATTGCTGTAAAGCCCCCACGCCTTTTTTATCTATCGTTATGCTGCCCGACCCAAAGAGCAATTGTTCGGCCAGGGAAACATACACTTTCCCATTTTTCACTTTCACCGTCAGGTCGTTCTCTTTAAAGTTAAGCAGGGCATTGCTGATTTTATTTTTTAAATCTTGCACAGCTTTATCTTTTTTGGCTAACACCTGCTCCAGTTCTTTTACTTTCTTTTCGCGTTCGGCCAGGCTGGTACTGAGCGAATCGTTTTGCAGACGGGTTCTTTCCAGATTAGACTGAATGGCCAGCAGTTGGTCGCGCTGCTGGGCCAAATCCTGGTTTAGTTTTCCGCTCTTAGTAAGCGAAAGTTTATAGTTGTTGTTTAGCTTTTCGTAATCTTTGTTAAGCTCATTTAATTTTTTGTTGTTCGCTTTCAGGCTTTCGTTCAGCGAATCGCTATCGTGTTGGGTTTTCTTCAGTTCATCGGTCAGTTGACTGATGGAGGCATTGGCCTGTTCCAG
>JAFDYY010000065.1 GCA_018267195.1 Bacteroidota bacterium | reverse complement strand
ATACCCAATGGTGATTTTCATTGTCAGGGTTAAACCTTGACAAGGTTGACGTTTCCGTCAACCTTGTCAACCCTTTGGGCAGATGATGCATCCCTCATGCATCATCTGGGTTTAAAAAACTTTCGGTCAGCGCAGCAAAAAAAAAGATACTGCATTTTAAAATCTCTGACCGAGTAAGAAGGCACACCGGTACCGGCAAAAAATATTACTTCCAACAACCACTACGAATGGAGTAAAACCAGTCGCACCGGGTATGCCATATCTTCCGCTATCCGGCCTGGGCCGGCTCAATCCACGTTATCATGCAAAAATTTATTATTACCCAACAAATTATTATCATCATTCAGGTTATAGCGCGATATAAAAGGCTCTGATGAGTGAGGCACGTTGTCATCCACTTTTACGCCCCTTCTCAGATAGGCCGGCAACACCCATTTCTCATTAAATTCTTCTTTGGTCATTTCCTGTTTCCGGTTGCTTTTCAGTTTCTCTCTTCGCTCTTTAGCTTGTTGCTCTAAGCGTTCTTTGGTTTTACGTACTTCCATCAGGCCTTCTTCATTCATAATCTGATCGGCCGCTATTTCGTTGCCGGTCTTAAACTCATCGTCATCGGCAAAAAGGCTTTCTTCGCCCTCCTCTTCTTTAATAGATGGGTTTTGAAATACGTACGTACGCTCTTCTACCGGGTGTTCAATCTCTTCGGGTGTGTTCAGTACGGGTTTATCAACCGGTTTTTGTACCAAAGGTTTTTCTACGGGTGGTTTTTCTACGGATGAATTATCCTTGTCATTTAGTATTGGTCCATCTCCTTCTTTGATGCGCAATTCAATTTCATGGATGCGCTGATTAACGGAATTATCAACCGGCCCAAACAACGAAATTTGCGACCGATCAAGTTCATGCACTTTCTTTTCGGATGTTTTCCGGCTCATTTTTCCTTCCTGCAAAAACCCGGTGGCAATGACCGTTACTCGGATGCGATCGCCCAGTGTACTATCTACACCATGGCCAAAAATAACTTCGGCTTCTTCGCCTGCCTGTTGCTGAATGTACTCGGTAATGGTGGTGAGTTCATCCATCTGTAACTCGGCTTCTTCGCCCGAAATAATAGACAGTAAAATTTTCTTGGCGCCCATAATATCGCGGTTGTCGAGCAGCGGAGAGGCAAGTGCTTGCTGTGCGGCTTTTACGGCCCGGTTGTCGCCACGGGTTTCGGCCGAGCCCATAACGGCTGCTCCGGCATTGAGCATCACGGTGCGCACATCTTGAAAATCTACGTTTACATACCCGGCCAGCGTAATAATCTCAGCAATACCTTTGGCAGCCGTAGTCAATACATTATCGGCTTCGCCAAATGCCTGGCCAATAGCCAGATTGCCGTATATCTCGCGCAACTTATCGTTTAAAATTACCAGCACCGTATCGCAGCTTGCCCGTAGGGCTTCGATGCCCAACTCGGCTTGTGATAATTTTTTCTTACCCTCAAACCCAAACGGTACGGTTACGATGCCCACCGTAAGTATCTCCATATCCTTGGCAATCTTGGCAATGACGGGAGCTGCGCCTGTACCTGTGCCCCCCCCCATGCCGGCCGTTACAAAAATCATTTTGGTGCCGGTAAGCATTTCGCGTATTTGATCTTTGCTCTCCAACGCGGCAGCCCGCCCCACTTCGGGGTTAGCCCCGCAACCAAGACCTTCGGTAAGCGTAGCCCCCAATTGAAGTTTGTGCGGCACCGGGCTGCTGTTTAGCGCCTGCAAATCGGTGTTGGCCACAACAAACTCTACATCCTTGATGCCGAGCTTATACATGTGGTTCACCGCATTGCTGCCTCCGCCCCCAATGCCTACCACTTTTATGATAGACTTGTGGTGCTTCGGCAGATCAAATTTGTATGATCCTGTTTCAAACATGATTTTATTGAGTTAAGTGGTTGATTTAAAAAATTTAGTTTGTGTTGTGTTTAAAAAATAATTTTCATGGAATGTCTTAGTATTCATTTTTATCACCTAAGTCATCTATCAGCAGGCCTTTTGTTTTTTGTAAAATACTCGCAAAGAAATCAGACGTAGGGTTGGTCTTTTTCACTTTTACGTGGGGTCTTGCTTCCGCCATTTTTTCGCGGTAGTTGTCTTCGCGTACATCGAGCGAGCGGAACCCGCCCAGTACCAGCCCTACGGCTGTAGCATACATCGGGCTTTTCACAGCTTCTAATTTGCTCTTACCCAAATGCTCGTTGGGGTAACCGATTCGCACGTCCATGCCGGTCATGTATTCTACCAACTGTTTCAGACAAGCCAACTGGGCACCACCGCCTGTTATTACAATGCCGCCTGAGAGTTTGCTTTCAAAACCGGAGTTAATAATTTCAGTGTGTGCCATTTCAATAATTTCTTCCATACGCGCCTGAATGATACTGCTCAGTGTCTTAACGGAAATTTCTTTGGCGGTTCGGTTGCGTATGCCGGGGATGGAGACAATTTCGTTCGGGCTGGCTTCTTCAGCGATGGCTTTGCCAAACCTCGTTTTCAGTTGCTCGGCCTGTTTGGCCATTACTTTCAATCCATCCTGAATATCCGAAGTGAGTATGTTTCCGCCAAACGGAATGACTGCGGTATGGCGAATGATGTTGTCGTGAAAAACGGCAATATCGGTGGTGCCTCCGCCAATGTCTATCAGGCAAACACCGGCCTCTTTTTCTTCTTCGCTGAGCACGGCCAAACTTGAACTGAGCGGCTCTAAAATCAGATCTTCAATTTCGAGCCCGGTGCGTCTTACACATTTATTGATATTGTTGATAGCGCTGGTGTGTGCCGTAATAATATGAAAGTCGGCTTCCAGTTTTATCCCACTCATGCCCACCGGGTCTTTAATGCCTTCTTCGTAATCTACCGAATAATCTTGCGGCATGACATGAATGATTTCGCTGCCGGGTGGTATTACAATGCGATACATATCTTGTGTGAGCCGGTTTACATCTTCTATGCTCACCTCCTCCTCATTGGAAGTACGAGTGATGCTTCCATGATGAATAGAACTGCGAATATGCTGACCGGCAATGCCTACGTTTACAACTCCAATATCAATACCGCTCATATCGCTGGCTTCTTTGATAGCCTTGCTGATGGCGAAAACGGTTTTTTCAATATTAATAACAATGCCCTTGGTTACCCCTTCGCTCTCGGCTTTGCCCATACCCAGCACTTCCAGTTTTCCAAATTCATTTTTACGGCCTACGATGGCACAGATTTTTGTTGTTCCGATGTCGAGGCCTACTATTATTTTTTCATTTTCCATATTAAGTGGTTTAGTGGTTGTCTATTGTTGTTCGTGCTTATTTAATTTTTTATAAATCATTCGGCAATAATTTGTCCTTCATACTCTAAATTCACGCGCGAATATTTTGTCCAGCCGCGTTGAGGCATTATGCGTTTGTAAAACAACATCAGTTTTTCAAATTTGGTCTTTATATTTTCTGCTTTGCCAAATTCAATTTTTTGTCCTGTTACTTCAGGGTAGAGAATAGCTTTTCCTTCTCCATTAATATCTACCTGTGCGATCTGTGCTTTCCAAAACTTATCGCCATTAATAAACTCTATCATTTCCAGTATTGATTTGCCTTCCTCTGTTTTAGATAAATTCTGGCTTTCGAGTAGTTTTTTCATATAGGCGCCACTGAGCAGCAGCACACGCGAAGTATATTTTTCGCTCATCGGCATAATTACCCCGTCTTCGGCTATATACGCATCGGGTGCGTCTTGCTGAACAATGCGGGCTACCGGTCTGCGCAGTTCTACCTTTACTATTAAATTTCCTTTCAGATCGCCAAACAACTGGGCATCGGCTATATGTTTATCGTATATCAGTTTGTTCTCTATTTCCTTCAGGTTTATTCGCTCCAGACTGCTGCCCTTCACCACCACCCCCGAACCTTCTACTAACTTTGATACATCGGCCTCATCCAAAAAATGATTCTCCTGTAAATTGTCTAGCTCAATCACAATATCCCGGCATACGTTGCCATCAAGCCTCCGTTCGCTAAAGGCTACTAAAAAAGAAACTCCGATCAGCACGGTGGCCACCGTTATTTCTTTCCGTATGTTTATTTTCCATTTCATTTTTTCTTCAGCATTTCTTTGATCGGTTTCACCAGGGTATCTATATCTCCGGCCCCTACCGTGGCCAGTATTTCTATATTCCGTGCTTCTAATTTTTGTATTACTTCATTTTTGGTGCACCTGATTTTTTCCGGGCTTGTAATGTTTTCAAACAACATATCGCTGGTAATTCCAGGGATCGGCAACTCCCGGGCCGGGTAAATATCAAGCAACAGCAACTCATCTGCCAGGCTTAGTGCTTTTGAAAATCCTTCGGCAAAATCGCGGGTGCGGGTAAATAAGTGCGGCTGAAATACCACCGTAATTTTTTTACCTGCATACATTGACTTCAGTGATTTTAAAAAGGCTTCAATTTCGGCCGGGTGATGTGCATAATCATCTATAAACACGAGATTATCCTGACGTATAATAAATTCAAATCTTCTTTTCACTCCGCTAAAAGAAGCCAGCGCCTGACGAATGATCTTATCTTCTATACCCAGCTTCATTGCTACCATCGTTGCTGCAATAGCGTTTTCCATGTTGTGAAAACCCGGAACCCCCAGTTGGATATTTTCCAGACGGAGCCCGGGGCCATTCAGATCAAATTGAAAGAAGCCGTGTTGTGCCCGAACATTGCTGGCAAAAAACTGGCCTCGGGTGGTTCCGTACGTTTCTTTAGTAATCTGTTTTTTATCTTCGGCTAAGGGCGCAATCGATTCGTGAATGACTAAGTACCCGCCTTTATTAATCTGGCTGATAAACTCTTTGTAGGCAGAAAGCATTTGCAGGTGATCTCCGTAGATATCAAGATGATCGGCATCGGCCGAGGTAACTACTGCCATTTCCGGAAAGAGACGTAAAAAGGAGCGATCAAATTCATCGGCCTCGGCCACCATAACGGTATGCTCGTTTACCTTTCCGTGCATAACCAGGTTAGAATTGTAATTGGCAGTAATGCCTCCGAGAAATGCTACCATATCTTTGCCGGCCTCTTTTAAAATATGAGCGATAAGCGAAGAGGTGGTAGTCTTACCATGTGTTCCGGCTACGGCCACCGTTTTATAATTTTTGGTGAGCATCCCCAACACCTCCGAACGTTTTACCATGGTAAATCCCTGTGCCCGGAGATACTGTAATTCTTTGTGATCTTTAGGAATAGCGGGAGTATATACTACCAATGTTTTTTCTTTGGTGAGGTAGCCGGGAATAAACTCTATTTTATCTTCAAAGTGAATTTCCATTCCTTCTTCCATGAGTTCGTGGGTGAGCAACGTAGCCGTGCGGTCGTAGCCCGACACTTTTAAGCCGGCATGTTTAAACCAGCGGGCCAGTGCGCTCATCCCTATGCCCCCTATGCCGAGAAAATAAATGCTATCGTAGTTTTTCAGGTTCAAGAGCAAGGGGTTAAGGGTTGGTTAGTATTTTTTCTATTTCCGTTACAATTTCTTCGGTGGCATTGGGCTTGGCTAAGCCGGCAATATTTTGGCTGAGGGCTTCGCACTGCTTCACATCAAACAAAAGATGAAGGGCTTCTTTCACCAAAGTGTCTTTGGCTTCGTTATCGCGCACGAGAACTGCCGCACTCTGTTTTACCAGCGACATGGCATTTTTGGTTTGATGATCTTCTGCCACATTGGGCGATGGCACTAAAATGCTGGGTTTTTTAGCCAGACACAATTCAGAAATAGCTAATGCTCCGGCCCGCGAAATCACTACATCGGCTGCGGCATACGCCATATCCATAATTTGGATAAAATCATAAATGCGGATGTTGTGCAGATCGCGCCCATTGAGCTGGGTTTTTACATGTTCATAATAAAGTTTGCCGGTTTGCCAGATTACGTGCACCCGGGCATCAATCAACTTATCTATGTGGCCGATTACACTTTCATTGATTGTCCGGGCTCCTAAGCTTCCACCCAGAATAAGTAATGTTTTTTCGCCTGTACAAAAAGAGAAGTGGGCCTGTGCACGTTCTTTTTTTGAATCGATGCTTAGCAAATCTTTTCGCACGGGGTTTCCGGTTATAATTATTTTTTCTTTTGGAAAATATTTTTCCATGCCGGCATACGCAACACATACCCGGTGTGCTTTTCCGGCCAGCCTTTTGTTGGTTAGCCCGGCATACGAATTTTGTTCTTGTATCAATGAAGGTATCCGGTGGCGGGCAGCCGCCAGCATAATGGGGCCGCTAGCATAGCCTCCGGTGCCGATAACTACGTGAGGCTTAAATTTTTTTATGATCGATCCGGCTTTCCAATAACTGCTGAGCAACTTAAAAGGAAATAACAAATTAGAGAGCGTTATCTTTCGCTGCAGGCCACTGATCCATAAGCCGATTATTTTATAGCCTGCTTCGGGCACTCGCACCATCTCCATTTTTCCTTTGGCTCCAACAAAAAGAATGTCGGCATCCGGATGCCGTTCCTTAAATTTATTGGCAATGGAAATAGCCGGAAAAATGTGGCCACCGGTTCCGCCTCCGCTGATAATTAAACGATATGGTTGATGAGCCTTCACGTTCTTATGCTGCTTTAGCTTCCATGTTTTTATTTTCAGTTTCAGGAGAAGTTGTTTCCTGTCCCCAGTTTTCTTCCTGCTCGCCCCGGCTCACACTTAGAATAATGCCGATGGAAATACCGGTAAATATCATGGCCGTTCCTCCCATACTTACTAACGGCAGCGGCTGGCCGGTAATCGGCCCCAAGCCCACTACCACCCCCATGTTTACCATGGCCTGGCAGACCAAATCAAAACTTAAGCCGGCCGAAAGCAATCCACCAAAGGCACGCTCGCTGTTATACGCGGCTTTCATTCCACGGTGCAACAGCACGAGGTAAAGTACTAATACCACAATGCCACCGGTCCATCCATATTCTTCAATCACAATAGCATAAATGAAATCTGAAAATGGTTCGGGTAAAATATTACGCTGCTCGCTATTGCCGGGGCCTTTGCCTAAAATTCCGCCCGTAGCCACGGCTATCCTTCCCTGCTTGGCCTGAAATGGAAGTTCAGTTCCGTTAATAAAACTCATCACCCGGTGTTTGGCCGTCTCTCCGCGTACGCCCAGTTTTAATGCAATGGCTCCGGCCAACAAGCCCACTAACACCAACATAGCTAAATATTTTACCGGCACCCGTCCGATAAACATAATGAGCATGCACGTAGCGAATAACAATACGGCACTGGATAGGTTGGTTAAGGCAATCAGCCCGCAAATGGCTCCGCACCAAAGCAGCATCGGGATGAGGGCTTCTTTTATATCTTCAATATTTTGTTGCTTTTTAGAAAGCATACTCGCCAGATTAATGATCAGTGCCAGACTGGCAAAATCAGAAGGTTGAAAGGAACCAAAGAGCGGTACTTTAATCCAACGCGAAGCATCGTTTATACTTACTCCAAACTTGAGTGTGTACAGCAACAATGGGACACTAAGCCACAACGCAAAACGAGAAAGTTTGGAATAATAACGGTAATCAATTTTATGGGCTACCCACATAGCCGCCAGTCCAAGAAAAATCATAGACGTGTGCTTCAGCAAATACCACTCGGCCGTAGTGGTTTTGCGGAAGGCCAGAGTACCCACCGAGCTATACACCACCAGCATACTGATGAGCGACAGAATAAATACCACCACCCATATTACACGATCCCCCTGCAGGTTTTCGTCAAGCCATTGTTTAATCTTACTGAGACGCATATAATTTTATTTATACTTACTCTCTATTTACCTGTTACCTCTTTGGCCATTTCCAACACGGCTTCTCTAAATTGATTTCCCCGGTCTTCATAATTCTTAAATAAATCAAAACTGGCACAGGCCGGTGAAAGCAACACCACATCTCCTTTTTGAGCGGATTGCGAAGCCATGCGTACCAACTCTTTTACACTTTGTGTTTCTTTTATTTCTTTCACCACCCGATCAAAAGCCTGATGCAGTTTAGTGTTGTCTTTGCCCAGGCAAATAAGTGTGCGCACTTTTTCTCTTACCGCCTCTTCTATCTGTCTATAATCATTGCCTTTGTCTATGCCACCGGCAATCCACACCAGCGGGCCAGAGTAACTCCCCAACGCATACACCACCGAATCTACGTTAGTAGCTTTCGAGTCGTTTATGTACTCTACTCCGTTAATTACACCTACCAACTCCAGCCGGTGGGGTGCATTTTTAAAAGTCTTAAGTCCTTGCCGGATTGCGGCAACGGGCACGCCCGCCATACGGGCTGCCGCCACGGCACACATCGTATTGATTAAATTGTGCGGGCCTTTCAGAGTCGTATCTTTTTGTTCAAGACCAAATTCTTCACCATTCAATACAAACTGCATTTCCCTTCCGTTGAAGTGTGCTTCGCACCCTGTGTCTTTTAATGATACTTTAAAAATTTCGGGTATCAGTTTCCGGTGAGCTACTTCGCGCGCAGTAATCGGGTCGTCTGCATAAAAAATGAAACGGTCAGTAGCCTTCATGTTCTCAACCAACTGAAATTTGGAGTGAACATAATTAGGCAGTTGATATTCATACCGATCGAGGTGATCGGGCGTAATGTTTAGCAGAATGCCGATGTCCGGGCGAAAAGTTTTAGTTCCGTCTAATTGGAAGCTGCTCATTTCTACGACATACCAATCGTATTGCCCCGATAGTACTTTTTTAGCTAAGCTCTCGCCCACATTTCCGGCCAGCGCCACATGGAAGCCTGCTTCCTTTAACAAATGATAGGTAAGAAGTGTGGTGGTGGTTTTTCCGTTGGTACCGGTAATAGCTATAATCTTCCCTTTCATAAACTGGAATGCAAATTCGATTTCATCCAGAATAGAAATATTTTTTTCTTTTGCTTTTTTAATGATCTCCGTTTTATCTGCGATGCCGGGGCTTTTAATAATCATCGTAGCCGAAAGAATTTTTTCGTAGGTATGCTTCCCTTCTTCAAATGCGATGCCGTGCAAAATCAACTCGGCTTTGTATTTTTCTTTGATGACACCCAGATCGGAAACCAATACATCATAGCCTTTGGCGTGGGCCAAAAGCGCGGCACCGGTACCGCTTTCGCCTGCTCCCAATATGACTATTCTTTCTTTCATCTTACTTTTAAGGTAGCTAAACTCACAATGGCCAAAAGGATACCTACAATCCAAAAGCGGGTAACGATTTTAGCTTCGTGAATATTTTTTTTCTGAAAATGATGATGCAGAGGTGCCATCAGAAGAATGCGCTTGCCTTCTCCATATTTCTTTTTAGTGTATTTAAAATATGACACCTGCGCGATGACCGAAAGGTTTTCAATTAAAAAAATCCCACACACGGCCGGTATCATCAATTCTTTGCGCACAGCCAGGGCTATCACGGCTATCACTCCGCCCAATGCTAAGCTTCCGGTGTCGCCCATAAACACTTGGGCCGGGTACGCATTGTACCAGAGGAACCCGAGACACGCGCCCACAAAGGCCGTGCAAAAAATCACGAGTTCGCTCAGGTTGGGTATATACATAATGTGCAGATACTGGCTAAAGTCAACCCGACCAGAGAGGTAGGCAAAGATGGCTAGCGTAAGCCCGATAATTCCGGAAGTGCCCGCAGCCAACCCATCTATACCATCGGTAATGTTAGCCCCGTTTGATACTGCTGTGATAATGAGGATGACCATTAGTGTATAAATCATCCACGTAGCGTTTTCGCTAAGCCAGGGGGTAAGCTGGTGGTAATCAAATTCATTGTTCTTAAAAAACGGAACCGTAGTTTTGGTGGACTTAATGTCTTGGTAATTCAACAACTCTTCCTCTTCATTTACCACTTGGGTGCTCACCGTCTTGGCAGATGCCACCTGCCGAACCACAACATGTTCGCTAAAATAAAGCGTAAGGCCTACCACCAGCCCAATGGTTATCTGCCCAACAATTTTAAAACGGCCGGCTAATCCTTCTTTATTTTTCTTAAACACTTTTATGTAGTCATCTAAAAAACCGATAAAGCCCAGCCACACTGTTGTAGCGATAAGTAAAATAACATACACATTATCCAGCTTCGCCATAAGCAGCGTAGGGATTAATATAGCCGCGATAATAATTAGCCCACCCATGGTGGGGGTTCCTTTCTTTTGCAGTTGGCCTTCCAAGCCCAAATCTCTTATGTCTTCGCCTACCTGCTTCTTGCGTAAAAAGGAAATGAGTTTGCTTCCGAAGATAATCGTAATCAATAACGAAAGCACAGCCGCCACTCCGGCTCGGAACGAGATGTACTGAAACAGTCCGGCTCCGGGTATTTTAAAATTTTTATCGAGGTAGGTAAATAGATAATACAGCATTTTCTATTCTGTTATCATATCAGTTAGCAAACATTTTTAACATTCGTTCCAATACTTCCCGGTCATCAAAAGGATATTTCACGCCTTTTATTTCCTGGTATGTTTCATGTCCTTTGCCGGCTACCAAAATGATGTCTTTCTCTTTTGCTAACAAGCAGGCCGTTTTTATAGCTTCCTCCCGATCGGCCATGACCAATGTTTTTTTGGTTTCGCTCGGCCCTACTCCTTTTTGCATTTCGCGGATAATTTCTATGGGGTCTTCGCTGCGTGGGTTATCAGAAGTAAAAATCACTTTGGTAGAATACTTGCACGCGATGGCCGCCATCAGCGGACGTTTGGTTTTGTCGCGATCGCCTCCGCAGCCCACAACCGAAATTACTTGTTCGTTGCCGGTGCGAAAATGCCCGATGGTTTCGAGTACGTTTTTTAGTGCATCCGGGGTGTGGGCATAATCCACAATAGCGGTAAACTTGGCGCCCGGCTTTACTAATTCAAATCGCCCTACCGCCCCCGAAAGGGAAGACAACTTCATCAGCACCAGTTCGGGGTCTTCGCCCAATAAACAAGCCGTGCCATAAACGGCCAGAAGATTATAGGCATTAAAATCACCGATCAGTTTAAACCAAACATTTTTATCGTTCACTTCCAGTTCTAGCCCTTCAATTGAGTTAGTAATAATTTTGGCTTTATAATCAGCCATCTTCTTTAAACTGTATAATGATTTTTTTGCTTTGCAATTTTGCAGCATCACGGCACCGCGCTTGTCGTCTGCATTGACCAACGCAAACGAATCGGGCGACAAGCCATCAAAAAAACCTTTTTTTGCCCGGATGTAACTTTCAAACGTATGATGATAATCTAAATGATCGTGCGTAATGTTGGTAAAAACGGCTCCGGTAAAATGCAATCCTTCTATCCGGCCTTGATCTACCGCGATCGAACTTACTTCCATAAAACAATGTGTACATCCTTCGCTGATCATTTGAACCAGCAGTTCATTAATCTGAATCGGATCGGGTGTTGTGAGCGTGGCAGGAATTTCCTTATCCACAATCTTATTCACAACTGTGGACAACATTCCGGCTTTATAATTGAGTGCACCAAATAATTTATAAAGCAATGTGGCCGTTGTTGTTTTTCCGTTGGTGCCGGTAATGCCGATAAGTTTTATTTTTTGCGATGGGGTATCATAAAAATTGGAAGCGATGATGCCCAGTGCTTTGGCGCTCGCCTTCACGGCAACATACGTTGCCTGATCGGAAATAGCCTCGGGCATTTTTTCGCAGATGATTACCTTCGCCCCTTGTTGTATGGCACTGCCTATAAATTGATGCCCATCGGATGTGTGGCCTTTGATCGCCACAAACAAAAACCCGGATTTTACCTTGCGCGAGTCGAAAGCAATACCGTTTACCGCTACCTCCATACTTCCCGAGGTGGAGGTAATATTTACTCTATATAATATGTCGCGCAGCGTTTTCAAATCAACTTAGTTTCAAATGAATTTTGCTTCCGTTTAAAATACGGGTGCCGGGACGCAGCGACTGGGTGGCCACGCGGCCCTTGCCATCGAAGTAAACCCGTAGTCCCGATTTTTCTAACAGGTATATGGCATCGCGGAAAGTCATCCCGGTAACATCAGGCACTAACCCTTGTACGATGGAGATTTTTTTCCAGTTTACCGAGTTATCATTCTTAACAGCCCGCACCCATTCGTCATCCGACTCATGGTGGTGCGAAACCCCTAACTCATTGCTTAGCATGGCCAACTCTTCTTGCCGGCCGGCCCGCAATGTGGGCAGTGTGGCCGACACTACTTTTTTCTCTTCCATCGGTGCGTGCAAATTCAGATCACGCGAATAGATGTTATCGGCAATGTCTTTAAACACCGGCCCCGCCACACTGTTGCCATACTGATAAATGCCTTTCGGATTTTTAATTAACACGATGGCCGAATACTTGGGCGCATGAGCGGGAAAATATCCGACAAACGAAGTGATGTATTTTTTTTCGTAACGACCGTTGTTTAAAATTACGGCCGTACCGGTTTTACCCGCAATTTGGTAATAGGTATTTTTTAAGTTCTTGGCCGTGCCGCGCTCTACCACGCCTTCGAGTAAAAGCTTTAATTGATTTAATGTTTTGGTTGAACAAATTTTAGAGTTGAGTGTTTCCGTGTCAAATTCTTTAATCACTTTATCGCCTTGGGTAATAGCCGTAACCAATACGGGCTTAATCATTTTGCCTTCGTTGGCAACGGCATTGTATAAAGTGAGCGTATGCAAAGGTGAAATTTCAAACCCATAACCATACGCCATCCACGGTAAGGTAATACCGCTCCAGCCTTTGTCTTTAGGGCGGGTAATTTTAGGATACAACTCACCGTTAATCTGCAACCCCAATGGTTTGGATAACTT
Organism: Bacteroidota bacterium; assembly: GCA_018267195.1. Lineage (GTDB taxonomy): Bacteria > Bacteroidota > Bacteroidia > Cytophagales > Cyclobacteriaceae > ELB16-189. The sequence continues at coordinate 1,576 of JAFDYY010000065.1, read as the reverse complement.
AAGTACATCCAGATAGTTTACAAATTTTTCAGGCCTCGTGCCGAAATGTTTATCTACCAATTTGGCCATCGCTATATTAGATGAAACCAGAAAGGCATCGCGTATGGAAATTTTTCCATACCCGCCTTCTTCGTGGTCGCGTACTTTTTTATTATAGAATGTGTACTCGCCTTTGCCCGTATTAATAGTATCATTTAAGCTGATGTTGGTTTCTTCCAGCAACGCCATGGTCGTTACCAGTTTAAAAGTAGATCCGGGTTCAAACAATCCGCCCACGGCATGATTTAATTTTTCGGTATAATCTCCATTTCCGTCTGCACTTAAGTTTGAGATGGCTTTGATGTGCCCCGTCTTTACTTCCATCACTACGACCGTACCCTCATCAGCATCGTGGTTGCGCATGGCTTCATACAACGAAGTTTCGGCCACATCTTGCAGATTAATATCTATCGCAGTTTGAATGTCCAGCCCATCTACCGATTTAATTTCGTTTCCATCGTACACGGGTTTCCAACTGCCTCCGGCAATTTTTTGGAAGAGTGCTTCTCCATTTTTGCCGCCTAACGATTCGTCAAAACTGTATTCTAAACCAGCTCCTTTTTCATCTTCATTGACAAAGCCAATCGTACGGCGGGCCAGGTTGGCAAAAGGATGATAGCGCACATCTATCTTTTCAAAAATAACTCCACCCTTGTAGCGTCCTTCACGAAAAACCGGCCAGGTAGTCATTTCTTTTTTTGTCTGATAATTAATTTGTTTCCGGTTTAGGGTGATGTACTGCTTGTTAGCCGCCCGGGCATCTTTTAACATTTCTTTGTATTCTTTGGCTGGTTTGTCTTTATAAAACCGCGACAACATGAGAGCGAGCGAATCAAGCCCTTTAGAAAAAATTTCATTTCTTGCCAACGTGGGGTCCATTGCAACCCGATAAAAGGGTAGCGAGGTAGCCAGCAGGCTTCCGTTATCAGAATAAATATTTCCCCGGGTAGCCGGCACCGGTCTATTTCTGAACATGACCTGCTCCGATTCTTTTTTCCATTTCTCTCCTTCGGCTATCTGTATATGGCCGATCTTGGCCGCCACACAAACCGCAAATACCAACACACCCAAAAAGGCGATCCGTACTCTTATTAATATGGATTTTTTAATATTCACTTATCTACAACTATTTTAAACGGTGGGTGTACACTCTCTTCCAGTCCAAGTGGTTTTACCCGCCTGGCTACTTCGCTCTGTTTGCTGGCAAACATGACATCGGCCTTGAGGGTGGTAAAATCAGCTCGCAGGTCTTCTACTTCTGTTCTGGCTTTTTCAATGGCACGGGTTGTTTTATCGGCATAGTGTGTATTGCTGATGTACACCAAGGCCAGAAAAACCACAAAAAGAATTTTAGGTAAGTACTGAACCGGAAACCCTTCTTCAAAATAGGTTTCAAGCTTAAATTTTTTTTCGAAACCCGAAAAGGCACTCTTCCCATCCTTCGTTGGTTTCACGCGCCTCTCATTTGATTTATCGGGCTCGATTCTGAATTTGTTTTCCATGTTCTTTATTCTTTCATTATTGGTAAGGGTATTAC
>JAFDYY010000064.1 GCA_018267195.1 Bacteroidota bacterium | reverse complement strand
CGTTTCTTGCTGTCTTTGTTATCAATCATCGGGTCGTTGAAGGCATCTACGTGGCCGCTCGCTTTCCAGATAGTAGGGTGCATGAAGATGGCCGCATCAATGCCCACAATGTTGTCGTGCAGCTGGGTCATAAACTTCCACCAATATTCCTTGATATTGTTTTTTAGTTCTACCCCATTCTGCCCGTAATCGTACACTGCGCTGAGGCCATCATAAATTTCACTTGAAGGAAAAATAAACCCATACTCCTTGGCATGGGCAATTACTTTTTTCAACAGATTATCTTGTTCGGTTGCCATAAGACCGTAAAAGTAAAAAAATCCTCACGGCTTAGGTATGCCTGAATGAGAATTTGCAAGAGTTTAAAGGGGACACGGTCATCTGATCGGCTATGCCTTGATGGGGAAAGTACAGAGGATAGAAATGAACGTAGCAGCGGCCGAAGCATTTATCCGGGCAGGAAATATTTTTTATAAGATTAGAATAAGTTAGCGAGTGCCAAACAGCGAATCAACAAACTCTTTTTTGTTGAACACTTGAAGATCGTCCACTTTTTCGCCCACCCCCACATACTTTACCGGAATCTTAAATTCATCGGAAATACCAATAACCACGCCTCCTTTGGCGGTGCCGTCTAATTTGGTAATGGCTAAGCAAGTAACATCGGTAGCTTTGGTAAACTCCCGCGCCTGAATAATAGCATTTTGTCCGGTGCTGCCATCCAGCACCAGCAGCACATCGTGGGGAGCTCCAGGTAATACTTTTTCTATCGAGCGTTTAATTTTAGAAAGTTCTTGCATCAGGTTTATCTTCGTATGAAGGCGGCCGGCCGTATCAATAATAACAACATCGGCCTGCAGTTCAATTCCTTTTTGCACAGTTTCAAACGCAACAGCCGAGGGGTCGGTATTCATCCCTTTCGATATAACAGGCACCCCGTTTCGCTCGCCCCACAGGTTAAGTTGCTCAACGGCTGCAGCCCGAAATGTGTCGGCAGCCCCTAACACTACTTTTTTACCTCGTTTTTTAAATTGGGCAGAGAGTTTGCCAATGGTGGTCGTTTTGCCAACTCCGTTTACACCCACGACCATCATTACATACGGGTGGGCCGAATTAGGAATAACAAAATCGGTTTCGGCAGCGGCATCGTTTTCCGAAAGCAGCGCGGCTACTTCTTCTTTTAGAATCTGATTCAGCTCGGAGGCACCTACATATTTATTTTTAGCGACACGATCCTGAATACGCTTTGTAATTTTTAAAGTAGTATCGACTCCAACATCCGAAGAAATTAAAATTTCTTCCAGATTGTCGAGCACATCATCATCTACAGTTGATTTTCCAACCAATGCTTTCCCCAGCTTCCCCAAGAAACTCTCTTTCGATTTTTGTAAGCCCTGATCGAGCGATTCTTTTTTTTCTTTCGAGAAGAAACCGGATAGGAATGACATAGTATGGTATATCAGGGCATTACTCTCAACACAAAAAAACCAACGATCATTTGGAACCGGGTGTTGAATTTTTACATCAATAAAAAAGTCCCACCGGGGGACTCTGATTTTAAAAGCCGGAAAAGTTATCCTTTTTTGGCCAAGGTTTCTTTCACCAGATCGGCCGATACAATTTCTTCTTTGAAAACGTAAGAACCTGTTTTTTCTGATTTCACGGCACGAATCACCTTTGCATAGTTCTTGCCGTCTGTTTTCTTAAGCGATGCAACTACTTTCTTTGCCATGATTATTTAATTTCTTTGTGTAACGTCACTTTTTTCAAAACCGGGTTGTATTTTTTTAATTCCAAACGCTCGGTTGTGTTTTTACGGTTTTTGGTGGTAATGTAGCGGCTCATGCCCGGCATGCCGCTGGCTTTGTGCTCGGTGCATTCCAAGATCACTTGTATGCGGTTTCCTTTTTTTGCCATAGTTCAGAAAAAATTAAATGTTGGCGGTAAGCGTGCCTTTCTGGCGAGCTTCCTTAATTACAGCGCTAATTCCTTTTAAATTGATGGTTTTAATAACCTTGGCAGATACTTTCAATGTTACCCACTTGTTTTCTTCAGGAATAAAGAAACGTTTGGTCTGCAGGTTGGGGTAAAACCTGCGCTTTGTTTTGTTGTTGGCGTGCGACACATTATTGCCCACACGCGGTCTTTTTCCTGAAATTTCGCAAACCCTTGCCATAAAAAATCAATTTAGTAGCCCTCTCCTAAAAAGGGAGTGCAAATATCGGTAAAACGCTGAAATGTGCAAACTTAGCCTCCAATATTCTTTCCGGTATTGAGGATCTGACAAAAAAATAATGGATGTTGGCTCAAAACCCCTTCTTTTCTACTATTTCACTAACTTTGTGGTCGGCATGCTGAAAAAACTGATTCTCGACTCTAAACTACTCGATATCACGCTCAGCCGTCTTTGCCAGCAACTTATAGAAAACCATTCTGATTTTAGTAATTGTGTAATTCTTGGCTTGCAGCCGAGAGGTATTTTCCTGGCCGAACTGGTTCACCAAAAACTTAAATCGCTTAAGGTTTCGGTTCCGTTCGGATACCTGGATGCCACATTCCATCGCGATGATTTCCGTAGGCGCGATACTCCGGCTAAAGCTTCTGAAACCCGCATTGATTTCCCCATCGAGGGAAAAGAAGTAATTCTTATAGATGATGTATTATTTACAGGCCGTACGGTAAGAGCCGCCTTAGATGCCATGATTTCTTTTGGCCGGCCGGCCAAAGTTGAGTTGCTCGTGTTGGTCGATCGCAAAGCAACACGCGATTTACCCATTGCGGCTGACTATGTAGGGAAATATGTGGCTACCCACGATTCGCAACGGGTGTTGGTTGAACTGGAGGCGCAAGGGTATAAGCAAAATAAAATCTGGTTAATCAATAAAGATTGAAAATGTCAAAACTAAGTCAACGTCACCTGCTCGGCATTAAAGACATTACCCGCGAAGACATTGAACTTATTTTTGAAACGGCCGATAACTTTAAAGAGGTGATCAACCGGCCGATTAAAAAAGTACCCTCCTTGCGGGATGTAACCATTGCCAATGTCTTTTTTGAAAATTCTACCCGTACACGTCTTTCATTTGAATTGGCCGAAAAAAGATTATCGGCCGATGTGGTTAATTTTTCAGCATCGGGCAGCAGTGTAAAGAAAGGTGAAACGTTGCTGGATACGGTTAATAATATTTTGGCTATGAAGGTAGATATGGTAGTGATGCGCCATGCCAGTGCCGGAGCTCCTCATTTTTTGTCGAAGCACATCAAAGCCAATATCGTTAATGCGGGAGACGGGACGCACGAACACCCTACCCAGGCTTTACTGGATGCCTTTTCCATCCGCGAACAATTAGGGGGTGTGGGAGGAAAAAAAATAGCCATTATTGGCGATATTCTCCACTCGCGGGTAGCCTTATCTAACATTTTTGCTCTGAAAAAACTAGGCGCAGAGGTAATGGTTTGCGGGCCGGCCACGCTCATCCCTAAATTTATTTCCACACTGGGTGTACAGGTAGAATTGGATGTGGCCAAAGCACTTGAGTGGTGCGATGTGGCCAATGTGCTCCGTATTCAGTTAGAGCGACAGCAACTAAAATATTTTCCTTCCCTGCGGGAGTATTCTCTATACTACGGCATCAGTAAAAAAACACTCGATAATTTAAAAAAGAAAATTGTGCTGATGCATCCCGGGCCGATAAACCGGGGTGTAGAACTAACCAGCGATGCGGCCGACTCGCCCCACTCGATTATCTTGGACCAAGTAGAAAACGGAGTAGCCGTAAGAATGGCAGTGCTTTATCTTTTAGCGGGTGCCACAAACTGATTCCATAATTTATTTAAAGGTTTTTTGCAGGAAGGCTAATGAACCAGTTGCGTCAGTGCAATTTTGAAAGAAGCCTGAGCTATTTTTGTTTTGGCTGGGTTCTCGGTATGGGTTTTTAGTAAGGCCTTTTTTATTGTCGTGGAAATATCTTGGAAAATGGCCACATCATCCATATCGGCTTCGCTCTCCATGAAGTAAGCGAACACACGAGCCATACCGCAGTTAGCAATAAAATCGGGAATGATGGAAATTTTTTCATCGGCATACAAACCGGTGGAGCCGAAGAAAATTTCCGGATCGGCAAAAGGCACATTGGCTCCGCACGAAAATACTTCTACCCCCGATGCCATCATCTTATCTATCTGCGGCCGGGTAACTAACCGCGAGGCAGCGGCCGGAATAAAAATTTCAAAATCTAAGTCCCATATTTTTTGGTTAGCTACCTCGAAAGAAAGGGTATCACGAGAGATGAGCCGGTTCCCTTCCCGGTTTATCACTAATTGATTGATTTCATCATGCGAAAACCCTGCCTGATTGATGAGCCCGCCATCTTTGGTAAGGATGCCCACCACCTTAGCACCCTGCTGGCTCAAGTAAAAACCAGCGGCTGCACCCACATTTCCCCAGCCTTGCACCACCACACGTTTGCCTTTTAAAACACCTCCCCATAACTCGTAGTAGTGGCGTAAGGCTTCGGCCACTCCATATCCGGTGCACATATCGGCTATGGTATATTTTTTTTCTAAGGAAGGGGTAAACCTTTTATCTTCTATAACTTTAATGACGCCCTGCCTCAGCTGACCGATCCGGTTTACTTTTTGGGGTTCAGAGGGTTTGTAGTGGCCGGTAAATACACCCTCTTGCGGATGCCATATGCCCACATTTTCGGTATGAGGAATTACTTCATGTATTTCATCCACATTCAAATCGCCCCCGGTGCCGTAATAATATTTTAACAGAGGCATGACGGCCGAATACCATCGGTGCAAAACGCCCTCTTTACGTGGGTCGTTGGGATCGAAGTTAATACCCGATTTGGCTCCCCCGATGGGTGGCCCTGATACGGTAAATTTTATTTCCATTGTTTTAGCCAGCGATTCTACTTCGCGCTTGTCAAGCCCTTTGCGCATCCGGGTTCCGCCCCCGGCCGCGCCCCCGCGCAATGAGTTGATGACTACCCAACCCTCGGCTTCAGTTTGTGAATCTTTCCATTCAAAAACCACCTCTGGTCTTTTGTTTTCAAATTTTGCTAACAGTTCTTTCATGGCCATTAAAATCGGCTGCAAATCTACCCGATTAATGAACCTGCGCAAGAACTTCGTTGGGCGCCAGTTACGCTTTTCAATGCATTTACTTCATTACGCATTCTTAAAACACCTAAAAAGGCAAAGACAATGGCTTCTTTAAATTGGATGATGGATTCGGCCGGAAGGATAACCTTTGACTTTTGAGATAATTTATTTTTTAATTTTTCGATGAGGAAACTGTTCAGTGCCCCTCCGCCTGTAGCTAATAATTTTATTTTCCGGGCGGGAAGAGCCAAGGTTATTTCTTGCACCACCGATTCGCAAACGGTGGCCAGCCGATCGGGTATGGAGATTGAATCATTGCCGAGTAAGGGTAAATATTTTTTTTCAAATTCTTCGCGTGCCAGCGAAGGCTTGGCTTTTCGGGTTGCTGCATAAGCAGTGGTTAATTGTTGAAGCAGTTTTGAATTTATTTCCCCCTGCCGTGCCAAGTTTCCATTGTTGTCAAACTCTTGTCCTTCTTGTGCCGCCAGATAGTTTAGAGCCATATTGCAAAAGCAGACATCGAAAGCGATTCGTTTTTTATTTTTTTCTAAAGAAAGATTGGCAATCCCCCCCAGATTTAAACAAACATCGTACTTGGAAAAAAGGAGTTGATCGCCAATGGGCACCAACGGGGCTCCTTCGCCTCCGAGGGCCACATCAAGGCTGCGGAAATCATAAATTACCGGAACGCCCGTTGCCGCATAGATGGCATTTCCATCGCCTGCCTGAAAAGTGAAATTCCGTTGTGGTTGGTGAAAGAGGGTATGCCCATGAGAAGCTATAAAATCTAATTTTCTGACCTTGTGCTTAACTATAAACTGGCTGCTTAATTGCCCCAAAAATTTTCCATAGCCGGAATGGAAAGACAATAGTTCTTCAGCGGGCAGCAAGTGTGCGCCCGACAGCCTTTGGCGCCAGTCTTTCGGGTAAGGAATGGTGTCGGAGGCAGATAATGAAAAGCGCCATTTCTTTTTTTTATACAAAAACTCGACATAGGCCAGATCTACACCATCCAGCGAGGTGCCCGACATGAGCCCGATAACCCTATATTTGTTCTTTTTTTTAATTTTCATACTCTTTCAGCTTAAACGAAAGTAATCATTTGCTTAGAATGAACTTGGTAGTTGATAGTGGCAACAGCCGGCTCAAGGCCGGATTGTTTATAGGAGGTAACCTTCAAGAGAAATTTCTTTTTTCTGCCGAACAAGAACTTTTTTCGTTCTTAGCGCATCATCCGGTAGAGTCGGCAATCGTTAGTGCCGTAAAATTTTCTGCCGAAGAAATTTTAAAAAGAATTACAGCCGATAAAAAATACCTATTAAATCACACCCTTCCATTGCCCGTTAAAATTAGTTACCAAACCCCGGAAACATTGGGTGTGGACCGGATTGCCGCAGCCTGCGGAGCTATTACTATTTTTTCCCATCAGGATTGCCTGGCCATTGATGCCGGCACCTGCATTACCTACGAATTTGTAAACCGGCACAATACTTATTTAGGCGGGGGTATTTCGCCCGGGTTGCACCTGCGTCTGAAAGCGATGCACACTTTTACCGAAAGGCTGCCGCTACCTTCCCTGAAGGAAACCGTAGAACTGATCGGGCAAAACACGGAAAGTTGTATGCAAAGCGGGGTGCTGCACGGAACCATAGCCGAGATAGAGGGAATGATTTTGAAATACAAAGAAAAATACCCCGATCTGAAGGTAATACTATGCGGAGGCGATACTAATTTTTTTGAAAACAAGTTGAAACAGCCCATATTTGCAGCCCCCGATTTGGTTTTGGTGGGTTTGAACAGGATTTTGCTTCATAATGTACAATTGTAACAAACGCTTCCCTTTTATTTTTCTGTTATTATTTGCTGCCTGGGCAGCAAATGGTCAGGCTTCCAGCCCCTTTTCCAGGCTGGGTGTAGGCGACATTAACAATAATGGGCTGGCTCAAAATCAGGCCATGGGCGGCATCGGCATTAGCAACCCCAGCGGCTGGTATATTAACAATGTTAATCCTGCCTTGTTGGTGTATAACCGCGTTTTTACTTTTCAGGGCGGGATGAACTATGAAAAACGAACCGCCTTTGATGGCACCAGTTCGCAAAGTTTTAAAGGGGGTAACTTAAATTATTTGCTCATGGCGTTTCCCGTCATCAGTGGCCGGTGGTCGTCCTCTATCGGCCTTCTGCCTTATTCTTCAGTAAATTATAATTTTACCTATACCGATTATGTTAGCGGAGGGCCTTCTTTAATTCCGGTTAAAGTTCAGGAAACGGGCAAAGGAGGAATCACACAGTTTTATTGGTCCAATGGTGTGGCCATTAATAAATTTTTATCCGTGGGTGTGAAGGCTTCGTATCTTTTCAGTTCCATCAACATAAAAGATTTTAATACGGTAAGCGGGCTCACCAATTATGGAGCGCTGCAGTCGCGATACTCTTTTGGAGGGATGAATTTATCCGGAGGTTTTTCCTTTCACAAGGATTCTATATTCCATAAAAATTACAGATTAAATATAGGCGGTTTTTATGCGCTGAAATCCAATGTGGGGGTTTCGCATAAAGTAACAACCGAAACCATTGCCAACAACGGAGCAATTATTGACTCGACCACTCTTTTTAATTTAAGCAGCAAATTTTATTTACCGCAGACCTTTGGAGCGGGCATTTCATTTTCAAAAATTGACCGATGGACTTTCGGTACCGATGTTACCATTACCGATTACCGAAATTACGTGTCGTTCGAACAAAAATTCAGCGACTACAATGCTTATTCGCAAGGTCTGAATACGCCCACCTTGGGGTATCGGGTGGCAGTGGGTGGCGAGATTACCCCACGCTATGAAGATTTCACCAATTATTTTAGCCGGGTAACTTACCGGGTAGGCGTGTTTTACGAAAAGTTGCCGTTTATAGTAAATGCTAATCCGGCTTACGACCGGGGGGGTACTTTCGGGTTTTCATTGCCGGTAGGCCGTATTTCCACCATAGATTTGGGGGTGAGAATCGGGAAACGGGGTGTTGTTACTCAAAATACACTTGAAGAAAATTATTTTAGGATTTATTTTGGGGCCACTTTTAACGATCAGTGGTTTATTAAACGAAAATTTGATTAATAATTTTTAACCTATGAAGATGAAAAACGTTTTTTTAGTCTTGGTGTTTTCCATATCCGGCCTGGCTGCGTGGGCACAGTGTTCGGAGTACAAATGGCCAGCCGACCAGATGAAAGCACAAAAGTATGTGGATGAGTATAAAGCCGCTTTAGCTGAGCAAAATTTTAAAGGAGCCCTCTCCGGGTTGCAGTGGATGCTCGTAAACGTACCTCAGTGGCATTCTGATTTGTATGTGGCCGCACTCGATACCTACGATAAACTGGCCGAGCAGGAATTAGATCCTGCCACCAAACAAAAATACATTGATACGTTAATGGTCATTTACGATCAGCGTATCCGTAGCTGTGGTGATGAGGTAAATGTAATTAACCGCAAAGCCATGACGGCTTTTAAGTTTAACAAAACCAATAAAAATAAGCAGGCCGAAGCCTTGGCTATTTTCGATAAAACCGTTGAGGTAAGCGGCAATAATGTTTTTGATCAAAATCTGATCCCTTACATGGATATCATTAAAAGTAATGTAGATATGAAAAGCCTGAATGAAGACCAGGTGGCTCAGCGTTACTCCAAATTGATGGACATCATTGATGCCAAAGCCAAAAAATCGGCTGCTCAAAACAAGTCGGGCGAAGTTGAAAAATATAAAAAAGTAACGGCCATCATTGATGCCAAACTGGCCCGAACCATAAAAATAAATTGTGCCTTTTCTAAAAAAGTATTCGAGCCGCGTTTTCAGGCTAACAAAAATGATTTGGTTACAGCCAAGCAAATATTTCATGTAGGATTAGAGGAAAACTGCACCGATAGCCCCGTGTGGTTGGAAGCAGCCGAAGCGTTGTATAAGCACACACCCGATTTTGGTACAACCAAGGCTTTGTGTTCAAAATATATTGAACTGAAAAATTTCGAAAAAGCCGAACCGTTGATTGCCGTGGTAAATACAAAAGCTGTTACTCCGGCCGAAAAAGCCTGGGTAGATATTTTAAAAGGTGATGCGGAATTTCAAAAAGGAAACAAGGCAGGTGCCCGCGACTTGTACAAAAAGGCATTGGTAACAGATGCTACCAGCAAAGACGCGTATGAACACCTGGGCGATTTGTATGTTTCATCAGCTACCGAGTGTGCCAAAACCCCGGGTTCGGCCGAAGAAAAACTTGTTTACATTGCCGCCTTCCAGTTTTATAAACACTGTGGAAACCGTGAAAAAATGGAAGAAACACTAGCTAAGTACCCAACCCATGACGATTTAACCAAGGCCGGCTGGAAAGCCGGAGACAATAAAAAAATTGCCTGCTGGATAGACGAAGAGGTAGTGGTGAAAGCCAAGGCACAATAATTGCAAAAAGAAGGCTGGCGAATACCAGCCTTCTTCATTTATAAACGATGACATTGTTTAAAATTTTTGGTGTAGTAGTAGCCGGCAGCCTGCTGGCCGCTTGCGATAGCAAAGAAACGGCCAAACCCATTGTGTATGATGGGCCGCTGAAACAAGCGACTAACATTACGATGCACTACACCGAAAAAGAAAAGTTAAAAACCATTCTTCAGGCTAAGAAATTTAATGAATATCTCAATGGCGACCGCGAGTTTCCTGAAGGTATCTACCTCGAGTTTTACAATGAGCAGGGGACAATGACCTCTACCCTTAAGGCCAACACCGCTTTCTTCTTCAAAAAAGAAAATAAATGGCGGGGGCGAGGCCAAGTAGAAGTGATAAACCTTGAAAAAGGACAACAACTTAACACCGAAGAATTGTTCTGGTATCCGTCCACCCAAAAGATTTATACAGAAAAATTTGTCACTATTCGCGATCAGCAAGATGTTCTTTATGGCACCGGCCTTACCGCAAACCAAGACTTATCGAATTACTCGCTAAAAAACACTTCAGGCGATTTGCACGCTACGGAGTAAGGGTAGCCCCGTCATCCACTTTCAAAATTTGTATCTTTGCCCTCTCTATGAAATTAAGCTTGATTATTCCGCTATCATTGGCCGTTGTTTTTTTAATTATCGGTATTTATGAGATGATGACCTTGGGTCCCAGCAGCGGCTACTGGGCCGTTATGCTCTCGGTAGCCTGCCTCTTCTACTATGTGTACCGAAAGAAGCAAGACTAATGGATACCACGCTCTTGCCGCTTATCCTGACGGTACTTGTTTTTTCCTTCTTCTTTTCAGGAATTGAAATTGCGTTTTTAGCTTCCAACAAACTGCAGATTGAGTTGAAAGGCAAGCAGGGAAAAACCTGGGGCCTGATCATGTCTAAATTTCTCAAAAAGCCCTCCAGTTTTATTGCCACCACCCTCATCGGCAACACGGTGTCGTTGGTGCTGTTTGGTATTTTTATGGCACAACTGATCGATCCGTTTTTCGATTTTTTGCCCGAGAACGGAAACGATGAAGTCATCCGGCTGATTTTGGAAACGCTCATCTCCACCTTGCTTATCTTGTTTACAGCCGAGTTTTTGCCGAAGAGTTTGTTTTTGATCAATCCCAACGCAGTACTGGCTACCCTCGCAGTACCGTTTAATTTTTTTTATATCCTCCTCAAGCCTCTTACATTTTCTACGGTAACACTCTCCAAATTTGTCATTACAAAAATCTTGGGTATGCCGTATTCAGAAGAAAGACCCGTGTTTGGGTTAACCGACCTGAACAACTACCTTAAAAACACGCTGAAGGTAAAACACGAGGATGAAGAGATTGAGCTGGATAAAAAAATATTTACCAATGCCCTGGAATTTAAAACCGTGCGCGTGCGCGATTGTATGATCCCCCGCATGGAAATTTCGGCCGTACCGTTAGACGAAGGCATGGAAGGGTTGAAAGAAGCGTTTGTTAAAAGCGGGCACTCTAAAATCCTCATCTATCGCGACACGATAGATGACCTGATCGGCTATTGCCACTCGGCCGCTTTATTCAGAAAACCGCTGCACATAGAAGAGATCATGACACCCCTCATCATTACCAGCGAAACCACCATGGCCAATGAGTTGATGGTGCAGATGATGAAAGAAAGAAAAAGCCTGGCCGTAGTAGTAGATGAATTTGGCGGTACCTCGGGTATTGTTACGATGGAAGACGTAATGGAAGAAATTTTTGGTGAAATAGAAGACGAACACGATCAGGACGAACTGCTGGAACAAAAAATAGATGAAAAAACATTTGTGCTCAGCGCCCGCCTAGAAGTAGAATACCTGAACGAAAAGTATAGTCTCCACCTGCCCACAGGCGAATACGAAACACTGGCCGGCTTAATATTGTCGTACACGGAAGATTTCCCAAAACAAGGACAAAGTATTTATATCGCCCCGTTTACATTCATTATCCAGAAAACAGACAAAAAAAGAATAGATGTAGTAAAAACAATCGTGGACAGTGAACCCCAAGGATCGAACTGAACCAGATACTTTTGGCTTATCTACCCCCGGCCGGGCATTCATTACAGACCATCAAATCCATGATAATCAATGAAATCAGCCTAAAAGCAACTACCCTCAACCTCACGGATTTTTTAGGGCAACCCATTGCTAATGCGTAATGATGGTTTAAATTTGCACTCCTTTTTTAGGGTAAAACCGAATTAGGAGGCCGGTCGTAATCGGAAGCTGAAAACACGAATACAAAACATAAAATATATTTTTGAGTTATGGCATTAATTGGTACGCTTAGAACAAAGATGACAAAGTTTGTAGTGGGTTTTGTGGCCTTGGCCATGGGCGCATTCATTGTAGGAAGTGATCTTTTCGGAAACGGCCCCCGCTCCGTTTTTGGCGGAAGCAAAAACAACATCGGTGAGATTGCCGGTACGTCTATATCCAATGACGACTACCGCATTTTTGTGCAAGACCAGGAAAATGATTATTACCTTCGGATGGGCCGCCAGCCGGGCGAAAGGGAAAGAGCTACCCTGCAAAACCAAGCCTGGGAACTGATGATTGTTAAATATGCCATCGAAGAAGAAATGCTGAAGGCCGGTATAAAAGTTACCACCGATGAAGCCGAAGATATGTTGTGGGGCAAGAATATAGACCCGGGCATAAAACAACAGTTTACCGACTCCACCGGAAAATTTAACCGGGAAGCACTAAAAGCTCAAATACGTAACCTCGATATTCCAGCCCCCACCAACCCGCAACTTCGAAGCCAGTGGCAAGCCCAACAGGAAAACTGGAACCGGTTTAAAAAGAGTTTGTACATAGGCCGCCAGCGCGTGAAATACGAAAACCTGCTCATCAAAACCAATTACGTAACCAAGGCCGAAGCCGAGCGCGATTACCACAACCAGAATGACGTGGCCGAAGCCAAAATTTTATTTGTTCCCTATTTTGCCATGAGCGACTCATCCGTAAAGGTGAGCGATAGCGATCTGAAAGAGTTCTACAAAAAAAACAAAGAACGATACAAATCAAAGTTTACCCGCAGCCTGAGCTATGTATCGTTTCCGGTTGTGCCATCGGCAGACGATTCGGCTAAAATTCATAAAGAAGCAGACAAAATTGTAGCCGACTTTAAAACCGTGGCCGATGATTCGCTCTACGCGGCAACCAACACCGAAGGCACCACTCCTTATACCAAATACACCGTGGCTAATCTGCCCTCCACCATTCACAAAGACCAGTTGGTGGCCGGCACGGTAATAGGCCCGTTGCTGGTAGATGGCAATTACAAAGTATTCAAAATAGTAAAGACCGGAAAAGACACCACCTATACAGCGAAGGCATCGCACATTCTGATCCGCTGGGATGATGAAACACCCGCTAAGAAAAAAGAAGCAAAAGAAAAAGCACAAAAAATCTTGAAAGACATTAAAGCCGGTGCCGACTTTGCCGCAAAAGCCCGCGAGTTTGGTACAGATGGTACAGCCTCGCGCGGAGGCGATCTCGGCTATTTTTCTTCCGGGCAAATGGTAAAACCTTTTCAGAGTGCCGTATTCAATGCCAAAAAAACCGGAGTTCTTCCTGACCTGACCGAAACTCAGTTTGGCTACCATATTATTGATGTAACGGCTTTAAAAGACAACTCTTTCTATACAGTTGCTACTGTAGAATTGAAAATTTTACCCGGTGATGAAACCCACAAAGTAGCTTACCTGAAAGCGCAAAATTTTGCCACCGGCCTTTCCGGTGTAGAGGCTTTTAAAGCAAAAGCAACGACCGAAAAACTGAATGTATTGGAAGCAAAAGAACTGAATACCAACGACCAGCATGTGGGCAACCTGGGCAATGCCCGCAAATTAGTAACCTGGCTTTTTCGCGATGCCACGAAAGGAACAGTTTATGAATTTGATCTGGACGACACCTACGGAGTAGCCGTGATGACGGATGAAACCGAAGAAGGCTACCGCACTTTAGATCAGGTAAAAGATGAAATTTTACCGGCCGTACGCAACGAGCTGAAAGGAAAGAAAATGATAGAAAAACTCAGCGCACAAAAAGGTACGTTGGAAGAGTTGGGGAAACCCTTTGGCAATGATGCCCAAATTAATTCTACCAGCGACTTAAAACTCAGTGCCAATTCGCTGCCTGGTGCCGGGTTAGACCCCCAAGCCGTAGGTGTAGTTTTTTCATTAGATAACGGAAAACAATCAAAACCTTTTACCAGCGAAAACGGAGTGGTGATAGTGCAGCTTCAAAACAAAACCATTGCACCGGAAGTGGGCGACTACACCATGTTTAAAAATGAACTGGAGAAAAAAATAAACAGCAGTTCGGGGCTGAATATTGCACAAGCCATTAAAGACCTGTCGAATATTAAAGACGAACGATACAAGTTTTATTAAATAGAAACACCTGTATATATGATCGGCAGGAGCTCTCTCTTGCCGATTTTTTTATATGAATACCTGGGAAGAATCGCTGCGCGAAAAATTAGATCGGTTTTATTCATGGCCTGCGTTGTACACGTTTAAGTTTATTGTGCCATCCGGAAAAGTAGAGGAAGTAAAAAAACTTTTCTCTACCCATGAAATCACTGAAAAAATATCAGAAAAAGGAACGTACACCAGCGTAACGATACAAATGATGGCACGCACCAGCAAAGAGATTGTGGAAGCATATCAATCCGTTTCTGGCATAGAAGGCATCATTGCTCTTTAATACCTACCGGTTGATTATAATACTTTTTTTAAAAACCAAGTTTTTGTATGAAACTATTAAAAAATAAATGTCGGGGCTGAGTTTAGTAACCGGAAATTTACGGGTATCGGTTTCTAAAACTACATCCATAACTTCCTTTGAATTTCGGTCAATAACTTTTATCTGTATTGGTTCATCCGGTTCTATTTCATTGGCTAAACTGTCTTGAAGTTCAATAGAAATATCTTTTGAAGAAGGATTTGGGAAAACAGCGAATGCCATAGCTCCGCCATCGTTGGTGTTCTTCACCAACGATCTTACAAAACTAATCTTTATAG
>JAFDYY010000063.1 GCA_018267195.1 Bacteroidota bacterium | reverse complement strand
GTTACCGGCTCATAGCCCAGGTCGGAGTTAATTTTCATTACCGCCAGCCCGGTGGTAAGCCCAAAAATTTTGGCGGCAGGGTATTTTTTGCGAGAAAGCTCGAATACTTTTCGCTTAATAAGAGTAGCTACTCCGGTTTTCCGGAATGCCGGAGAAACAATGAGCCCGCTGTTGGCTACAAATTTTTCGTGCTCCCAGGATTCGATGTAGCAAAAACCTACCCACTCGTTGGCCGTGGTAATGGCAATGACAGCCTTGCCTTCGCTCATTTTTTCTTGAATGTAATCGGGCGAGCGTTTGGCAATGCCGGTGCCCCGGGCTTTGGCGGACTCCGCCATTTCGTTGGTAATGATTTCGGCAAAATGGGCATCGGCTACGGTTGCCTCACGCACAATAATTGAATTATCCACGGTAGTAAAAAGAAAATTAAAAATTGAAAAACAGGTAACACATAAAAGCCAAGATGCCTGGCACCTTGCTTATTTCAAGAAATAAACTTGAAGAGTGGTTCAGATGCGTATGCCCCGGTGGGGTCGCCTGCCAACGGGTAATACCGACAGGATGAATTTCATTGCCTTTGGGCAACGGAGAAACCCAGCATAGAAGCTAAGGTTTAAGTGGGGTGTGAACTCTTTTTCCAATTCGCGTTAGTGGTTTTTTAGGCAAAAGGCATTCAGAACTGTTTTTGTTTTTCGCAAAATTAAACGAGAAAATTTTAAATAAGTCAATACCTTTGTAAAGTTTTTATTTTTTCTGCCTTGCAAACGTTAGGCAAGCAATACAGATGAACCGATAAAATTTATGTTATGAGCAAAAAAATAGTTCGTGTAGGTAATATCGAGTGTGGTTCGGATGACCTTTTTGTGATCTCCGGCCCATGCGTAATTGAAGACGAAAAAATTATGATGGCTACTGCCGAAAAACTGAAGGAAGTTTCGGAACGGATGAACATTAAAATTATTTATAAGTCTTCTTTCCAAAAAGATAACCGCAGCAGCCTGAAGTACTACAACGGCCCCGGGCTGGCCAAGGGCGTGCAAATATTAGCCAAAATAAAAGAGCAGTTTGGGTTTTCATTGCTTACCGATATTCATTATCCCGATCAGGCGGCTGCCGCTGCCGAGGTAGTAGATGTGTTGCAGATTCCGGCCTACTTATGTATGCAAACCGCTTTGATGGTGGCCGCAGCCAAAACAGGCCGCGTCATCAACATCAAACATGGTCAGTTTCTGGCACCCGACAATATGAAGCATCCCGTAACAAAATGTACCGAAGCCGGAAATGACCAAATCATTCTTACCGAACGGGGCTATACGTTTGGCTACAACGATTTAATAGTAGATCCTCGTAGTTTTTATCATCTGGGCAAATTGGGTTACCCGGTCGTGTTTGATATTACCCACTCCATACGGAAATACGGAATCCCCAGTGCTGATGCCAAAGGAGGTGCCCGCGAATTTTTGCCGGTGCTATCAAGGGCCGGTGTGGCATCGGGCGTAGACGGTGTGTTTATCGAAACTCACCCCGAGCCCGAAAAAGCTTTGTGCGATGCGGCCAGCCAATTGTGTGTGTACGATCTGGAAGAATTTTTGAAACCGCTGATTGAACTCCATGCCATTGAAGTAAAATATCGCCAGCAACAAGTTGTACTTAAATAAATATTCTACATAAAATCTAAAACCAGAAATCAATTTATGGAATTATACCTCGACTCAGCCGACCTGAAAGAAATTGAAGATGCTTTCCAGCTTGGCTTTCTTACCGGATTAACCACTACGCCTACTTTCATGCACCGCGGAGGCGTAACCGACATAGACGGGCTGATTGTAAAGCTCTCTAAAATTGTTCCTGTCTTACAAATCGAAGCATTAGGCGATACTGCACAAGATGTTCTGAAAGAAGCGAAGCGCCAGCTGGCTTTGGGGCTGGATCCTAAAAAAACAGTATTTAAAATTCCGGTTTCGTTAGAAGGTGTAAAGGCTTGTAACTTATTGCGTAAAGAAGGTCTGTTGGTAAACGTGCACTTGATCTACACTTTGCAGCAAGCCTATATGGCCATGCAGGCAGGTGCTACGTATGTGTGCCCGCTCGTGGGCCGCTTGCAAGATCAGGGGCATGATGCTCTGGATTTAGTTCAGCAGTGTGTGTTTGCCGTAGATCATTACGGATACGATACGAAAGTAATGTTTTCTTCCGTGCGCAATGCCGAGCATGTGCGCAACGCCATCAACTCCGGGGTGCACACCATTACCGTGCCGTGGAAGATTATGAAATCTCTTACAGAAAATAATTTTACTACACTGGGCACTCAGCAATTTATTGAGCACACCCGCCTAATGACAGTGAAAGTAAAAGATGCCATAAATAAAATAAACCCAGTGGTAGATGCCGGCACTACTTTAGCTGAGGCTATTGTAAAAATGACTGAATTTGGATTTGGGGCTATTACCGTTACCAACTCCGGTGGGCAAGTAACAGGCGTGTTTACCGATGGCGACCTGCGAAGAAAAATTCAGCAAGATGGACGTAATGTGCTGAGCCAAAAAATGGGCGACTTTAAATACAACACACCCATTTCAATAGATGCTAATTCCATATTAACTGATGCGGCCGAGATTTTCAAAAAATCGAAAGTAGATACCATTCTTGTAACCGAAGGTGGCAAGCCTGTAGGCATGCTCGACATTCAGGATTTGGAAGCAGATTAATATTTTTATTCTCCTAACCGGAGAAGGATAATTCATGGTTACCGAAACAATTTTTACCAAACTGGGCGGCACTTTTTGCCGCCCTTTTGCTGATTTTCAAAATCGAATGGAAGGCATAAGAGCCTATGTTTTTGATTGGGATGGTGTGTTTAATGATGGCGTGAAAGCAGGACAGGGCGGAAGCTCGTTTAGTGAAGTAGATGCCATGGGAACCAACATGCTGCGGTTTGGCCACTGGCTTCGGCATCATCATCTTCCTAAGGTAGCCATTATAACCGGTGAGGAAAACCCGGTTGCCCACCACTTGGCACAACGCGAAAAATTTGACGCCATTTACAGGAATTGTTCTAACAAGCTAACGGCATTTACTCATTTCCTTAAAACTTATTCACTAAAAGAAAATGAAGTAGCATTTATTTTTGATGACGTGCTGGATCTGGCCGTAGCCGAGCGATGCGGCTTACGGTTGCTGGTAAAACATGCGGCTGCACCGATGCTTCAAAATTATGTCGTAAAAAATAAAATGGCCGATTACATTACCTCCGGAAATGATTTTGCCGTGCGGGAAGTTTGCGAATTGATTTTGTCATCCACCGAAATGTATGATGAAGCCATACATTTGAGGAGTTCTTTCGATCCTGTTTATCAAAGCTACTTAAACGAAAGACAGTGTACCATTATGAAAAGCCTGGTGTTGAAAGAGGGGAAGGTTACGTTGGAATGATGGAAGGATTAATTAATGAATTTGGATACTTTGCACTGATGGTGGGCACTTTCTTTGAAGGAGAGATAGCCATTCTTACAGCCTCATCGTTAATACATCGTGGTTTCTTTGATTTCCCGTTTACGGTACTGGCTGCTTTTTTAGGTTCGTTTATCAGCGACTGGGTCTATTACCTTATTGGCCGGCTGAACGGAAAAAAATTTATAATTAACCACCCTAAACTTCAGGCAAGGGTAGCTCCGGTAACTGATTTTTTCCATCATCATAAATTTCAAATCCTTTTCAGCTACCGGTTTCTTTATGGTTTCCGGGTTATTATTCCGTTGGTAATCGGTATGAGCGGATTGCGCCCGAGCAGCTATCTTTTTTATTCTATTGTTACCGGGTTAATGTGGGCTACTGTAGTTAGTACCGTTGGTTACTGGACCGGCCGCCTGCTCGGCATCGAAGTAAAATCATTTGAAGAACATTTTATACTTATCGTAATAGGGTTTGCCACATTTGGATTGTTGATTGGGTACACTATCAAACGCATTACGGCACGGGGCATAAGCCACGAATCTCAAAAATAAACCGGGTGAAAAATCCATCCCCGTTCTAGGTTTAGTTCAATAGCGGGGGCGGGAAATTTTAAAAATAAAAAAGGGCTGAATAAGTATTTGAAAATTTTGTTTTTGCCCATCAAGGTTGTGGCAATAATATCAACTGAAATAAAAAATCGCTTTGTTCTGGCTATTTGCGAATAGCTAACCGGGATACCCGTAGCACTTTGCCACACATTGTCGTGCCCGCCCAGCAGGCCTTCGGCTCCATACCCAACTGAAAGTACGAGCCACTCCGGTAAAATTTTTTTATGAAAGATTTTATTTATATCCACGGCTACCCAGTAGGTTTGCCCGTTGTAGTCTTTTAATACTTGCTGCGGTAAACTATAACCGAGCAGAGCCGGCCGGATTAGATGAAATGCTGTAGTATGAAAAGAAAATTTAGGCAAGAGGCCGGAAGCCACCCGATAAGAAATGTGCAGGTAGCAAAATAAACTGCCCAGTCCATTGGCCAGCAAGTCAGCAGGCGAGGCTCCATAATTCGGAGAGAAGCCATCCAGTATTTCAATTGGCAATAACAGAAGGAAGCCAGACCAGCAAATCCATTTTTTAGATTGTGAGGGATCCAGGCTTTCGCTCTTCCCAAATTTTTGATAGAAATACAAACTCAGATGAAAGGACGAAAAAAAATGTCCGAGTTTATCGAGGTATAACCACTCAAAAAAATCATTAAAAAAATGAAAAGAAATGAAGGGAGAGTACCAAACCGAGGAAAGCCAACCCAATAAAACAACGTAGATAAATAGATAGATTAGCAGTTGTTGTTTTTTTAGCAGAGACATGAAGCAAAATTCAAGACTTATATTTCTTTTTGAAATAGAAATAAAATGGGACACCCAGCAACGTGAGCAGCAACCCGAATAGCGAATTGATTAAAGGAGAATTCCCTGCCCGATAATTTTGGATGTCGTTCACTAACGTGAGTACCAGAAAAGCCGAAGCGATGAGTATAAATAGAATAGGTACCACCGGGTAGCCCCAGGTTTTATAAGGGCGGTGTGCGTGCGGCATTTTCTTGCGCAGCACCAGCACCCCGGCCGCGCCCAACGCATAGTAGAGCCAGCTTACAAAAATGAGCATATCGGTAAGCATATCGAACGATCCGCTCAGTATCAATAACGAAGTCCACACGGCATGAAGTAACAAGGCGTTACCCGGAGTTTTAAAAGATGGTTGAATTTTTCCGATCGAATGAAAAAAACGTTTTTCGCGAGCCATGGCAAAGGTTACCCGGGCAGTAGCTAAAATATTTCCGTTGGTGCATCCAAAAGTGGAGATCATGACCAGGAGGGCCATCAATATACCTGCCCCAAAACCAAATGCCCGGCTGGCGGCATCCGATGCCACAAAAGCCGAGCCGGCCATTACCTCCAACGGCAAAGCATAAATGTAAGCCAGGTTCATCAACACATAGATGCCGATGGTTATCAGCAAACCTATCGATAACCCCAATGGAATGGTGCGCTGCGGATTTTTTATTTCGCCCGCCACAAAAGTAACGTTGTTCCATCCATCGTACCCCCAAAATGCCCCGGAGGTGGCAGCCACTACGGCCAAGGCTAACCCCCAGCCCGAGAGCGGAGAACTCTGACTGAAATGGGTGAACGATCCGTTGCCAAAAAGAAAAATTCCAGCTACTAAAAAAATAATGGCAGCCACTTTCAAAAAGGAAAATAGTATTTGCAGATGGTCGCCAGACCGGGTACTCCGGTAATTGATGAGCGTGAGGAACCACACCAGAATTATGGTAAGTCCTTTCAATCCGATTTTTTCCAGCGGATAGATGGTGCCAATGGCAGGCAAATGCCAGTAAACCAGGTGCTCTGTTTCGGGTGAAAAGCGGGGCAGGGGCACCAGGTATTCGGCATAAATAGAAAACACGTAAGCAATAGAGGCTACCCCGGCTGTATTAAATACGGCTAAGGCCGACCAGCCATATAAAAACGCCACAAAGTCGCCATACATGCGCTGGAAGAAAACATACTGCCCACCGGTTTCGGGTATCATGGCTGCAACTTCTGAGTTGGTAAGCGCTCCTAAAAATGTAATGCCCCCGGCCAGCGCCCAAACTCCCACCAGCAACCAAGGGGAGCCTAATTGCGAAGCCATTAATGCCGGTTTCATAAATATGGCAGAGCCGATAATTCCGCCCACCACCAGCGAGATAGTAGATTTTAGTCCGAGGGTACGAGCTAAGGTGTCTTTCATGTAGCCGGGGAAAGATAGACAACTTTGTTGGCCCGGCCAATGTTACCCCGGGCTGATTACTTGGAGTTGATATAATTCAGAAATTCGCGTTTGGTATTTTCGTTTTTAAATTTTCCCGAAAAGTAGGCTGTTCCGGTTTTGCTGCTGGTATCCACCACCCCGCGTGAAGCTACACACAGATGGTTGGCATCCATCACCACGGCTACATCGGGTGTGTTGAGTACACGCTCCAGTTCTTTTCCGATTTGTACCGTGAGCCTTTCCTGTACTTGTGGCCGTTTGGCAAAATACTGTACAATGCGGTTAATCTTGCTCAGGCCTATTACTTTGCCTGAAGAAAAATAGGCTACGTGTGCTTTGCCGTAAATAGGCACAAAGTGGTGTTCGCAGTGCGAGAAAAAGGTGATTTCTTTCTCCACCAGCATTTGGTCGTACTGGTATTTATTTTCAAATAAACGTGCTTTAGGTTGGTTGGCCGGGTTTAACCCGCTGAAGGCTTCCTGCACAAACATTTTGGCTACTCTGCGCGGGGTGCCGTTCAGGCTGTCGTCATTCAGGTCCAGGCCGAGTGTGAGCATGATCTCTCGAAAATGTACTTCAATTTTTTCGATTTTTTCCTGATCGGAAAGAGCAAAGGCATCCTCACGCAAAGGAGTTTCATAAGATGAGATGGGGTGGTCTTCTTCCTGATCCAACGCTGCGGAATCAATGGGCCGGATATTCAACGATATTTCTTTCCGTTTCATACAATTTTATTTTCAGTTCATATTTGTTGTCAATGTGTTGACGTAAAATCTGCCAGATTACAACGACTATATTTTCGGCCGTAGGATTCAGGTTTTTAAAATAGACTGTATCTAGGTTCAGGTTTTTATGATCGAATGCGTTGAGGATGTGCTCGCGTATGAGATCGCTTAATATTTTCAGGTCGAACAAATACCCGGTTTCAGGATCCGGCTCTCCGATCAGGCTCACTTCCATTTCATAGTTATGCCCGTGGTAGTGCGGGTTGCTGCACTTACCGAAAACTTCGGTATTTTTTTCATCTGTCCACATCGGATTAAAAAGCCGGTGTGCCGCATTGAAGTGTTCTTTTCGGGTTACTTTAACTTTCACAATGAATTGTAACTTATGAAATTACTTAAAAATAGATTCTTGTTTTAATACCCTGTTAATTTAAAATTTAGGAATTAAAAAAGCCTCGCCTGATGCAGAACGAGGCTTAGTCCTTTTAGTGGATTGAGTTTAACAAAACTCATCAAACACTTCCAGTAAATGCTGCCCGATCATTTGGGCATTACGCCCTTCTATGTGATGACGCTCTATAAAATGCACCAACTCTCCATCTTTAAATAATGCAATGGAAGGAGAGGAGGGCGGGTAGGGCAGGGTGTACTCACGTGCTTTGGCTACGGCCTCTTGGTCCACCCCGGCAAATACGGTAGTGAGGTTGCCCGGCTTTTTGGCGGTATGTTGAAGTGCCCACTTAATGCCTGGCCTGGCAGCCCCGGCAGCACATCCGCACACGGAATTAATGACTAACAAGTTTGTGCCTTGGGTATTTTTTAATGCGCCATCCACATCGGTGGCTGTTTTCAGCTCTTTAAATCCGGCTGAGGTAAGTTCATTACGCATCGGAGCTACTAATTGTTCAGGATACATAGTTTTATTTCAAATTTAAGATTTCAAATTTATAACCGTTAATATCAACATTCTCTAAATGTTAAAAGTTCTTATTTCATCATTCGTAATTCACAATTCATAATTTTCACATGAAACCAAGTTCCAACTTTGCTGTTTCGCTCATCCTATCTTGCGAGTAGGGCGGATCAAATGTAAGTTCTACTTTTACTTCGTTTATGCCTTCAATGGTTTTTATTTTTTGTTCTACTTCGCCCGGAATAACCCCGGCTGAGGGGCATGAGGGTGAAGTTAATGTCATCAAAACAAATACATTGTTTACCGGATACACATTAATTTCATAAATCAATCCCAGTTCATAAACATCTACAGGTATTTCCGGATCGTACACGGTTTTTAAGGCAGCCACTACTTTTTCTTTCAAATCTGTTGTTGCCGGTTGATTTTGTTGTTCGATATTTTTAGTCACTTCGTTCATGCTTTGGTCAATTGTGTTTGAAAAGCGAGTGCGTACAATTTCATTTGTTTAATCATAGCCGCAAAACCGTTGGATCGCTGGGTGCCGATAAACCGCTCCATTCTGATTTTGTGCATAAAATACAAATCTGAATTTAAGATAGCTTCCGGCTTTTGCCCCGAAAAAACCCGGATGAGTAGGCTCACCAATCCTTTGGTGATGGCCGTGTTGCTATCGCCATCAAAAAAAACTTTTCCATCGTCCAATTTTGCCGCGAGCCATACTTTCGATTGACATCCTTTTACAAGGTTGTTTTCGGTTTTATCGACTTCGTTCATCACGGCCAATTTCTGACCGAGTTCCATAATATAAAACACAGTCATCTCCATGTCGCCATCGAGCAGCGAAAATTCATTGATGATTTCGTCTTGGATTTCGTTGATGGTCATGGCTTTAAGAAGTTTACTATTCGTTTTACTCCTTCGGCCAGTTCATCAATTTCAGCTTTTGTGTTGTAAACCGAAAACGAAGCGCGCACCGTTCCTTCAACCCCTAAACGATCCATCAACGGTTGTGTGCAATGATGTCCTGTGCGCACGGCAATGCCCCGGGCATCGAGCATTTGGCCAATATCAAAAGGATGAATGCCTTCGATGATAAACGATTGAACCGCTACTTTTTCTTTGGCTGTGCCAATCAATTTTACAGCGGGAATCGCAGAAAGTTTTTCAGTTGCATAAGTGAGCAATTCGCTTTCATACTCTGCAATTTGTTCTTTACTGATCGTGTTAATAAAATTCACAGCTTCATTCAAAGCGATAACATCGGCAATGTTGGGTGTGCCTGCTTCAAATTTGTAAGGCAAATCATTATACGTTGTCTTCTCGAACGTAACATCTTTAATCATTTCGCCACCGCCCATGTAAGGCGGCATTTTTTCGAGTAGATTTTTTTTGCCGTATAAAATGCCCGCGCCTGTAGGGCCGTACATTTTGTGCGATGAGATGCAATAAAAATCACAATCAAAATCTTGTACGTCAATTTCTAAATGAGCAGCAGCTTGCGCGCCATCAATCAACACAACGGCACCAACTTCATGTGCCAATTTTATAATTTCTTTAATTGGATTGATTGTACCTAAACTGTTTGATGCGTGATTGATCGCAACGATTTTTGTTTTTGCATTTAACAACTTGCGATAGGCACTCATATCAATTTCGCCAACTTCGGTAATCGGAATTACTTTTAGTTTTGCTTTCTTCTCCTCGCAAACCATTTGCCACGGTACTATATTAGAGTGATGTTCCAATCCCGAAACAATGACCTCGTCACTCTCTTTCAAAAAGGTTCTGCCATACGTTGAAGCGACCAAGTTGATGCTCTCGGTTACGCCACGCGTAAAAATAATTTCTTCTACGTGTTTTGCATTGACAAACTTTTGCATCGAATGGCGCGTGGTTTCAAAAGCCTTCGTTGCTTTTTCTGCCAACGTGTGGATGCCTCGGTGAATGTTGGCATTATAACCTTGATAATAATTGACTACCGCATCAATGACTTGCTTCGGTTTTTGATTGGTGGCCGCGTTATCAAAATAAATTAACGGCTTGCCGTTGACTTGCTGATGAAGCACGGGAAACTGTAATCTTATTTTTTCAATATCGAGCGCAGTAGTTGCGGTCATTGCAATTGATTTAATCGTTGAGAGATTAAACTTTCTAAATGTTTTTTTAGTTCCGTATTTTTAATTGGCTCCAATGTTTCCAATGCAAATGCGTACAACAACATAGCCTTAGCTTGCTGTTGTGGAATGCCGCGCGAGCGCAAGTAAAACATCGCTTCTTCATCCAATTGCCCCGAAGTGCAACCGTGCGAACACTTTACATCATCTGCCCAAATTTCAAGCTGTGGTTTGGTGTTGATGGAACTCGAATCGGTTAATAAAATATTCCGATTCGATTGAAAAGCGTTTGTTTTTTGCGCCTGAGGACGCACATAAATTTTTCCGTTGAATACGCCTTTTGAATTTCCGTCCATCACACCTTTGTATAATTCGTTGCTATGCGAGTTAGGTTTGATGTGATCAACAACCGTGTGGTTATCGGCAAGGGTATTTCCGTTCAATAAATACAATCCATAAAAATGCGATTCGCAATGTTCACCATCAATAGCGATGTTGAAATTGTTTCTTATCAACGAGCCATTCAAAGTTAACGTAAACGTGTTGAGTTTGCTGCGGTTCGATTGATGAATCAATGTGTTGGCCACTTGATGAAGTTTGCCTTCATCATTCTGGATTTTTATGTAATCAAACGAAGCATTTTCTTTCACTACAATTTCTTCTGCGAATGTGTGGAAGATATTATTCGTTCCATTCGATACTGATTTTTCAATCAACGTCAATTCACTTTCTTCTTCTAATACAGCAAGTAATCTTGTATGGCTGATTGATTGATTTTGCCCGGCTTCATTTACATGAAGGATGAAAACCGGTTTTTCAACTTTTGTTTTTGTAGGAACGTGAATAAAAATTCCATCGCTCCACAATGTTGAATTTAAAGCCGTGAAAGCATCAGCCGAATTCAATAAATATTTTTGGAAGTAAGGGATTGCTTCCCCGCTATCAATTGCTGATTGAAGGCTTTTTATTTCTAATTCCTTTGAAATGATTTTTGAAAACGTTGAAGAGAAAATACCATTGATAAACACAATTAAATTGGCATCTACATTCGGAATAAAAAATGGTTCAATCGAATTGATGGATGAAGAATTTCCAATTGAATTAAAATCAAAATTCTTTTCTAATACACGAGTAATAGGAGTGAAGCGATATTCTTCACTTTTATTTGCGGGCAATCCAATTTTTTGAAAGGCTGCAAACGCTTCTTTACGTTGCTGATTGGTGATGCCCGATTGCTCAAAAAGGTTGGCAATCTTTCCGTTTAGATATAAAGTTGTTGTGGTTGACATTACACGGTAGCTATTTCGTTTTTAATCCAATCGTAACCTTTGGCTTCTAATTCTTTGGCCAATTCTTTCCCTCCTGATTTTACAATGCGACCTTTGTAGAGCACATGCACAAAATCAGGCACAATATAATCGAGCAAACGTTGATAGTGCGTTACCACAATGGTGGCGTTGTTTTTATTGCGGAGTTTGTTTACACCGTTGGCAACAATTCTAAGCGCATCAATGTCAAGGCCCGAATCGGTTTCATCTAAGATGGCAAGTTTAGGTTCGAGCATGGCCATTTGAAAAATCTCGTTGCGTTTTTTCTCTCCGCCCGAAAATCCTTCATTCAACGAACGGCTCAACAAGGATTGGTCAATTTCAACCAACTTCATTTTTTCTTTCATCAGTTGCAGAAAAGCAACCGCATCAAGCGTGGGCTCGCCTCTGTATTCGCGCACTTTGTTCAGGGCGGTTTTCATAAAATTTATCGTGCTTACTCCGGGAATTTCTACCGGGTACTGAAAAGCAAGAAAAATTCCCTCGGCTGCACGTTCATCAGGTTCAAACTCCAACAGGTTTTTTCCATTGAATGTAACTTCACCACCTGTTACTTCATACTCTTCGCGTCCTGCTAAAACCGATGCAAGCGTGCTTTTGCCGGAGCCGTTTGGCCCCATAATGGCATGCACTTCGCCTGCGTTTACCCTAAGATTGATTCCGTTTAAGATCGGCTTTTCTTCAATCTTAGCCTGTAGGTTTTTTATGGATAACATATATTCTTATTTTTTTATTTAGTTAATGTTCTAAAATTTATTTTTTGATGATGATATGTTGGCGCACCACTATATCTTGATAAAACAAGTTTAAATAATAAATACCCGGAGGGATTCCGTCCAGCGGGATGTGAACCAGACAGTCCGATGACCGGATTGAGTAAACGCTTTGCGAAAAATCATTAATCAGATTTAGCTGGTAAGGTTCATCGGACATTGGGGTATAGATCGAGCTATCGCCTGTAATTTGCACGGTGAGCATTTGTGAAGCCGGGTTGGGGTATGTGATAACCATGGGCCCCGCTCCGTTTGAAAAATACAAACATTGCTGCGTTGTACCACAACTGTTGGAGGCGGAAATGGTAATGTTAAAATTTGTATTGCTGGATTTGGCTCGGAAATCGTACGAGGTGGATGAAAGCGTGCTACCCGAAACCGCCCCGGGCGTACCCGTCAGAGCATAGGCTACCGGAGCCGGCTGCCCACTTGCATTGGCGCTGGCATTTGTAACTATAATGTGATCGGTATTGGCGGAGAAAGAAATATTTCCATACCCGCATAGCGGATAAGGACTCACGGTGCCATCAATGGAAATAGCATTGAAAATCGGATTGCCTACCCAAACAGTTGCAGGTTGTACGTTCACAGTTCCACAACTGCCATTGACCAAGGCAGAAATATATACTTGACCATTAAAATTGTTTTGTACAGTAGCAACGCCAGTGTTTGAATTGATTGACAACCCACTGGGGTTGCTTGAAGTCCATGAAGTTACAGTTGCGCCTGCGGGCAAATTGGGGATGGAAAGATTACTGGTGGAACATATCGGGTTAGATGAGCTAACAATAGGTGAAGCACTTCCTGTATATGCCGCCCCAACACCTGCTGCGTACCAAGCGTTGGTAACTTGGGCTACTTCATTTGAAGTTGCTCCGTACAAATCTGTAGCCGCACTAATCATGGCTGTACGTGCTGCTGCATAGTTTGCAGAAGATGTTAGATAATTTGACTCCGCCCTATAAACTATACTTGCAGCTTTGTCCATTGTTATGCCATATACGGTGTACGCTCCCTTATTGGCATTATCATCTATATGCCCGCAACCGCCAACTGAAAGGAGGTAAAACCAATGGCTGATGACTGTTGAGTTGGTATGAGGTTCTCCATTAGCATCCCAAAATTGACCTTGATAAGTATTAGGATAACCTCCTGTACCACCTGTGATAATAGGATTCCCATCACCTCCGGTTTTTGGATTTGACAGTGACCTCAAGCAAGGCACACCATTAAGCATTATATCTTCTCCAATTTCCCACGTTTGTTTATTGGGTGCAGCCCAATGCTCAATCACGGCTCCCCATATATCACTCAATCCTTCATTTAATGCCAGCGCTTCCCTACTTCCATTTCCTAAGTTTGCAGTAAATTGGCATACACCATGGCCTGTTTCATGAGCGCATACATCCAAAGCAACAACAGCATTAAATTTTGTGCCGCCATCTCCATAAAACATTGATGTATTGCTTGGACTCCAAAAAGCATTATCATAATTTGAATAAAAATGAACATAATTATTTAACGCTAACCCATTGTTGTTAAGACTGTTTCTGTTTCGAACTATTCGCCAATAATTTAATATCTGCTCTGAAGCCCAATGGGCATCAAGCGCAGCGTTATCCCTGTTTGCATCATTGTACTCTGCTGCTGTCCAATTATTATCATTGTCTGTAAAGTCAATGGCTGTGGATGTATTGGTATAATCGTTTGAATGTTGAAAATTAAACGTATTAATATTGACGTTGTTCAACACTTCTCTTAGCCGAAAAGCACCATTATATGAATCAGTGGTAATGGCTTGTGTTCCACTGTACCTCGTTGCTGCTGTGCCTGCGGAATTTACGTTACAAATAAGCGATATTCTTTTGATAACCTTACCTGTTTGAGCATCCACATAAACATTCTCAGATAGGATAGGGTCAATGGCTGAAATGGCAAACTTCCAGCACAACACATAGTTAATGTTATCATCTTTACTAGCAAATAAAAGTTCCACTTTAGGGTAATACAAATCCTTTGAAGTTTGCCAAGAATATTTATTGGCATTAATTACTTTTAATGAATTGGAGAGTGCTTGAATGGAATCAATTTGTGGCGAAGTGTTATTGGCTTTAATTTGTGCAAATGAACCGTTTATGGTTTCAATGTTATCGCTTTTAGAATGAACTAAATATTCTGATCCCTCAACTTTTAGTCCTTTGAAATAATGTTGCATCAATTGATGAGTAAAACCAAGCTCATCTTTTTCTGTTTTCAATACCTTAAAGCTATCGTCCTGTTGGGTCTTTAATAACTGCTTCAACAAAGTTGTAGAATTTGAAAGGGCACGATGGCTACCACTATTTCGAAAGCGAACAAAAATAATTTTAGAATTTTTGTCTTTTTGAACTTCCAAAGTATCACTTTGAGCATTCAAAGATACTTGTATTAATATCATGACAAATGCAGGGAAGATTTTAGTTAGAATAAAATGCCTCATAATGTGGAGTTTAGGTTTATTGTTTAATACGAGACAAATAATATGAATAGCAATCAGAACAAGGTTCAGTCAGTATCAAATCCCAGTCTTTTATCGCACTGGCATAAAAATCAAGTTGGATTGGATTAAGTGGCCAAGTCATTACAACATTGGGAGAACCGTTTGCAGAGGGATATGAATTGTCCCAAGTGATAGGTGTATTTATCGTCACTTTCCCCGTATCTATCCTGATGAAAATATCCCTAGTTTGAAACTGAAATTCAAAATAAGTGCTGTCATAATCGGTTCGGTCATGACCTGATAATCCACCAGTTCTATAATTCAATTTCCATTTGCCTGCTATGTAATGTTTAATCGTACTTACCGATTTGTCATAGAGAGTTATGTTTTGAACCTTACTAGGGTCAGGTAACAAATCGTGATGAGAGCAACCTGGCATCAAACAAATTAATGCCACTACAAAAAACAATAATATGTATTTCATACAAATAAATTTTTTAAAAGATAGGTTGAACTTCCTTTCAGCCATTTTTCCTCTTCTGGCACTTCCCATTTATAAATCAACACTGGTTCAATGCGTTCAACTTGGTCATTAAAGCGTTGTGCAACCGATGCTTTACGTCTTACAAAATCACGAACGTCTTTTGTCATTGTAACTACCGCTGTTGTTTCTGATAGCTTTGTAAATTTTAAGGCATTATGTTGAATAGCGTCTTTGTTTTCCTTTTTAAATGTGACGAAATACTGATTTGGTGATACGGAGAACTCAACAGGTTCGGCTTTACCTTGATAACGAACTATTTCTTGGGATTTTGAAGAAAAAGCCATAATAAAGAAAAAAGAGAATAATAATCTTTTCATTGTTTTTCCGCTTTACTTAAAATAATATGTTGAAACGTTTCATCAGCAGGATGGAAGTTTTTTA
>JAFDYY010000062.1 GCA_018267195.1 Bacteroidota bacterium | reverse complement strand
CTGAATTTTATCTCCTTCGTACACATCAAACACGATTATTTCTTTAATCAGACGTTGCTCGGTAGCTCTGGCTAACGTTTCAATTTCAGCAAACTTCACCCGATTATCAAGCACCAACGATAAGTCTCTGCGCACCTCGGGGAACTTAGGAACTTCCTGCACAACGAACTTAGGGTTTGCGGCTCTGAAAAGCAAATCGGTGGGCAGGTCGGCAAAAAATACATCTTGTTTAATGCCCGCTTGTTTCAGGTGTGCTTTTCTTATTTTCCCTAATCGGCCGATTTCGGTCTTCCCTATTAGAATTTTTATTCCATACTCAAAAACATCATCGGCAATAGGTTCTTCTTTTGTGCGCCCTATTGTGGCCAGTGACAACACGCTTGTTACGGTCTGTGCCAGATCGTGAAAATGAACTTCCCGTGTTTTGTTCTGCCAGTTTTCTGTTTCGTACTGACCCGTGAGCCAAATGGAAAGGCGATCTTCTTCAAAATAATTTTTTAACCCTTCCTGGCCCGTGGTTTTTCCATAGATTTTGCCAAACTCAAACAGTTTTAAAACTTTTTGTTTGCGGTTGATATTGTACGCGCAAACTTCCAAGCCGCTAAACAGCATGGTTTGTCTTAAAATCCCTTGTTCTTCGCTGAGTTTGTTTACTATCTCTACGGCCTCACCGGTGGTTTTAATCCGGTCTCGATAGACCATGTGGGTAAGTGAGTTCGTGAGGATTTCGTAAAATCCATTGGCCGCCAACATTGCACCTACCGATTTTTTAAACTTGGTCAGGTCTTTTTCGGGAAAAGGAGCCAGATAATCTGCTCCTACCCGGGTTGATAGTTCGATGTTATTTAATCCGTAAATGCGCAAGATTTCTTCTACTACATCGGCTTCCTGAACAACATCTACCCGGTAAGGAGGCACAGAAGCGGTAAATCCTTCCTCTGTTTTATGAGAAACCGCTATCTCCAGTCTTTCTAAAATAGAATATATTTCTTCGTGTTTGATTTTTTTTCCGATCAACCGATCTACATTTTTAAATTTAACGAGGATGGTTTGGTTTTCGATCTTCGTAGGGTAAACATCAACCACCTCAGAAGAAATTTCTCCTCCTGCTATTTCTACGATCAGCATAGCCGCACGCTTCACTGCATAAACAGTTTGGTTTACATCGGTGCCCCGCTCAAACCGAAACGAAGCATCCGTTTTCAGTGCATGGCGTAGGGCTGTTTTGCGTATGCCGTCCGGTGCCCAATAGGCTCCTTCTAAAAAAATATCGGTGGTTTTTTCAGTGATGCCTGAGTCGATGCCTCCAAAAACACCGGCCATACACAGGGGCCGGCCTTCGCCATCGCATACCATCAGATCCGTATCGGCCAAAGTACGTTCTTTGCCGTCAAGTGTTTTAAATTTGGTTTCGGCCGGTAGTGTCTTCACTATAATTTTCTTCCCGGCTATTTTCCCGGCATCATAAGCGTGAAGAGGTTGCCCTACTTCATGGCATACAAAATTGGTGATGTCAACTATATTATTTATCGGTGCAAGGCCGATGGCCTTCAGTCTGTTTTTCAGCCAATCAGGCGATTCTTTTACGGTTATATTTGAAATGGCGACTCCTGAAAAACGTGGGCACATTTTAGTGTCTTCCACCCAAACGGGGATCGTTAATTTTGTATTAGCGATCTTAAAATTTTCTACTGAAGGGAATTTTATTTTTCTGTTTTTTACAGCTTTTATATCGCGGGCTACTCCGATGTGCGAGGCGGCATCGGCCCGGTTAGGGGTTAATCCGATCTCAAAAACAAAATCCGATGTTACATTAAAATAGTCGGCAGCCAAAGTTCCATTTTTTGCAGATGGGTTCAGTACCATTATTCCGGCATGGCTTTCGCCCAGTCCGATTTCATCTTCGGCACAGATCATACCCTCGCTGGCCTCCCCGCGTATCTTGGTCTGCTTAATCGTAAAGGGTTCTCCTTTTATTGGGTGCACTGTAGTGCCGGGCAAAGCCACTACTACTTTCTGGCCAACGGCTACGTTGGGTGCTCCGCACACAATCTGCGAAAGGGTTTCTGTTCCTACGTTTACAGTAGTAAGAGAGAGTTTATCGGCATTGGGATGTTTGGCACAGGTTATCACTTCCCCAATTACCAAGCCTTTTAGCCCCCCTTTAATGGTTTCAATCGGTTCGATGCTTTCTACTTCTAAGCCAGTGGACGTGAGTACCTGCCCGATTTCTTCAGGGGACTCGGCCATGTCAATGTATTGTTGAAGCCAGCGGTAAGAGATTTTCATTTAAAAAAATAAGAGACTTCAAAAGTACAGGTTTTCAATTGACCTTAAAAACCAAATTGCTTTCCTGAAATCTCCGAACGAAATATCTCCACGCCCTTGCGGTCTTGCAATGTAACATAACACGTCTTTCCATCTTTTCCGCCAAAAGTGATGTTGCTGGTTTTTTTACCTTTCATTTGCACCTCGCGCAGCAATTTGCCTTGTGGGGAAAAAATGGCAATCACTCCTTTGTCGTAGCGGGTAACATATAAATTTCCTTTGCTATCGCACTTCATGCCATCGAGGCCAAAATCAGAGAACTCAAAAAATTTTCGTTGGTTATGCAGGTTGCCGGCATCATCCACATCAAAGGCCCAAATTACTCGTTGCACGCTTTCGTTTACATAAAGAATTTTTTCATCGGGGCTTAGCTCAATGCCATTGGCAGTGCCCATCTTGTCGGTCAAGAGAATGGCTTTTCCATCGGAATCTATTCGCCAAATTTTTCCAGTGTTGGTTTTCCAGTTCGGATCACTGGCAAACAGTTGTCCTTTTTTATTGATGCAGATATCGTTCGGTTGATTGAACTGATCGCTGTGGGAATAGACCGAAACGGTTTTTGTTTTGCTATCCACTTTTAAAATGTTGTGGCCTTTGAAATCGGCCAGCAACATATTTTCTTTTTTATCAAACTGTATGGCATTGGCAATGCTGCCTTCTGGCAACGTGATGTACAACTCAACTTTGCCATCGGGGTGAACTAATCCTATTGTTCCATCGCTTTGATAGTTCACTACAAATAGATTGCCATGCTTGTCATAAGCAGGGCCTTCGCAATTAACCGTAAAAAGATTTTCGGCTGTTAAGTCTTTCGCCTGATAAAATTCCTGGGCTTCAGCCCGGAGAGTTGTCAGTCCGATGAATGCAACAAAAAAGACAGGCTTCATATGATGTAGCTAAACCGAAATTTTTTTCCCGGCTTTGTATCCT
The DNA here is from genome assembly GCA_018267195.1 of Bacteroidota bacterium. Lineage (GTDB taxonomy): Bacteria > Bacteroidota > Bacteroidia > Cytophagales > Cyclobacteriaceae > ELB16-189. The sequence continues at coordinate 12,953 of JAFDYY010000062.1, read as the reverse complement.
TTGGTAGCATAATATAAAATATACAGATAGCAAGGCAACGTGCACAACAAAAAGGCGGTTTGGGTAGGTACCGATTTGGCCAGCAGCCCATATACTTGCGGCAAAATGGCCCCGCCTGCAATACCCATTACCAGCATGGCCGAACCTATTTTGGTAAACTTACCCAGTCCATCTATGGCCATGGGGAAAATGGCAGGCCACATCAACGAATTGGCCAACCCCAGCAGAGCAATGAACAAAATACTGGTGTACCCGTGGGTAGCAAAAGCCAGCACAGCAAATGCAATACCCACGAAAGCAGAAAATTTAAGTGCCGTGTGCTGCTTCATGTATTTAGGTATGGTAACGATACCGATTATATATCCCAACACCATAGACCACAGAGTGTACGAAGTAAAATTTTTGGTCTGATCCAGTGCCATCCCCAACGATTTTCCATACGTGCCAATAACATCGCCCGCCATTACCTCTACGCCCACATACAAAAACAAGCAAAGTACCCCCAGCAACAAGTGTGGAAATTGAAAGATACTGGTTTTGGGGGTTGACTGGGAGCCTCCCTCTTCCGAGGCTGAGGTTTCAATTTCGGGCAAGGGCGAAATCCAAATCAGTAAAGCCAAAACCAACAGCACCAGCCCCATAATTAAGTAAGGAATAATAACCCGGTGCGAAAGATCTTGAAGCAATAAAATACGTTGAGCCGCATCGGTGGTGCCGGCTATCTGGTTTTCAATTTCTGCCGCCCCTTTCAGCACTACAGCACCCAATATTAACGGGCTTAGGGCCCCGGCTACCTTATTACAAATACCCATAATACTTATGCGCTTGGCAGCCGATTCAATCGGGCCGATTACTGCGATATAGGGATTAGAAGCCGTTTGGAGCAACGCCAAGCCCATTCCCTGAATAAACAATCCGGTTAAAAACAAACCGAAGTTGCGGTCGCGGGCTGCGGGGATAAATAAGAAAGCTCCGATGGCCATAATCATCAGTCCGAGCGACATGCCTTTTTTATACCCGGTTTTTGCTAAAATAAATGACGAGGGAATAGCCAGAAAAAAATACGCCATATAAAAAGCAAATGTTACCAGCAAGGCCTGCGAATCGGATTTCAGATCGCACGAAAGCTTGAGAAAGGGGATTAACGTGCCATTGAGCCAGGTAATAAACCCGAAAATGAAAAACAATACTCCGATGATAGTAATGGAGACAACATAATTTTTGGCAGTGGACATTTTGTTAAGTTTATGAGCGATTAATATTCTATTTTTGGTAATGAAATTCGTTCGATTTAATTCAAAAAATTCAAACTACAATGGCTGCGGGTAGAAGACTTACATTATTAGTGCTGGCGGCCGGTATCGGTAGCCGCTACGGAGGCATCAAACAGATAGATGGCTTTGGTCCTTCAGGCGAAACGATTATGGATTACTCACTATACGATGCCATCCGGGCGGGTTTTAATAAGGTGGTGTTTATCGTACGCCAGGAAATACGCGATACAGTAGAAGAAATTTTCCTACCCCGGCTTCAGGGCAAGGTAGATGTGGTATTTGTTAACCAGGAATTAGATTCGTACGTGCCGGCCGCGTTTCAAAACCCCGAGCGCACCAAGCCATGGGGCACCAGCCACGCCATGCTTTGCGCTAAAGATGTAATAGATGAGCCTTTTGCCGTCATTAATGCAGACGATTTTTATGGACTTGATGCTTTTGCCGCCACGGCCGATTTTTTTAAACATGAAAATTCGGCCCATGCCATGGTGGGCTATACCTTGAAAAACGTACTCTCCGACCATGGCAGCGTTTCGCGTGGCTGTGGCGAACGCGATGAACAAGGTTTCTTAAAAAGCGTGGTCGAAAGAACTACCATTGTGCGCGAAAACGGAAAAATTATATCCAAAGAAAAAGAAGGCGACCGGGTGCTGGCTCCAGAAACTCCCACCTCCATGAATTTTTGGGGATTTCATCCAAGCATTTTATCGCTTACTGAAAAATATTTTTCTGCTTTTTTACAAGCCAATTATCAGAACATAAAATCAGAATTTTTTATTCCGCTGGTGGTCAACGAGATGATAAAAACAGGTCAGGGGCAGGTAAAAATTTTATCCGGAGGAAATATTTGGTTTGGCGTAACCTACAAAGAAGACAAGGAAATTGTTTCGGCCAAAATCAACGCCTTGGTAAAACAAGGTATGTATCCCAACAAACTCTGGTAATGATTGCCCCGGACGAAGTAATCCGGCATTTTATGGCTGGTGAATTTAAAATTACCCCACTGGGTTCAGGCCACATTCATAAAACATTTAGCGTATCGGGGTCAAAAAATTTTGTTTTGCAGCGTGTTAATATTCAGGTTTTCAAACAGCCGGAGGTCATCGCCCGAAACCACCGGATGGCCTTTAACTATTTAAGCGAAAACCATCCTGAGTTTCGGTTTCCCAAAACCTTGCCAGATAGGGCCGGCCAGGATCTGTATTTTGATGCTGAAGGTTTTCCGTGGCGCTTGTACGAAATGATTGAAAACACTTTTACCATGAACGAAGTGGCCTCGGTAACCGATGCCTATGAAGCGGCAAAAGGCTTTGGAGCACTCGCCCGAAATTTAAACGGCATAGATGTAGCGCAGTTTCAGCCTACGCTGCCGCGCTTCCATGATTTAACCTGGCGATATGAGCAGTTTGAGGAAGCCCTGCAAAAGGCCAGCAGAGAAAGGGCGCAAACCGCCCGGCACGAAATTGAGCAAGCCCAATCCTTTCATTTTTTAGTTACCGAATACCAACACTTAATCCGGGGTGGCTCGCTGCGCTTGCGCGTTACCCACAACGATACTAAGATCAATAATATTTTATTCAATTCGCTTTCTCGAAAAGCCGTATGTGCTATTGACTTAGATACCCTTATGCCCGGCTATTTTATTTACGACCTGGGCGATATGGTGCGCACGTTTGTAAGCCCGGTTAGTGAAGAAGAAAAAAAACTTGATAAGATTATGTTCCGAAAAGAAATTTACGATGCGTTGTTGGGCGGGTACCTGTCGGAAATGAATTCGGTTCTTACTACGGAAGAAAAAAAATCCATTCCGTTTGCCGGCAAAATGATGACCTACATTATGGCATTGCGTTTTCTGGCTGATTATTTACGGGGCAATACCTATTACCACATTACCTACCCCGAACAAAATCTGGTACGGGCTTCTAACCAATTAAAGTTGCTCGCGTTAATTCATCGGGAGGTTGCCTAAAATTTTTACCTTTGGCGCTCATTCATTTTTAACATTCATTTATGAAAAAAATACTATTTCTATTTCTACTCATTTCATCTTCGGCTTTTGCGCAAGAGCCTGTAGCCACACGTTATGCCGAAATGATTACCCCGGCCGACCTTAAAGAAAACCTTACCATTATTGCCTCCGATGCCCTCGAAGGAAGGTACACCGGCTCGCGCGGCCAAAAGATGGCAGCTGCTTTTATTGCCAACCATTTTGAAACGGTAGGGTTAGTAACTCCGGCTAACGGTTCGTACTATATGCCGGTAGAATTATATTCTTCGCGCACATCCGATGCCTACATTAAATCGGGCACGACTAAATATGCCAACTTCAACGAAGTAGTTTATATGGGCCAAGCGCCCACCGGAGGGGAAATTTCAGTAGAAGCTGTGTTTGTGGGCAAAGCCGCAGATGCCGATCTGGCTTACCTTAATGTAAAAGACAAAGCCGTTATCGTTCTGCTCGATGGTCTTAATTTTAGTGTCTTTGGTTCCTTGCGAAAAACAAGCGCCACTTTGCGCGAAAAAGGGGCACGGATGATCTTGGCCGTAGGTGCAGGCAAGCCGGAAGAGTATACTGCTTTTGCCGCTCAGCTAAAATCTTATTTTGGCGAAGGTTCTTTAACGCTTAATAAGCCCGACCCCAACACCGCCAATAAAGGCATGTTTTTAATCAACCAGGAAGTGGCTTCTAAAATAGTTAATACCCCTTTTGAAAAATTAGAAAAAGCAGCGAAAGAACCCGCCACCAAAAAACCGCTGGCCAAAATCAAACCCGGCCGCATGGTTTATCAGGTGGCCGTAGAAACCAAAACCATCAAATCAGAAAACATAGTGGGCTTCTTAGAAGGAACTGATAAAAAAGATGAAGTAATTGTACTCTCTGCTCATTTCGACCATATCGGTTTACAACACCAAGGCGATGATAAAGTAAACAATGGTGCAGACGATGACGGATCTGGCACCGTAAGCATACTCCAACTGGCCAAGGTTTTTGCTCAAGCCAAAAAAGACGGGCATGGGCCACGCAGAAGTATTTTGTTCATGACCGTAACAGGCGAAGAAGAGGGGCTGTTTGGTTCACAATACTATGTAGAGCACCCAATTTATCCGTTAGCCAATACCGTAGCCGACCTGAACATAGACATGGTGGGCAGAAGAGATCCTGAGCATGCCGGCAAACCCGATTATGTGTACGTAATCGGCTCAGATAAATTATCGAGTGAACTGCACGAAATCAACGAGCGCAACAATAAAACCTATACAAACCTTGATTTCGACTATACCTACAACGATGAAAAACATCCTTCCAACTTATACAAGCGCAGCGACCACTGGAATTTTGCCAAAAACAATGTGCCGATCGTATTTTATTTTGATGGCATCCATGAAGACTACCACAAGCCCAGCGATGAAGTGAGCAAAATTGATTTTGATTTGCTCGCTAAGCGTGGCAAAGTTGTTTTTTATACAGCCTGGGAACTGGCCAACCGCGATAATCGGATCTTGGTAGATAAAAAATAGTTTAACGGGTTAATGGTTATTGTAAGTGGATTTCGTTTACTTGATACGGTGCGCCATCTGCCTTTAATCATTAACCCTTTTTTCGCAAGATGCGAATAGACATCATCACCTGCTTGCCCCAGCTTTTGGAAAGTCCTTTTTCTGACTCGATTTTAAAAAGAGCGCAAGACAAAAAAATAGTGGAAGTAGTCGTGCACAACCTGCGGGCTTACTCGCTCGATAAACACAAGTCCACCGATGATTATGCCTTTGGCGGGGGGGCCGGGATGGTAATGACCATAGAGCCCATCCATCGGTGTATTTCATTTTTAAAAAATGAGCGCCCCTACGATGAAGTGATCTATATGAGCCCCGATGGGGAATTGTTAACACAAGCACTGGCTAATCAACTGAGTTTGAAAAAAAATCTTATCCTGCTGTGCGGCCACTACAAAGGGGTGGACGAGCGCGTGCGCGAACATTTAATTACACGGGAAGTAAGTATTGGCGATTATGTCTTATCCGGAGGCGAACTGGCCGCAGCTGTTTTAAGCGATGCCATGATCCGGCTCCTGCCCGGAGTATTGAATGACGAATCTTCGGCTCTTTCCGATTCCTTTCAAGATGGGTTAGTAGCCCCTCCGGTTTACACAAGGCCGGCCGAATATAACGGCTGGAAAGTGCCCGATGTGCTACTTTCGGGGCATGAGGCAAAAATAAATGAGTGGCGTCATCAAGAATCGGTCAAGCGAACCGAGGCTAGAAGGCCTAAATTGCTCTAAAAAACAATATTCTATCAATATCGGGTCTCAAAAAATTAGAGTACCTCTTCGTTTTTTAAGATTCTTCCAATACATTTGCAGTCCATTTTAAAAAACGAGTTTTATGGCTGATTTAATGAAAATAGCAGAACAGGAACTGGCCTCCAAACGGGCCTCCATCACCAGTTTTAACCCCGGTGACACCATTAACGTGCACGTAAAAATCAGCGAAGGCAATAAAGAACGCATTCAACAGTTTCAGGGCACGGTTATCTACCACCGCGGCAAAGGAACCAACGGAGAGAGCTTCTCAGTAAGAAAAGTTTCCAATGGAATAGGGGTAGAAAGAGTATTTCCTATTTTAAGCCCCAGCATTGATAAAATAGAAGTTGTTAAATCCGGTAAGGTACGCAGAGCCAAACTATACTATCTGCGTGGCCGCCAAGGTAAGAGCGCCAGGATTAAAGAAAAACTTACGGCCACAACCAGTGCAGCCTGATTCGAAAGAAACCAAAACATACCCATTTCAAACTCGAAATGGGTTTTTCATTTTTAGCGCAGGTACCCCGTCTTTGGGCAGTACCTTGCTAACCATTATCTTTGTTAACCTTTTTTAAAGAACAGCAATAAACACTATGGCCAGTAACAAAATTACCGAACTGCTCGGCAAAGATGCCGAATCCCTGCTAACACACCGCAGCAAAACGATTTCTAAAGACCAACTTCATTTGCCCAGTCCGGATTTTGTGGATCAGATTTTTTCTGTTTCTAACCGCAATACACAAACCCTGAGAAGCATACAAACTTTGTTTGGAACCGGCCGGCTGGCCAATACCGGCTTCCTTTCCATCCTCCCCATTGATCAGGGTATAGAACACAGTGCAGGTGCTTCCTTTGCGAAGAATCCAATTTATTTTGATCCGGAGAACATTATTAAATTGGCTATTGAAGGCGGGTGCAATGCGGTAGCCACTACATTTGGTGGCCTGGCCTTAATGTCGCGCAAGTATGCCCACAAAATTCCTTTCATCGTAAAAGTAAACCACAACGAATTACTTACCTACCCCAACAAAGCCGACCAAATCATGTTTGGGTCAGTACGCGATGCCTGGAACTTAGGCTCGGTGGCCATCGGAGCTACCATCTATTTCGGATCAGATAATTCTACCCGTCAAATACAGGAAGTAGCCAAAGCTTTTGAAGAGGCCCATGCCTTAGGTATGGCCACTATTCTTTGGTGCTACACACGTAACAACGCATTTAAAAAGGACGGCATAGACTATCATGTATCAGCCGACTTAACCGGCCAGGCTAATCATTTAGGGGTTACTATTCAGGCCGATATTATCAAACAAAAATTAGCTGAAAACAATGGCGGCTACAAGGCATTAAATACCGGAGGAAGCAGCTACGGAAAACTGGACGAACGCATTTACACCGAACTGACTACGAACCATCCTATTGATCTTTGCCGCTACCAGGTAGCCAATTGTTATATGGGGCGTGCCGGGTTGATTAACTCCGGTGGCGACAGCAAAGGAGCCAGTGACATGGCCGATGCCGTGCGCACGGCTGTTATCAACAAGCGGGCCGGTGGTATGGGGCTTATCTCCGGAAGAAAAGCATTTCAGCGCCCCATGAAAGAAGGGGTAGAAATATTGAACACCATACAAGATGTTTATTTGGATAAGGCCATTGATGTGGCCTAAGCATTAATTTGAAATTGATTCATTGATAAACTAAAAATATGCCTTGGTTTAAACGGACCGACAAAGGAATATTAACCCCAACTGAAGCCAAACGCGAAGTGCCGGATGGGTTATGGTTTAAATCTCCGGCCGGAAAAATTATTCATACACGTGAGCTAAAGAACAATGCCTACGTTGTTCCGGAAGAAGAGTACCACGTAAAGATCGGATCAAAAGAATACTTCGAAATTCTTTTTGATAACAATGAATTTACCGAACTGGATGCCGCGATGGAGTCGGGCGATCCGCTAAAATTTATTGACACTAAACCCTACCCAAAGCGGATAAAAGAATCGCAGGCTAAATCGCAGTTAAAAGATGCCGTGCGCACAGCCTATGGCAAAATGGAAGGGCAGGATATTGTTATTGCCTGCATGGACTTTACTTTCATTGGCGGCTCTATGGGCTCCGTGGTGGGTGAAAAAATTGCACGGGCCATGGATCATTCGCTAAAAACCAACGCACCGTTCTTAATGATTTCCCGCTCAGGAGGTGCCCGTATGATGGAGGCCGGTCTGTCGTTAATGCAAATGGCCAAAACTTCAGCACGCATTGCCTTATTAGATGAGGCTAAAATCCCTTATCTCTCATTATTAACCGACCCTACTACTGGCGGGGTAACAGCTTCGTACGCTATGCTGGGCGATTTTAATATTGCCGAACCCAATGCCCTAATAGGGTTTGCCGGCCCGCGTGTAATACGGGAAACGATAGGTAAAGATTTACCCAAAGGGTTTCAAAGTTCTGAGTTTGTTTTAGAACACGGCTTTTTGGATTTTATTGTGGATCGGAGGATGCTGAAATCTAAATTGAGTACACTCCTGCGAATGATCCGATAAATCATTTCCTAAAAGAATCCTCAAATCTTATATCCCCTCTTCAAGTTTAAAGAGTTTGGCCAGTTTGTCTCTGCCTTTTCCATCCATAAGCATTACTAAATAATCTCCCGCTTCAATTTTTATATTGCCTTCGGGATTTTTCAGCAACTTTCGTTGGCCGTTTATCTTTTTTACCAGCCCGATAAGTACCACGTTGTAATCTTTTTTCAATTCAAAAAAGGCCTTGTCGTAAGGGGTATTAATAAAGACGTTATCCGGTTTTACCGAAAACTGTTTCATGTCATACTCATCTTCCTGATGGGCAAAGGCCATCAGTTCTTCGCTGAAATAGGCTACATCGGGTTCGTAGATATAGCTGGCCAAAAGCTTAGATGAAATTTCATTTTTAGAAATGGTGTAAGTTACCCCGGCATGTTCAAAGGTGCTCTTCAGGTTGCCGTTGTCGAGCGTAACCACATAGTTAAGATTAGCAAAATGTTTTTTGATATTGATGATGTACACCAGTTTTTCGGTGTCATCGTTCAAATTCACAAAAACAATAGATGCCTGTTGGATATTCGCTTTTTCAAGTTGGTCGAAATTATTATAATCAGAATACAAAGTAAAAACTTTATCCTGCGGGTAATACTCCCGAATGATATCAATATGACCTCGGTCTTTGGTAATAACGGCTACTTGGCGTCCGGCTCCTATTAAATGACTGATTACCGATTGGCCGAATTCATTCCAACCAATGATCACCACATGATTTTTGAAGCTGGTGCCATTCAGGCCCAATGCCTTCTCTTCTCTAAGTGTACTCATAAAATTTGCTATCTGTCCAATAATAAAACCATATACGCCTAAACTTGAAAGTAGGAATACAAAACCAATCATACGCCCCCAATAGGTTACGGGCAAGGCATCGCCATAGCCTACCGTGGTAAGGGTTTCTACCAAATACCACATGGCATCCTGAGTAGTATTTATTTTACTGTCGGGCAGACCTTCTTCTACCCGCAAGAGCAAGGCAAGCAGGCCTCCATAAATAAGAGTAAAGATCAGGGAGGAGATAAGTACCCTGCGGTAATTAGGGCGTTTCAGTTGCATAAACCAACCGTTAAACTAAACTAAAAGCGGCAATAAATAAAAATTTGATTTAGAAGATCATTGGGTTTTGCAACTTTTCAGTGCCTCGGTAACTTGTTCGATTGTAGTTCGACCCTCTTCCGCGCCCCATGAGTTGGCTATGTATGTAGCAATCTCTGCCAGTTCCAGTTCGGTAAGCGAGGGAACTCCGGGCATGGGTTTATTAAAGTTAACTCCATTTACTTTCATTTCGCCTGCTATTCCGTATTTCATAATACAAATGGAAGTCGGGAGATTTTTTTTAAAAAAATCGCTGTTGGCCAGTGGCGGATATAAACGCTTTAATCCCTCTCCGTTTTTTTGATGACAATTGCTGCAGTGTTTTTCGTAAAGCGACTGACCTTGCGAAAAGTATTGTTGAAATTTGGTGTCATGCGAAGAGCAGGAAAAAAAGCACATCACTAATGTGGCCATTCCTATTCCAAAAACAACCCGCCATGGGCGAGCCAGTTGCCAATTCATTCTTGTCTTAAAATTTTAATGTCCCCAATCAACCGGTTTACGTCTTCCTCACGGGCACCATCATATTTTCCGCGGAGCCTTCCTTTTTTATCAATTAATAAAAAAGCTCCACTATGGATAAATCCATCGGGTTCGGTTTTGTCTTCCATGGCCGTAGCAAAGTAGCTTGTCTGGGCAATTTTAAAAATAGAGTCTTTGGCACCCGTTACAAAATGCCACCGGGAAGATTTTACATCCAGCCGATTGGCATAATCATGAAGCAAGGCTACTGTATCATATTCAGGGTCTATAGTATGTGAAAGAATCAACACATCGGGCATATTTTGAGTGGCTTCGTACACCCGCAGCATCTGTGTTTTCATGATCGGGCAAATGGTGCGGCATGAAGTAAAGAAGAAATCGGCCACATAGATTTTATCTTTAAATGTGGCATTGGTTATTGCCACACTATCTTGATCTATAAACTGAAACGGGGCAATGGTGTGATACAGGGTGTCTTTCCCGTTAAAGGTACGCTCGCCAAAAAAAGGAAGTCGTGCAGGCTTTGTGCTGCAACCGGCCAACAGTAGCACTCCAACAATAAAGGTGATTGCAAAAAATTCTTTCTTCATAAATTCTTCTTGGTTACAATGATGCTTATGTCTGTTTTTTACCGGGTTCCCTGGCTACTGTATAAGTTTGCTGCTTTAAAACTTATTTTCGGCTACCATAAAATATGGTGATAAAAACCGTAGGGTAAATGGCGTAATTTTCTACCGGGGGGTTGCCGGCACCAAAATCCATTAGTTTCACTTTCTTAAAGTAGGCATCTAATAAAAAACCGGCCTCAAATCCTGTTACCTGGCTCTTTACAACGCCCAACTCAAAATTCAGTGCTATTTTCAGGTTACCGCCCATCTGTATTTTCGACTGGCCTATTCCTTCAAACAAATTGCCCGTACCTTGAATTTCGGTGTATTGCTGGCCTGAGTAGGGAACGTTGTAGGTATAATACGAATTGGGGTCGTTGCTCACTTGCACATAGTATGGGGTAACTACCCCAATGGTGGGGCCGGCTGCAAAAACAGCCTTTACTTCAACTCCTTGTTGGGGGCCTTTTTTAAATAAAATACGATCTCTTCCATATTGCAACCGGATGGCATACAGGTAATTTGATTTACCCCAAATGAAAAAATTTCCAGCTATCGATTGAATCCTTGTTTCGTGTGGATTCTTTACGTTCATCAACTCAAGGCCGTAGGTTTCAAAAATTTTATCATTTAACCTTTTTGCCTTTTTAAACATTACCCCACCAATTAACCCTCCATACGAGTTTTTGTTAATACCCCAGTTAAATTCGGAGTTATAATCATAACTATCGGCCGCCTGGGCCATTGCTCCCAAACTTATTCCCCAAAAAGCCAACACAATCAATCTTTTCATTTTTTACGGAGAAATATTTGCGAAATTTAAGTCCTTTACCTTTAACGAAAAAAAGACTAAAACCATTTTAATTATGAGCACCGTTATGGCCACCATAGAGTACCAGGGCGATTTACGCACCCAGGCTACCCATTTAAAATCAGGGCAAAAAATTACGACCGATGCCCCTACCGATAACCAAGGAAAGGGTGAGGCTTTCAGCCCGACTGACTTAGTGAGTGCAGCGCTGTGTAGTTGCATGATGACCATTATGGGCCAAGTAGCGCAACGTGAAGGGATAGCTTTACAAGGACTCAAGGCCAACATTGTGAAAATCATGACTGCTGCACCCAGAAAAATAGCTGAAATCCATGTTCATTTTACGCATCCAAATTTAGTGGCTACCGATGTACAAAAACAAAAACTGAAAAACGCTGCATTAACTTGCCCGGTAGCGCTCAGCTTAAATGAAGCCCTGAAGCAAGTTGTTAATTTTGATTTTTAGCCTGAGCAACTTCTTCTAACTCATCGAAGCGAATGGCCAGATGAGAACGCACCCATACCGGGTTTCCCCGGCTAATCAGCAAAGCTTGGGGCGATTCATGTTCTACATTGAAACACTCGGCTACCCGGTTGGAAACATCGCGATGCAAAAGTAAATCAAGGTAATATGGCTTTATGCCGTTGGCCTTCCAATTTCGTTCTAACCGGTTTAATACGGTTTGGCTGATGGAGCAACGTGTGCTGTGTTTAAACACTAGTACCGGCTGGTGTTGCGATTCTTCCCGAATAGTTTCCAGTTGATCTGCCTTGGTTAATTCGTTCCACATCATAGTTAATCGTATAGGTCTTTCCAAAGTTCTCTTTCCTTTTTGTCGTACCGGGGTCTGCGCACCTTTTCTTTTACTACGGCAGGCTGGGTAGCATTTTTACGGAATAGCTTAGACCACATCAACTTAATGTTCATCAGAAAAGTTCGATCTTGTTTCACATTATCTCTAAACCCGTGGGCAAACTCAGAGTCAGGATGAAGATTTGTACCCTGTGCTTTGTTCATTCTTACATTTCCTTGGTAATCGCGAATACGAGCCACCACACGCGAAGGTGCTATCACATCCAGTGCATGTTTGTCGCTATTGGGGTTGTGTACATATCGTTTCATGTGCTGGCGGCCGGCATAATCGTTTCCTTTCATAAAAAAAGGAGTTGGTTTAATTGACTTAAGGGCGTGTTCATTGCCACTGGGGTTTCTTTTATACGACCACATCATTTTCATCTTCCCCACATACTCGGCTGCTCTTACGGAATGACTGGAAGGGGTAAGGCCTTTTATGGAGGCTTTAACACTAAGCGGATTTTTGCCAGCTTCCGGTTGTTTCACCTTTACCTGCAGTTCGCCCACTGCCTTTGTGTATTTAGATGGTTTTACTTTTTTCAGTCCTTCCTTTACAGCATTTGGGTTGTGCACATATTTTTTTCTGAAGAACGGCAATTTTATTCGCCCGGAATAGCCCACTTCTTTGGCTTCTGCCGGTCCGGACACAAGAACGGTGATGGGCTTCCCATCGTTATTCATCAATCTTCCGCTATTACTGCCTCCGCCCTTTATACGGCCATGTGCTTTCATTGATCCGCGATAGAGTTCGCCCTGATAACCAAAACCGGGAGTCAGGTCGTGCAATTTGTAATGGCCACTATAAAAACCAATATCCGAAACAATCTTACGCACGGTAATGGGTTTGCCATTATTATTCCATTCGCGGCTGTTGCTGCCCCCACCTTTCAGCGGTCTCTGTGCTTTTAGGTTCCCCGAAAAACCGTACCCTGCCTGGCTAAATGTTT